>DGOW01000097.1 GCA_002390225.1 Gemmatimonadales bacterium UBA4456 | reverse complement strand
TCGCGGCTCCGGACTCCCGAGGCCACACCTGGGATCGTGTACACGGGTCCTTCGGCCCCGACGTCGCGTTCATTGACGCGGTGCTTCGCTTCAGCTTCGAGCGGTGCTCGATCGACTCCACACGTATCGGGTTAGCGGGGTTCTCGGACGGTGCGTCCTACACGCTCTCGCTCGGGCCGTCCAACGGCGACCTGTTTACGCATCTCATGGCATGGTCACCAGGCTTTTCAAACCCCGAAACTCCGATTGTGGGTCGGCCCAGGGTCTTCGTATCGCACGGGTCCGAGGATGGTGTACTTCCGGTCGCTCTGAGTCGTTCGGCCATCGTCCCGATGTTCGAGATGGACGGATATGACGTCACCTATCGCGAATTCGTCGGCCGGCATGAGCTGACCTCCGAGATCATCGCGCAAAGCTTCGGCTGGTTCCTCGATGACAGACAGGCGCACCCTCAACAGTAGATTGGATCCGGGTGCTCAAAGCCCACTGGCCTTCAGTCAGCCCGCAGGGCCCCGTCGATCTCTTCCAGGACGTAGGGGTCGGATTCGACCGACTGACGAGCGCGAAGAAGGGCTGTCGACGCCGAGGCTGTAGCCATCTGCCCCAGCGCCCAGGCCGCATGCCCACGAACCAGAGGTTGTGCGTCACTGAGCGCCGTCCGCAGCACAGTGAGCGCCTCACGCTCAGTCTCTGAATCGCACGCGTCCGCCCGGAGAGCATTCCCGATTCCCACGAGCAGATTTCTCAGCATGCCTTTTCGTCGAGGCCGTGCCAGGGGCGACTGCGCATAGGCCCTCTGATATCCCTTTTCGGACATGTCCAGCAGGCGTGCAGCGAAGTCGATCAGAGATTCGGCCGGTGCGCCCGGCGCGTACGTCGGGTCGCCTCCGCGAGAGAAGCGCTCGTTCCAGGGACACACCTCCTGACAGATGTCACAGCCGAACACGCGGTTCCCCATCGCAGCACGATGTTCCAGTGGAATGGGGCCTTTCAGCTCGATGGTCAGGTATGAAATACACCGGCGAGCATCGATTACGGGGGCGCCGACTTCGTCGCGGCCCAGAAGTGCGCCGGTGGGACACGCGTCCACGCACGCTCGGCACGTGCCGCAGTGCTCACGCGAGAACGGCTCCGACGGCCCCAACTCCAGGTCGACCATGAGCAACCCGAGCAAGAAGTAGGACCCGCGCTCGGGATGGATGAGCATCGTGTTACGGCCAAACCACCCCACACCAGCACGCCGGGCAAGCTCCCGCTCAAGAACGGGCGCGGTATCGACCAGCACCCTGCCCCGCACATCCTCTCCGGTCTCCCCATCGAGCCACGCCAGTAGCCGCTCCAGTAGCTCCGGGATCACGCTGTGGTAGTCGTTCCCCCGTGCGTAACGAGCGATCACGGCGTTGTCCGATTGGCGGTCGGACGGGCCGTCATGGAGCGACTCCTGCCGCTGATTCCCGTACTCGTGCCCGACCACGACAATCGACTGAGCCGGTGGGAACGAGGCCAACGGATCAGACCTGCGTTCTCGAGCGTCGTCGCGCGCCAGGTACGCCATCTCCCCGTGATAGTCCCTCTCCAGCCACGCGTCGTAGAAGGCCATGTGCTCCGATGGCTGAGGGCGTACCACCCCAAACAGCGTGAACCCCAGCAGTTCGGCCTCCTGTCGGAGCGCTTCCGTGAGCTGCGCGGGAGACGGCTCGTTCACGCCCGTTCAGAGACGGGTGGAAGGCGATACGAGCGGCCCTTCCACTCGACATTGGAGCCGCGAACCCAGGATCGGATGAAGATCCACGAGCCCACCAGCGCGGCGAGTGGATACAGCGGGCCATACAGAGCCGAGACGCGCATACGCCGGTAGAACCACACCCACAGCGCCGTACTCGCCGCATAGGCGCACAGGGCCCAGAGATTCCAATCTGGCCCCAGCCAGCCATCCGCTCCTGTAAGCCACTGGACTCCTGCAAGAACCAGCACCGCAGGGGCCAGCAGCCAGAGCGTGACCCCCGATAGGAGAGACACCGGTGCTACAGCGGGCCGCATCCAGCGTGGGAAACTCTGCAAGCCCCCTGTCACGATGTTCTTGGACCAACCGGCGACCAGGTCCGCCAGCGACCGATACATCCGCGTCGACAGGTCGTTCTCAGCGCTCCGGATCCTCAACGCGAAGCCGGCTCGCTTCACATGCTGTGCGAGCGCCAGGTCCTCGACGACCTCATCGCGAACCGCCTCGTGTTTGCCAATCCCCTGGTAGACGTCACGGGTAAAAAGAAGGAACTGCCCGTTCGCGATGGCGTCCCGCCACCGATCGTTCGCGGCGGTACGCTCGAAGTCGGGAAACCGGATGAGCATCAGCATGAAGATGTGCGGCTGGACCAGTCGTTCCCAGAAGCTCCCCAGGAGCTGACACCCGACTACGGTCAACAGACCGGCGCCGTCTTCATGCAAGCCTGCGACGGCTCTCTTCAACAACTCCGGTCCGTGTGTGGTGTCGGCGTCGGTGAACAGCAGGAGGTCGCCGTCTGCGATTCGAGCTCCCTGCGCGCACGCCCACGGCTTCCCCAGCCAGCCCTCTGGGAGTTCGTCACCGTCCATGACCACGAGGCGCTCAGCCCGGCCCTGTCCCACCGATCGAGCCAGTGCTCCTGTCGCGTCGTCGCTCCGATCATCGACAACGATCACTTCGAAGTCGGGATAGTCCGAGGCCACGAGCGACTCCAGACATGCCACAATGTTGATCGCCTCATTCCGCGCGGGCACCACAATGGACACCGACGGGGTTCGCAACGGCTTCCCCGCAGGAAGTTCACGAGGGAACCGCACGGCGAGCAGAACCAGGACGGGCAGTGCGATCCAGGGCAGCGCCAGAAGCAGAGGGGTCATGTAGGTGAAACGCTCTCGCATTCACGGAGTAGTCGGATGCCGTACACCCAACGTACCGTAGTCGTAGCTATCACGAAGGAGACCACCGTTGCCGGACTTCGACGCACTCCGAGACGAGTTCCCCATTCTCGCTCGGAAGACCTATCTGAATTCATGCTCTCTCGGAGCACTCTCGCGGCGCTCGGAGATGTACCTCGGGGAGTTCGTGGAACGTTGGCATGACATGGGAGCGGCCGCCTGGTACCAACACTGGCTCAGTCGCGTAGAGGACCTTCGAGGGCGCGTTTCAGTCTTCCTCGGGACAACCCCCCGCGAGTTGGCCCTGCTCCCGTCGACGTCCTCCGCCCTCGCAGCCGTTACGGAGTCGGTTCGGCCCAACGGTAGGAATCGAGTCATCTGTACCGAGCTCGACTTCCCGACA
>DGOW01000072.1 GCA_002390225.1 Gemmatimonadales bacterium UBA4456 | reverse complement strand
GTCAGGTAGAAGAGCTCGCGATCCGGTGCGTACGGCCGTTCGGTGTCGCGCGACGCATGTTGGATGGGTGCGGCCGGGAGCACCATGACCCCATCGCCGAGCGTGTCGAAGACCGACGAGCGTCGCGCGCGAAGCATCTCGGCAGGCGTGGATATCGTTGTCACTGGGCACATATCGGCAACCTAGCGGTACGGCTTTATGTTGTCTTGGTCCGCGGCCTTCAGGATCCCCTGTCCATGCGCCGCAGCATCTCTGGAGCTCCCGTGACTCGTTCAAAGTGGCTGTCCTCCTCGTTGACGAGCGTTGCCCTGACGGCCGTGATCACCACGTCCCTCTTCGCTCAGGATCCTGATCCCGATTCGGCCGTGGTACTCGAACCGATCCTGGTCCGCGTCCTGCCTAGCTCGATTGGCACCCGGGCACCGTACCCGGTGTCTGTCATCACCGGAACGCAGCTGACGCGGGCGACTGCCTCGACCTTCATCGAAGACGCCGTTCGGGCCGTGCCCGGCGTTCAGATCCACAACCGTTTCAACTTCGCGGTGGGTGAACGGATCGCGATCCGCGGGTTCGGACCCCGGGCGCAGTTCGGGGTGCGTGGTATCCGTGTTCTGGTCGATGGAATCCCGGCGACTCTCCCGGACGGCCAGGCCACACTCGATCATCTGGACTTGTCTGGACTGGGTCGCGTGGAGGTGCTTCGTGGCCCCAATGCGTCGCTCTACGGCAACGCCGCAGGCGGTGTGCTCCATTTCCGCACGACCAATCCAGTGGAAGAGCCGGCCCGTGTCTCGATGCGTTGGGCCGGTGGTTCACTGGGCAATTCGACAGGAACGACCGGCGGCGAAGAAGTCTCGCACTCCATGTGGACCCTTCAGGGCGTCGCGTCAGGTACCGCTGGAGAGGCGGGATACCGGGTAGGATTCTACACCACAGACTTCGACGGATACCGACGCAATCCGGAAACGGACGACGGGTCAGCTTATGGGGCGGCGACACGGACCGTTGTGAACGGTACACTCACGCTACCGCTGGCCGACGGCCTACTGAGAATTGTCGGCAACGGTATGGAACTCGACGCGGAGAACCCAGGCTCCCTGCCCCAGGCAGTCCTGGATGAAGGCAACCGCGCGGCGTGGGGCTTCAACGTCCGCAGCGGCGCAATCAAGGACGTCCGGCAGGGTCAGGTCGGAGCATCATGGATCGGTCCGGTCGGCTCGCTGAACGGTGAATTCGCCCTCTGGGGCATTCGTCGCGAGCTGTTCAATCCGATTCCCGGCAGAGTTATCGACCTCACGCGCAACGCTGGCGGTATTCGCACGCTCTTTCAGGGCTCCATCCCGATCAGCGACGGCGCCACCTTCGGCTGGGGTGCTGGCTTCGAGGCCGAGATCCAGGGAGACAAACGCCTCAACTTCAAGAATAACGGCGGTGAACCGGGCGACCGAATTCTCGACCAGCTCGAGGACGTCGGCACCGCCGGTATCTTTGTGCAGGGTCGCCTCGACGCTGCGGATCGTGTGTCGATCCTGACCGGCCTCCGCTACGACAACATCAACTTCAGCGCGACGGACAACTTTCTCGTCGGCGGTAACCCGGACGACTCCGGTGAGCGAACGATGTCCGCATTCAGTCCGTCGCTGGGCCTGGTGGTGCGTGTGGCGGCAAACGCCGAGATCTTCGGATCCGTCGGCCGATCGTTCGAGACGCCAACGACAACGGAGCTCGCGAACCGTCCAACAACCGCGGGAGGGTTCAACCCCGACCTCAACCCGCAAAAAGGCACCACCATCGAGGGTGGGGCCCGCACAGTTCTAGCGAAGCGGCTCGGCCTCGAGCTCTCGGTGTTTCGCACCAACACCACGGACGGCCTGGTGCCGTTCGAGGTAGCCAGCGATCCCGGGCGCACCTATTTCCGCAATTCTGCCGAGTCGCACCACTCGGGTTTCGAGCTCTCGGCGGACGCGAGCCTCGGCGGAGGGGTGGGCTTCCGTCTCGCCTACACCGACGTGAACGGGGAGTATGACGCGTACGTCACGGACGACAACGACGATTACTCTGGAAACAAGATTGCTGGTCTGGCCCCACGTCGGTTCGACGGTCTCCTCACATGGGAACATCGTGCCGGCTACATCGAGCTGCGAGGCCTCTACCAGGACGAGTTGACCGTCAACGATGCGAACTCGGCCCAGTCGCCGTCGTACTTCATCACCGATCTCCGCGTCGGCTCCGAAGACATCGACGTCGGACGCTTCTTCCTGTCGCCCTTCGTCTCGATTCAAAACCTCGGCAACAAGGACTACAACGCTTCGGTGGTACCGAACGCTTTTGGCAGCCGTTTCTTCGAACCGGGACCGAGCCGGACACTGCGCTTCGGGATGGGGGTCAGCTGGGCCAATCGGTGACCCGCATGCACCGCTGACCCACCACGCGGAAACCCCGACGACTCAATAATCTGAAACGCTGGTCCGGCTCAGGGGCCAGTGCACCACTCCGAACTCTTCATCAGGGCTAGCGCATTCACCACGGCGCGCTCACCTGTGGGGTCTGAGGGCCGATTCACCGGCGCGCCCCCACCAAGCACGAGCGCGCTCGAACCACCCCCGTCGAGGTTGATCGCCTCGTCGGCACCGACGGATTCGAACAGCCTCGCGACCTCGGGAAGAGTCATGCCCACCGAATGCGGCGACTGACGACCGTCTACCAGAACGATCCAGATCTGGCCTCGGCTACTGTCATATCCGATCGCCGACCGGGGGTGACGGGCCGCCGCGAACGATGCTCGTGCCCCGACCTCGAGGTCACCAACGCGCTGACCATCGTCGATCAGGTCAGGGAAGCCACCGACCGCCTCTGTCACGGCATCCCCACCATCCCTCGCGACCGACCAGCCGACGTGAAGTACATTGGCGCTGCCGGTGGCCACACCCATCCATGGCTCGCTGCCCGGCCTCCAGGCGAACGTGGGTCGGTCTGCGACCGCTCGAACGACACCGTCTGTGACCTCAGCACCCACTGTGGTCCCCTCTTGCGTGAAAAAGTCGGCGTTAATCACCGCCAGGACCGCAGGCTGGGCTCGCGAGACCATCCCCGAGACGGTCTCAAGGCCTCCTCCTCCGTCCTCCCTGTCTTCCGCTCGGAGCACCTCGAAACCCAGATCACAGCGGCCGGCGATCGACGCCTGAACGATGTGCACCGCCCAGGGCCCCTTTGCGGACCACAGGTAGCGATATGCGACCCCCGGGTGGAGATCGACCCTCCGCACTGAATCGGGCTCAAGCCACTCCAGCAGGGCCCCCGGAACGGCCAGGTCCAAGCTAGAGGGCTGGTCGGGAGGCTGACACGCCGTGAGCAGGAACAGAAGCAGGATAGCGATCAGCGACGTACGTCCGTAGACCCGTCGAGCGGGCGGTCCTATAATCCGGCGGTCATCAAACGGGCCCGTGACGCAACGCGCATCGACGGCCTTGAGCGCCCCAGCCGGCAGAACGTCTTGACCCGAAACGCAGCCATACTCCTCCTGCTTCTCGCGATGCTCTCGAGCCCACTCGTGGCCCAAGGGCCCACTGACGGAGACGGAATACGGTTCGGGGTTTCGTTCGGCGGTGTCAGCACGGTGGCGCTGAGCGTCGAGTTTTTTCGCGACGCAAGAAGCCTCGACATCGGCGTAGGCACCTGGTCGTTTCGGGACCTCAGTCTGTCGACGACGGTGCGACAGTATTTCGGCGCATCGGCGCTCAAACCCGTTGTCGGCGCCGGGCTGTGGCTTGCCGCCGCCCGACCGACTGGTGAAGGCGAACGAACCGGCCTGGCGCTGGTTCTTCGTGCTCCGCTCGGAGTCGACTGGGCGATGGCCAACGATCACTCCACCGGCCTGATCATGAACGTCAACCGAGGACTTTGGGTGAAGCGCTCGGACCCCGAGGACGACCTGCCGATGAACCAACGGCTCGTGCCTCTCCCCGAACTCTACTACCGCTTCACCCACTAGCCTGCGGGGCGTCACCAATCGCCCTGGGGCTCATCCCAGCTCTCGGACCAGAAGCGCTCCTCTTCATCGTCGATGTCGTCGATATCGAGCGGTTCATCCGCGTCGATCCAGATTTCTCCCTGCTCAATGATCTGATCGATCGCGACATCGTCGATTAACGGTCGTCCCCGACCGATCACCTCGACGCTCCGCGATCGCAGACTGACCCCCGCTGTAATGGCCAGGGTCGCCAAGCCGGCGCCAAAGACGAACCAGAAGAGTGCGAGCATGTGGGTCGAGGTCAGTCGACAGGGGTCATGCCAACATACTTGAGCCCGCTGCCCGTGTTGAACAGGACCACCTCATCATCGGGTGAGATAAGCCCCTTCTCCATGAGCATGGGAACGGCGGCCGCAGTGGCACCTCCCTCGGGAGCTGCAAAGATCCCGGTATCTATTCCTAGCTTGGCGACCCAGTCGGCCATCAGATGATCCGGCACCGCAACCGCACCGCCACCGGATTCGCGTATCGCGCGCAAAATCAGGAAGTCACCGACAGCGCCCGGAACACGGAGTCCGGAGGCATACGTCTCGGCGCCTTGCCACATTTCGGCATGCTCTTCACCCCGCTCCCAGGCACGAACCATCGGTGCGCAGCCCGAGGCCTGAACGGTGAACATTTTCGGGCGGGCAGAACCAATCCATCCCAGAGCCTCCATCTCGTCGAAAGCCTTCCACATCCCGATGAGGCCGGTGCCTCCTCCGGTCGGATAGATGATCGAGTCCGGCAGACGGCCACCGAGTTGCTCGACGAGTTCGTACCCCATGGTCTTCTTGCCCTCGACCCGATAAGGCTCTTTCAGTGTGGACAGGTCCCACCAGCCGTGCTCCTGCACACCCTTCTTCACCACCTTGCCGCAATCGCTGATCAGGCCGTCCAGCAGCTGCACATGCGCCCCGAGTGCCTGCATCTCCTCGAGGATTGGAGCGGGCGTATCGGTGGGCACCACCACATGCACCGGCAGGCCTGCGGCCGCACCGTAGGCCGCGGCTGCACTACCTGCGTTTCCGGCGGAGGGCAGCGCAAGCGCCGTAGCACCGAGCTCGAGCGCGCGCGAAACCGCCAGACCCAGGCCCCGTGCCTTGAAGCTCCCGGTCGGGTTCTGTCCCTCATCCTTGATCCAGACGCGGCCTACGCCCAGGCGATCGGCAGTGCGCGTCGATTCCAGTAGTGGCGTCCATCCCTCTCCAAGCGCGATCCGGGCTGCAGGATCGCGCACAGGCAAGACCTCGGCATACCGCCATAGATCGGCATCTCGGCACGCGACGTCCGACATCTGGAAGTCGTCACGAATTGCCTCGAGATCGTAGCGGGCGAAGAGCGGCTTCCCGGCTGCAGACAGACCGATGAGCTGTTCGCTCTCCACAACCTCGCCGGTTCCGGTGCATTCGAGATGGGTAGCGCCGCGCATGTGATCCTGATTGCTCATGATGTCTCTGGAGGGAGTGAAGTCGGTCCCGGTGCCTCGAGCCCGGTAACCGGTGGAGTCGTCACGCTTCGCAACAGTCGAACTCCGGCCGCGAAGATCACCATACCGACCGGAACGAGCCAGAGGGGGGGGGGTGCTTCCGGGTCTGAGAACAACTCCTGGAGCGCGGGGGTCGAGGCGAGGACCACGATCGTCCCGTTGTTGAGGAAGTGCATCAGCACCCCTACCCAGATCGAGCCTGTACGCCACACCGCCCACGCGATGACCATGCCGAGTATTGCCGTCGGAAGGAATCGGATGACGGTTTCGAACGAGAGGTGGAAGGCACCGAACACGAGTCCGTTCAGCACGATGATCCGCCAGGGCTCGAGATCCCGGGTGCCACCGAGGAGGACGCCACGAAACACGACCTCCTCACAGATCGCCGGGGTGACCGCAAGCAGCAACAGTAGCCAGAGAAGCCGCGTTGCGGTCTCCGCCGTCACAAGTTGTTCCAGGCCCTCGAGCAGTTCCCACGGGACCGGCAAGATGAATGTCTGTAGCCACCCGACCACCCAGACTAGGGGCACGGCACCGAGGATGACGAGGACGGAAGCGGCCGTTTGCAGGGCGGTCGGACGACGGAGCGAGAGAGTCCGTATCGGATCGAAGCCACCCAGAAACACGAAGGCGACAGCTGGCACGAAGAGCAGCAGCCATTCGGCGGCAAGTAATCCACGCTCGCGAAACAGGATCTGAAGCGGGATGCCGCCCCAGAAGAAGAAAACTGCTGCGAGCGCAATGAAGAGCACCGCAGCTCCGGGCGTAGGGACACCGCCTCTCCCCCGGCGCTCGCGCATGCGGTCGCGAAGCGATTCTCTTGGCACCTCCGAGGCCTCCGACCCCCCTCCGAAGAGCGTCTGTTCACTGCCGAACGCACGGGCCGCAAATGCAAGCGCGGCGAGCGCGTATACCGTCGTCGTGACGAGGACCAGCGCACCCAGCGCCACATCGACACCACCGGTCATTAAGTCCCGAAAGAGGAACGAGACACCAGCCACCGGCAGGATCGCCATCAACGGACCAAAATCGATCCCCGGGAAGACGGGAAGCATGGCTGGGATGATGACGAGCATGTACACCGGCGTCAGCGCGTTCTGAGCTTCCTTGAACGACGACGACGCGACGGCGATCCCGAGAAAGAGCGCGCCGAAGAGCACGGCCAGTGGGATGAGCCCGAGGAAGATCACGACGATCGCCATGGGAGAGATCGAGACCTCGAGCCCGATCAGAGCCGTGACTTGAAGGATCCCGGTCTGAAACGTGAGCAGCATGCTGGCCAGATTAAGTGCGGCTGCGATGACGCCGATGAGTGCGACGGTCAGGAACTTGCCAATGACGATGTCGCGTGCGGGCACAGGGGCAGTGAGCAACGTCTCCAGCGTTCCCCGTTCCTTTTCCCCAGCAGCGAGGTCGATCGCCGGATAAAAGGCGCCCAACAACGTCATGATCACGAGGAGGAGTGGGAGGATACGCCCCATCGTGTAGCCGCCCACCTCTTCCGGCCGGGCAATCGAAGAGTCGGCGACCTGCACCGGAATCGCGAATGAACGCGGAAGTCCTTCTGCGTCCAGCCGATCAGCAAGTAGCACGTCCTGCCATTCGGTGACTGCCTGAGACAATTCGCCTCGCCCCCGATTCGACGCATCGGAGGCGGCGTCGTACATAAGCGTCATGGAACGACTCCCAGACGCCTCCACCCCTGCACCCACGATCAGCACCGCGGTCACCGAGTCCGACCGCAAGGCCTCTTCGGGGTCGTCCCCGATCGGAACACGTCTCAGAGTCTCCGAGCGGTCGACGATCTCTTCGAGCCCGGACGCCTCGAACCCGATCACGGCCACGGGTGATGCCTCGGCCTCCAGGTTCCGCATGCCGAATATGAGGAGCTGTTCCATGGTGATGAGCAGCACCGGATACAGAAGCACCGGCACGACGATCATCACGAGAAGCGTACGGCGATCGCGCAGGGTCTCGCGCAGCTCTTTCTGAAAGACGACCCGCCAGGCGCTCATCGCACCTCCCCGGCCGGTTCCCTGATGAGAGACAGAAACGCGCGCGCGAGGTTCGCCTCACCTGTGTCTGCAACGACACTCGCCGGTGAGCCCTCGGCAACGAGTTCCCCGCCTCGCAGGACGCCAACGCGGTCTGCGAGCAGGTCCACCTCGTCCATCTGATGAGTGGAGAAGAGAATGGCCTTGCCTCGAGCGCGCTCGCGATCGATGAACTCGTAGATTGTCTGACCACTCAGGACGTCGAGCCCGATCGTGGGCTCATCGAGGATCAGGGCGGGCGGATCATGTACGAGAGCCCGAGCGAGCGAGATCCGCTGCCGCTGCCCGGTAGAGAGGCGACCACAGAGCCGGTCCCGAAAGTCCTCGATTCCGAGGAGATCGATCATCGCCTCGACCCGTTCGTTGAGGCGTGGGCCGTCGAGGCCGTGCAGCTGCCCGAAGTAGGTAATCAGCTCGGTACCGCTGAGCCGCTCGTACAGCCCCATCGACGCCGCAAGGAAGGCGAGCCTGCGGCGAACGCCTATCGGGGCTTCCTGGGTACAGATCCCGTCCACCCACGTCGTGCCGGTGGTAGGGGTCAGCAGTGAGGCCAGGCAACGGAGCGCCGTGGTTTTTCCAGCCCCGTTGGGCCCCAGCAGGGCGTAGACCTCTCCGGCATGTACCTCGAGGCTAAGATCGGATACGGCCGTCAGGGGTCCGTAGCGCTTGGTCAGCCGCTCGAAGCGAATCATAGACGTCAGGAAGAGTGCAGCCGGGCGCGAAGTCTGGCCCGAGCGTGGAATTCTCACAGGATCCGGGCGGCGGCCCGCCGTGTACGGAACGGAGGCTATGTCACGGCCGCACAACCGGCCAGAGCTTCTGGTCGACAGTCGTAGTTCAGGGGCAACCCTGCAGGAGCTCTGGTGCGTCGAAGTAAGCGAAATGAATATGGAATCCAGCCAACCCACCGAACGCGCCCTGATCCGCCTTGCGGCGGACGGAGACGCTCGCGCGATTCGCCTGTTGTACGAGCGGCATGCCCCTCGGGTGTATGCCGTTGTTCGGCGGATCGCGGGGGACGAGGACCTGGCGCAGGACTACGCGCAGGAAGCATGGATCCGGGCTATTCGCGCCCTGCCCACCTTCCGTGGTGACTCCCGATTCTCGACGTGGCTACATCGCATCGCAGTGAATGCGGCGCTGCAGGCACTCCGCAAGACCGAAACGCGCCGCAAGCGCGAGGGCCCAAGCCCGGTCGATGTTGCGATCGCGCCGGCACACCGGGACTCACTTCTGCAGAAGCGGCTGGAACGGGCACTCGACGGACTCCCTGAGGGAATGCGCCGCGTGCTCATCCTCCACGATGTGGAGGGCTACACACACGAAGAAATCGGAGATGTGCTCGGGGTGACCTCAGGCACATCCAAGTCACAGCTATTCAAGGCCCGCTCCAAGATGCGCGTATTGCTTGCGGATCTTGACGGCGTCCTGCAGGAACCCGGAGCTGAAGCATGGAGCATCTGACCCACGAACGACTCGCCGCTCTCGTCGACGAAGTCTCGACAGCAGAAGAGGCGGCGCATCTTGCTACGTGTGATCGCTGCGCAGCCGAGCTGGAGACGCTCCGCGAGCAGGTGATCGCACTCGGGGCCCTGCCCGAACTCCTTCCGCCGAAGGGCGACTGGCGCGTTCTGGAAGCCAGACTCCGGTCCGAAGGGCTGATCAACGATCCAGGTAACTTCGCGCGTCTCGGCCTTGCCCAGACGCCAGGATGGATGAAGGCAGCTGCAGCCGTCCTGCTTTTCCTGAGTGGAGCGGGTACCGGCGTCGCGATGGCACAGCCAGGCATGCCGGAGGACACCGGCTCGATCGCAAGACAGGTCGTATCGGTCGAAGACGCCGCGTCGGCGGTCAGAATGGCTGAACAGCAGTACGTGTCTGCAGTCACCGAATACCGTCAGCTTCTCGCCGCCGACGGAGGGATTGATGTGGATCCAATCAACCGCTTCGCAGCCCTCGAGCATCTCGTCCGGGTAAGCCAGGCCGCGGTGCGGCAAGCGCCGGGTGATCCATTCCTGAACGGCTTTCTGGCCTCTGCGATGGCGGAGCGTGATGCCGCGCTTCGAATGGTCTCATCCGGCCAGGACAACTGGTTCTGAGCTCGATGATGAAGATGCCCATGATCGCGATCGGCGGAGCACTCGCTCTCGGACTACTCCTTCTGATCCTCCCAGCCGACACGGACGCGCAATCCTCGCAAGTGGTTCCGGTTGAGCAAGCGGGAGAGGCCCAGCGGGGCTGGATCGGCATTTCGTTCAACGTCCTGACTGATCCACGTGGCCGTATCCAGGAGATCATCATTGCGGACGTCAGCCCGGGCAGTCCTGCTCAGCGCGCCGGCATTCGTCCCGGGGACCAGATCCTCGCCATCAACGAACTGGACGAGCCGCAGGAGCTGGCCGAGCTCTCCGCCCGACTGCATCTCGAGCCGGGTGCCGACGTCGTCATTAAGTTTCTGCGCGACGGCCGACGAGTTGAACGCCTCATGGAGGCAGCTGACCGCCCCGATACATTCCTGGCCCGCAGCACCCTCCGGCTCTCCATCGAAGCGGACTCCATGGTCGAGACCTGGGTCCGTGCCATGGATTCACTTCGGGTTGAACTGGTGTCCGAACGGAGTGGCGACATTCGGCTCCGACGCGTGATGGCGGGTCGGGGTAATGAGGTCACCGTGATCGCTGACGGCTCGGGCGAGGCCGTAGTGAGAACCCGCGCAGTGCGGGCTCCGTTCGAGTTCTTCGTGTTCCGGGGTGAGTCCCACGACTCGCTGCGACTCGAGATGTCGGAAGTGAACCGTGTAGCCGACGAACTGGAGGATTTACTCACTCAGCGAGAACGTCAGCTCAGACGCCGCACTGGTTCATCTACGCGCCTGGACTTCTCGCAGGACTACCAGTTCAAGCAGCTCAGCGACGCGCTACTGCAGGTCGCAGACCGCTCGTCAGAGCTCGAAGACGCGATGGCACAGGCAGCCCGGCAAACGGCAGGCTTCGACTATCTTCGCGAAACCCGGGTTCCTCAGGCTCCCAACACTGTTCGGGACGTGACCGGAGCGGGCGAGTTTCGACCGCTCACACCCTATCTGCTCGGCCGTAATCGGGTGGCAGGCGCGGAGGTGATCGATCTGAAGCCCGAGCTTGCCCAGTACTTCGGTGTTGGGCGTGGCGTACTCGTGGTGGACGTCGCCGCCGGGACACCGGCCTCCATGGCAGGTATCATTCCCGGCGATGTCATCACCCGGATCGATCAGGTCGCTGTTCAGTCGGTCGAAGATTTGCGCTTCGGCGTCTCTATGGCTAACGGCACCTTGCCGATCTCACTGGTCCGTCAGGGCACCAGCGTCCAGCTCCTACTCAGGTTGTAGCCAATTGGCTACTCGTAGCGCAGGGCGNNNAGGGCGTCGATCGGATCGAGAAGAGCGGCCCGGCGAGCAGGCCACAAGCCGAAGAAGAGTCCCACCGCGGCAGAGAACCCGATCGCGGCGGCGACGGCCTCTGGAGCCACAGCCGTATCCCAGGACGCAAAACGGGTCATGAGCTCGGCGGCCCCGTACCCGGCCGCGACACCGATAAGGCCACCGAGCACACAAAGGAAGAGTGCTTCGACCAGGAACTGCGTCATGATCGCCCGACGCGTGGCACCCAGTGCCTTTCGCACTCCGATCTCCCGCGTTCGCTCGGTTACGGAAACGAGCATGATGTTCATGATACCGATTCCGCCGACCAGTAGAGAGATCGCGGCAATCCCGGCGAGCAGGAGTGCGAACGTCTGGTTCGTCTCGTTGAAGGTCGCCAACAGGTCGGCCGAGTTACGGATGTTGAAGTCCGCGTCCTCGCCGGCCTTGGTCCGATGCTCACGCCGCACAATCCGGTCGATCTCTGAGAACGCCAGATCGAGCTCTTCCGGCGTAGCCGTGGCGGCATAGATCGAGTTGAGTCGGTCCTTACCACCCATGACGCGATATTGCGCCGTGGACTGGGGAATGAAGATCTGG
>DGOW01000049.1:8979-10847 GCA_002390225.1 Gemmatimonadales bacterium UBA4456 | reverse complement strand
GCTTCTTCAGGGTCGCCCGACGCGACGTACTACGTGTACGTAGGTGCTGAGTCGGCCGACCTCATCCATCGCGTGAAGCTCGACGCGGACGGAGTCTCGATCGACCAGACGACACCGGTCGGAGAGATGGCGGTGGAGAACGAGGGACCGCACGGCTTGAACGTGTCGCCCGACGGTCAGTTCCTCTACATGACGACTGCGCACGGCGTACCAGATGGGAAGCTGTGGAAGTTCGACGCCGGCCCGGATACTCTCGTGGCGAGACCGATCCTGCTCGGCAATTTTCCGGCGACGCTCGACCTGACGCCGGACGGACTCTACGCGTTCGTCGCCAACTTCAACCTGCACGGTGAGCACGTCCCTTCGACGATCTCGGTCGTCTACACGCCGGACATGGTCGAGGTGGATCAGATCGCGACATGCACCATGCCGCACGGTCTCCGGATGGCCCCGGACGGTCTGTTCGCGTACTCGCTGTGCATGATGGATGACCAGCTCGTCGAGATCGATACGCGGACGTTTGAGGTGTCGAGACGCTTCACGGTGTCGACCGGAGCCGAGGCGCCACTCACCGACTATGAGACGCCAGAGGTGATGACCGGCGCGAACGGCATGACACGTACTGGTGGAGCGATGGCGATGGGAGAGATGGCGATGCTCGATCCGAGCTGTTCGCCGACGTGGGTGCAGCCGGCACCGGATAATCGCACGCTCTATGTCGCATGTAACAAGGCGGACGAAATCCTCGTTATTGATCGGGAGAGCTGGTCACTGCTGCGGAAATTTCCGACGGGACGCGCCCCATACAATCTGGGGATCTCCGAGGATGGCTCGGTGCTCGTCGCGTCACTCAAGGGCGCAGGTCAGGTTCAGTTCTTCGATGCCGAGTCAGGTGAGAGCCATGCGATCGTCCCGTCGACCACGACGGTCACCCACGGCGTCGCAATGACGCCGGACTCCCGTTACGCGTTCGTGAGCGTGGAAGGGAAGGGCGCAGAGCCCGGGAAGGTCGATGTCTACGACCTCCAGAACTATGAACTGATCGGGTCGGTTGGCGTAGGTCAGCAGGCGGGCGGGATCATTTTCTGGCGCATGGAGCCTGCGGGCTGAGGGCACCGGGCCTGTTACGACACCGGACGGCCCTTCGGCATCACCTTGGCCGCCCACAGGCCCGAATTCATGTCGCTGAAGAACACGTGACCCTTGAATGGCTGTCCACCCCAGACGCTTACCTGGTTGGGTAGGAAGCCCCCGGGGTCCTGGGGCTTGTAGATCGCGATTTCGCGACCCTGCGCCCTGAGGTCGCCCATGAGTTCTCCGGACACATCGACGACCCTCAGACCACCCTTGTAGTAGGCCTGGTAAAGGACGTCCTTCTCGACCCAGAGGTTGTGCGCACCGGCCTCGGGGACCTCGTACCGTGCCACATCACGCGGGTTTTCAGGATCGGTGAAGTCGATGATGTGCAGGTACCCGCTCATACGACCCTGTACGCCGCCTTCGCCGGTCGCCGAGTCGTACGGTTTGTTATCCGCACCGTCGCCGGCCCATGCAGCGCCCCGGCCCCCGCTGATCTCGTCACCGAGAAAGAGGTAGAACTTTCCGGTGGACTCCTGGGCGTACGGGAAGGCGGCGTGCGTCGCCCCGACCGGATAGGGCACTGCGGTCACGAAGACGGGGTTCTCGATCGATCCACCCCAGCGACCGTTGCCTACGTCGACCACGACGACACCCGTCTGCCACTCGGAGGAATAGGCGATTCCATCGTGTACCCAGACGTCGTGGATACGGCTGTTGGGATGGTTGTATTCGCTGACGAACTTGGGCTGGTACGGGTCGCGCACGTCGATGATCACGTACTTGTCGCC
>DGOW01000049.1:0-8880 GCA_002390225.1 Gemmatimonadales bacterium UBA4456 | reverse complement strand
GAGTCGAACGTCGACGCAACGACCGGATGGGCCGGGTCTGTCATGTCGAGGATCACGACCCCGTTCCGGCGGTTAGACGCACCCTCTCGGGAGAGCGCAGCATAGCGGCCGTTCGGTGACACCTTCACGTCGTTGACGGTACGGGCGTCCACCTGGATCGAGTCGGCCTTTACGATGTTGCCGGGGTCGGTCACATCCCAGAAGAACGCCCACCCGTTCGCGGCCCAGGTGCCGGTGACCGCGTAATCGCGTCCGTCGATGCCTTCGAAGACCCAGAGGTCAGAGGTGTGGGTGTTCGAGACCGAACCACGACCCTGAAGCTCGATCTCTTGGACGGCGTCACGGCCATGAACCAGGACCGTTGCGCGGGCCACCAGCGGGCCTGACATCGCGAGGACCGTATAGCGCCCGGGTACCTCAGCGACGAACGCCCCATCTTCCACCACGGCCGATGCGCCGGGCGCACGAATGGAATCGTCCGGGACGAAGGTGTATGCCCACGTAACGGGTAGCGTGTCCAACGCCTGCTCACCGATGGTACCGGTGGCCTGGAAATGAAGTACGTCTCCCGTGCGGGCCGTCTCGGCACCTCCGCCGATGCTCAGGCGATCGGCAGGGAAGGCCTCGACGGCGTACGACCGGGTGGATGTGACGGCCTCGAACGTTGCCGTCAGTGTTACGGCGCCCTCTCCGTATGCAGTCAGCGTGCCCCAGCGATCGACGCTCGCAACGTGCGGAGCAGAGCTCATCCAGGTCACGACAGCACCCGGGCGGCGTGTCTCGTCTGCATGATATGCGTCGGCAGAGTGCGTGACCGTCGTGCCGACGAAGATCCGATCGGCCGACGCGTGCACGTCTAGTCTGGCCACAGGCGGCCACGCGACTGTGACCGGGATCGTGAGTGGCTCTGCGGTGGCTGAGGCGTCGGGACCGAGCGCGGCGGTGGCCACGATCTCATACGTCCCTGCCTCCATTCCCTGCACGCTCCCGTCTCTGACCCGCAGGGCACCTCGCGGCGCGGCGAACCGCACAGCTACATCCACAACCTGTCCGGACGAGTCGAGTACCTGAACGGTCAGGGGCGCAGATCGACCGACGATCACCTCGACGGAGGCAGGCTCCGCGACGAGACGCAGTTGGCTCGTCTGGGCAGCTGCCAGCTGCGGAATCAACACCGCTGAACACAACAGTGCCCCGATGAGCAATGCGCTCCCGTTCAACAGACGAATCCCATGCGCGTTTCTATACATTACCCCACCCTCGGTGATGACCGACCTGATCGGGCAACCTCGCCGGCCCGGGCCTTATGGAGCAAGGTGCGAGTTTCGTGCTCGCACAGCCGCTGATCTGGAGCATGTCCCATGCAGAAGCTCTTTGTTCGTCTTTCGATAGCAGCCTTGGCGACTTTCGGGGTCGCCCCGGTCTCCGCGCAGCAGCGCGTCACGCCGCCACAAGACTTTTTTGCACATGAAGTTGGCGCTGACTATGTGCTTTTCAACTACGAGCGGATGCATGAGTACGTCATCCAGCTCACCAACGAATCCGATCGAATGGTGCTTGACACCCTCGGATTCACGGAAGACGGCCGCCCACAGTTCCAGGCGATCATCACATCTCCTGCGAACCACGCGAACCTCGACCGTTACAGGGAGATCAGCCGCCGACTCGCCAAGTCGGAGGGCGTGAGTCGAGGAGAAGCGCAGCAGCTTGCTGAGGAAGGCAAGGCGATCATCTGGATCGATGGGGGGCTGCATGCGACCGAGGTTCTCGGTGCTGCTCAACTGACCGAGATGATCTACCGACTGAATGAGTACACGGACTCGGAGACGACTCGGATTCTGGACGATGTCGTCATTCTTGCGACGCACGCGAACCCGGATGGCATGACGCTGGTCTCCGACTGGTACATGCGAATCGACGATCCAATGGCACGGTCGACCTTCGGTGTCCCTGTGCTCTACAACAAGTATGCAGGCCACGACAACAACCGTGACTTCTACATGGCTGCGCTGGCCGAGACGCAGAACATGAACCGCTCGATGTACCGCGAGTGGTTCCCGCAGATCGTGTACAATCACCACCAGACGGGCCCGCAGGGTACGGTGATGTTTGCGCCGCCGTTCCGGGATCCGCCGAACCACTACCTAGACCCGCTCATTATCACATCGCTCGACCGGGTCGGATCGGCCATGCATCAGCGGTTCGTGCTCGAGGGCAAGGGCGGCACGACCATGCGTTCCGGGGCCTCGTACTCGACGTGGTGGAACGGCGGCCTGCGGACCACGCCGTACTTCAAGAACATGATCGGGCTGCTCACGGAGACAATCGGGCATCCCACGCCCATCGAGATACCGTTCATTCCTGAGCGCCAGATGCCGAAGGCGGACATCCCGCTTCCGGTCGAGCCTGGACCGTGGCATTTCCGTCAGTCGGTCGAATACTCGCAGACGGCGAACTGGGCAGTCCTCGATTATGCCTCGCGCAACGCGGATCACCTGCTGTTCAATATCTGGCATATGGGTCAGAACTCTATCGAGCGCGGCAACACCGACTCGTGGACGACCCTCCCGTTCGAAATCGATGCCGCGGCCGAGGCGATGGATCGTGGAAATCGCGACGATTGGGAGCGGATTCTTCGTGCCCCGGCTGACCGGGATCCTCGAGGCTTCATTATTCCGCAGAATCAACGGGACTTCCCGACGGCGACCAAGTTCGTCAACACGCTGCTCTACAACGGCGTCGATGTGCATCGCGCGACCCGCGAGTTCATAGTTGCAGGGACGAGCTACCCGGCGGGCTCCTATGTCGTGAAGGGCGATCAGGCGTTTCGGCCGCACGTGCTCGACATGTTCGAGAAGCAGCAGCACCCGAACGACTTCGCCTTTCCGGGTGCCCCGCCGACCGCGCCGTACGACAACACGGGATGGACGTTGGCGTGGCAGATGGGAATCGAGTTTGACCGTGTGATGGAGGGTTTCGATGGCCCGTTCGAGATGGTATCGGACATCATCGAGGCTCCGCCTGCCGGGGTCGTGGCGAGTGCGGATGGGGCTCGCGGTTACGTAGTCGACCACATCAACGACGCGTTTGTCGCCGTCAACCGTACCCTGGCCGCCGGTGACGAAGCATGGTGGTATACGGACGAGATCACCGCGGGGGGACAGGCCTTCCCGGCTGGTGCGTTCTATCTGGAGGCCGACCGCGACCTCATTCAGCAGCTCGCCGATGAGAAGGGGCTCAACTTCGTAGGCGTGCGTGATCGTCCGTCGGGTAACGCGATGCAGCTGGAGCCCGTGAAGATCGCGCTGTGGGACCAGTACGGCGGCTCGATGCCGTCTGGTTGGACCCGTATGATCCTCGAGGACTTCGAGTTCGACTTCGACGTGCTCTTCCCGCCTGACTTCGATCAAGGCGATCTGGACGAGTACGACGTACTGCTGTTCGACGACGGTGCGATTCCGGCGGTCGACGGCGGCGGGCGGGTTGGCTTCTTCGGGAACCGTGGGCCAGATCCGGCTACAGTGCCGGACGAGTACCGTAGCCGCATGGGGCGCATGACCGCGGAAGTGTCGATCCCTCCGATTCTCGACTTCGTTCGTGAGGGCGGGGCTGCGATCGCCATCGGTTCTTCAGCGAATCTGGCGTACCATGCCGGGTTGCCGGTCCAGAATCACCTTATGGAGGACGGCCGTCCGCTGAGCCGGGAGCAGTACTTCACGCCCGGATCCGTGCTGGACATGAAGGTTGAGCACGTGAGTCCATTGACGCACGGTTTCGACGGACGCACCGACGTTCTTTTCAGCCACTCACCGACCTTCTCGCTCGCGGCGGGTGCGGAGGCTCAGGGGGTCAGGACCATCGGCTGGTACGACACGGCTAATCCGCTGCGGAGCGGCTGGGCCTGGGGTGAGCGTTACCTGGAAAACGGAGTCGGCGCACTCGAGGCGGACTACGGGCAGGGCAAGATCTTCATCTTTGGACCGAAAATCACCTTCCGTGCTCAGTCCCACGGCACCTTCGGCTTTCTCTTCAACAGCGTCTACTATGGGGCAACCGACGATCGCCCCATGTCCTAACAGCGCGCCCCAGAACGGGGTAGCTCGGGCAGAGAGCAGGCTTGGTCCGCGTACGGCGCTTACCAGCATTGATTGAAGCTCCCCCGTCTATCGCTATTCCGACGCTTTCGCGCATCTGCAGTGGCCTGGGGCCTTGGAGAATCAGATAGAGTCAGCGGGACCGCTTTCTAAGCTGCGAGCCGTTTCGGGTAACGGCAGGTCTTATCGACAACGGGACTTCCTCACGTTGGCTGATCTGTAGGCCGGATGAGGACTTCGCTCACCGACACGTGATCCGGTGAGGTGACGGCGAACTCGACAGCGCGCGCAACGTCCTCGGGCTGTAGCGTACGTCGATCGCTCCATGCTTCGCTCCAGGCTGCGAGCGTATCCGGCTGATCTGCCAGCAACTCTGTCGCGACGTATCCCGGCTGGATGTCGGTGATCCGGATGCCATGGGCAGCACCAAGCTCGAGATGCAGTCCCCACGACAGGGCGCGTATTGCGAATTTCGTTGCCGCGTAGACGCTCCCACCGGGGAACGGCCTGCGGCCGGCGAGCGAGCCGACGCTCACGATGTGACCGGAGCCCTGTTCGACCATATGGGGCATCACAGCGGACAGGAAATGAAGTACCCCCTTGATGTTGACATCGACCATGGTGGTCCAGTCATCGACGTCGTTGTCCGTGATGGGCGCGACCTTCATGACCCCGGCATTGTTCACCAGGATGTCGATTCGTCCGTCCTGAGCCAACGTGTCCTCTACCACGGCGCGCACGTCGCCGAGATCTGCCGCGTTCGCCGTCCTTGCAACGGCGGAACCACCGCGAGCACGGATCTCCGAAACCAGATCCTCGAGTCGATCCAGTCTGCGGGCGGTGACCACGACGTGAGCTCCTGCGGCTGCCAGCGAACGGGCGGTAGCCTGACCGATGCCGGCGGAGGCGCCGGTTACGAGTGCAACTTTGCCGATCAACGGCTGGGCTTCGGGCATGATCCAGGGGGGTGAGGCCCGTCAAACGGGCTGAGTCGATGGGCCGGCACACTACCGGAAAGTGGATGGACACGCACCTACGCAGGCTTCTCGTCGCGACCTGAGTTCATTATCGAGTCGACGCTCGATCAACGACGTACCATTGATCGGGCGGCCGAGTTGCTAGAGAATCTTGGGTGTTCGAAAGACGGAGACCGGCCTGAACACAAAGTCCGAGTCCGTTTCAATCCCCGCATCGGCTCCACCACGCGTCTTGGCCAACCTGATTCTAGCCCCCATCGTCGGTTGGTTCGCGAAAGTCGGGCGTGCGTACCGTCTCACCGTGGAACATGCGGGTGCGCTGGGGATTCTGGTCTGGGAATCGATCGTCGCGGTCGTAACGCTCAAGGTCAGCTTTCGAGACGTGCTCCGGCAGATGCACATCATGGGCGTGCAGAGCCTTCCGATCGTGTTCGTCACCGCGTCGCTCGCCGGAATCGTGACCAGCCAGCAGGGTGGCTATCAGCTCATCTCGTCGTCCCCGCGGTATGTGCTTGGGACGCTCGTCGTGCAGTCCGTGGTGCTCGAGCTGGGACCACTGCTCACCGCGATCGTGCTGGTGGGACGCATCGGGGCACGCATTACCGCTGAGCTGGGTACGATGGTCGTGTCCGAACAGATTGATGCGTTCAAGTCGCTGGGGCGGGATCCCGTCGCGATCCTCGCCGCACCTCGAATCATCGCGGGGATCATCACGATGCCCCTTTTGGTGGGCTTCGCGGATGTCATCGGGATCTATGCTGGAATGCTCATGGCCGATCTCGATGGAGGGCTCGGGAAGGAGACCTTCTTTTACGGCGCACGGCTCTTCTGGCACAGCTGGGACCTCTTCTACGGCTTCTCCAAATCACTAGTCTTCGGCTTTGTGATCCCAGTGATCTCTGTGCACATGGGTCTCCGCACGCGGGGCGGTGCGGAGGGCGTCGGACTCCAGACGACACAGGCGGTGATGTTCATGATCCTGACGATCCTGATCATCGATGCACTGTTCCCGCCGCTGCTGCTGCAGTAGAGACCTTCATGATTTCATATCAAAACATCTTTAAAGCGTTTGACATCCCGGTGCTCACCGGGGTTGATCTCACCGTCGAGACGGGAGAGATGTTTGCGCTTTTCGGTCCGTCCGGGACAGGGAAGAGCGTGCTCCTCAAGACGACGCTCTCTCTCATTGTTCCCGATCAGGGGGACGTCGAGGTGGATGGGCTCTCCGTGTACCGCGGGCCAGCGTCGAACCTCGATACCATCCGCCGCAAGATCGGCTATGTGTTCCAGCACGCCGCGCTTTTTGATTCACTCAATGTGTACGAGAACGTGTCGATGGGACTCCCCGAGGAGGAGCTCGCTGTCCTGCGCACGGCTGAGCTGAGCAGGCGGGTGTGGGATGCCCTGGAGATTGTGAATCTGGAACCGCGGGAGATCCTTTCGAAGCTCCCCTCGGAGCTGTCGGGTGGTATGAAGAAGCGTGTTGGTATCGCGCGCGCCATCGTGGGACGACCCGAGATCCTGCTTTGGGACGAGCCTACAACGGGACTCGATCCGATCAACACCGCCGCGGTGGAGCGGCTGATCCAGCGTCTCTCGAAAGACCTCGAAGTAACCTCTCTCCTCGTCACGCATGACGTAGAGGGAGGACTTCACATCTGCGACCGTGTCGCGATGCTGCACAGTGGGACGTTGCGGTTTTGTGGTACTCCGCAGGAATTCAAAGACAGCCCGGACCCGGTGGTCCAGGCGTTCGTGCATCGGGACGCGGCGATCGCGGCCCTCGATATGGCAGTCGTGTGATATGAGCGATACCGAAAACGCGCGTAAGAGCGCCTCGGAGCAAGAGATCCTCGCGGCGACGCCGCGGAGCACCGGAGGGAAGGAGGCCCAGGTTGGCGTCTTCGTTCTCGTGGGGCTGATCACGTTCGTCCTGGTGCTCTTCTGGATGACGGATCCCGCGACATTCCGAGGGCGGTACATGCTCGTGACGGAGGTCACGAATGCCGGTGGCGTCCGATCAGGTGACCCGATCCAGATGCGTGGTGTGAACGTCGGTCGTGTGCACGGCTTCGAGATGGTTGAGAACAGCCGCGTCTATATCACAATGGAAATCGAGGGCGAGTGGGGTATCCCGCGCGGTTCGGAGACCAAGATGGGGGAGGCCGGATTGTTCGGTGGCCGAGTCCTGGAAATCGAGCAGGGAGCAGGCCCCGGAGACTACGCGGACTTCGATACGATCCCGGGAGAGAGTGCGGTCGGTAGCGGGCTTATGTCGACTGTTGATGATCTCAGTATCCAGGCGTCCGAGGTTCTGACGTCACTCAACTCGATGCTCTCTCAGGAGATGGCCGGCAGCGTCCAGGGCTCAGCAGAGGAACTGCGCTCTCTCCTCAGTGAACTCTCGGCCATGACCCGCGATCAGCGTGGTGCGCTCTCGGATCTGACAACCAGTCTGGCCAGCGCAGCCGAAGGGCTCGAGGCGGCCTCAGAAGCCGGCCCCGACATCGCCAATGCCATCGCCCGCGCGGACTCCGCGATGGCGACGTTAGTCGCCACGGGTGAGAGTCTCGAGGCGGCCACCTCTTCCCTTAGCGTCATCCTCGAGCGTGTGGAGCGTGGTGAGGGGACGCTAGGACGGCTGTCGACAGATGAGACCTTGTACGTGAGCCTGAACGACGCAGCCGCGTCGCTCAACAGCCTGCTCATGGATCTGCAGGCGAATCCGAACAAGTACATCAACATCTCTATCTTCTAGGCGCGGGTTCCGTACGGTCGGGTGCCACAGGGTGGCTGACGCCGGCTGCTCACACGGAGTCCCCTTCAGAACGACAAAGCGGGCGATCTCCCGGAAGGGGACCGCCCGCATACCGCACAACCAACCGAGACGCTCTTACCAGCCGGGGGCCAGGTTGAAACCCCAGTGCCACCCCTTGTCCGGGCGCTGCCACGGGTAAGCGTAGTACGTCTCGAGGATCATGAAGCCAAGGATGTTCATGCGGGCCGACACACCGGTCGAGACCACCGGCACTCGTCCGTTGCTGTTGCGGCTCCAAACGAGATCAGGATCATCACTCGTGCAGGAGACCGCGCCGTTGACTTGGACGCAGGACGGGCTGTCCCACGCGAGGCCACCGTCGGCAAACAGCACGAGCTCGGTTGGCAGGAACGGGAAGTTGATGATTCCGTACTGCTCCGCCCCGATTAAGGGGATTCGAGCTTCCACGCTTGCGACGCCGATCCGATTCCCGAACAGCCGGTCGAAGACCGGGCAACTGCTGGTCGGCGTCCCATCACGGCACTCGTCGACGCTGATGCTCTCCCACGCATAGCCTCGAATGAATGTCTCGAAGCCGAGGAAAAGGGGGTTCAGGATGCCGAATCCGTCTGCGAATTGCTCCTCGCCGGACAGGCCATACCGTCCGTAATGGAGGCCACGGACACCGATCGTAAGGTGCTTCGCGGGTGAGTAGTAGCGGCGGAAGTCCGCGATGATCGTGGAAAAGTCCACACTGCCCTGGGTCTGCTCGAGCTCCAGCCTGTAGCGACCTCCCCGAATCGGACCCACAAACGCCGAGAACGAGTTGTCTCCGACGAGAGCTACGCTGGCTTGCACCAGATTGAGAGGGCTTGGAGACGGGATGGCCTCTCGTTCGAATCCGACGGTCTGGCCGAATCCGTTGAAGTAGAACTTCTCGATCTCGAAGTCGTAGCTGTACCGCGTCATGCCGAGCTCGAACTCGACGCGATCGGTCGTTGAAAACGGGTACTGGATACCTCCCGCAGCCGACGTCAGGAAGATCCGCCGT
>DGOW01000002.1 GCA_002390225.1 Gemmatimonadales bacterium UBA4456 | reverse complement strand
GTCCGGGCCCCAGTAGCGACGGGCGAACTCGGCCAGCGTCGCCTTGAAGTCGATGAAGGTGATGTCTTCGTCGATCACCAGACCCTCGATCTGCATGAATGCGGGGGTATGGGTCGCATCGTACGTGTCGCGCCGATAAACCCACCCGGGTGCGATGATCCGGATCGGGGGCTCGTTGGCCTCCATTGTCCGCATCTGTACGGGGGACGTGTGGCTGCGCAGCAGGACGGAGTCGACCAGGTACAGCGTATCCTGCTCGTCCGCAGCCGGGTGATCGAGCGGCGTATTGAGTGCCTCGAAGTTGTACCACTCGGTATCCGCCTCGGGGCCGCGAGCCCGTGCGAAGCCGAGATCGCGAAAGATGTGCCAGATCTCGTCGATGGCCTGCGTGATGGGGTGCAAGCCCCCCTGCCAGCGCGCACGGCCCGGCATCGTGAGGTCGAGACCGCTCGAGGCCGCCGGACCCGACAGCGCCACAGTCCGGGCCTCGAGAGCCGCTGAAACCGCCCCCTTCACCTGGTTGGCGCGCTGACCGACAGCCGGCCGCTCTTCTGCGGGGAGTTGACCCAAGCCGCGGAGTATCGCTGAAATCCGGCCCTCGCTGCGCCCGAGGTAACTCACCCGCACGGTCTCCAGTGCGTCCGCGTCAGGGGCCGACTCCGCAGCCGCGATCGCCTCGACTTCGAGTGCGTTCAGGGCCTCGATCGGATTTGGTTCACTCACTGAGGTCGACCACCGTAAGTCTATGGGCCAGTTGGATGAGCACGAGCCGGAAAACTATCATCCTTTGGCCTGGGCATACAGCGGGATTGTCGCGAGCTCCATACGGCTCCTCACGAAGATCCCGTTGCCCCGCCCCACTTCCCGCCCCGCCTGATCATACGCGACTGCCTCGGCCACGATCTGACTGCGATTCCGGTTCACGACGCGTCCAACCGAACGAAGCATGCCCTCGGAGACAGGACGAGTCAGGTAGCTGGTGAACGACGTTGTCAGGACGAACACGTCATCGACCAGACTGGACGCAGCGAAGAACGAAGCGTCGTCCAGCATTTTCCAGGTGACCGAGCCGTGAATGGCTCCCGCCGCGTGAAAGAAGTGGTCCCCGACCTCGATTTCGATCGAGGCCGTCTCGTGCCCGACCTCGATCTGCGGGGCATAGATCGTATTGATGGGCGATCCCACGTACATGCCTTCCAACGCCCGCCAATGTGCTTCGTCCGTCCTCTTCACATGGCCTCCAAACGACAGGAGGGCCCCGCAGCCACGCTACGGAGCCCTCGGAATCCTGCCTCACGTGCTGCGATCAGCCAGCCTTTGCGGCCAAGCCTTCCTTTGCCTGCTCGACGATCGCTCCGAACGCCTCCGGATTACGGACGGCGAGGTCGGCGAGCGCCTTGCGATCGAGCTCGATACCCGCGGCCTTGAGGCCGTTGATGAATCGCGAGTACGACATGTCGTGCTCACGCGCAGCGGCATTGATGCGGGCGATCCAGAGACGCCTGAAGTTCCGCTTCTTCTTCTTGCGGTCCCGGTAGGCGTGCTCCCATCCCCTTTCGACTGCGTCCTTTGCGGTCTTGTAGAGATTCTTCCGTCCACCAAAATAGCCCTTGGCGGCCTTGAAAATCTTTTTCTTCCGCTTATTCCGCGGGACTGCGGAGGTTGCTCTAGGCATGGTTCAGCCTCCTCAGGAGCCGTAGGGAAGGATCTTGTTCAGCTTCTTCTCGTCGGCCTTGCTGACGAGACTCGGCTGCCGCAGACGACGCTTACGCTTCGTCGTCTTCTTATTCAAAATGTGGCTCTTGTTCGAGCGCATCCGCTTCAGCTTTCCGGTGCCCGTGACCTTTACCCGCTTCGCGGCGCCCCGATGGGTTTTCATCTTCGGCATGCTTCAGAACTCCAATGTACCCCATCAATCCGGGGCTCAGTCTGTCAGTCTTTCAGTGGGGCCAGGACCATCGACATGATCCGACCTTCCATACTCGGGAACGACTCCGGCTGTCCAACTTCCTGAAGGTCTTCCATGACCCGTGCCAGGACTTCCTTACCGATCTCAGGGTGAGTCACCTGACGCCCACGAAACATCATCGTCAGCTTGACCTTGTTGCCCTCGTCCAGAAAGCGCCGAGCGTGTCCAACCTTGAAGTTGTAGTCGTGGTCTTCGATGCCCGGACGGAACTTCACTTCCTTGACCCTGATCGTGTGCTGCTTTTTCCGTGCCTCACGTCGCTGCCGATCCGCCTCGTACTTGTACTTGCCGTAGTCCATCATCTTGACCACGGGCGGACGTGCGTCGGGAGCAACCTCAACCAGATCCATCGTGCGCACCTTGGCCCGTTCCCGGGCCTCGTCGATGGAGACGATGCCGACCTGCTCACCGTCGTCCTGAATCAGCCGGATGGGGCTGATCCTGATCTGGTCGTTGACACGAACTCGGTCCTTGCTGATTTCCTTTCCCTCCGATGGAGTCTCGATGCGAGTCCCTTCCGGGCCTCATCCTGCAATGTTGCCTTCGTCGTAAAAAAAAACCCGAGACGAATCTCGGGCCGCGACCGGGGCGAGTACGCGGGGGCTCAC
This sequence comes from Gemmatimonadales bacterium UBA4456, assembly GCA_002390225.1. Lineage (GTDB taxonomy): Bacteria > Gemmatimonadota > Gemmatimonadetes > Longimicrobiales > Gaopeijiaceae > UBA2589. The sequence goes on along the minus strand of DGOW01000002.1, from coordinate 4,374 downwards.
GCCCCCGGTCATCGACCCGAGCGACCCTCATGGCGGCCCCAAGGGGCCCTGAAGGTGGAGCCGCCGGTCAAACGGCTCACTTTTTCAATTGTCATTCACCCCGAGGGGTGAACGAAAAGATGACCGAGACCGCGCTGCCGGTCAAGCGAGGGCACGACTCCGTATCTCGTCTGTTACCAGCGAGATGAACGCCTCGCGCGACATCACCTCCTGCTTCTTCCCGGCCCCACGTTTTCGAACCGCTACCGTCCCCTCCGCAGCCTCGCGCTCACCCACGACGCCCATGTACGGAATCTTCTCCGTCTCGGCTTGTCGGATGCGGTAGCCAAGCGTCTCGCGCGACTGGAGCGTAGCGCGCACACCCGCATGCCCGAGGGCGTCCGTCAGTTCCTGAGCGCTCTCGTCCCAATCCTGCCCGACAGAGAGGATCCGTACCTGCTCCGGGGCGAGCCACGTCGGGAATACGCCCGCATAATGCTCGATCAGGATCGCGATAAAGCGCTCGAATGAACCACATACCGCCCGGTGGATGACCACCGGGCGATGTGCTGCGTTGTCGCTCCCCACATAGGTGAGGTCAAAGCGCTCCGGTGCGTTGTAGTCAAGCTGGATGGTGCCGAGCTGCCAACTCCGGCCAATCGAGTCCGTGACATGGAAGTCGATCTTGGGCCCATAGAAGGCACCGTCACCTTCCTCCACCTCATACTCACACCCCGTCGCCTCGAGTGCCTCACGCAGCGCCGCCTCGGCGTGGTCCCACTGCTCGTCGCTCCCGATCCGCATCTCCGGGCGCGTGGCGAACTTCACACGTGATTCAAGACCGAACGCCTCGTAATGCCCGAGAATGAAGTCCGTCAGAAACTGGACTTCTTCCGCAATCTGATCCTCACGCAGATACACGTGGCAATCATCCTGGGCGAACTGCCGTACGCGCGTCAATCCCGACAATGCTCCCGACAGCTCGTTGCGATGAAGTACATCTAGCGTGGTGAAGCGAAGTGGCAGCTCGCGATACGAATGCGTTTCGGACGCATAGTACAGGTGATGCGATGGGCAGTTCATCGGCTTCAGCGACATGTCATGCTCACCCGATTCGTTGTCGAGCACGAGGAACATGTTCTCCCGGTACTTCCCCCAGTGCCCTGACTGCTCCCAGAGCTCTTTTGTGTACAGCAACGGGGTCTTCACCTCAAGGAAGTCTTTTTGCTGCCGTCCTCTCACGAACTGTTCGAGCGTGTTGTAGAGCACCGTGCCACGAGGCGTCCAGAATGGAGCACCCGGCGACACCGGATGGAACTGGAACAGTCCCAACTCACGACCGAGCCGACGGTGATCTCGTCGCTTCGCCTCTTCGAGCCGGTGCAGATGTTCTTCGAGCTGGGCTTTTTTGTGGAACGCCGTCCCGTAGATCCGCTGGAGCATCTGGCGCTTCTCGTCACCTCTCCAGTACGCACCCGCGCCCGAGAGCAGCTTGAAGTACTTCAGCTTCCCCGTGCTCGGGACGTGCGGTCCCTTACACAGATCCAGGAACGGGCCGTTCTCGTACACCGTAATGACCTCGTCGTCATCGAACTCCTCGAGTCGCTCGAGCTTGAGCGGATCGTCGCTGAAGAGTTCACGCGCCTCGTCCTTGTCGACCTGGCGTCGCTTGAACAGCTGATCGGCCTCCGTGACCTCGGCCATCTTGTTCTCAAAGGCCTCGAGGTCCTCCGGCGTGAACGGTGCGTCCACCTCGAAGTCGTAGTAGAAGCCGTCATCGATCGCCGGCCCGAAGCCGATTCCCGCCCCGGGTCGGAGTTCACGAACGGCCGTGGCCAGGATGTGGGCCGCGGAGTGTCGAAGCACGCCGAGAGCGGCCGGATCCCGCTCCGTGAGGATCTGGATGTCGGCGTCGCTCTCGATTGGCTCCATGAGCCCGATCGTGTCGTCGTTCACGACTGCAGCTACAGCTGCCTTGGCTAGGCCGGGGCCGATCCTGGCCGCAACGTCGCCCGCCGTTGAACCTGCCGGCATATCGAGAACGTCGCCGTTCGGGAGCGTGATCTTGATCTGTTCGCTGGACATGAGTTGATGTGTTGGTGGGCGTGGGATCTCAGGTCACCCACGAGCATCAAAAAACGCGGCGCCCGAGATTCGGGGGCCGCGTCTCGTTTCGGGTTCGGCGTAGCCTAACCGAGGAGCGCAGACCTCCGAACCATAGTCTGGCCGGTGGTCGTACTCATGGTGGTCACGCACATGCCGAGCACCCGGAACTCCTGTATTCATGGTCAACGCGAAGGATGGTGGGAGCCCCGTACCGGGTCAACCGCGCGGCGTCGGTGCGCCTCAATACCGGCTGTTGGGTACATCGATCGCCTCTACGACACGGCCCACGAACTCGTTCATGTACTCGGCGTACTCGTCACCCGGACTCGGGCCCAGCCGAACGATGACCAGATCGCTGGACGGGATGACCACTGTGTTCTGACCCATGAACCCTGCCGGCCAGAACGCGTCACGCGGAATCCGGTCGTACTCCCCACCTGCGTTGAGCCAGAACTGACCACCGTAGTTTCGAGCCTCACTCGCCGGCGCAGGGGTGCTGATGAAGTCGACCCAGCCCTCGGGCAGGATCCGCTCGCCATCCCAGACGCCGTCCTGAAGGTGAAGCAGCCCGAAGCGAGCCCAGTCGCGGGCCGACATGTAGTCGTAGCCCGTCAGAATGAAGTTTCCCCACGCGTCCGTTTCGAGCACCGCGTTCTTGATCCCGATCCGGTCGAACAGAGCGGTCCACGGGAAGGCGTGGTAGTCCTCCCCTCTCGCCTCGACCGTCTGTCGGACGATCCTGCCGAGCGTGAGCGGATCCGAGTTCAGGTAACGCCACCGCGTGTTCGGCTCGACCGCAGCCGGGAAGCTGACCGCGTGATCGAACACGTTGATCCCGTCGAAGTAGATCCGGAAATGATGGTTCTCGGTCGACAGCGAATTCTCGTTGCCGAGGCCGAAGTTGTTGAAGGAGAGCCCCGAGCTCATGCGCAGCAGGTCGGCGATCGTGATCTGACTCCGCGCGTCATTAGCCCACTCGGCGACCGGCGCCGGCTGGTCGAGGGAGAATTCACCCTGCTGCACCAGGACCCCAATCAGCGCGGCTGTAATCGACTTGCCCTGCGACCAGGAGAGGTGCGGCCTGTCACGCGGCACACCCGTTGCGTAGCGTTCCCCGATAATCCGGCCCTTGTGGACGACCACGAACGCCCGCGTATTCTGACCGTGTTCGTGATTCGCAATCGCCCAGTCGAGTGCTTCCGTCAGCGCAGCCCGGTCAATCTCCGGCGACAGTGCACCATCGGATTTCCGCTCGCCCATCGGCCACCGCTGCCATGACCGGTTGGGCCAATCCGCCCCGACCTCGGAGGGCGTGAACTGCACGTTATCCATGCCCCGTGGTAGCACTGCGCATCCCTGATCACCGCTGTACTGGGCGATACGTGCATGTGGAGAGCGTGGAGAAGACAACGTCACCCGCTTCCGTTCGTCGTCGATCTCGTAGGTGAAGTCGTCGCCCCACCCAAAGTGGTCGAAGCGCCGCAGGTCTCCGGCCACGTGCAGCGCCGGGTCCCGACCCTGCACCCAGATCCCCGAACAGAGCATCTTGGCGTTCATCGCAAGATTGAACTCTGTCGGGTTTGCGTCGTCCGAGGGCCACTGTCCCGATACTGGTGCGGCCACCAGGACCGCAAGAGATGCTGCTAGTGAGAACCCCGGGGTCGCTCGCGTGCGCGTCATGCGTGTCACTCCGCTGGCTTCTTCAGAATCCGCCATGCGCCCATCGGGAGTAGGATGAGCCACGCGACGATGAGCAGAGTACGTGATGGTCCGACTGGAACTGCGGTACCCAGGGCCAGCATCACGATGAAGGCCACCGCGAGATAGGCGATCAACGGCTTCAGACGCTCGGCCTCGATAAATCGGCTCTTCGACACGCATCAACCTCCGCGTGAGGGAGCAGTGATCGCCGTTGGGCCCTCCGGCATGGCAGCAGGTGCGTAGACCTGGCCAATAACCGAATTGAAGTCTCCCATGACACCATTGATCCTGTTTATGACGCCGGGCAGGTCTTCCCAAGATCGATCGATCTGGAAAAGAGCATCTGCGGTGGGCATCGCCCCGGAGCCTTCGATCCCGCGCCAGACACTCGCACCGTCCGACGCGTCATCGAGGTCGTCGCCGAGCACCTGAAGCGTCTCACGGAGCGCATCCATGTCTGCCACGAGGCCATCCGGCGCCCGGTCCTCCAGAAGTTCGTAGACGTCGTCGAGGTGGTCGTCCATCGATCCCAGCGCGTCCTCGGCGGCGTCGACCACACCGGAGAGCGTGTACGACTCCATCATCGAC
>DGOW01000074.1 GCA_002390225.1 Gemmatimonadales bacterium UBA4456 | reverse complement strand
CCCGCGCTACAGCCAGAACGCAGAGAACTCCGGGGTGCAGGTCAGATCCGGACGGAAGTTGGGACATGCGGAGCGCACCGTTCCGCCCAAGGAGGCACTTGATGCCGCGCGATAAGATCATCCTCGCCTGTCAGGACTGTAAGGAGAGGAACTACGACACCACGAAGAACAAGCGACTGCACCCAGAACGGGTGGAGCATCGCAAGTATTGCCGCCGGTGCCGTTCACACACGCAGCACAAGGAAACGAAGTAGGTGTCGGCGATCGAGAAGGTCAAAGGCACTCGGACGTTTGTGGAAGAGTGCTGGGTCGAGCTTCAAAAGGTCACGTGGCCGGATGCTGAGCAGCTCCGGTCAGCGACGATTGTGGTGCTCGCCTTCACGATGGTGGTATCGGCGATCATCTGGCTCATGGATAAATCCGCAGGCTTCGTGATCAGCAGGATCATGGGGATCTTCGGAGCTTAGCATGAGCGCGACGACCGACTCCCGCTGGTACGCCGTCCAGACGTATTCCGGGCACGAGAACAAGGTTCAGCGCCTCGTCCAGCTCAAGATTGACGAGGGCGAGGATGAGGGTGAACTGCTGGACGTGCTCGTCCCGACCCAGGAAGTTCTGGAAATTCGGAACGGCAAACGGGTTACCGTCACCCGTCGTCTGTACCCAGGCTACGTGCTAGTTCACATGGCGCTGAATGAGCGCACGTCGCACGCGATCAACAACATTCAGGGCGTGATCAAGTTCGTGGGTTCGGGCAAGGCGCCCCAGCCGCTGCGCGAAGAAGAGATTAATAAGATTCTCGGAGTCGAGATCGAGTCCGAGGGTAAGACACAAGAAGAGATTCCGTTCCACATCGACCAGGTGGTCGAGGTCACCAAGGGACCGTTCACCGAGTTCAGCGGAACGGTTCAGGAAGTCTACCCCGACAAGGGGAAGGTGAAGGTGGAGGTGTCGCTCTTCGGCCGACCAACGTCAGTCGAACTCGACTATACGGACCTCAAGGGATTCTAGAGCGGGAACACCAGGGTCATGGCCAAAAAAGTAATTGGATTCATCAAACTTCATGTCCCGGGCGGGCAGGCCAATCCGGCCCCTCCGGTGGGCCCGGCGCTTGGCGCGCAGGGCGTCAACATCATGGAGTTCTGCAAGCAGTTCAACGCAAAGACCTCTGACACACAGGGGCTCACGATACCAGTGGAGATCACGGTCTACGCCGACCGGTCCTTCACCTTCATTACGAAGACGCCGCCGGCTGCGGTGCTCATCAAGAAGGCGATCGGGCTAGCCAAGGGTTCGGCTGAGCCGAATCGGGAGAAGGTCGGCTCGATCACGCGTGCTCAGCTTGCCGAGATCGCAGAGACGAAGATGGAAGACCTCAATGCGAACGACGTCGATGCCGCGGTGGAGATGATCGCAGGTACCGCTCGTTCGATGGGGATTCTGGTAGAAGGCTAGTATTGTGGGGCTTCCGCCCCGCCCGAGTACCACCGCCTTGAGGGCCGTCAGCGGTGGGAGGGTTAACGAAGCGGCTCGTGAACAGGATGCCAAAAAAAGGAAAGCGCTACGGGTCGGCCCGCGCGGCCGTACCTGCGGGCGTTAAAATGGCTCCGGATGACGCGGTGAAGCTCGTACGCGAGCTCGCTGGTGCGAATTTCGACGAGACTGTCGACATCGCTACGCGTCTCGGAGTGGACCCGCGCAAAGCCGATCAGCTGGTCCGCGGTACCGTTGTCCTCCCGCACGGGACTGGTAAGTCCGTGCGCGTCCTGGCCATTGTGCAGGGCGAGAAGGAAGCGGAAGCGACGGAAGCCGGTGCCGACTATGTGGGGGTCGAGTTCGTTGAGAAGATTCAGGACGGATGGCTGGACTTCGATGTCTGTGTCGTCACGCCTGATCTCATGGGTAAGGTTGGCCCCCTTGGCCGAGTGCTTGGTCCCCGGGGTCTGATGCCTACGCCGAAGGCCGGTACCGTCACCTTTGACATTGGTCGTGCGGTGCAGGAGATCAAGGCCGGTAAGATCGAGTTCCGCGTGGACAAAACCGGCAATGTGCATGCGCCGATCGGTAAGGTCTCGTTCTCTGATGAGCAGCTAAGCGAGAACCTCACGGCCTTCATGGATCAGATCGTTCAGGCCAAGCCCTCGGCTGCCAAAGGCACATACCTGAAGAGTGTCACGGTCTCGAGTACGATGGGCCCGGGTGTGGCCATCGACACCAACTCGTGGAGGGGCTGATGGATCGCACCACCAAAGAGACGTTTGTGGAGGCGTTGAAGGAGCGTATGGATCGCGCGCCGGTCCTCTACCTTACGGATTTCACCGGACTGAATGTGAAGGCGATGACCGAGCTCCGTGCGTCATTGCGGAAGTCGGGGGCCGAATACGTTGTCGTGAAGAACCGGCTCGCAAAGCGTGTCTTCAATGAGTCTGAAACACTGCCGGACATCACCGAAAGCCTGGTCGGGCCCACAGGGTTCGTCTTCGGCTACGAGGATGCCGCGGCGACCGCGAAGGCGCTCCATGAGTTCGCCAAGGGTCACGACAAGAAACCCGCCTTCAAGCTCGGCGTCATGGAGAACAAGATTCTCCAGCCCGAGCAGGTGGAGAAAATCGCGAAGCTTCCGCCGCGAGAGCATTTGCTCGCAGAGCTCGCCGGTGCGTTCGAAGCGCCGATGGCTATGCTCGCAACGGCACTCGAGGCGAAGCTGCAGGAGACTGCCGGTCTACTCGACGCGCTGAAGGAAGAGCGCGCGGAGGCAGGTTGAGCCCGCATCCCGGGCAGGTAGTAGAAGGGACGCGGGCGCGTTCCTGGTAATTCACAGGTTCAAACCAAAATCCGACTCCAAGTCGGTGGACATCAGGAGATTGTAAAGATGGCGAATCAGGAAGAGCTGCTCGAAGCGATTGGTGGCATGACGGTTCTCGAGCTCTCCGAGTTCGTTGACGCCTTCAAAGAGAAGTTCAATGTCACAGCCATGGCTGCGCCCGTCGCGGTCGCTGGTGGCGCGGCCGGTGCCGACGCCGCAGCAGAAGAGAAGGACGAGTTCGACGTCGTCCTCTCCGGTATCGGTGACAAGAAGATCCAGGTCATCAAG
>DGOW01000075.1 GCA_002390225.1 Gemmatimonadales bacterium UBA4456 | reverse complement strand
TGAGACGGCTGCGATGGCCGATCTCATCATGCCGGACCGTCATTTCCTGGAATCGTGGGGCGATGCCATGCCGCGCGCCGGGGTGCACACGGTTCAGCAGCCTGTAATGCAGGCCGTGCCGCACTTCGATTCGAAACAGGCGGGTGACGCGCTGCTCGCGGTTGCGACCCATCTGGGTCAGGATCTCGGGTCTGCGACGTTTTACGAGTACCTGAGGGCACCCCATCAGGCGATGCACGTCGACGACCCTACCGGGTTCGAGCAGATGTGGAGAGAACATCTCCGCACCGGCATGTTCGGCATGATGGGCGGCGGCATGGGTGGTCGCGGCATGGACGCCGCCGCACCTCAGCTCCGCACTCTGGACCAGGCATTGACGTTCGATGCGCCGTCGTTCGACGGGGGCGGGGATCTGACGCTTCTGGTGCATCCGTCTCCGCGCTTCAGGGGCGGTGAGTACTCGAATTCACCGTGGATGCTGGAGCTGCCTGATCCCGTCTCGAAGATCACCTGGCATTCGTGGCTGGAGATGAACCCGGTGACCGCCGAGGCCCGCGGCATCCGTGAGGGTGACATCGTCACGGTGGCATCCGGTCACGGTTCGGTGGACGTCCCGGTCTGGGTCTACCCCGGCATCCGGGAGGATTCAGTGGCGCTCGCCATGGGCGGTGGGCACACGGACATGGGTCGCTGGGCCACTGGCGCGGGTGTCAACGCAATGGATCTGCTGCCGGCAACCGCCGAGCAGCCGTCCGGCGCCTTTGTCACCGCGGCAACTACGGTCTCGATCACGCCGACTGGAGAGCGTCGTCGCATGGCGACGATCGAGGGATCAAGCGATCAGCGCGACCGCCCGATCGCTCCAGCTGTCGCCTTCATGGATCTCGGCCACGCTGAGGACGATCACGCAGACGAGGGCGCGCACCATGAGGAGCTCATGGAGCTCCAGGGTTTCGGTGGCGTTCAGCCGGTTCCGGCTGATGAGGGCGCGGCGACTGCGTTCCCGCTTCCGGGCGCGGATCATGGCCTCTACGCCACTGCGCACGAAGGCCCTCGCTGGGGTATGGCGATCGACCTCGACAAGTGCACTGGCTGCAGCGCCTGTGTCGTCGCCTGCCACTCGGAGAACAACGTTCCGTGGGTCGGTGAGGATCAGGTCGTCATGGGACGCGACATGACGTGGATACGCATCGAGCGCTACTACGAGAATGTCGATGCGACCCACGCCAGCCATCTGGACGTGCGCTTCCTGCCGATGCTCTGTCAGCACTGTGGTAACGCGCCGTGTGAGCCGGTCTGCCCGGTCTACGCGACCTACCACACGCCGGAGGGCGTCAACGCGCAGATCTACAACCGCTGCGTGGGTACGCGGTATTGTGCGAACAACTGCCCGTACAAGGTCCGGGTCTACAACTGGTATAGGTACACGGACGAAAACGTCCCGGAGCCGATGAACTGGCAGTGGAACCCGGACGTGACCGTTCGCACGAACGGCATCATGGAGAAGTGCTCCTTCTGCATGCAGCGTATCAAGGATGCCGAGAACCGTGCAGCACTCGAAGAGGGTCGCGACGTCCGCGACGGTGAGATCGTTCCGGCGTGTCAGCAGAGCTGTCCGGCCGAGGCGATCGTCTTCGGAAACCTCCGAGATCCGGAGTCACGGGTCTCGCAGATCGTGGACAACGAGCGGACCTACAAGGTGCTCGATGAACTCATCAATACGCAGCCAGCCGTGCACTACTTGAAGAAGGTCACCTTCCACGAAGTCTCGGGAGGGCACTGATCATGGCCGTCGGAACGACTGAACGTGGTGCGCTGACTCACCCGGACGTAACCCGTCTCGATGACGTCAACCGCGACGTCCTCAAGATGCTCACCGTCCCAGGTAAGGGTTGGTGGATGCTCTTCGGACTGTGTGTGGCCGGTGTCGGGATGTTTCTCACCGCCTGGTTCTGGCAGATCTATAAGGGCATCGGGGTCAGCGGCCTCATGTCACCGGTGGGCTGGGGCGTGTACATCACGACCTTCGTCTTCTGGGTCGGTATCGCACACTCCGGTACGCTGATCTCAGCGATTCTCTTCCTCTTCCGGGCCCCGTGGCGACAGTCGATCTATCGCGCTGCGGAGGCGATGACGGTTTTTGCCGTCATGACGGCTGGTCTCTTCCCGTTGATCCATGTCGGGCGCGTCTGGCACGCGTACTGGCTGATTCCGTATCCGAACTCCCGCTTCCTGTGGCCGAACTTCAAGTCGCCACTGGTCTGGGACGTCTTTGCGGTCACGACCTACTTCACGGTCTCTGCGGTCTTCTTCTATCTCGGCACCATCCCCGATGTCGCTGCGGCACGCGACCGGGCGACCGGCTTGCGCCGCAAGCTCTACAGCGTGATTTCGCTCGGCTGGCAGGGGACGGATCAGCAGTGGCACCACTTCGGGAAGGCGTACATCTTCCTCGCCGCGCTTGCTACGCCGCTGGTGCTCTCGGTGCACTCGGTAGTTTCATGGGACTTTGCGATGTCGATCGTGCCGGGCTGGCATGCGACGATCTTCGCGCCCTACTTCGTGGCGGGCGCCATCTTCTCCGGCGTCGCGATGGTGATCACGCTCACCGTACCGCTGCGGAAGATCTTCGGTCTCGAGGCTTATCTCACGGTCAAGCACTTCGACGCGATGGCGAAGCTCTGCCTCTTCACGTCGATGATCGTCTTCTACGCCTACCTCTCCGAGTTCTTCCTTGCGTGGTACTCCGGTGAGGATCCCGAGCGTCACGCCTTCTGGAACCGACTCTTCGGTACGTACTGGTGGGCGACGTGGACGATGCTGGTCTGTAACGGCTTCGTACCGGTCATGCTCTGGTTTAAGCGGGTCCGTCACTCAATTCCGGCGCTCTTCGTCATCTCGATCTTCGTGAACATCGGGATGTGGTTCGAGCGGTATGTGATCGTGGTGACCTCGCTGCATAACGAGTACGAACCCTTCGCCTGGGGCATCTACCGGCCGTCCGTGACCGAGATGGCGATCATGGCCGGTAGCTTCTTCTGGTTCGGGTTCTGGTTCCTGCTGTTCACCCGACTTCTGCCGCCGATCGCGATCCAGGAGCTCAAGGAAGTCCTGCCTCCGCCGATACGGAAGAAGAAATCACCTGAAGCCCAGGAGGCGCACTGATGAGCGCACAGGGCATCCTCGCCTCTTACGAGTATCTCGATTCAACAGTCGATGCGATCGAGAATCTCAAGAAGGCGGGCTTCGACGACATCAAGGCTTACGCGCCGTATCCCGAACACCACATCGAGCACGCGCTCGGCTACGGTGAGAGCCCGGTCCGTGTCTGGACGCTGGTCGGCGCACTGACCGGGACCGCGACGGCATTTGCGTTCACGTCCTGGACCTCGGTCGAGTGGCCGCTCGTGGTTGGAGGTAAGCCGATTATCTCGATCCCGGCCTTTATTCCGATCGTCTTCGAGATGTCGGTTCTCTTCGGTGCGCTGTCGACCGTCATCGGCCTGTTCGTTCTGAGCAAACTTCCGAACGTGAAGCCGGCGGTGGTCTATGACCCTGAATTCACCGCCGGACGGTACGGCGTCTACGTCGAGGCCGATTCGAAACGTCTCGAGGAAGCAAGAAAGATCATGAATGCTGAGGAGCCGATCGAGCTTCGGGAGGGTGCAGCCGATGAATAAGCGCACCTCCGTCGTGAAGCCCATCGTCGCGGCGCTCGCACTGACGACCCTCGTGGGCTGCAAGCCACTCGATGACGCGATGGTTGCCGTATTCGGTCGCTCGATGCGCGATTCGCGTTCGTTCGATCCGTACGAGAATCCCAGGGCGCCGGCCGAAGGTTCGGTCGCGTTCGCGGCGGGTAATTTCCCGAGCGCGGATGGTGTCGTGAACCTCGGTCAGCCCGAGGGTGTGGCGATCCCATACTTCACACAGTTCGACCTGGGCATACCGGGCGTGGGTGGCCCTGTCATTCAGGGTCTCGTGAATCCGACCGACCCGACCAGTGCTGCATCGCTGGAGCGAGGTGAAGAACTCTACCTGCGTTTTTGTGTCGTCTGCCATGGAGAGGACGGGGTGGGGGCCAATGCCTATATCGCCGACAAGCATCCGCTGCTGCCGGCGTACAACCTGTCGGGCACACAAGTCGCCACGTATTCCGACCCGTACCTCTACGCGATGATCCGCGTGGGTCGGGGGCTCATGCCGGAGTACGGTGGCCGGATTACCCACTTCGATCGATGGCACATCGTGAATTACGTCCGCCAACTCCAGATCCAGGCCGGCACGCGCAGCGCTGAGGCTGCGGCTCCCGCGCCTGCACCCGATACCGACGGAGGGGCCCCATGATGCATCACCACATTCCCTCCGATATTCCGGTCCGGTACCTGCCGCGCGACAAGACGATGAACTCGGTGGCCGCGGCGATGTTCGTCGTCGGCTTGCTCGCGTTCGTCTTCCGGCTGAGTCAGGACTCGCAGTCCGCGTGGATCAGCTACATCACCAACTGGATGTTCTTCTCGAGCATCGCCATGGGCTCGGTGATGTTCGCCGTCGCTACATGGATCGTGAAAGCGAAATGGAACTGGTCGGTACGCCGCGTCAGCCAGTCCGGGTCGGCATTCTTGCCGATCGCCTTCGTGCTCATGCTACCCATGCTCACTCTCGGGGCGGATTACTTCCCGTGGATCGAGATGATGGCGACGGATCCTATCGTCGCAAAGAAGCAGGCCTATCTGAACATGCCGTTCCTCATCACGAGGAACGTCGTGGGTGCACTCGTACTGTTTGGGCTCGCCTGCTACTTCGTCTACCTCGCCCTGCGGCCGGACATGGGCCTCACAGAGGGGTCGGAAGAGGATGACGAGGGTCGCGCGTCCTGGCGTGAACGGCTCACGCAGGGCTGGATGGGCCAGGAGCAGGAAGAGGTCTCGAGCTACAAACGCATGACGACGATGGGCCCGCCGTTCGTGCTCTTATATGCGTTCGTCATGACGATCTTCTCCTATGACTGGGCCATGTCGCTTGAGCCGCACTGGTTCAGCACCATGTTCGGTCCGTGGTACTTCATGGGTGCCTTCTGGGGCGGTGTCACCGTGACGGGCCTCTGGAGCATCTATCTGCGGAACAAGCACAAGGACATCGGAAACCACATCGGTCTTCAGCAGCGCCATGATCTGGGGAAGCTGACCTTCGCCTTCACCGTGTTCTGGGGATACCTGTTCTTCTCTCAGTACATCGTGATCTGGTACGGAAAGCTGCCGTGGGAGCAGGCGTGGATCGTGCGACGGTCCGGTGAAGTGTGGGGCGGGTTCTCCACCCTCGTCATCTGCATGTGCTTCTTCATCCCGTTCGTCGGGCTCATCGGCCGCAAGCCGAAGATGGTGCCGCGGATCTACGGCTTCTTCGCCATGATCATCATGGCCGGCCTCTGGCTCGAGCGTTACGGCATGGTCGCGCCGTCGCTGCACCATGAAGGTGACCCGATCTTCACGATCTGGCAGCCGCTCATCGGCCTCATGTTCCTCGGTCTGTATCTCGGTTCGGTGCGCTGGTTCCTGTCGACCTTCCCGGTCATGCAGATCTGGCAGCCCATGCAGGATCCGGAGTCCCTCGAGGCTGAGCTTCCTGCTGGATTGCGGGCTCCGCTCGCACGAGACTGATCCAGACAGACTGCTTCGGTGTGTGAGATGAACTGCACCGACCGTCGTATGGTATATGTGTTAGGGCCCTTCCGAATCCTCGGAGGGGCCTGATCGCACCGGGCACCCCTGATTCACATCACGCACCAGTCCATGATCAATACTCGTCTGATCCCAAGCTCCCTCTTGCTGCTCTCCGTGCTGGCCCTGTCTGCCTGTGACGACCCGTTTCAGATCATCGAAGAACTGACGTTCGATGAGAGTCTCGGTATCGTCCTGTCCGAGTTCACCCGTCTCGAAAGCGGCGTGTACATTAAGAATGAGGTCGTCGGCTCCGGCGAAGTGACGCAAGAAGGTCAGACTGCCGTCCTGGAGTACGTCGGCTATCTGGCTGACGGTTCGTCCTTCGGAAGCGGTGGTTTTCCCTTCGTGATCGGTAGCGGGAACACAATCGCCGGCTTTGAGCTGGGGGTGTTCGGCATGCGTACCGGTGGACAGCGGTGGATCATCATCCCGCCATCGCTTGGGTATGGGGACAGTGAGCAGGCCACCATTCCAGCCGGATCGGTTCTGATCTTCAATGTTGAGCTCTGCTCACTCAACGGCACGGCCGTAGACCCTGACTGCGCCGGGTGATGAAGCGATCGGTCGTGATGCTGGCGCTAGGGGTCGTGCTGGGCGGCTGCGCCGAGAGTGCGACTGAGCCTGGGGTGGAGCTTCAGGTCATCGAGGAAACGGACTTCGCAGCGAGCCTCGGGATCGACCTCTCAGCCATGACCCGGCTGGAGAGCGGCGTGTATGTACAAGACCTCGTTGTCGGAACAGGTCCGGTGGCCATCTTCGGCACCACCGTGAGCTTCAATTTGACCGGCTGGTTATCAGACGGGACTCAGTGGACGCGGGCGACGGAGAACCTGGAGCTGGGCCTCACACCTACGATTGCCGGCATTGAGGACGCGGTCTTCCTGATGCCGCAGGGTGGGGTGCGGCTGGCTGTGATTCCGCCCGGGCGGGCGTATGGGTCCCTGCCTCGGTTGGATGCGTCGGGTAATGTGGTGGTGCCGGCTGGGTCGATTCTGGTCTTCGAGATCGAGTTGGTGTCGGTGGTGGAGGGGGAGTAGGCGGAGCGCTGACCCCACGGACGCCACTGGGCAGATCCGTGCTTCACGGTCGGGGAAGCAGCTGCTTTTCCCTTCGTCGGCTAGAGTCGGAAGGCACTCCGATTCGGAGCCTCAGTGGTGACTGAATCGAGGCATCGGCAACATCAAACTCCTCAGCCGCCTCGAGGCCCTCCTTTGGACAACCGCCTTGTCACCTACAGCTAGTCTACACGGCGACCTGCACCGCTCAATCGGAGAAGTAATGTGATTCACGGTCTGTCTGGCTTGGCTGTGGGGATGGCGGTGGACAACTCCGAGGGGGTCGCTCGTCAATGTAAGCAGTGCCGTGTCAGGCAGATGTTTATCTTTTGCTTGCGACAATGTTGACAAGCCAGCCGGGCTGTATATCGTGTGTTTAGCTTTTGTCGTCCGTTATTATATAATGCATTGGTGACCGATTTTTCTGCGTCCGCTTTTTAGGGGTTTTACTCGCTGCGGTCACGCGAGCTACCTTCGGCGACTAGACCGTCACCCCGGTGCTGGGGTCGACCGGCGTCACTGTTGTACGAGAACACATCCTGCTGAGGAGCTTGTTCGAATGCTTCTGAATCCGAGTGAGGCCATCGAGCGCAGCTCTTCGAGCGGCGCTCCCCCGAGGTGCGATCCGTTCGAGATTGCTATTAGTTGTACCTCAGGCAGGTCATTCGTGCTGCCCGCGGAGAGCGCCGGCTTCTTTGGTACTTTTAGTCTGGGCACCGTGCTTAGTTTAGCGTCGGCAGTGGCGCTTATCGTCTACCGGACCCGGTGATCCTAGCCGGCTTTCAAAGCTGACATGACGGCCGTGTGCACCAGCCCGTTACTCCCCACCCCACTTCCCCCGTGCACCGTGGCCTCACCACTCAGCGTGGTAAATTCCCCGCCCGCCTCGGTGATGATTGTCAGAAACGGCCCTGCATCCCACGGCGCCATGACCGGGTCCACCTGAGCCTCGATGCGCCCTGTGGCCACTAGCGCGTGCCCATAGCAATCGCCCCACGTCCGGGAAAACGCGCACCGCTGCTGTAGCTCCCGCCACCCCGCACCTTCCGGCCGTGACAGAAGCCGCTCGACGTCTGTTGTGCAGATCACGGCGTCCTCGAGCCGGTCAATCTCAGAGACCTGGCAGGGCTGCTCGTTCCATGTGCATCCCAGCCCGAGCCCCGCCGCAAGGGTCTCCCGCAGTGATGGGAAATGCGCGATGCCAACAACACTCTCGTCCTCGATTTCGATCCCAATCAGTACGCCGTAGAGCGGCACACCGCGCATGAAGGACAGGGTCGCATCGATCGGATCGAGAATCCACCGAACCCTAGCACCGGGATTTGATTCTCCGTACTCCTCCCCGAGGATCGAGTGCTCCGGAAATCGCTGCTCGATGCGAGATCGAATCAACTGCTCGACCTCCCGGTCAGCAATCGTGACCGGAGATCCATCGCCCTTGGCGTCCGAGGCGACGACTCCGCCGAAGTACTTCAGAGTGATGTCGCCCGCTTTTAGAGCTAGCGTGGTCGCGAAGTTCAGAAGCTCTTGAACTTCCTTTTCGTTGACCTTCATGATGGGGTGGGGTCGGATTAGATCGAGCCTCACGAACGGTAGGGCACCGAGCCCCTTGGTCTATCCCTGACTCACTACCTGCATCTCGGCATGGCGTTGCGCCTTTTCCTCATACATGTCCGCGTCTGCGGCCCTTAGCACATCGTTCACACTCACCATGGATTCAGGATCGAACTCTGCACACCCGATTGAGATCGAGATGCCGAACTTGGTAAGGATTTCGTTTCGTGCGATGTGACCTTGGACGCGCTCGACGAAGAGCTGCGCTCCCTCGATGTCGGTCTCCGAGAGGACGGACACGAACTCGTCTCCACCGTAGCGGGCGACGATGTTCATGGTGCGGTTCTCGTCGTGGAGCACCTTACCCACGGCCTTCAGGATTTCATCTCCAGCAATGTGTCCGAAGGTGTCGTTATAGTGCTTGAACTTATCGATGTCGAACACGGCGATGGCCAGGGGGCGTCCCCGGCTGGCGGCCGCAACTTCGTGGTCGAGGTGGATCTGCAGTCGCCGCCGATTCGGTAGCCCGGTCAGTGGATCAGTCAGGGACAGTGCGTGAAGATTTGCGTGCAGGCGGGCGTTAGCGAGCGCGACAGAAGTCTGGCTTGCGAGTCTCTGAAGGACAGCGATGTCCTCCTTTCCGAACCTTCGTGCCTGCTTGCTTCCAGCGGTGAGCACGCCCTCGACCTGTCCACCCAGGATCAGAGGTGCACCGATCGCGGACCCACCGGTGAGATGCTCCGCGACGCGTTCCGGCATCGTGCTGAGGGTGGCGAGATTGTCTAAATGAACGGCCTCCCACCGGTCGATGAGTCGTTCATACAAATCATCGGTCAGGGCCCATTCGAGCCCGACGGGCAGGGCGATGGCACCTGCTGATTCTGCAACACTGCAGTGTGCGCGATCGTGAGGCTGGCAGAGCCACACGGCGACGCCGTCGACTTCCAGAACGTCGGAAACGGCTGAGACAATCATTCGGACGACCTGGTCCGGATCGAGCTTGCTGGCCAGAGCCCGTCCGAGTTCCTCTAGCTGCTCCGCCTCGCGACGGCGACGCTCCAACTCACTGAATTGCTGCGAGTTGAAGATCGCAACGGCTGCCACGCGAGCCAGTTCTTCGAAGAGCTCGAGGTCCGCCTTGTCGTAGGCGTTGGCCTCGTAGCTCTGGGCGCTCATCGCGCCCAGTACACGACCTTTGTGCATCAGGGGTGCTGTGACGGCGGACCTGGCGGTTGGGGATGCTTCCGCACCGATCGCCAGGAGCGGCGCGCCTTCAAGTCCGTCGCTGACCAGCGACGACTTCTGCGTCGTCAGGACCTCGGAGTCGGACCCTCGATATGCGATGTCGGACTGCTGACCTTCGCCCTGCTGGGCGTAAAAAACCACGCGAGCAAGGTCTCGCCCCTGATCGTGCAGCGCCAGGTAGAAGCCAGGTGCGGACAGCGCTGCGGCCGTCTCTCGATAGATCGCCTCGTACAGCTCGTTCGGGCTTAGCGTCGCTCCCAGTCGCCGGCTTGCCTCGAGGAGGATGCGATAACGGTCACCCGAGGATGCTGCGCCGGCTGAATTTGAGCTGGACATGGAGGAGTCAGCGGTTGCTGGCAAGCGAGCCCGAGGAAGTGCCTACGCAGGCAGCATAATGAGGGCCGAAGAGGTCCCCCACAACAGCGTGTGCAGGACGAAATCCCTTCAAGGTTGGCCGATCTCTTCGGGGTTCGATGCGTCGGCGTCAGCACGTGCGAAACCGTTTCGCCGCAGATAGTTCCCGATCTCGAACCCTACAGCCGCGAGGAGTCGTGTCTCACGTAGGTCGGGTTCGGCGCGAGAAATGATGGTACGCAGGGTTCGCATCACGGCTTCAGGTTTGCGAGCCTTGTAGAAGTCGATGGCGGCAAGACCGTCAGCGATGGCTCCGAACGCCTCTTCCAGCTCGTCCGCTGTTGGGGGTCGTGTTGCCCGGCGTCCCTTCGGCATCTCCATGTCGCCTCCATCCATGGCGCGGAATATCTCATAGGCCATGACGAGGGCTGCCTGAGCGAGGTTCAGGCTCGAATACTCTGGTGAGGTAGGGATGATCGAGACCGCATGGCAGCGGTCGAGGTCTTCGTTGGTGAGGCCACGATCTTCGCGACCGAAGAGGATGGCGACTGTCCCGGCTTCGGTCTTGTCGGCGATCACCGGGGCGACGTCGGAGACTGTCGAATAACTCCGTCCCGCAGTGCGCGTTCTCGCCGTGGTCCCGACCACGAACGTCGCATCCGCGATCGCGTCGTCGAGGGTATCGTGGATGCTGGCTGCTTCGATCAGCTCGGACGAGCGGTGCGCGATGCCTTCGATACGATACGCATCGAACTCGTCTGGATTCACGAGACGAAGATCTGTCAGGCCGAAATTGTTCATGACCCGGACGACACCGCCGATGTTGACGACGTTTTTCGGATGATCGAGAACGATCGCGATTCGGGAGAGGCGTTCCTTCATGGGTTCAGACGGACTGAGGATCAGCCCTCGCGCTGCTCGTCGTCGCCGTCGTCCGGTGGCGCTTCGAGCTCGCCCTTGAAATTACGAATCCCACCGCCGAGGCCGCGAGCGAGGTCGGGCAGCTTCTTGGCACCGAAGAGAAGCATCAGAATGCCGAAGACGAGGACCGCCTCCGCGACTCCGAAGGTGATGAGGCCGAGGCCGAGCAATGGGCTGGTCATCGCATGAGCGCCTTGGCGATCGTCTGCTTTTGCATGTTTGACGTACCCTCGTAGATGGTCCCGATTTTCGCATCCCGGTAGAGCTTCTCCACCGGGTACTCCTTGGTAAAGCCGTACCCACCATGGAGGTCGATGCACAGGGACGCCACCCTCTGCGCCATCTCCGACGCGTAGAGCTTCGCCATTGCGGCTGGAGTGACGAAGGGCTGCCCCGCGTCCTTCAGGCGGGCCGCGTTGTACACCATGAGGCGCGCCGCTTCGATTTCGGTTGCCATTTCAGCGAGCTGAAACTGCACCCCCTGAAACGATCCGATGGCCCGACCGAACTGTTCACGCTCCTGCACGTACCGAACGGTGTGGTCCAGGGCGCCCTGAGCGAGGCCTAGCATCTGCGCACCGATACCGATGCGACCCTCGTTTAGCGTCTCGATCGCGGCCTTGTACCCCTGACCGACCTCACCGAGAACATTCTCCGCTGGAACCCGTACGTTGTCGAAGAGCAATTCCGTGGTGGAGGAGGCGCGGATACCGAGCTTGTCCTCCTTCTTGCCGACGGAGAACCCTTCGAACTCCTTCTCAACGATGAATGCGGTGATCCCCTTATAGCCCGCGTCCGGATCTACGGTCGCGAAGACGATGAAGAAGCCTGCCTCGTTCCCGTTGGTGATCCAGAGCTTGTGCCCTTCGAGAATCCAGTCTTTACCGTCCTGAGTTGCCCGGCATGACAGAGCGAAGGCGTCGGACCCACTCCCGGCCTCCGAGAGCGCATACGCGCCGACCGTGTCGGATGCGAGCCGGGGCAGGTAGCGCGCCTTCTGTTCATCGTTCGCCCAGCGAAGGATGGCGTTGATCACCAGCGTGTTCTGGACGTCGACTAGAACGGCAATCGAAGGGTCGACGCGGGACAGCTCTTCGACAATCAGGATCGACGTGAAGAAGTCGGCACCTGTGCCGCCGAACTCCTCGGGGATTTCGATCCCCATCAATCCCATCTCAAAGAGCTGAGGAAGGAGTGATGGATCCATGCGCGCGGCCTCGTCCATCTCCATGATCTTCGGCGCGATCTCCGCATTGGCGAAATCGCGGGCCGCCTCCTGGAACATCCGCTCCTGTTCGGTGAGGTCCGACAGGGCAGGTCGCGAGGTGGTCAGAAGCGTATTCATCATCTGTGTCCGGCTTGTGATTCTGCGGGTGCGTCAGGGCCGGAAATCTACAAAGGGCGTGCGGGGGGGTGGAGGGTTGGGTCAGTGGTCGTATCCGCCGATCGAAGGCTTGACCACCCATTGTCGAACTGGCCGTGCGAGGATCGCGTATGCTGCTGCCGTCACCCCGAGAGTCACGGTGAGAGAAAACGGTAGGCGGACGAGCCAGGGCAGCCCTGTAGCCAACCGTTCAGAATCGAGGCCGTAGAGATGCCATGTGAACGCCGAGTAGGAGACCAGGCTCACCAGTGTCAGCAGCCTCGCGTCGAGGATTCGCCGCGGACCACGTCCGTTTCTAGCAGAAAACCACGTGACCAGATGGACCATCGCAAGTAGTCGCAGCAGAGTCAGGCCAGGTTGGGGTATCGCCAGGGTAAGAGCGAGGAGTGCGATCGATCCGGTCGCGCTCAAGCGCTATCTGGAGTGCAGACGTCATACGTCGCGTTTGCTCTGTGGTGACCAGGCCTGCAGTCCGGATGGCAGTTCCATGGATGCGCGTACCGCGGAAACTTCGGAAGGCTCAAGTACGCCCGTGTCTGTTACGACGGCCTGCACATAGACCATCGGCGTCAGCTCGAAGTACCGATTCCACACCTCCACGCCATGAGGTGCATCCCAGACCTCTTCACCCGGTCGGTCGTCATCCAGAATCTGCGGGAACCCAACCGGCAACATCTTCGTCTCATCTGCCAGGACGTACACCGGCACCCCGGCTGCATGTGCGGCCTGCGCCAGCCCTTTCGAACCGATCTTGTTCATGACTCCGTCGTCCCCGACGCTGTCGGCCCCGATGACCACGGCGTCGCACTCGACGACGAGCTTTGCCGCGGCCGCGTCTACGGCGTAGCGAACCTCCACCCCTGCCTCCGCCAGAGCAGAGGCGAAGATGCGCCCCTCGTTCAGGGGGCGACTTTCAAAGCAGAGAACGGTGATTCCGCGAGGCCCTGCCTCCTCGATCAGCAGTGCCTGAACTGTGGCCGATGACGAGAGTGTCGCGACCGTGCCCCCCGCAGGCAGTACGGCTGCACCCACGGCGACCACGGCTCGAATCCGCTCCTCAGATCCCTGCCGGAAGGAATCAGCGGCATGTGCTGCAGCCAGTCGACCATCCTCTAGGGATCCCGCGTGTTCCACGGCGCCCATGACCTGGCGGATGAGGGTGACGAGGGGAGCCATGGCTGGCTGAGCATAGAGTATCTGGCGGCAAACTTCGCCGAGTCCCCACCGGAGTTCCTCGAGAGAACCGGCCTTGAGGCGCACCGCGGCACGCCGAAGCACGACGGCTGCGGTCCGGCCCAGAACAGACGCTCCGGAGAGAGCGTCGGCTCGCAGCGGTGCGACCAACTCTTCGGCTACGGATTCGACATCCATGGAAGCGTGCAAACGCTCGGGTTTCTCAGGGCCTCGAATGGCCAAACTAGGGATCTTGACCTGCTGTCAAAACCCCGTATCCTCAGGTCCGATCGTCCAGAAACCCCGCGGAGATTACGATGTCCGACATCCCGGCAGACCTCTACTACACCGAAGAGCACGAGTACCTCAAGGCGACCGACGAGGACGGCGTCTATGCGGTGGGGGTAACGGACTACGCACAGGGCGAGCTCGGAGACGTCGTCTTCGTTGAGCTTCCCGACGGTGGAGCGCAGTTTGGCAAGATGGACGTCTTCGGTACGATCGAGGCGGTGAAGGCTGTCTCGGATCTGTATTGCCCGCTCGAGGGAGAGATCGTGGCCGTCAACGACGAGCTGGATGACGACCCCTCGATCGTGAACTCCGATCCCTACGGAGCAGGATGGATGATCAAGCTGAAACTCGCTGACCCCGGTGAGGTATCCTCTCTCCTCAGTGCTGACAGCTATGCGGAGCACATTGGCTGACCCGACGCCGGGCTCCGTTTTCGATCTTCGGGCCGCGATCCGCCTACGGGCGGTCGCGGCCCTCTGACTAGAAGAGATTATGACGCGTATTGATGCACAGCCCGATTTCGCAGGGCGCCACCTCGGTCCTGGTCCGTCCTCGGTGAACGAGATGCTGGAGGCACTCGGCTTCGACTCGGTGGACGCGCTGGTTGGTGATGTCGTTCCCGCCTCCATTCATTTTCAAGAGACGCTCGACCTCCCCGACGCTCTGACGGAGGCCGACTTCCTCGAGCGGCTCCGTGAGGTCATGTCGCAAAACCAGGTCAACCGGTCGTTCCTTGGGATGGGCTACGCGGACACCCACACACCCGGCGTGATCCTACGCAACATCATGGAGAACCCCGGGTGGTACACGCAGTACACGCCGTATCAGGCGGAGATCGCGCAGGGTCGGCTGCAGGCGCTGCTGAATTTCCAGACGATGGTCATCGACCTGACGGGACTCGAGATCGCCAACGCGTCTCTGCTCGACGAGGGGACGGCTGCCGCGGAGGCGATGCACCTGGCTCAGGGCAGCACGAAGGGCGATGCGAACACGTTCTTCGTGTCCGAGCTTTGCCACCCACAGACGATCGATGTGGTGAAGACGCGAGCTTGGCCGCTAGGCATCGACGTGGTGGTCGGTGACCATACATCGTTCGAGCTGACTGACGATGTCTTCGGCGTGTTGCTTCAGTACCCAGCGACCGACGGACGCGTCCTTGACTATCAGAACTTCGCCGAGCGGGCGCATGCGATCGGGGCCACAGTCGTTGCGGCCTCGGATCTGATGGCGTTGACGCTCCTCACGCCTCCGGGCGAATGGGGCGCGGACATCGTTGTGGGGAATTCGCAGCGGTTTGGTGTACCGATGGGCTTCGGTGGACCTCACGCTGCCTTCATGTCCGCGAAGGACTCCTTCAAGCGCAAGCTGCCGGGTCGGATCATCGGCGTATCGGTCGATGCGGATGGGAATCCGGCGCTGAGGATGGCGCTCCAGACGCGTGAGCAGCACATCCGGCGAGACAAGGCGACCTCCAACATCTGCACCGCTCAGGTCCTGCTGGCGATCATGGCTGGTGCCTACGCCGTGTACCATGGCCCCGAAGGTTTGAAGAGGATCGCAGAGCGGATCCGGAATCAGACCGGCGTGCTCGCTGCAGGTCTGGGTCTCCTCGGTCACGAGCTTCTGACGGGCGACTTCTTCGATACAGTCCACGTGCGTCCGGATGGTGACCCGGGTGAGATCCTTGATCGCGCTTTGGAGAAGGGGATCAATCTCCGCGATTTCGCCGACGGAACGATCGGGGTCTCACTGAACGAGGTGACACGTGCAGAAGATCTGGACGACCTGTTCGAGGTGTTCAACGGTGGGGCGGCGCCGACATTCACAGCGCACTCGGTGGCCGAAAAGGGTGGGGCTCCTGCGCTTCCGGGGTGGGCCGACCGTACGACGCCCTACCTCGAGCATGAGGTCTTCAATCGCTACCACTCCGAGACGGAGATGCTCCGCTATCTCCACAAGCTCGAGTCCAGGGATCTCTCGCTCAACACCAGCATGATCCCGCTCGGGTCGTGCACGATGAAGCTCAACGCAACGAGTGAAATGGCCGGTGTGACATGGCCAGAGGCGGGCAAGATCCATCCCTTCGCCCCGGCGGATCAGGTTAAGGGCTATGCGGTCGTCTTCAGCGAATTGGAGCAGTGGCTCGCTGAGATCACCGGGTTCACAGCGACCTCACTCCAGCCGAACTCGGGTGCTCAGGGTGAGTACACCGGCCTGTTGGTGATCCGGGCGTATCACGAAGACCGAGAAGAACTTCACCGAAATATCTGTCTGATTCCGGCGTCGGCTCACGGGACCAACCCTGCGAGTGCGGTCATGGCCGGTATGAAGGTCGTCGTTGTGAAGAGCACTGACGATGGGCAGATCGATCTGGATGATCTGCGAGCTAAAGCAACGGAGCACTCCGATAATCTCGCCGCATTCATGGTCACCTACCCGTCGACGCATGGCGTCTTCGAGGAAGGCATCGGTGAGGCGTGCTCGATCATCCACGAGCACGGCGGTCTCGTGTATCTCGACGGAGCCAACCTGAATGCGCAGGTTGGCCTGTCTCGTCCTGGCGACTATGGTGCGGACGTCTGTCACATCAACCTGCACAAGACGTTCGCGATTCCTCACGGAGGAGGCGGTCCGGGGATGGGACCGATCTGCGTGAACGACAAGCTGGCTCCATTTCTGCCCGGCCACGTGATGCACGGGACGGGCGGTGAGAAGCCGATCACCGCTGTATCTGCAGCGCCGTGGGGCAGCGCGAGCATTCTCATCATTTCATGGGCGTACATCGCGATGCTTGGGCGTCACGGTGTTCAGCAGGCCTCTGAATACGCGATCCTCAACGCCAACTACATGGCGAAGCGACTCGAGGAGCACTACGACGTGCTCTACCGGGGTGACCGAGGTCTTGTCGCCCACGAGTTCATCGTGGATCTCCGGTCGCTCAAGAAGGAGACCGGGATCACCGAGGAAGACGTTGCGAAGCGGTTGATCGACTACGGCTTCCACGCGCCGACCGTGTCCTTTCCGGTAGCGGGTACACTCATGCTCGAGCCGACAGAATCGGAGTCGAAGTCCGAACTCGACCGCCTGTGCGACGCGCTCATCTCGATTCGTGCGGAGATCGAGCAGGTTGAGCTGGGTATTGCAGATCCGGTGGACAACGCGCTCAAGAACGCACCGCACACGGCTGCCATGGTGACCGCGGACGAGTGGGATCATCCGTACTCACGGGCTCAGGCGGCGTACCCTGCTCCGTGGACGCGCGACATGAAGTTCTGGCCTGTAGTGCGTCGTGTGGATAATGCCTATGGAGACAGGAACCTGATCTGTGCGTGTCCACCGATTGAAATGTATGCGGAGGTTGGCTGAGGAGATCAGCGCTCCGTGCTCGGTGCCGTCTGCTTCCTCGCCGTAGGAGCGCGAGACCGGTTCAACAATGCTGCGTCCGGTCGCAGACGTGACCGATAAATCGAGTCCGGCTCGGCCGAGCGACGGCGAGCGTCGCTCGTTGTTCACCCTCGGTCAGGAGAACTCTGGGTGTCTCGGTTGCGGATCCGGTGACGTGACCCTGGCAAGACAGACGGGACGTCGGATCCCCGGTACCGAAACCCACCATTCTCTGTCTCTGTGCTGCTAACATCTGTCTATCTTGTGAGCGTCGATCATCGAAGCTCATCTGGAGAAGGTGCTTGCTCCGACTGATCAGAGAACGGCGGAGGGGAGGGGGCTGGAGCGTGTGCTGCATGGCCATGTTCTGCGCCCTTTCGGTGACAGCGGACCCAACTCATGCCCAGTCCATTACCTCGGCCACCATCTCCGGCTCCGTTCGGGGCAGCGGAGAGCTCCCGGTTGCTCAGGCTCTGGTCACGATCACAGCGACCACCGGTGTCGGTGACTACCAGATGACCACGTCCTCGGCCGGTGCGTTTTTGTTTGGTCTTGTCCAACCAGGAAGCTATGAGCTCCGGATCGAGGCTCTCGGGTATCGCCCGCTTGTTGCCCGGACGCTGTGAACAACGGCGTGGTGGTGTTCCTCACGATCTCGTAAGAGATCGGCGGGAGCCTGATCTACGGAGTCGGGGTCTCGCTCGTAATCAGGGCCAGGGTTCCCTCGATGTCTTCATCTCGCACCCAGTGATGTGTGGGTAGCGTGACGAGCTCAGAGGCGAGCGTTTCGGCACCGGGGAATCGTTCATCGCTGTTCGTGACGAGCGGTCTCACCTGTTCCAGTTCTGGCAGGGCTCGGGGATACCCCGACTCCACGCCGAACCGTCGCAGCTTCTTCCATTGATCCTCGGACGAGCTCAGATTCGTCAGTCGGACCGGGAGGCGGAGGCAGGACGTAGATTCGAGCGCCCCGAGCGGGGCGCAGAGGCGAATGTTCTGTTCTCCGGGATCTGCCGCTGGATCTGGCGGCGCGGGATCATGTGCTGAGGACACTTCAGGGAGAT
The DNA here is from genome assembly GCA_002390225.1 of Gemmatimonadales bacterium UBA4456. Taxonomy (GTDB): domain Bacteria; phylum Gemmatimonadota; class Gemmatimonadetes; order Longimicrobiales; family Gaopeijiaceae; genus UBA2589. The sequence goes on along the minus strand of DGOW01000075.1, from coordinate 48,485 downwards.
GGTGATCGAGCGGTATCCTGGGCCGAGGAGGCAAGCCGGACGCTGATGGAATTACCCGACCACGCAAAACCGGTCAATGAGCAGGAGTTGCTCGCCTGCGACATGCCCGGTCTGTCACTCGGCGCCCATACCGTCACACACGCCAACCTCCCCACTCTGTCCGAGATTGCGGTGCTACGAGAGTTGACCGAGTCGAAGCAGTGGCTCCAAAGCCGTACCGATCGGTACGTCGACTGGCTGGCCTATCCATACGGATATCATGACGACGCGGTCGTGCGTGTCGCCTCCGACGTATTCGACGGGGCACTCCGCGTGGATGGTGGTCTCTTGAGGAGCGGGTCAGATACGAATCCTCACCGAGTTCCCCGCATCAACGTCCCCCGGGGCCTCAGCCTGGACGGGCTCCTCCTCCGCCTCTCCGGCTTGATCACCTGAACGTCCTGCCCCAACCTGTTGGACCACTCCGGGACCCTCCTTGCTTTCGAGTCAGCGGACCACCCCGCCATGCCTAAACTGACGTTCCACGGCCACGCGACCTTTTCCATCGAGACCGATGACGGCACCAACCTCGTCATCGATCCGTTCTTCACGGACAATCCGGGCTTCACAGGCTCCGTCGACGATATCGAGGCCGACTTCATCCTGGTGACGCACGGGCATTATGACCACGTGGCAGATCTGGTCGGGCTCGCTGAGCGTACGGGCGCGACATGCATCGCAACGTTCGAGATCGCCACGTTCCTGGAGAACCAGGGACTGAACGTGAGCCCGCAGCACATCGGTGGTAGCGTTCAGTATCCATTCGGATACGTGAAGCTGACGGCAGCGCTGCACGGAGGCATGGTCAACCTGCCGGGTGCAGAGTCGTTCACGACGCTACCGGCGGGCATCCTGATCGACTTCGGTTCGGGACAGCGCCTCCATCACGCAGGCGATACGGGCCTCCTGATGGACATGCAGTTGCTGAAGGGAAAGGTCGACGTCGCGATCCTGCCGATTGGCGATCGCTTCACCATGGGGCCGGACGACGCGGTGACGGCGGTCGACTTCATCGAGCCGAAGGTCGTGATCCCGTGCCATTTTGACACCTGGCCTCCGATCGAGCAGGACGCCCAGGCATTCGCCGATGCGGTGGGCGATCGGGCCTCGGTGCAGGTGATGGCGCCAGGCGACACGTACGACTTCTGAGTCATACCAGGAGTCCCACCCTTGTGTGGCGTGTCCTCCGTGACGTGGCCCGACCGGCCGCGGAGAATATGGCGGTCGATCACGCTCTGGCGTCCACGGTCTCGGATGCTGCGCGCGACTCCAACGAACCGAACGACGCCGCACCCGCAGTTCTTCGTCTCTATTCCTGGGCTCGACCTACGGCCTCATTCGGGCGTAATGAGCCGACTCGTGGCGTCTATGACGCGGATCAGGCCGCCCGACTCGGGGTCGACCTGGTCCGACGACCCACGGGTGGCAGGGCAGTCCTGCATGACGCGGAGCTGACCTACGCTGTGGCCGTCCCTGTGCGCGCACTCGGCGGTGCCCGCGCGACTTATCACCGTGTGAACGAGGCCCTGGTCGGCGCGGTTCAGGCCTTGGGCGCTGACGCTCAACGCTCCGCAGCTGCGAAGGACGGAGTCCCGCCGCTCGACGCCGGGCCCTGTTTCCAGAGCCCGGCCGAGGGAGAGGTAGTCACCGGAGGCCGGAAGCTGGTCGGCAGCGCCCAGGCGCGCATTGAGGGTGCCCTGCTCCAGCACGGCTCGATCATTGTTTCTGGTGACCAGACATTGCTGACGACCCTCGGTTCGGTTGCCGAGCACGAACAGCCGGCGACGCTCGTGGAACAGATCGGCCCCGTGCAGCTCGATCAGCTCGCCGAGGCCGTAGTTGTCGCGATGAAGAAAGTCTTTGGAGGAACGTGGGTCGCGGGCGAATACTCCGGGGACGAGAAACAGATGATTGCCGAGCTTGTACAGACGCGGTACGGGACCGACGAGTGGACATGGCGTCGTTGATACTGAATTGTCAGGAAGTACGACCGGTCCCGCTCCCTCCTCGAGACCGAACAGCGATCTCATGAAGAAGCTTTTCCTCCTGTTTGTGACCGCGAGCTTTGCGGCCTGCGGTGGCGCCGAGGCGACTCGCAACGTCTCCAGCGATCCATTCTGTCAGCGGGTCATCCCAGCCGTGGACGCGTGGCTTGCCGATGCACGCACTGCCTATCCGAGACCAGATCCGATCGGCCGCGAACAGCGAGAGCGGATCGTGCTCTCCGGCGACGTTCCCAGCCCTAGCGACCCACCCTCAGGGTGCCCGTTCGAACCTCGGTGTCCACACCCGAAGAAAGACGAACGATGCACCCGCGTATACCCAATAGCGGAAGGGTCGTCAGATGGTCATTTGGTGGCGTGTCATCATGCCGATTCGTGACGAAGCAATGGGCTTGACACCATTTTCGCCCCCTGCCATGTTGCGATCCTCTTGACCCCCGCCCTTCCGCGCATGTGGTGTGGAAGGGCTATTCAATGGTCAGCAACAAGCACATCGGCCGGAGGTTCCGTTGGTCCAACTGTACGCCGCCCTACTTCAAATTCCGGGCATGGATGCGCCTACGCTCACGTGGCAAGAGCAGGCTGCCGTCAACTGGGAAGGGATGGGCTTCATGCGGTGGCCTCTCGCCTTCTGTCTCGGCTTGGGCATCATCGTCATCATCATCAAGTTCATCTCGCTGACGGCGAAAGCTTCGAAGACGAAGCGCATCTTGCTGGATGTCGACGAGCTCCTCGTTCAGCAGCGGATCCGCGAGGCTCTCGAGCTTACGCGTGACACCGATTCGCCCGCCGCGAACATCCTCTACGCCGGTCTCGAGCGTCATGAGGAAGGCACCGATCGCGTCATGAAGGCGATCGAGAACCAGGGCCTCATCGAGATGAGCAAGCTCGAAAAGGGTCTCGTCGTGCTGGCTACGCTGACGAACATCGCTCCGCTCCTCGGCTTCCTAGGTACGGTGATCGGTATGATCATCGCGTTCCAGTCGATCGAGGCCGCGGGTGAGGTCGAGGCGACACTGGTGGCCGGGGGTATCAAGGTCGCGCTCCTGACGACGGCCGCTGGTCTCGTCATCGCGATCCCGGTGTCGGTTGGCCACAACTATTTCGTGGCGAAGATCGACAGCCTCGTCATCGACATGGAAGAGTCGGCGCAGAAGATGGTCGACACGCTCCACGAGATCGAGACGGGTCGCGCTGGCTGACGCCGAGCACGATAGCAGTATTCAGGGAGGCCGCCTTTCGAGGCGGCCTCCCTTTTTTCTTAAAACGACTCGACGTCAATCATTTATAGTAGGGGGTCCGCCAGCAGCGAGGTCGCCCTGGAAACGTGCATCCCCTCTCGTAGCCGATGATCCTTCGTACGTCTCTCGTTTTTCTCAGCATTCTTCTCCTCGCTGGAGCCGCGTTACGCGCGGAGCCCGAGGGATTGACGAGGGGCCTGACGGTCTCCGACTCTGCACTCGACGAACTCGCGGTCGGCCGGTTTTGGCACGCTGTGCGCGTACTGCGTGCTGAGGGCGCAGCGACCGGGACACCTGCCGATGTCCTAACCCTCGCACGTGCCGAGGCTGGTTGGGAGAACTGGCCGGCAGTGATGCGCCTTCTGAAGGATGCGACGTGGCTTGGGCAATACGGTGAGGCTCACCACCTCCTCGGTCGTTCTCTCGAGCACGACGAGGACTGGGCTCTGGCGGCAGGTGCCTACCGCACATTCCTGACGCATGTCGATGCCGACGCGCCTGAGGCGATTGCGGCCCGGGCCCGTCTGGCCCGTGCCACGTGGTGGGCTGGCGATTACGGTGCGGCGACCGCGATCCTGGCGGATATGCGAGGTACGCCATACGCCCGAAGCTGGATTGCTGTCGAGCTCGGTCTCGCCGCTGCGGATGCAGGTGACGTGGACGGTGTGCGTATGCTGCTGGTTGAAGCCGTTGAGCCCGCGGCGACCGCGATCCTGTGGCGCGCAGAGGCTGATGCCTTACTGGCGGCCGGGGATTCCGCCGCTGCTGCGGAGTCGTTCGGGGCCCTCATGACGGGATACGAGGGGAGCCGACGGGCCACCGCGATGGTCGAGCTGGGACGACTTCGTATCGCCGGCGGTGACGTGATCACCGGACGACCGCTTCTCGTCGAGGGCTTCGACAATGGAGCCGGGCGCACGAGGACGCGAGCGGCTGAAACGCTGACCGATCTGGGTGGTCACGACTTTGCGCGAACGCTAGAACTCGCGCGCGTGCTCGACCGGTCCGGAGATTGGCGTCGTGCCCTGACCGGGTATGATCGGGCGCGACTGCTGGCCGAGGTCGAAGGGCAGAGCTTCCCGGAAGCGAGCCGACTGGAGCATGCCCGACTCATGTCTGCGGTTTCGGGTCGACAGGACGAGGCCCTGGCTGAGTTCCGTGAGATCCGTGAGACGACGGAGAATGAGCGTATCGGTGCTCGGAACCTCGAGGTATGGGCTCAGATGCGCAGCCGTCAGGGATTTACATCTCAGGTGAACACGCTGCGACGCTGGCTCCTCGACGAGTACCCGTCCAGCGGAGAGGCGGCTGAGATCGCGTGGAGTCAGGGGAGCAATGCAGAAGCGCGAGGCGATCTTGAGGGCGCCCTGAACCGATATGCATTCCTTGCTGAAAACGTCCGTACGCATGCGCGAGCCGGACAGGGTCGGATGCGATCCGGTCAGATCCATCTGCGTCGTGCACATCACGAGACTGCCGCCGATGTCTTCGAAGCCTACCTGACCGACTTCCCGACCGGGCGGCGCTGGCAGGAGGCCGCCTACTGGGCCGGCCGGACTCGGCTTCATCTGGGCGACACGGTCGCAGCTCAGAATCACCTGAATCGGGTACTGACTCAGCCAGTGGAATACTATGCGGTCATGGCGGCCGATCTGCTGGACCTGCCGTTTGCCGTGAATGTGCCGGAAGGATCAAGCCCGACAGAGCCGGGTTGGTTGACCGAGGGGCTCCTGCGGCTAGATGTGCTGACCGAAGCGGGGCTGGAGCGAGGCTCTTCCACCGAGATTGCCCGGCTCAAGGACCGGGCGGGTTCGGAGCGTGGCCCTCGACTGCGTCTCGCCGAAGCACTCATCGATCGGGGTCGAACCATCGATGGGATCAACCTGGCCTGGTCCCTCCTCGAAGACGAAGGCTCCTGGGATCAGCAGGTCCTTCGGGTCGCCTACCCCTTCCCGTACCGGGAACTGGTGCGCCGCGAAGCTGAGGAATGGGGAATCGACCCCTTCATGATGGCTGCGATCATCCGCCAGGAGTCGGCGTTCAAGGCTGATATTGTGAGCCATGCCGGTGCGATCGGCCTGATGCAGGTGATGCCTCCGACAGGTGCGGAACTCGCGCGCGCGCATGGACCGAGCGGGTTCACACGCGAGTCCCTCACCCGGCCCGAGGTAAATCTCCATCTTGGCGCGGCGTTCTTCGTCGACATGAGTAAGAGGTACGATGACGACCTACCCCTCGTGCTCTCTGCCTACAACGCAGGTCCGACCCGTGCGACGCGCTGGCGTCGCTACCCTGAGGCGTCCGATCCTCTGCGCTTCACCGAACGGATTCCGTTCACGGAAACGCGTGGCTACGTGAAGCGCGTGCGCCGAAACCTGGGACTGTACCGTGCACTCTACGGACAGCAGTAGCGCGGCTCCGAAGAGAGTTCAGAGGTGTCTGTCCATGTGGCCGGATACCGGTCGCGGAGAGCGAAGACGTCAGCCGTCGGTCGCGTATTTCAATGCCTTCCCCAGCAGGAAATTGCACGCCCGGATTGGACTCCTCCAATTGGATTTACGTCACGTGATGCGCGACTCGAGCGAACTCCGTCGGAGGTAGCAGCATGGAGGGGACCGTCACATGGTTCAACGACTCGAAGGGATACGGCTTTATCCAGCAGAACGAAGGTGAAGACGTGTTCGTTCACTTCTCAGCGATCGAAGCCGACGGCTTCCGAACATTGAGCGAAGGTAAAGTCGTGGAGTTCGAGATCCTCAAATCCGAGATGGGCCGGCAGGCAGCGCAAGTGATGAGTGACTGACACTCATCTCAGCGCATCCCACCGGGCTCGGCGACTGTCGTGTCACAGCTCCCTTTTTCCCGCCTGAGCATCTGATCGAAACGATGACTTGTTGTGGGCTGGCGAGGAACTCCTGCTGGATCGCCGGCCCGCGGGCACGCTGGTAGATTGCAGAGTCGCCCGCCCTAGAACCGACGCGAACCGCCCAGTTGCAGATCCCTCCGAAGACCCGTCCACGCATTTTTCTGATCGATGCGTACGCGCTGATCTATCGCGCATATTTCGCGTTCATCAATCGACCTCTCAGCAACTCGGCGGGCGAAAATACGTCTGCGCCGTTCGGGTTTACCCGCTTCCTGTTGGACATCCGGGAGCAGTTCGATCCTGACTACCTCGCGGTCGTCTTCGACGCGGGTGATTCCTTCCGTGACGAGGTGTACCCGGAGTACAAGGCGACCCGCGAGAAGATGCCGGATGACCTGCGAGACAGCCTGGGGCGGGTCCGGCAGATCGTCGAGGGCTTTAACGACTCCGTTGTAGAGCTCGACGGATACGAGGCGGACGACGTCATCGGTACGCTAGCCCGTAAGGCCTCAGAGCAGGGGCTCGAAGCGGTCATCGTTTCGGGAGACAAGGACTTCTATCAATTGGTCGGTCCGAACGTTCATCTCATGAATCCCGGTCGCGGCGGCTCGTCGGGTGTCGCGGCGGATTGGGTGACCGAGGAGAACGCGAACGAGAAGTTCGGAATTCCACCGTCTCAGATCGCCGACTACCTGGCGCTCGTCGGAGACTCCTCAGACAACGTTCCGGGTGCGCGAGGGGTGGGGCCCAAAACGGCGGTGCAACTCCTGACCCAGTACACCGACGTTGAGGAGCTCATCGAGAATGCCGAGTCGTTGAAGCCTCCCCGCGCGGCGAAGTCGCTCTCGGAGAACGCCGAGATGGTCAGGCTTTCGAAGCAGCTGGTCACGATCATGACCGACCTCGACGTTGATCTCGATCTCGATACCCTCACGGTGCATGAACCGGACAACGAGGCTTTACGCGATCTGTTCGTCGAACTTGAATTTCGGCGTCTTGCCGACCAGTTCGCCCTCGCGGTGCAAGCTGAAACTGGGGGGACGCACGGTGAGGGCGCCGTCGACGTCAAAGAGGAGGAGGTCGATTACAAGGTCGTCGATACCCTCGATGCTCTGGGATCGCTTGTCGCAGATCTCCGAGCTTCCGGGAGCTTTGCGATTGCCGTCGAGTCGTCCCACGAGGATCCGCTCCGTGGCCGACTCGTAGGGCTGGCCCTGTCTATTGATGGTGGCACCGCACGGTACCTGCCGTTCGATCATGCCGAATCCTTCGAACTGACCTTCGAAGGCGAAGGGTCATCCGGTGTCCGCAATCTGCCGGGACTCGATACGCCTGACCTTGGCGCACTGAAGAGCCTGCTGGAGGATCCGGCGGTCAGAAAGTCCGGACACGACCTCAAACAGGTGGCCCTTGTGCTCTCGACAGCCGATGTCACGCTGTCCGGACACGAGACCGACGTCATGGTCGCTAGCTACGTCCTCGATCCCGGCCGTCGTGGCCACGAGTTGAAGACGCTCAGTATGGAGGTCTTCTCGCACAAACCGCTTGAACGGGGCGATGTCACGGGATCGGGTCGCAGTAAGGTGCCGTTCTACGACGTGCCGGTCGAGCGGGCGAGTGCGTATCTCTGTGGTGCAGTGGACCTGGCGGGTCAGCTCGCTGAGCACCTCCGGGAGCAGGTGGCGGAGGCTGGCCTGACGGATCTCCTGACCGATCTTGAGATGTCGCTCGTGCCTATGCTCACACGCATGGAGCTCGCAGGCATTGCGATCGACGACGATTTCTTTCGCACGATGCGGTCCAAGCTGAAGCGCGAACTCGATCTGATCGGGGAGGAGATCTTCAAGCTGGCCGGCGGCGACTTCAATCTGAATTCGACCCCTCAGCTACGTCAGCTCCTCTTCGAGAAGTTGGAGCTGCCCGTTCTCAAGAAGACCAAGACAGGCCCCTCGACGGACGCGTCGGTCCTCGAGGAGCTCGCGTCCATGGGGCACGAAGTCCCCCGGCTCATGATGGAGTATCGTGAGCTGGAGAAGCTTCGCTCCACCTATGTCGATGCATTGCCTCAGCTGGTGAACCACCGCACCGGCCGCATCCACACCAGCTTCAATCAGACCGTCGCAGCCACGGGTCGACTCTCGTCGAGCGATCCCAACCTCCAGAATATTCCGATAAGGACCGATCTGGGGCGGGAAATCCGGAAGGGTTTCGTCCCTGCATCGGGTAACGTTTTTCTTGCGGTGGATTATTCGCAGATCGAACTGCGCGTCATGGCGCATTTCTCGGGTGACGAGGCGTTCGTTACCGCCTTCACCGAGGGCATCGACGTCCATCGACAGACCGCGTCGGTCATCTTCGACGTGCCGATCGATCAGGTCACCGGAGATATGCGGGGGCAGGCCAAGACCGTGAACTTCGCCACACTGTACGGGCAGGGCCCCTTCTCCCTGGCGCGCCAGCTCGGCATCTCGCGGGAAGAGGCGAAGCAGTTCATCGCGACCTACTTCGAACGATTCTCCGGAGTGCGTGATTTCCTCGACGAGCAGGTCGAGATGGCCAAGGACGTGGGCTATGTGGAGACCCTCATGGGTCGCCGCCGGTACGTACCGGAACTACGAGCCGGCAATGGGAACGTCCGCCAGTTCGGGGAGCGCGTCGCCCAGAATACACCCATCCAGGGCACAGCTGCGGATATGATGAAGAAGGCGATGATCGACGTGCAGGGTGGCCTCGACGCGATGGATACCTCAGCGACGGTGCTACTCCAGGTCCACGATGAGCTGCTGCTCGAGGTGCCGGAGGGTCAAGTCGATGTCGTTCGCGACCTCGTCGTCGAGCGCATGGAGGGAGCGGTCGAGCTGAAGGTGCCGGTGGTGGCGGAGTGGGGAGTCGGGAAGAGCTGGTACGACTGTAAGGGGTAGGGGCGAGGCAGTCCTGCCTCGCCATCCACCCGCCCCACCTTCCTCCCTATTCTCCTGCACGAGCCCGCGTGGGGAACGCGGGCCAGCACTCAGGAATGGAGGAGCTCATGGCTCGATCCGTAAACCGGATCACCCTGATCGGCAACGTCGGACGGGACCCGGACATTCAGCAGACGAAGAACGGCACTAAGGTGGCCCACTTCTCGGTCGCAACGAATCGTCGTGTACAGGGCGGGGCCGAGGGGGAGGAGCGGACCGACTGGCATCGGCTGACGCTGTGGAACAAGCAGGCACAGTTTGCTGAGGACTATGTCCAGACGGGGGACCGGATCTACGTGGACGGCCGGCTCGAATACGACTCATACGAGCGTGACGGCGTCGTGATCCCGACTGCGGAGATCCATGTCCGGGAGGTGGTCATGCTCAACTCCAAGAGCGCGGCGATCGATCTCGCGCTCGACGAAGCGGCCTGATCCGTCCGGCCGCGGAGGTCCGAGGCAGGCGCTCGGCCTTCGCGGTCACGGATGTCACGACGGGCGATCGGTGAACGGCCCTACAGCCAGCTACGGAACTGCGGCGCGACGGACAGCATCATTTCCCAGCCGGTGCCCCATAGAGCCCGACCGACGTCGAGGTACGTCGAATCCCAGCCGATCGAGAGGCCGAGTCCGACGGTCCCGCGAAGACCGTTGGAATCGCGTGCGGCCCAGCTGGAGGGGAGCGCGGACGGATCGGACAGGTGGGTCGACCCGACGACGGCGAACGCACGAAGGCCCAGGAAGGGTGTGCGCACGGGGACCGTGCCCTCAAGTCGGGCCAGCCAGTAGGCGTTGCCGGCGAAGAGACGATAGTCATGCCCGAGTAACGTCTGACGCCCGCCCAGCAGGTACATGTTCTGAGCTGGCGCGTCGGCGTTCATGATCCCGCCGGCCAGGGATGCGCGGGTGTTCCAGCGTGCGTCCCGCTCGGCGAACGTCCATGTCAGCCCACCGTCGACCGAGGCGAAGTTCTGGTCCTGGAGTCGCCCAGCGGACGCGGACACATTCCCTGACCCGGCGAGAGGCAAGTCGAAGCGGGATGACACTGTGACCGATGCCATCGTCCCTTCGTCGACCGAGCGGACGGGCCGGAAGCCAGTCTCCGTTCCGGAGACAACGTCCGCAGCAGAGACGTGCTTCTCCCAGCGAGCCGTGACGGAGGTGCTGCCCTCCGACTGACTCCTGAGCGTCATCGAGACGCCCCGTCGGAAGTACGGATCCAGGTAGTCCGTCTCACCGCCCGCGGATGTGATGCTGTTCTCGAGTATGGTGGCGCCGGGGTGCCCTCCAATGTCTCCCGTACGGTCCCAGTAGGTGTCCAAGACCGGCCGAAGGCCCGCAGCCTCGGTATACAGGCTCAGGCCCGCGGATGCTCGATCGCGTCCGAAGGCGTATCCGCCGGTGCTGCGAACGACGACGCTCCCCCGTGGTCGCCACGACAGACCCACTCCGACGAAGACCCCCTCAGCCCGATTGTACCGCGCAACGTCTGAGACCCGAGCCAAGTGTGGGCGGAGGGGCGACAGGCCGCTCATGACCTCTGCTGAGACGACCTCACGCACGTGGCTCTCCACCTCTTCGAGGGCTGGGGAGATCGTCAGATCGCCCTGCTCCTCCAGATCGTCGAACAAGCCACGTTCGAACGGGAAGGCGCGGCGCTGCGCCAACGAGACTGATCCGACGGGTGGCCCGAGAAGGACACGATCGGGAACATTGGTGTTGAAGTCGTAGTCACGCACGTCGAAGGTCGTCCGAATGGTGCTCCCGGCCATGAAATCGAAGAATGGCGTTTCACGACGGATCTCGATCTCCTGCCGGTACGGAAGCCACCATGATCCCATCCAGAGCGAGTTGTTGGTCGCGATCCGGATGTAGTCGAGGTAGTCGTCCACGTAGGAGGCGGGGGTGAACGAGAAGTTCATTCGAACGATGGCCGCCCGATCCCTGTCCACGAATACGGTACCGACGAAGCCGGGCGCATTCATGTCCTTCGGACGGACCCTGACCTCGTACACCCTGATCTCCTCCTCGCCACCCGCATAGCTGATGCGGAGCGAATCGGAGAGATGGAAGTCGTACACCACCTCGCCCAGGGGCCCCATCGGATGTGCGACGGCCTCGACTTCATCTCCATCACCCAGTTGGATGAAGTCACCGAAGTCGTCCTGTACCACGGTCAGGTGATCCAGATGATACCGGATGCTGGTGGGCAGCACCTGCTCGTCTCGGCGGCCAACGATGCGTTGTCGCGTTGTGTTCGGGGCCACGAAGAACAGGTCGAGGGCGACCTGATCGACCTTCACCAGGAGGTTGGCCGCGGAGTCCGTCCGGTCCACGAAGAAATAGACATGACCACGCGCCTCACTCGTATAGCTGCGAAACTCTGGATTAATCGCGGTGGAACTGCGCAGATTTCGGGCGCGCCGCACGAGGTCAATGACACTGGGTGCGTTCCACGCCGGTCGTGACTCTTGAGCATGGACGCCAGCAGACCCGGCGAGGCTGGCCGAAAGACTGGCTACCCCGATGGTCAGGGCCAGAGTCCTAAGTCGAAGGTTCACGAGGGTAGGTACGCGTCGGCGGATGGGGCGGTTCCTCTTGCAACGACTGCGCACAGAGCGAGAACGCCGAAGGGCCCCGTCCTCTTGGACGGAGCCCTCCACGACTTCTCGTTCACCGCGTTGGCCGTGCGGCGACGCTATCCGATCAGTTCGCGCTCCAGAACCCGGAGAGTGACTCGCCGTGTGGGCTCTCTCGCAGCTTCTCGAACGCACGGTTCCGGATCTGACGGATGCGTTCACGGGTCACGCCCAGGAGCGATCCGATTTCTTCCAGCGTGCGTTCCTCACCGTCATCGAGACCATAGTAGAGGTAGAGGATCTTCCGCTCCCGCTCGGTCAGGTAGCTCTCGAACATTGTCTCGAGGAACTCTCTGCGCGCAATCGCTTCGACATCTTCTTCAATGTCGGCCGCGGCCGCCCCGGCAAAGCGCTCACCGAAGCTTGCACTGTCACGATCTCCACGGTCGATGGGGGCGTCGAGGCTGAGCTCGGAAGCGGCGACCCGGCGCAGGGCGCGGATCGTATCTACCGGCTCGTCCATCTCACGCGAGATCTCCACGTCGGTGGGCTGACGTCCGAGCATCTGTGTCAACGCAGTGTTCGTCCGAGCCAGCTTGGCCAGGTTCGAATTCTGGTTGAGCGGGATACGTACGGAGCGGGTCTGCTCGGCGAGTGCCTGCAGTACGGTCTGGCGGATCCACCACACGGCGTAGGAAATGAATTTCACACCCTTGTCAGGGTCGAATTTCTTCACTGCCTTGAGAAGTCCCTCGTTGCCGATGCAAACAAGCTCGGCAAGCCCCAGTCCACGACCCTGGTACTTCTTCACGTAGGAGATGACGAAGCGGAGATTGGCCGTCACCAGACGTTCGGCCGCCTCCTTGTCACCTTCTCGCGCCCGGCGAGCGAGTTCTCGCTCTTCCTTGGGGTCTTGAATGAGGGGGTACTTCTCTACGTCCTGCAGGTACTGGTCGAACGAATCCAGGCCACGAGAGGAAGAAAACATTCGTTTCTGCCGTTCCTCGGTCTGCGGGTCGAAGAGGACTGACCCCGGTGAGAAAACCCCCTTGCCATTCCTTGCGGGAACTGGCTGGAAGGGGGGTCATCGGAGGGTCAGTACAAATGTTTCAGGGTGAAAGAGAATTTGTAAATGTGTGTTTCCGGGGTCAAGGATTTTCTTTTGGGTGACTCAATCCGGTATCTGACAACACTTTGGTCGTTCAGCCCTCAACCGCTTGCCTGTCCGGAAATTCGGCACGTAGACCTTCCGTGGTGGGACCGTCGGAGCCGAGCAGGAGAAACGGGGCGGGGCCGCCGGCAGCGAGGTCGATCTGGTGGTATAGCGCTTCATCCAGAAGGACGCGGACGCTGAACGTTCCGAGGTCGATACACACGGTCGAACCGCGTCGATGTGAGACGAACAGGGGCCCGCCACCGAGCACGACGACCCACCCCACCTGAAATCGCCGCCGCCCGCTGGCATGTCCAGAGGCAGGTAGACGAGGCCCACCACCAGTATGTCCTCAGCTAAAGACAGGAGCAGGATGGATGGAGCCACGCCCGTCCCCAGCCACCGAAGCCCAGCTGCACGTCAGGTGTGCGACCGAGGCCAGCGCCGCGCTGACCACGGCCTCGATCAGAATCAAGATAAGTGGCTGACCGTCGAGGACAAGAAACGCGAGCAAGGCCCCCGAGACCGGTCGGATGATCGCGTAGAAGGCGTTCCAGGCCAGCGCAGCTGGGGGGAAACGCTCGGCATCGAACTCGAGCAGGTAGAAGGTCCACACTGTGACAAGAACGCTTGGGGAGTCCAGGTCGGCGAGCGCACCGGGCAAAGGCAGCGGCCAGAGGCCGAGCGTCGGTGCCGCGCCGATCAGTAGGAGCGTCAGGCACAGATCGACGCCTGCGGCCACCGCCAGCGTTGTCAGGACGAGAATCTCAGGCGCAATCGGGAGCAAGGGTGTGACCTCCTTTGACACGGTCAGTACCCTTCGTCAGGATCACTGTCCCTCGACAGGGTCGATATGGCTCCGTCCCCAATGCCCGACGAACGATAGGCTGCAGATATCATGTCCGACCGCCGCCAGGAAGCGCTTGACTACCACGAGGAAGGAGGCCCTGGGAAAATCGCCGTCGTGCCGACCAAGTCAGTAGCCACGGCGAGGGACCTCACTCTCGCGTATTCCCCGGGTGTGGCCGAGCCCTGCCTCGCGATTGCCGAGAATCCGGATGACGTCTTTCGCTATACGGCCCGTGGAAATCTGGTGGCCGTCGTCTCGAACGGGACCGCCGTTCTCGGGCTTGGAAATATTGGCCCGATGGCCTCGAAGCCCGTGATGGAGGGGAAGGGCGTGCTCTTCAAGAGCTTCGCCGACATCGACGTCTTCGATCTCGAGGTGGGGTCGGAAAAGGCCGAGGACGTGATCCGGTTCTGCGAGCTGCTCGAGCCCACCGTCGGTGGCATCAATCTCGAGGACATCTCGGCACCGGATTGTTTCGTCATCGAGCGAACACTGAAGGAGCGCCTCGACATCCCGGTCTTCCACGACGATCAGCACGGGACGGCCATCATCGCGGGGGCGGCGCTCATCAATGCCCTCGCGGTCACAAACCGAACCATCGACGACATCCAGGTCCTGTTCAGCGGAGCCGGCGCATCGGCGCTCTCGACCGCGGAGCACTTTCAGCGCCTCGGCGTCCCGAAGAACAATATCCTCATCGTGGATTCGAAGGGCGTCATCTATGAAGGCCGCGAGGAGGGGATGAACGATTACAAAGCCCCCTTTGCAGTGAAGACGCATAAGCGCACGCTGGCTGAGGCGTTCGAAGGTGCGGACGTCTTCATCGGGCTCTCGGTGAAGGGGCTGGTGTCGCAAGAGATGGTGAAGGCGATGGCGCCCAATCCGATCATCTTCGCCCTCGCCAACCCCGACCCCGAGATCCTGCCGGAGGATGTCGCAGCGATTCGGGATGATGCGATCATGGCGACCGGCCGATCGGACTATCCCAACCAAGTGAACAACGTACTGGGCTTCCCGTTCATCTTCCGCGGAGCGCTCGATGTGCGGGCGAGGACAATTAATTCGGAGATGATGCTCGCCGCGACGCACGCGCTGGCTGAGCTCGCTCGTGAACAGGTGCCTGATTCGGTGAGAGGCGCCTATGAAGGCAACGAGATCGCGTTTGGCCGGGACTATCTGATTCCGAAGCCCTTCGACCGACGCGTTCTGTATCACGTAAGCCCTGCCGTGGCAAAGGCCGCGATGGAGTCCGGGGTGGCGCGCGTCCACATTGATCTCGGCGAGTACCAGGATCAGCTCAGGGCCAAGCTCGGGCCGGGCTACCAGGTCATGCGGGACATGCGGGACCGAGCGCGGAGCCGGAAGGCTCGGGTGGTTTTCCCCGAGGGTCACAATGACACGATCATCCGCGCCGCCAGCCAGCTTGTCGCGGATGGCATTTGCCACCCGATCCTGCTCGGTCGAACTCCTCGTATCGTCGAAAAGGCGAAGTCGCTCGGCATCGAACTCGATGGGGTCGAGATCGTGTATGCGGCAGAACTCGAAGACGACCGTAGTCGCTATGCGGATCAACTGTTCGAAAAGCGTGCCCGGAATGGGCTGACCCACTCGGAGGCAGAGTGGAATCTCTTCAAGCCGATCTACTTTGCAGCGAGCATGCTCGAGAACGGAGAGGTTGACGCGCTGGTCTCTGGTCTTGAGGCGAACTATGCCGAGGCGCTAAGACCATGCCTGCACGTGATCGGTCCCCGGCCGGGCGGCACAGGGCGTGTCGCGGGCCTGTTCATGCTCGCGTTCCCCAACCGTGATCTTCTCTTTCTCGCGGACACGACCGTGAACATCGAGCCCGATGCCCGTGGTCTGGCTGAGATCGCGATTCAGACGGCAGAGTTTGTCCGGGATCTGGGCATCACGCCACGCGTAGCCATGGTCAGTTTCTCGAACTTCGGTTCGGTCATCCACGACGAAACTCGTCGCGTTGCAGCTGCGGTGGACATGGTGCGGACCATGGATCCCGACCTGGAGATCGACGGGGAGATGCAGGCCGATACGGCAGTCGACTTCTTGAAATTGAAGAACACGTATCCATTTGCCCGCCTGACAGGTCCGGCCAACGTGCTTGTCTTCTCCAGACTCTCTGCGGCGAACGCCGCCTACAAGCTCCTGGATGAGCTCGGTGGGGCGGATGCGATCGGACCGGTCTTGCTCGGTATGGCGAAGCCTGTCCATCTCCTTCCGAGAGGCTCTTCGCTCAATAATGTCCTCAATCTCGCTACGGTCGCCTCGGTGGACTGGCAGGCCCGAAACGAACAAATTCCAACTCTCCCCTGATCGCTTTGGCGGCAGGGTTTCTTTTGTTTTGAACCGAGAACGAAGCCCGGTTCCGGCGCGCGCGTACTGATGCCGCCCATGATCCGAGCACATCAATAGAGAAGTGGAGTTGCAGGCATGACGACCGAGACGATGGAGCTGAGTGGGTCGAAGACCGACCATGAGAAAGATCTTTCGCGCCACGGCCTCGAGTCGACCGGCGACGTGCATTGGAATCTTTCTCCGGCTCGGCTTTACGAAGAGTCCCTCGCCCGTGGAGATGGGCAGCTTGTCCACATGGGTGCGATCTCGACGGTAACCGCTCCGCACACTGGACGGTCCCCGAATGACCGGTTCGTGGTGTTCGACGAAAAGACCGAGGACGCGGTCGATTGGGGTGCTGTCAACGTGCCGGTCAGCATCGAGCACTTCGAGGCCCTGCGCTCGGACGTAGTCGCGTTCCTCAACGAGCGCGATCTCTTCGTTCAGGACGCTCGTGCCGGTGAGGACCCCACTCACGGCATCAACGTCCGTGTGGTCAGCGAGAGCGCGTGGCACTCGCTCTTTGCGTACAACATGTTCCTGCGCCTAGACGACGAGGCGCTCGAGGGATTCGAGCCCGAGTTCACGGTGTTGCATGCGCCGCACCTCAAGGCCGATCCGGTTCGTCATGGCTGCCGTTCCGAGACGGCGATCATGGTGAACTTCACGCGCCGAGAGGTGCTGGTGACGGGTACGCGGTATGCCGGCGAGATCAAGAAGTCGATCTTTTCGGTACTCAATCACATGCTTCCCGACGCAGATGTGTTCCCGATGCACTGCTCGGCCAACGTCGGCGAAGGTGGCGATGTGGCGCTCTTCTTCGGGCTGTCCGGTACGGGCAAGACGACCTTGTCGGCGGATGCCTCGCGCGGCCTGATCGGCGACGACGAGCACGGCTGGAGCAGTGCGGGTGTGTTCAACTTCGAGGGTGGCTGCTACGCCAAGACGATCCGTCTATCCCCCGAGGGAGAGCCCGAGATCTATCGTGCCACCCAGATGTTCGGGACGATCATCGAGAACGTGATCCTCGATGAGGGTACGCGCGAGATCGACTTCGAGGATGGTTCGATCACGGAGAACACCCGCGCGTCGTATCCGATCCACTACATCCCCAACGCGGTACTTCCCAGTCGGGGTGGCCACCCGGACAATGTCGTCTTCCTGACTGCGGACGCGTTCGGCGTACTCCCTCCCGTCTCCCGCCTGACGCCGGAGCAGGCGATGTACCATTTCCTTTCCGGGTACACAGCGAAGGTTGCCGGCACGGAGCGTGGCGTGACCGAGCCGGTCGCGACGTTCAGTGCGTGCTTCGGTGCTCCGTTCCTGCCCCGCCATCCGGGTGTGTATGCAGAGATGCTGGGTGAGAAGCTCCGTGAGCACGGTGCCCGGGTATGGCTGGTAAATACGGGCTGGAGCGGCGGCGGCTATGGCGTCGGCAATCGCATGAAGCTCGGCTACACCCGTGCGATGGTGAACGCCGCGCTTGCCGGTGGACTCGACGACGTTGACTACGTCACGGATCCTGTATTCGGGCTGTATATCCCCTCCTCTATTCCGGGCGTACCGGACGAGGTTCTGCAGCCGCGCGGTACGTGGGTCGACGGCGACGCCTATGACGCTAACGCGGCCAGGCTTGCTGAGATGTTCAAGCAGAACTTCGAGCAGTTCTCCGACCAGGTCTCGGACGCGGTGAAGGCAGCGGGCCCCAGTTGACGGCAGCAAATCCGACGGAAGCGTAACAAGCGACCCGGTCACCAGGTCGAGCGAGGGGTCGACGCCCCCGTTCACCCCCGGCGGTCGCCTTCACGCAGAATCCAGA
The DNA here is from genome assembly GCA_002390225.1 of Gemmatimonadales bacterium UBA4456. Taxonomy (GTDB): domain Bacteria; phylum Gemmatimonadota; class Gemmatimonadetes; order Longimicrobiales; family Gaopeijiaceae; genus UBA2589. The sequence continues at coordinate 30,624 of DGOW01000075.1, read as the reverse complement.
AGAAGGCGCCCGCGACGCAGAAGAGGACGGTCGCAACCAGCATGAGCGTGGCTACGATGCCGAAGCCAAGCCCGCCGCTGGTCAGGCCACCAAGTGCCACCTCCCACACGAGCAGGCCGGCGATCACGATGGCCGCGCTGAAGTTGCCGGTCGCTCGGTCGCGTAGGGAGCCGTCGTGGCGGAACGGTGCGGCGATCGCGGCGACCAGCGGGACCACCACCCAGACCGACACTCTGTCCCAGTCCATGGCATGCGCGAGGAGGCTCCATCCCGCGACCGCCTGACCCAGAATCTGGGCCGTGATCGCACCCGCCAGTCTTCCGTTCCCACGTGCCACCCGAGAATCTCCCGTCCTGAGGTATGGAGTGCATCGATGATGCCGGCACGGTGAGCCATCGGGCGTGAGCGACGCAAGAGGGTGGCCCTTGGGGCCTAACGTGGCCCCGTGATGAATGGACCCGACGGAACCCCTCCTGCCACCAGCGAAGCCGACGCGCGTGTTCGAAGGCGCGCTCCATCCCCGGAGCCATTAGCTTCGGGCGCTCGATTCAGATCAACGATCCCCCTCTCGACTGCCTTTGGACATGCATATTTCAGTGTCGCGTACCACCGGCTGCGCCCTGATGCTCGCCGCCCTTCTGACCTCCTCTGTACCTGTCGTAGCCCAGGCTCCGGCCAACGTCCCGGATGTGGCTCCGGCGCGGTATCACCCGCTCCCGACCCTCCGTGAGCAGGCGGTCGAGCAGCAGGAGTGGCTGCGGCTACGACTGACGCGTGTGCTGCCGGAGTTGATGGCCGAGTACGACGTGGATATGTGGATTCTGTCGATGCGCGAGTACGCCGAGGATCCGGTCTTCGGTTCGATCACGTCGCCTACGACCTTTGCCGCTCGTCGTCGGTCCATCTACGTCATTACGCGTCAGGAAGACGGAACGCTTGAACGGCTCGCCCTGGGCGGCACCAGCCAGGGGGGGATGTTCGAGGCCTTCCGCTCCACGCGTCCAGCGCCGACGCAGCCAACGGCTGAGCTGGTCGGCAACGAGCAGTGGAATCTCTTCCGGGAGCTTGTCGAGGATCGTGACCCGGACAATATCGTCCTGAACATTGATCCGGTGTGGGCCTTCTCGGACGGTCTGCATGCCGGAGAGGCGGAGGCCCTGATCGAAGCGCTCGGCGACGAGTACGCCGATCGCGTGAAACGTGAGCCGCGGCTCGCCATGAACTACATCTCCCTCCGGCTGCCGGAGATGATGCCGCGCTATCAGAAGATCGAAGAGAGTGTGCACGCCCTGATTTCGGAGGCGTTTTCGAACTCGGTGATAACGCCGGGCGTCACGACGACAGACGACGTGCTCTGGTGGATGCGCCAGAAGCTGCAGGATCTCGGGTACACGACGTGGTTCCAGACGTCAGTCGACGTCCAGCGTGCGGGTGAGATCCCGGACGATGGGTCGGTCGTGATTCAGCCCGGGGATCTCCTGTGGACCGATTTCGGCGTGGTCGCCATGAACCTCCACACGGACACGCAGCACCTCGGATACGTTCTCCGCGACGGTGAGACCGATGCGCCCGCTGGTCTGAAGCAGTGCCTGGCGAACTCGAATCGCCTGCAGGACATCCTGCTCGAGCACATGGAGCCGGGCCTCACCGGCAATGAGGTCCTGGCGAACACGCTGGCCCAGATGCACGATGAAGGGATCAACGGGACGGTCTACACTCATCCGATCGGTGATCACGGCCATGGCGCAGGCCCACTCATCGGGCGCTGGGATGCGCAGGAAGGTGTTCCGGTCCGGGGAGACGCGACCATGCTCGCGAACGTCTGGCACTCCATCGAGCTTCAGGCGACGACGCCGATCCCCGAGTGGGGTGGCAAGTCCGCGTCGTGTCGACAGGAAGAAGAAGCGTACCTCGACCAGGATGGAGATCGCCACTGGGTCTACCGACGTCAGAGCCGCCTGCACCTGGTCTGGTAGACTGACTCTGAGCAGCCGACCGTGACGCGGAGAACGGGATGAGCGCGCAGGGCGGCGGCAGGTCAAAGGCCTTCGATCGATCGATCGTCGAGGGTCCGATTCGGGGGGCCGTGTGGAAGCTCGCGTGGCCCACCATGCTTCAGAATATCATCGGCGGGCTCCAGGGTCTGGTCGATCACGCGATGGTCGGAAACTACGTCGGCTACGTGGGGAACGCGGCCATCGGCGTGTCGTGGCAAATCTTTCTCGTGGTCATCGTCTTCATCTCGTCGCTCTTTACGGGAATGGGCGTGCTGGTGGCGCGCTTCACGGGCGCGAACGAGCCCGACATGGTAAATCGCACCGTTTACCAGGCGTTCCTAACGGCCGTGATGATGGTCGCGTTCGTTCTGGCGCCCATTGGGTGGGTGCTTTCGCCGGTGCTGCTCGAGCTGGTCAACGCGACTGCCGAGGTGCAGGCAGAGGCACTGCCGTACCTCCGGACAATGTTCGTCTTCTCCTTCGGCATGCTCCTCTTCTTCATGTTCTCCGGAGCGCTGCGGTCCGCGGGAGACGCGCAGACGCCGATGCGACTCGGGATCGCGATGACGCTGTTGAACATTGGCCTCAATGTGATCCTGATTCGTGGTCTCGGACCGATCCCTGCGTTCGGCACGCTGGGCGCGGCAATGGGCACTGTGATCGCGGGTGGAGTCGTGTCGGCCTACGCTCTTGCGAACCTCTTCGGCGGTCGCTGGGTGGTCGCGTTTCACCGCGGAATGCAGTGGAAGCCGGACTTGGCCATCATCCGCGAGTTGTTCCGCTTCGGCTTGCCGACCGGGATCCAGGGCGTCGCGATGAACGTGGGCGGTGTCCTGCTTCTATCGTTCATCGGATCACTCGCCGCGAGCGCGCAGGCTCAGGCCGCGTATGTGGTGAGCTACACCCAGCTCTTCTCGTTCATTACGTGGACCTCAATCGGTATCATGGGCGCCACTGCCGCGGTGGCGGGTCAGAATCTCGGTGCCGGTAAGCCAGATCGTACCGCGACGTCGGTGAACGTCGCCGCGGGCTTCGGCCTCGCTCTTGCGGCGGGCATCGGCCTCGCGTTCCTGGTCGTGCCGAACCAGCTGCTCGCCATTTTCGGGATGAATGATCCGCTGGTCACGACGCTTGCGGTTGAATTGCTCCGGTACCTGACGATCTCGGGCCTCTTCATCACGGTGGCGCTCGCGTATACCGGTGGCCTGCAGGGCACCGGTGACACAAAGAGCCCGATGTTCATCTCGATCATCTCTCAGATGATCATTCCACTGGGAATGTGCTGGTCGATCGACACGTTCTCTACTTTGGATCCGCACGAGATCTGGCTTGCGATTGTGGTCGGCCACTTCACGCGTATGGTGCTGAGCATCGTGGTGTTCCGACGGGGACGATGGCGCGATATCGAGGTCGAGATCGGAGGCGCGGAGCCAGCCTGATCGAGGGTGGCTGATGTGTTCACTGCACCTCGCGGCGGCACCGTTCGACCCCCATTATCTCCGTCCCTCATCACAACGAACGGGACGTTGGGCGCACCGATGGCGAAGCAATACTGGCTGATGAAGTCCGAGCCTTACGTCTACTCGATCGAGGATCTCGAGAAGGACGGGTCGACTTGCTGGGAAGGCGTGAGGAACTACCAGGCGCGCAACAACATGCGCGAAATGAAGGTCGGCGACGAAGTCCTCTACTACCACTCGAACGCGAAACCACCCGGCGTAGTCGGGATCGCGCGTGTGTGTAAGGAGGCCTACCCGGACCACTTCGCTTTCGACAAGAAGCACAAATACTTCGATGCGAAGTCAGATGCGGACAATCCTCGATGGGACATGGTCGACGTCGAGTTCGTCGCAAAGATCGACGACATTGAGCATCCTCTATCGCTGCATGACATCAAGGCGGACGCCAAGCTGGCGGACATGGAACTCGTCCGATACGGACGACTCTCCGTACAGTCCGTGAAGAAGGTGGAGTTCGACCGTGTGAAGAAGCTGGCGGGGCTTTGATCATCCCCCGAAACCGACGGAAAGACACGGGCCTGGCCGAGGTCCGGGCTCGTCTGATCCGGCAAGGCACTACTCGATGGATCGTGGTCGCGTTCCTGCTCGGCGTCATGCTCGTGCTCTTCGTCGGGCTCGCCTCGGGACAGAACGTCCCGGACGCGAGGGCTCTGGGCGTTCGTCTCACTGGTGAGACTGGTCCGAACAATGCGATTACAGACGTCGAGGGCGTCGAAGTCGGACACACCACGGTCATCGAGGGTGAGGGCCGCCTGATTGTCGGTGAAGGTCCGGTACGGACCGGCGTGACCGCGATCCTTCCGCGGGGCCGCGAGGCAGGGGACTCGGTGTTTGCGGCCTGGTTTAGCCTGAACGGCAACGGCGAGATGACGGGTACGACATGGATCGAGCATTCGGGTATCCTGGAAGGCCCGATCATGATCACGAACACACACAGCGTAGGCATCGTACGTGATGCCGTCATCGCATGGCAGCGGGATCGGGATCCGAGCTTCCTCTGGGCTCTGCCGGTCGTAGCCGAGACGTACGACGGAAGCCTCAATGACATCAACGGCTTCCATGTCACGGCCGAGCACACCTTCGAGGCGCTCGACGGCGCACGGGGTGGACCGGTTGAACAGGGTGCTGTCGGTGGCGGGACCGGGATGCGCTGTCATGGATTCAAGGGCGGCATCGGGTCCGCTTCCCGGCTCGTAGGTCCGTATACGATCGGGATCCTCGTGCAGTGCAACCAGGGCGCACGTGAGGACCTGCGGATCGCCGGTGCTCCTGTTGGCGAGATGATGCCCGAGCCGTATGCGTGCTACGCGGATCGGTCGATTCCCGCCGACGCGCGCCGGAGTGGCGTGCCGTGGTGTTCGAATGGTGGCGACCCACAGCTCGAGACCGGGTTCACGGACGCCGGTGGGCTTCTCGATCCGATCCCGGACGGGTCTGGCTCGATCATCATCGTTCTGGCTACAGATGCGCCGCTCCTCCCGAACCAGATCAAGCGTCTCGTAACGCGCACGACCATGGGGCTCGCCCGTATCGGGGGGATGGGGTACAACGGCTCGGGCGACATCTTCATCGGGTTCTCGACTGCGAATCGGGCGGCTGCCGCCCAGCGGGCCGAGTCAGTGCGCCTGGAGATGCTGCCCAATGATCAGATCAATGGACTGATCTCCGCCTCGGTGCATGCGACCGAGGAGGCGATCCTCAACGCGATGCTCGCTGCCGGGACACTCACGGGCATCAACGGCTACACTGTACCGGCGCTTCCTCAGGACCGACTCCGGGAGGTCATGTCCCGAGTGAACGAAGCCCGGGAAGGATATCGACCGCAGCACTGACCCCGTGGCCGACAGTCGGCCGCGCAGACGAAGACGAACAGGACGAGAGGACGATGAAACGGACGACCTTGCTGATCGTGGCAGCGGCTTTGCTGCTTCCGGCGACCCGTGTCGAAGCTCAGCGTCTGGCAGATAGCGACCCGGTCCTGCAGAGGATCTGGGACGAAGGGATGAACAACTCGCAGTTCGCAGAGCTGTCGCAGGTACTCCTGGACGCGGTGGGCCCGCGGTTGACTGCGTCGCCCCAGATGGAGCGTGCCCAGGAGTGGGCGGTCGAGACGCTCCGCTCGTGGGGTGTCCAGGCCGAGTTGGAGGAGTATGGAACGTGGGAAGGCTGGGATCGAGGCGTCAGCCACGTCGACCTGATTTCACCGCGGGTCCGTTCACTCGAAGGGCGTATTCTAGCGTGGAGCCCCGGAACGGACGGTCGCCCGGTCGAAGGGGGTGTCACGCACCTTCCCGAGATCAACACACCGGCCGATTGGGCGCGCTTCCTCGGGACGGTGTCGGGCAGGTATGTGATGATGTCGTATCCGCAGCCCACCTGCCGGGCGGATGAGCAGTGGGAAGAATTCGCCATGGAGGGTTCGGCCGAGCGGATGTCCCGGGAGCGTATGATGGGGCAGCGGACCTGGAACGAGAGTTTGGCGAACACCGGCTCTCAGGACGGACGCCGTCGTGATCTGCATCAGCAGCTCGAAGAGGCCGGCGCAGCGGGGATCATCACCTCACAGTGGCCGGGCTCGTTCGGGACGACCCGTGTCTTCAACGCCTACAATAGGGAAACGCCGACCTTCGAGCTTGGGTGTGAGGACTACGGTCTGGTGTTTCGGCTGGTCTCCGAGGGGCAGGAGCCGGTGCTGCGGCTTACCGCCGAGTCCGAGAACCGCGGCGAGGTCCCGGTCTTCAATGTCATCGGCGAGATCCCGGGGACGGAATGGCCGGACCAGTACGTCATGCTGTCCGCCCACTTCGATTCGTGGGAGGGGGGGTCGGGTGCGACCGATAATGGCTCCGGCTCGGTCCTCATGATGGAGACGATGCGGATTCTTCAGGCTGCGTATCCGAACCCGAAGCGTACGATTCTGATCGGGCTCTGGAGTGGCGAGGAGCAGGGGCTCAACGGCTCACGCGCCTACACGGAGGATCACCCTGAGGTCGTGGAGGGACTACAGGCCCTGTGGAACCAGGACAACGGAACGGGACGGATCGTGCGTCTCTCTGCTCAGGGCCTGGTGGGGGCGGTTCCTTCCGTCGCCCGATGGATGTCGAGGGTACCGGCCGAGGTAGGACAGTATGTCGAAATGGACCTCCCTGGTAACCCGGGTAGCGGCGGATCCGACTATGCCTCGTTCGTGTGCCATGGGGCTCCGGGCTTCAGCCTTGGTGCGCTCTCGTGGGACTACGGCTCACACACGTGGCACACACATCGGGACACCTACGACAAGCTCGTCTTCGACGATCTGAAGAACAACGCGGTCCTCACAGCCTCATTGACGTATCTGGCAGCCGAGGATCCGGAGTTCGTCGATCGCACGCGTCGTACCGTCATCGCGGGCCGCAATGGTCAGCCTGGCCAATGGCCGACGTGTAGCCCTGCGACACGACGGTCGTCCGATAGCCCAAGGATGCAGTAGAGCCTCACCTTCAGCTTCGTTCATTCAACCGCAGCAATTATGAGCTCAGTCGTTCAAAACTACGTCGGAGGAGGGTGGCGCGAGGCGTCATCGACCGAGACGCTCTCCATCAAGAACCCGGCGTCCGGAGCAGAGATCGCTCAGGTGCCGCTCTCGACATCCACCGACGTGGACGCCGCAGTGCAGGCGGCCAGGGCGGCGTTCCCGTCATGGCGCGCGACGCCGTCGCCGGTGCGGGCGCGCGTCCTCTTTCGCCTGAAGGCGTTGCTCGAGGAGCACAAGGAAGAGTTGGCTGTCCAGCTCACCAAAGAACACGGAAAGATCCTCGCCGAGACCCGTGGGGAAGTGCAGCGAGGGATCGAGAACGTCGAGCACGCATGCGGCGTCCCTACGCTCATGATGGGGGACACAGTCGAGGAGATTTCGACAGGGATCGACTCCGCTTCGTGGCGTCAGCCCCTTGGTGTCTTCGGCATCATTACGCCTTATAACTTCCCGGTCATGATCCCGCTGTGGTTCTGGCCCTACGCCGTCGCGACGGGCAATACGGTGGTGCTCAAGCCGAGCGAGCAGGATCCGCTAACGCATCAGAAGATCGTCGCACTCGCTCGCGAGGCCGGGCTCCCGGACGGCGTCCTCAATGTCGTGCATGGTGGTCGTGAGGTCGTCGAGACGATGTGCGACCACCCGGACATCGTCGGCGTGTCATTCGTCGGCTCGAGTGACGTCGCGAAGATCGTGTACACGCGCGCTTCGGCAGCAGGTAAGCGCGTACAGACCCTCGGTGGGGCGAAGAACTTCCTGATCGTCCTGCCGGATGCCGACATGGACGCGACGCTCGATGCGTGCGCCAGCTCTATCTTCGGATCATCGGGACAACGCTGCCTCGCGGGGAGCGTAGTCGTCGGTGTCGGCGATGCGCACCACCAGATCCGTGAACGGATTCTGGACTATGCCTCCTCGATTCGGATCGGGGATGGGCTCGATACTGCGACGCAGATGGGCCCGGTCATCTCTGGTGCACATCGTGACAAGGTGAATTCGTTCATCGACCAGGGTGTGGCCGATGGGGCTAGGCTCTCCCTGGATGGTCGGGGAGCCACGGTCGAGGGGCTGGAGGATGGGTTCTGGGTCGGACCCACGGTTTTCGAAGACGTGGCTCCGGACATGTCGATCGTGAGCGAAGAGATTTTCGGCCCGGTGGCCAGTATCAATCGTGCGGACAGTGTCGAGGACGCCATCGCGATGATGCACCAGAATCGATACGGCAACGCCTGCTCGCTCTTCACGACGAGCGGTCACGCCGCGCGGGAGTTCCGCTACCAGGCTGGAATCAGCATGATCGGCATCAACATCGGGGTTGCCGCCCCGATGGCCTTCTTCCCGTTCGGTGGTTCACGGCAGTCGTTCTTCGGCGATCTGAAGGCCGCAGGGAAGGATGGTATTGCATTCTATACGGATCAGCGCGTCGTGATCTCGCGATGGTCGGCGGTGAAGGCCGATCCGCACAACCTGCCGAAGAGCAGCTCATAACCTCAACCCGATACGTACGATGACCTCACCATCCCTCGCTCGAGACGTGACCAGCGCCGAGACGATTCATGGTCGTCATGAGTTCCTGCTCCCGGGTATGCTCCACTTGTACAAGGAGCCGCTCGTCCTCGTAGAAGGTGACGGCGTGCGGGTGAAGGACCCTGAGGGCCGCGAGTACCTCGACCTCTTTGCCGGTATCCTCACGACCTCCGTCGGGCATTGTAACCCGCGGGTCGAAGAGGCGACGATCGCCCAGATGAGGAAACTCGGGCATGTCTCGACGCTCTACGGTCACGAGATGCATGTCGAGGCCGCGCGGAAGATCGCGGACATCGCACCGGGCGCACTCCGGCGCACGTTCTTCAGCAATTCGGGCACCGAGGCGATCGAGACTGCGCTCATGATGGCGTGCCTGGCTACGGGTCGGACAGAGATCATTGCGCTCCGGGTGGGATACCACGGGCGCTCGTTCATGGCGACGAGTGTGACTGCCCACTCGGGCTGGCGTCCGCTCGCGACTCCGGTAGCCGGCATCAAACACGCGAAGTCGCCTAACCTGTATCGGTGCCCGTTCAAGACGCCGTGCGACGATACGTGCGTCGACAAGTTCGTTGACGACCTCGAAGAGGTGATCGTTACCACGACCAATGGTCGCCCCGCAGCGTTCATCGCCGAGACCGTCATGGGCGTGGCCGGATACGTCGTGCCGCCGCCGGGCTATTTCGAGAAAGCGGCCGAGGTCATTCGACATTACGGTGGCCTTCTCGTCATCGACGAGGTCCAAGCCGGTTTCGGGCGGTGTGGCGAGCACTGGTTCGGCATCCAGCACCACGGCGTCGAGCCGGACATCATGGTGATGGCGAAGGGTATTGCGAACGGCGCTCCGGTCGGGGCCACGGTCACGACCGATGAGATCGCACATCGGTGGCAGGGCAAGCACATCTCGACCTTCGGCGGCAACCCGGTGTCGATGGCGGCAATGTGCGCGACGCAGGACGAGCTCCGTGACCATGACGCTCCTCACAACGCGAGCGCTCGCGGGGCACAGCTTCGCACAGCGCTCGAGGAGATGCAGACGCGCCATCCGTGGATGGGGGACGTGCGCGGAATGGGGCTCATGCAGGCCATCGAGATTGTGAAGGATCCGGTCTCGAAAGAGCCGGACCTGGATCGCACGAAGAAGCTGATGGAGGCGTCGCGCGAGGAGGGTGTGTTGATCGGGCTCGGCGGCCTGCACGGCACGGTCGTGCGGATTGGGCCTTCGTTGCTGATCACGGAAGAGGAGATGGCGGAGGGGATCGAGAAGCTTGGGAGGGCGATCGACAAGGTGGGCGCCTGATGCGGGCGATGGTCTAGGAACTGCTCGTGATGGATCCGGATCACCAGCGGATCACGGTACGTGATCTGCTTCGCGGTCTGTTCCCCGATTTGCATCGGTCGCCCGTGCATCGGATATCTCGTGCCTGGGCTTCGGTGTCGAAACGGGTGTGGCTTTGCCGCCGGGCACGGTTGGGATGGTCCTTACGAGTGCTGAGCAAACTGACTCAGCGTCCGTCCACGGCCTCGACGATCACGCTGGCCGGGATCTTGCTCCAGAACTGGCTGGGGGTGCATACGGTCTCGGGCATTGCTCAGTCCCATCCCCCACCGACATGATGATCGCTCGGCGCAGCTCGCGCAGGATGCTGCTGTGCCGATCTCACTTACGCTGGAGAGCCCTGATCATGCCCCTTGACGCCTGGATCCTCCTGATCGTTTCCATCGGCCTGGGCCTTGGACTCGAAGTCGCCTTCATGCTGGCTCGGAGGCGTGAACGGTGACCTCAGCTACCATTCTCGGCGTCGTTATCGGCTATCTGCTGATCTTGCTTGCGATCGGCTTCTGGGGCGGGCGAGAATCGGGTGACCTGAAGGGCTACTACGTCGCGGGTAAGAAATTGCCAGCGTGGGTGATCGCTTTCAGCTCGAACGCGACGGGTGAGAGCGCCTGGCTGCTCCTTGGGCTCACCGGTATGGGGTACGCGATCGGTGTGCATGCCTTCTGGATCATCATGGGCGAGGTGCTCGGTGTCGCCTGCGCGTGGGTCTGGGTTGCGCGCCCGTTCAAGGAGTACACTGACCGCTACGACGCCATCACGGTGCCCGACTATCTGACCCAACGCTTTCGCGACACCTCGAACGCGTTCCGCTGGATCTCCGCCATCATCATCCTGAGCATGGTGATGGCGTACACCGCGGCACAGCTCACCGCGTCGGGCAAAGCGTTCGACTCCTTCCTCGGGACGGGGTACACGACAGGCGTGTGGATTGGACTCGGGATCGTCCTCTTCTATACGACCGTCGGGGGCTTCAAGGCAGTCGCGTATTCGGACTTCCTGCAAGGTGTTCTGATGCTCGGCTGCCTGATCACGCTCCCCTTCGTGGGGATCGCGAACGCTGGCGGTTGGGGCGAGATGATCGCGAACCTGCGGATGCAGGATCCCGCGCTGCTCGACCCCATGGGGTCGTACGGCCTGACGCTGGCGGGGGTGATCAGCGCAGCGGGCTCGGTGGCGATCGGGCTCGCCTTCCTGGGGTCTCCGCAGCTTCTGACCCGCTTCATGGCAGCGCGCGACCAGAAGCAGATCGTCAACGGTGGGTTCTGGGCCGTGCTCTGCGTCATCGGATTCGATGTGGGCGCGGTCCTGGGTGGTATGGCGGGGCGGACGTTGTTTCCGGGGCTGCTGGACCCCGAGACGATCCTCCCGCAAATGAGCGCGGCGTTCTTTCCGGCGTTCTTCACCGGGATTTTCCTGGTCGTCGTGCTTGCGGCCATCATGTCGACCGTCGACTCGCTGCTCATTCTCGCCTCGTCCGTCGTGGTCCGGGATGTCGTGCAGAAGGCGCTTGGCTCGACTGCTTCGGAGCGAACACTGTCGATGATGGGGAAAGGCGTCACTGTCGTGATCGGAGCCGTTGGCTTGGTGGTCGCGCTCCTCGAAGTGCGTGTGATCTTCGACTTCGTGCTCTTTGCCTGGTCGGGGATCGCGTGTGCGTTCACCCCGGTCGTTCTGTGTTCGCTCTTCTGGAGGCGCACGACGCGGGAAGGTGCGATCGCGGGCATGATCGGTGGGTTCGTGGTCACGGTCGCCTGGGTTCGGCTCTTCAAAGCCGATTTCTATGAGCTGTACGAGATGATCCCCGGTTTCTTCGCAGGGTTGATCGTATGTATCGCGGTGAGCCTCATCACAAAGCCGAACGAGGAGGCTGTGGCCGAACTCGAGTCGGTTCGGAAAGCCGTGGGGCCAGTGTTCTAGACATGAGTTCGTAACACACGTGGGGGGTACGATGTCGGACTTCGATCGCAGACAATTCCTGGGACTTGGCGCAGCCGCCGCTGCTGCCGGACTCGCCACCGGATGTGCCCCTGGCGGGAGTGATGCCGGAGCGCCCGATCTGATCGTGGTCAACGGCAACGTTCTGACTCAGGACGACGCGCATCCGAACGCCGAGGCGTTCGCGATCCACAGTGAGCGCTTTGTTGCGGTCGGCTCGACGTCGGATGTCCGCAATCTGGCCGGGCCGAACACGACCGTGATCGATGCCGAGGGCATGACGGTCCTGCCCGGCTTCATCGACGCCCACTCCCACCCCTCCGGCGCTGGCCTGAATGAGCTCCGGAACGTGAACACGAACCTCGGCTCGGTAGCTCGGATCCAGGAGGCGCTGCGCGAGCGAGCCGCCTCGACGCCCCCGGGCGAGTGGATCATCGGCTTCATGTACGACGATACGAAGCAGGAGGAAGGTCGACCGCTGAACCGCGTGGACCTCGATGCGGTGACCACGGATCATCCGATCGTTGTCGGGCATCGCGGTGGGCACACGGGTGTCTACAACTCCATGGCGTTCGAACTCGCCGGAGTCACCGCCGAGACCCGCGATCCCTTCGGTGGGCACTTCTACCGTGACGAGGGGGGGCTGACCGGAAAGGTCGCAGAGCGAGCGCGTGCCGTGTTCGACGTGCCCAGTGGATCGACGCCGGAAGAGCGTGCTCGTGGGGTGGGGGCGATCTGCCGCGCGATGAACGCCTCGGGGCTCACGTCGGTTCATCAGGCCGGGACCTCCCGTAGTGACTTCATCGCCTATCAGGATGCCCGTGCAAGCGGAGGACTGTCTCTACGGATGAACCTGATGGCCCGCGGCGCAACGTTCCCGGCGCTGATGCAGTCCGGGGTGCGCACGGGAATGGGCGATGAATGGCTGCGTATCGGCCCGGTAAAGTTCGCCGCTGATGGCTCGGCGTCGGAGCGGACCATGGCCATGAGCACACCGTACGCGGGGCGTCCTGATGACTTCGGCATCCTGACGATGACGCAGGATGAGATCCACGATGCCGTGGAGCAGGCACATCGGGCCGGCTGGCAGGTAGCGATCCACGCGAACGGCGACGTGACCATTGATATGGTGCTCAACGCATACGAGCGGATAGCCAGGGAGTATCCGCGCGACGACACGCGGCATCGTCTCGAACACTGCTCACTCGTGAACCCCGACCTCCTTCGGCGAATCGCAGACGGTGGCTACATCCCTGCGCCGTTTTACACCTACGCCCACTACCACGGTGAGAAGTGGATCGAGTACGGCGAGGAGAAGATGGAGTGGATGTTCGCTCACAAATCGTTCATGGATTACGGCATCCCGGTCGCCCCAGCCTCGGATCACAGCCCGGGCCCGTACGAGCCACTGATGGCGCTTCAGTCGATGGTGACCCGGAAGGACTTCTCCGGCCGGGTCTGGGGGCCGAGCCAGCGTGTCACGCTCGATCAGGCCTTGAAGATCTGCACGATGCACGGCGCGTATGCATCGCATGAAGAGGACGTGAAGGGCTCAATCTCGGCCGGAAAACTCGGCGATTTCGTGATGCTCGCCGAGAGCCCGTACGACGTGGATCCGGATGCCATCAAGGAGATCCAGATCGTGCGGACGGTGGTCGGTGGGGTGACGGTCCATGAAGCCTGACCGAGTGGCTGCGGTGGGTCCTGTGACCTCGTTGAGCTCCGCAGCGAGAGACAGGCGCTTGTGGGGACGGCTGATCGAATCGTAGGCTGACAGGCTTGAAGAGGCATCGCCACCCGCCCCAGCGTTCCCACCCACTGACCGAGAGAGATCCATGGAAGCAAGGCTCCGCCGTTCGTTTGCTGCGTTTGTCTTCACCTTCGTTGTACTGGCCACATCGGCAGCAGCCCAGGAGTCGACCACACTCAACCTCCCCGGGCTAGACCAGGAGGTCGAGATCCTCGTAGACCGCTGGGGCATCAGCCACATCTACGCGGAGACGGAGCATGATCTCTTCTTTGCCCAGGGATGGAACGCGGCGCGCGATCGGCTCTTCCAGTTGGAGCTGTGGCGGAGACAGGCGACTGGCACCGTAGCCGAGATCCTCGGGGAGCGGGAGCTGGAGCGTGACATCGGGACGCGCCTCTTCAAGTTCCGGCGTGATCTCGAGCAGGAGCTGAACCATTACCACGATCGTGGCTCGCTCATCATCAACGCGTACACGGATGGTATCAACGCGTACATCGCCCAGACGGAGCGTGACCCGGGCTTACTCACGGTCGAGTTCGATTTGCTCGGCATCATCCCCGGATACTGGACTCCGGATGTCGTGATCTCCCGCCACCAGGGACTGCTGGGCAACATCGGAGCCGAGCTTTCCACGGGGCGTCGCGTCGCGTCTCTCGGTGCGGAGACGGTGAAAGACCTCTCGACCTATGGTCCCGGCGACCCGCTGCTCGAGCTGGATGCTGCGATTGACGGGGAGGCTCTGTCTGAAGATATCCTCGGGATTTATAACGCGTTCAGACGAGGCGTACGGTTCCAGCCAGAGGACATCGTCGACACGTCACGCCGTAGCGATGCCGATGCATTCGCGATGCTCGAAGCCGCTGCCGAAGAGGCGTCGAGCGTCGTGGCATATGACGTCGAGCAGGATATCGGTTCGAACAACTGGGTCATCGATGGGACGCGTTCCGAGAGCGGCTTCCCGATGATGGCGAACGATCCGCACAGGGCTCAGGGGTCGCCTTCCCTGCGCTACTGGGTCCATCTCATAGGGCCAGGCTGGAACGTCATCGGTGGGGGTGAACCGTCGCTGCCAGGTGTGTCGATCGGGCACAACGAGTACGGCGCGTGGGGCCTGACGGTCTTCTCGACGGACGCCGAGGACCTCTATGTCTACGAGACACACCCGTCGAACCCGAACCAGTACCGGTATCGGGGCGAATGGGAGACGATGACGGTCATCACCGAGGAGATCCCGGTGAAGGGCCAGTCCGCACACACGGCCGAGCTCAAGTACACGCGGCACGGGCCTGTCGTCTACGAAGATCCAGATCGTAACCTCGCCTACGCGGTGCGGGCGGGGTGGATGGAGATAGGGGGTGCCCCGTACCTCTCCTCCCTCCGCATGGACCAGGCGACCACGTGGGAGGAATTCCGAGAGGCGAATGCCTATTCGAACATCCCTGGCGAGAACATGATCTGGGCCGGGCGTGACGGGACGATCGGCTGGCAGTCCGTCGGCATCGCCCCGATCCGCCGCAACTGGAGTGGCCTCGTCCCGGTGCCCGGCGATGGCAGGTACGAGTGGGACGGCTATCTGCCCATCATCGCGAAGCCGCACGTCGTGAATCCGCCGGAAGGATACTTCGCGACCGCGAACAACGATCTCATCCCGCGTGACTACGAGTACATGGATGCGGTCGGCTTCTCGTGGTCCGACCCATACCGCTGGCTCCGCATCGTCGAGGTGCTGGGGGGCGGCACTCGGCTCTCCGTGGCGGATAATATGCAGCTCCAGACCGATGAGCTGTCGCTGCCTGCCCGCCAGCTCGTGCCAATGCTCGAGGAGGTCTCCGTGACTGGTCGCACGGAGCAGGCACGACAGCGCCTGCTGGGTTGGGATTATGTCATGGACAAGAATTCGGTCGAGGCCGGCATCTACGCGTCATGGGAAGCGCAGCTCCGGCGCACCGTTCGCGATGCCATCGTGCCTGCTGGGGCCAACATGAACCTCTCGCTCTCCAAGGTGATCGAGACGGTCATGGTTCCGCCGGGGACGTTGGGCTCGGACCCGATGCGGGCCCGTGACGGACTGCTGATTTCGGCGCTTGAGGACGCGGTGACGGCTCTCGAGGAAAAGCTGGGATCGGATATGTCCGGGTGGCTGTACGGACAGGCGGATTACCATCACGCCTATCTTCGTCATCCGATGGGCACGGCCGTCGACCCCTCGACACGTGCCGTGCTTGAAGCAGGGCCGCTCTCGCGGGGCGGGTACGGCTCGACCGTGAACCAGACCGGCAATGGCGACAATCAGACGTCCGGTGCCTCGTTCCGGATCATCATCGATACCGGAGATTGGGACCGTGCAGTCGGGATGAACACACCGGGCCAAAGCGGTGACACCCGCTCGCCCTTCTACGACAATCTTTTCGAATTCTGGGCCAACGATCAGTTCCACCCGGTGTTCTACTCACGGGACAAGATCGAGGAGGTGACGGCGCGGAGGATCGAGTTGCGGCCCGGGAGGTGATCATCTCGGCCGACACGTACGCCGTGAATCATGTGAGGTCGCGCTGTGGATGACCCCGGAGGAAAATCGACTCGCCGCCTTCTGCTCGAGGGCTCAGCTATCGTGTTGTCGATCCTGATTGCGTTCGGGTTGGACGCGGCCTGGGAAGAGCGAGGCGAGCGGGTTCGCGAGCGAGAGGCGATCGAGCGACTGACCGACGAGTTCGAGGTCGTCCAGACACGGCTGGTCAGTCTGGACTCGGTGTACGAGCACGGTCAGTTCTCGGGTATGGCGCCGTTGCGAGAGCTGTTAGGCGTGATGGGAAGTGAGCGCGACTCCTTCAGCGATGGCAGACTCGACTCCCTCCTGGCAACTCCGCTGGGAAACCCTCGGACCAACCTTCCCGAGGGGGTATTGTCAGCGCTCATCGCGTCCGGAGAACTCGCTCTGATCCAGTCGGACAGTCTGCGTGCGGCACTTGCTGGATACGAGCCGCTCCGGGAGATCGTGAAGGGAGACCTGGATTTCGCGGGCACCTTCAACGCGGAACGGATGCTGCCGTTCCTCTGGGAGAACGCGTCCGTGCGGGCCCTGGACGTGAACACCCGCTATCACGTCGAATTAGGCCTCGGACCGTTCGATCGAGATCATTGGCCGCTCCTCCAGAGCCGGAAATTTGAGAATCTGGTCAATGAGCGACTCACCCTCCTGGAAGCCGGTTCGGAACGCCTGAGCGAAACCCTGATCCACGTCCAGCTCGTCCTCCGGTTGTTGCGGGCCGAAGTCGAAGACTGATGTCGGTCTTAGAGTACAGATTAGTCGCGATCTCAATCATTATCGGACCAAGCCTGACGCAAATCCTGAGGGTACCCGTCCTGTTGGGTAGCGACGCGTCGACTAATTAGAATGAGTATTTTGTTTCTCAGCCCGGTGGGGAGTCGGGCGCAGCTCTTTCGGGGCTACTGCGCCTTTTGCCCGGCATGGGCCGTCTGGTGTGCCGCACCACGGGCGCACGGAACTGACGTCACGAGGTCGTAACGACTCGGCGCGGATCCCTCTCTGCCAGCCAGGCCTCCGGCTTCATCGTCCGCCCTCGCTCTTTCGGGTTGAGCCGGAACCACCGAGCGATAAGCAGGATCTCGGCCGCCTCCTGGGCAGTGAGCGCCGCTGGCCCGGTTTCGGCCTCGCTGTAAACGTGATCGATCGCCTGAGCCACGCGTTCCCGTGCGCGTTTGGTCTTGGGAAAGCGTACCTCCCTCCGAATCCGACCGCGTCGGATCAGGTAGAGACGATCATCTCCAGCGAAGCCAGGCACCCGGTAGAGGAAGGAGAGGTTCTCGACTTTTCCACGGAACGCGACGAGCTGGTCACGGAAGCGGGTGAGGCGCTCGATCCGGTCCCGGAGGGTCGCCGCGTACTCGAAGTCCATACGGGCCGATGCCGCCTCCATCTGATCTTTGAGCTCGCCCAGCGGCCGCTCCGCCTTTCCTTCCAGGAAGCGGCGAGCGAGCCTCACCATCGACATGTATTCCCCCGCTGACGGCCGACCGACGCAAGGAGCAAGGCATGTCCTCAGCTCCGCCCGTATGCACCGGGGTATTCGCCCGGCGGCGAACATTTCCAGCTGGTCATGGAAGAAGACTGGCGTCGACGCCGGACAATCGCGCAGGCCCAATACCTGTGACAGTTCACGAGCGATCAGGGCGATGGCGTTCACCCGCGGAAACGGCCCGTAGTACGTCGACCCGTCATCAACGACGCGGGTGACCGGCAGGACGCGTGGGGCTGCCTCGGCCGTCACCTTCACGAACGCGTAGATCCGACGCCGTTTGTGCTGGACGTTGAAGCGGGGCTGCTGCTCCTGGATCAGCTTCATTTCCTGAATGAGCGAGAAAAACTCGTTCGGGATGTAGTCCCACTCGATGCGAGCGGTCTCATGGATGAGTTCCCACGCCTTCTCGCCTTTATCCGCTCGGAAATAGGACAATACGCGGGTCCGGACGTGCACGGACTTGCCCACGTACAGCAACTCTTCTCCGGGCCCGAACATGCGATAGACCCCCGGCCGGTTCTCGGCTCGGGCGCGGACATGCTCTCGGAGGGTCGGGTTCGGCTGCACGATCTCAGGGGTGGCGCTTTCGTGGTTTGTTCGGGAAGATAGGGAGGTCGTTCTTGCGGCGTCAAAGGTGTCGCGTCCGACCATGGGGAAGCCGTCCCGCGAGGGATAGACTGGGAGGTATGACGATGACCGGCTCCGACAAACTCATTCGCGATCCGCTCTGGGAGACGATCCGCCTGGATCCGACGGCAGTGCGTATCGTTGATACGGCTGAGTTTCAGCGTCTGCGATACATCAGGCAGCTCGGATTCGCACATCTCGTCTACCCTGGTGCCACACACACACGCTTTGATCACGCCCTGGGTGTCTACCACCTGACGCGCACCGCGCTGCGTCACCTGCGCGAGCGCGGTGGGGTACCTCCCGAAGCGTGGGAGGACGAGGAACTGATTCCGTACGCGGCACTGCTTCACGACATCGGTCATTACGCGTACTCGCACGCTCTGGAGGAGCTAGAGTCCGGGAACCTTCCGGCTCACCACGAGGAAGTCAGTCAGCGCTTCTTTGCATCTCCATCTCTGCGTGATGCGCTGGCTCCGCTTGGACTCGGTGCGCCGGAGCGCCTTGCCGAGTTGATCCGTGGGGAGAGCACGACACCACTCCGAGGGTTGATCAGTGGCAGCCTCGACCTCGACAAGATGGAATACCTCCGGCGTGACGCCCGCTTCTGCGGCGTTCCGTATGGGGAAGTCGATGTTTCACGTCTGCTTCAGGGGTTGATGCTCCTGCCTGATCCTGTATCTGGACGCTACGAGATCGGGGTCCATGAGAAAGCCATCGCAGCGCTGGAGTCGCTGTTGTTCGCGAAGTACCAGATGTTCAGGAATGTCTACTGGCACCATGCGGTGCGGGCCGCGACCGGCTTGTACAAGCGGATCGTCGAAGAAGCTGTGCGCGCTGGTCTGCTCGATCCAGAAGAGCTCATCGGCCCCACCGACGAGGAATTGCTGTACGAGATCGGTCGCCGCGGACGGGATTCCGACGGGGAAGTGGGAGAGCGGATCGCGTCCCGCTGGATTCCGGCGCTACGTCACAGGAAACTGCCGAAGCGGGCGCTCGAGCTGACCGCAGCGGATCTGACGGGTCGTCAGGTCGAGGACTGGGCGGTGGGAGACTCGCCCTGGAAGCGTGCGGTCGAAGACGATCTCGCGGAGGAACTCGGCCTGGAGTCTGGCGAAGTCATGATCGATTTCCCGGTCAAGCCGGCGATGTTCCAGCTCGATCTGCTTATCGAGCGGCGCGGTGGCGAAGTTCAGCGGCTCGGATTGGACGGTGTCGAGGGTATCCTCGACCTGCCTAAAGTTGCTCGTGAGCTGTACACGACGGCCCGGGTTCTTCGTGTGTTCACACTAGAACGCCGAGAGGTCTCAGCCGAGCAGGTTCTCGATCGGATCACGCGACCCATCGGAGTCACGTAACCCCCAGTCCGGTCAGCGCGTCCGCTCAAACGGTCAGTTGTTCTCGAACTGAACGAGCGCGGCCGTGATGTTGTCGCGGCCGCCAGCTTCATTCGCTGCTTCGAGCAGCTTGCGAATCGGCATGTCCAGATCGGTTCCAGCATGGGGGAGGGCCTCGGTGAGGATTGACAACACGGTGTCGTCCTCGAGCATGCCGACCAGGCCGTCGGAGCATAGCAGGAAGCGGTCACCTGACTCAGCCGTTCCATCGACGATCTGCGGTGATGGCTGATTTTCGAGTCCAAGGCACTGGGTGAGAAGGTGGGCATAAGGGCTGTTCCGTACCCGCGCGGGATTGAGGTCCGGGTTCTGCTCAATCTGTTGCTGGATCCAGGTGTCATCCCTCGTCATCTGATCCATCGTGTCTCCGTGAATGCGGTACGCGCGCGAATCGCCGACGTGCCCGATCACCCACGTGCCGGTCTCTGGGTGGACGATCATGGCCGTCAGTGTGGTACCCATGCCGTCGAGGTGCGGCTCGATCGCACTGCGTTCACGAATAGACCGGTGAGCACCGACAACGGCCTCTACCATGACTGCGCGCATGCGGCTCGCAAAGCCATGGGAATTCGGATTTTTCGACGCCGCGCGGGTCAGGATCTCGGCCGCTGCTGCGGTGGCTATGCTCGAGGCCACATCCCCCCCCGGGTGACCTCCCATTCCGTCAGCGATGACGGCCACGCCTGAGTCTACTCTCAGCGCCAGAGAGTCCTCATTCCGCTGCCTGAGGCGACCGATATCGGACAGACCGTTCAGGGAACGCAGTGAGGACAAGGGTTGACTGCTGGGGGTGAGGATCGCGGGAGGGGTACGAAATGAAGTTAGATGGAGCGCGACCAAAGCAGCAACCAATGATTTTTCCGCCTTGGGACTGGCGAAACGAGGAACTGGACCCCATATGGGGGTTAGGAAATCACTCTGAAATGACGATGGTTAGGTCGAAGTACGAATTGCGAGAGCGACTGAGCTCTCCAGGTTCATCGAACGTGGCCAACCATTTGAAGCTCAGAGGCGTCCGAATCGTCAGGGCATTGACAGATCGGTCGACGAAGCGGATCATAAACGGCTTAGGATTTTACGCCTTTCCGAAGCACAGAAGCGCGCTCCACCGCCCAGGATTTTCCGGTCGCAGGGTGCGCATCGAAGGAGAATAGGACACGATGGCCGCTGCAACCACGACGAAGCGTCGCAAGCGTCGGGGGAAGGGCAATCTTCTCTCCGGTTTCGACGCCAGTGTCGAGGAACAGAGCGCTCTCGATCAGTACCTCCGCGACGTGAGCCGCCACGAATTGATCACGCCTGAGCGTGAGAAGGAGCTCGGCGCTCTCGCTCAGTTGGGGGATCAGGATGCGATTCAGGAACTCGCGCGAGCGAACCTGCGCTTCGTGATCAGTGTTGCTAAGAAATATCAGAACCGCGGTGTCTCTCTCACGGATCTCATCCAGGAGGGCAACGTCGGCCTCGTCACGGCCGCCCGGAAGTTTGATCCGGAGCAGGGCGTGAAGTTCATCAGTTATGCGGTGTGGTGGATCAGGCAGGCCATCCTCGCCTCTCTGGCTAACCACGGCCGTGCGGTGCGTGTACCGCTGAACCGTGCGAGCGACCTGGCGCGCATCTTCCGAGAGAAGGAACGCCTCAAGCAGGAGAAGGGGCGCGAGCCGACTACGGACGAACTTGCCGAGGCTACTCACCTCACGCCGGAACTGGTCGAATCGCTACAGACTCTCAATGCTGCGGAGATTCGTCTCGATGCACCGATTGGTGACTCCGAGGACTCGCAGCTCGTCGAGCGCTTCATTACCGAGGAGGCTGCTGAGCCCGAGGTCGAGGTGGAAGGTCGCCTGCTGACTGAGACGATCACGGAGGCGCTAGCGACACTGGAGCCGCGCGACGCGAAGGTGCTGCGTCTCTACTTCGGTCTCCAGGGTGAGCGCGAGCATACACTCGAAGAGATCGGCAACATGCTGGGTGTAACGCGTGAGCGGATTCGCCAGCTGCGTGACCGTGCGCTCCGTCGCCTTCGCGAGGGTGGCAAGGGTGACGCGCTGGAGTCGTTCGCCGCGTGATGCGAGGGGGCCGTTGCCCCCGCCGTCGGATGATCAACCCCCGTCGAAGCTTTGGGCTTCGGCGGGGGCTTTTCATGTATACCGATGAATGAGCAGCACCGTCCTGGTGTTGTGCACGAGACCGGCGGGGGCGTGTACACGGTTGTCCTGGATAACGGGCAGCGCGTTCATGCATCGATCCGTGGACGTCTGAAGCAGCAGCAGCGAACCGGTAGCCGAGTCGTCATCGGGGATCAGGTTCAGATGAAGGTCGAAGGCGAGGTCGCGACCATCGAATCCGTGAATGATCGGCGCACTGAGCTGGTCCGCCGGGGTCGGGGTCGTGCAGCGAAAATTCTGGCTGCGAACCTCGATCGCGTGTTCGTTGTCATTGCGTTGCGAGAGCCTCGAGGCTCGACGCAACTCATCGATCGCATGCTGGTCCTCGTCGAAGCGAGTGGCATGCAGCCAGTGTTGGTCCTCAACAAGGCCGATCTGAAGGCCACCGAGCCTGACGCTGAGGCCTGGGCAGCCCTGTATCGCTCGGTAGGCTACCAGGTGCTCGTTACGAGTGCCCCGTCGGCCACGGGTATATCCGAGTTGCACGACGAGATGTGTAGCGGGATCTCGGCACTGATCGGGCCCTCAGGGGCGGGGAAGTCTACCCTGCTCAATGTAGTCGATCCGGGTCTGGAGCTAAGCACGGGCGCTTTGTCTCGAAAGACAGGAACGGGCCGCCACACGACGGTCGGATCGCGCCTGATTACGCTGGAATGCGGGGGTCTGGTCGCCGACACACCCGGGTTTGGCGACGTGGGTCTGTGGTCCGTCGACCCCGAGACTGTGGGATCTTGCTTCCCGGAGTTCGCCGAGATGTCACAGGACTGTCGCTTCCGCGGCTGTACCCACCTGCATGAGCCCGGATGTATGGTCCGTGAAGCTCTTGAGGAAGGGAGGATCGCAGCCTCGCGGTACGTGAGCTACCAGAACCTTCGGCGCGAGGCCAAGGAGCAGGACGGATACTAGGTCAGGCGTCGCCGCAGCTGTCCTGGTAGCTGCGGACCCAGCCGTCCTCTGCTCTGCTCAGTGCGGCGAACCAACGCTGGTCATTACCGAAGACGTCCAGCAGGATCTCGTCTGCACCGTCTCCGTCCCAGTCCAGGTGGTCGAAGTAACGAGGGGCTGCTTTGCCGTCTGTCGCCGCGTCGTGATACCAGGAGTACGCCTCGGCATACCCGGCGTCACCCTGATGGCCCAGGACGAACAGGGAATAGGCTCGCTGGCCCGGCGCTCCGATCTCGAGCTGGTCGTCGATCAGGAAGGTAGCCGCCACCGATTCGCCAGGTGTGTTGCGAAGCTGGAACGCCTGGAGGTGATCCCTGGCATCGAGCGTCCCAAGCTCAGGCCATCGGGCGCCGTACCTCGGGATCGCGTCCCCTGCAATCGCGAGGGTCGCGACGCGCTGGTCGTACACGTGAGAGATGGTTCGGTACTCCTCGTATACCTGATCGACCTCAGAAGCGGGCATCGCAAGCAGGCGTTCTGCGTCCGACGCGGTGGCGACCAGTTCCACCACCCCGTTGATCTCGGTTCGCGAGCCGCAGTACCCGATGGCTGTCCTCGAAGATTCCACGATGAGGCGCCCGACGCGCACGCCCTCGGAGAACACGGCCCACTCCGTACCCGGAGCTGCCAGCTCCGCGATGCGATCTGCATCGTCTGCGAAGCGGGGATCCGGGAACGGGCGCAGGGCATCCGGATGCACCTCTCCCACGACTACGAAACGCCCGCGTGCGCCATCCCGGACGCCAGCCAGGAGCAGAGGCTCGTGCACGTTGACCAGTCCCGTGGTTGCCGACGTTTCGACGCCCACGCCCACCGGCTGTGCTGCGGGTTCGGGTGACCGAAGGGCGACCTGAATGCCCCCGAACTCCACGTTGTCGCAGCCGGTACCCGCGGTTAAGATCACCGCCACCACTAGTAAGTGCTTTCGCATCAATCCCTTGGCGTTGCCAGGCGTTGTCGTACTCTGACCGGGGTACGGAAGGACAAGCTAGTGTGGCCCCCCCGGTGAGCAAGCTGAGCATGGACCAGCAAACGGACCGAGACGCCTCGCTCCGCGAGGTGATGAGCTCGTACCCGACCGGCGTCACGATCGTTGCGGCGCGGGAGGGGGAGGGTGAGCCCTTCGGTCTGACCGTGAACTCGTTCACCTCGCTTTCGCTTGATCCACCGCTAGTGCTGTTGTGCATTGGACACTCCTCGGCTTCGCACGATCGCCTGATCGCCTCGAAGGCGTTTTCGGTCAGCCTTCTGGCGGGTGACCAGGGCGCGATCGCGGATCGTTTTGCCACCGACCCATCGGAGGGCCGCTTTCATGAGCTCGATTGGGCGGCCGGATTGCTCGGGGCGCCGCTCATTGGAGGGGCGATGGCCTGGCTCGAGTGTTCTCGCCATGAAGTGCTGGCCGGAGGAGATCATTCGATCCTCATCGGTCGTGTAGAACACTCGGTAGTGACCGGGCGAAACGCGCTCGTCTACCAAAGGGGCCGCCTCAGCTCGTTGGGCGGATGACCTCCCGACCCCCGCGACTGGAGTGGGCCCCCCCGCTCTTCGTGGGCGCTGCAGCCGCGATCGCGGCTGAGGTCGCGCTGTCCCTGCTCTTGTATGGAGGGCCTGGACTTGTGCGATCCCTGACCACCGTGCTGGGTGTAGAAGGTTTCGCCTTTGCCGTCGGCCTCTGGAGTGCTCCTGCTCCCGGGCGTGACCTGGTCGAGCGCGTTCGGCATCGATGGATCCTTGGCCTCATCGCCTTCCTCGTCGCGGCGACCTATGGATCTGCCTGGCCGTTCCTGCCTGTTCTAGCTGAGGGCCGACTCGGGCAGGCGCTCGGTCTCGTAGTTATGGGTGCGTTTCCCCTCTACGCCGCGGGTACGGTGCTGGGTGGGATCACCTCAGCCGCTGTGACCGACGAGGGTGGCCGGCTGTCCGCGCCGGCCACCGCCGCCGCCGTGGGTGCAGCTTTCGGCTTCGTGCTCACCGGGTTCCTGCTTCCGCGTGTGCCTATGCCTGGAACCATGCTGGTCGGGTGCCTCGTTCTTCTCTCTGCGGCAGGCATGATCTACGGCTCTGTGCTCGGGGCCCGAACGGAGATCGTGGTCAAAGCCCGCCGTCCGTCGCGTGGCGGTGAGATCCGGGTTCAGGAGCGTCATCTGGATGCCGAGAACGTTGCGCAGGTCGAGCTCTTCGAGGGTGCCTTTCGGCGCAGAGTGAAGGGCTTAGGGGATGGAGGATCAGCGACGCCCTGGGACGTTCTGGTCGTGCGTTCTCTGATGCCGCCACCCGAAACACCCTGGCGTGTGTTCCATGTGGGAGGCGGTGCGTCTTCTGCGCCGAGAACAGTGACTCGAGAGCATTCGCTCGCCGATGTCGACGTCGCCGAGCGAATCGCTGCGGTGATCGAGCTTGGCCGAGAGTACTTCGACACCGGGTTGGTAGTGGGTTCTCAGGATCGGCAGGTGGTAGCGGTCGGTAATCTCGACGATCTCATCGGGTCCGTACGGACGACGTACGACCTGATCGTTGTAGACCTCGATGCGCTTGCTCCTCTCGGAGGACTTTGGGGGCTCTCTCGTGCGAGTCTGTGGCAGATGCTCGACGCACTCTCACCGTCGGGTGTTGTGGCGCTGGGTCCTCACAGCTTCGATCCACCCCCGAATGAGGTGAAGGACTGGCATTCAGCGAAGCTCGAGGTATCGGGTGATGGAGCGGTCGTGACGTTGTTCTCGCGTACCCCGCTCAGCGAGGAGATGACGGCAGGACCTAACGGAGGGTCAGCCTCGTGATCATCGCACACCTTTCCGACTTGCACCTCGGATTCCGGGCCTACGGGCGCGTGGATCGCGGTACGGACATGCGAGAGCGTGATGTCGCGGCCACCTTCGAGCGTGCTGTCCGGCAGCTTATCGAGCTCCGACCCGACGTCGTGGTCGTGGCTGGTGATGTCTTCGACCGCCCAGACCCTCCGGCGAGCGCGGTGGTGGCGCTTGCCCGGGGCCTGGAGGCGATGAATACCGCGATGCCGGAGACCCGGGTGCTG
This sequence comes from Gemmatimonadales bacterium UBA4456, assembly GCA_002390225.1. Lineage (GTDB taxonomy): Bacteria > Gemmatimonadota > Gemmatimonadetes > Longimicrobiales > Gaopeijiaceae > UBA2589. The sequence goes on along the minus strand of DGOW01000075.1, from coordinate 4,834 downwards.
ATGGTCGCCGGACCACGTGACACGCCGCGCCGAGCGGGTGACCCGGGAGCTCTCGCCGTACTCGACACATTTGCGAACGTCGATGCCGTGACCGCGCGGACGCACACCATAGAGATCAAGCGGCTCGGCCTGCATGCTTGTCTTGTGCCTTATCGGGCGGTGGTGCGCAGTGCTCCGGCGCTGCCCGATCCCGACCCCCGTATGCGATGGAATCTCCTGGTGATGCACGCCGAGGCGGCGCGCGGAGGGGACGAAGGCATCCTCATCGATCCGACAGAGTGGGACTACGTGGCGCTCGGGGGTGAGCATCGGCGGACGAAGCTTTCTGGGCGGGTGCGCTATCCGGGTTCTCTGGAGCGGGTCGCTCTGGATCCATGGAGCGAGGCCGCCGACGAGAAAGGGTTCCTGACCGTCGATCTCGAATCTGGTCACGTGGCCTTCCACCCGATCCCAGGTCGGCCTGTCGTCGCGCTTGCGCCGGTCAAGGTCGGTCCGGGAGATCCGGAGCGGATCCGAAGGCGGGTGAACGAGGTGCTCGGCGAAGTGCCGGGCGGAATCACCGACAAGATCGTTCGTCTCCGTCTGCAGGGCGCGCGACCCCATGATCTCCTCGCGCTTCAGGGTGAGCCGCTTCGCATACTGAGGGGTGAGGCCCTCCACCTTGCCGTCGAGGCGGGCAAGGACATCGACGTCCCTGCCGCTGCCTGGCTACCTGTGGAGGCAGCGCGTCAGGTGCGAGAAGCAGTCTTCGCCGAGCTGGAACACGATGGTCAGCGAACGGGGGACCTGCGGAGTCTCGTTGAGGAACTCGTACCCGATGACGCCCCGACGGTCCTCGATGCACCACTTGGCGTCATCGATGCGCTCGACGGTACGGTCGCCGGCATCGGGCGCGTCAGTACCTCGATTCCGTCTGGACTGACCGCGATTCTAGGTGGGGGTGGTCGAGCGCGCCGGGCGGTGGCTGATCTCTTCACGCGGGCCGGTCGCACGGGGCGTGACTCGGCCATCTCGACGTGGTGGGCGGGTGCCGAGGCGGAAACACTCGATGGTGCTCTTCGTCGGGCGATTGATGCGGTGGCGGAGAGTCGCGGTATGGGTTTGATCGACGCGGCTCTGGAGTCGATGGGCGCGCGAGCACCGTCGGCCTCTATCCACGCGCCGCGTGAACGGCCGGTTCGAGGGGCGGTCAGGGTCGACCCTGAACAAGTCGCCGCAGAGTTTCGCACAGCGCAGCGAGAGCTCCTTGCGACCCGGGCTGACGTTGCGGAGGTCGACGGTGATCTCGAGGCCGCGAACATGGACTGGCTGCGCGAGCGGCAGGATGCCGAGACGACGTTGTTCACATATCGGGACCGTGCTCGCGAGTTGCGGACTCGGATCCGTCGTATGGAGTCTTCAGGTCCGGAGGCGCCGTGCCCTACATGTGGCCGGGTGCTGCAGGCTCACTATGAAGAGGTTCTGGCCGAGCTTCGGGACGAGTGGGAGTCCGTCGTGCAGGATGGGAGCTGGTGGAAGAGTCGCTGGGAGCAGCTCGAGCTCAAGCCGCAGCATCTGCAGGATCTCGAACGAGCATCGTTGACCCTTCACGCAGCGGTCGAAGCCGGGTCGGAGCGAGTGGAGGTTCTTCGTGCGCGTCTCGATGAGCTCGAGGGTGGAGTCGTCATCCCTCCGCCTGAGCTGAGTGACACGCAAGCTGCGGTGGTGGCGGCGCTGACCCGTGTCCGGGCAGCCCGAGTCGCGCGGGCGACGGACCTCTTACTCGATCGAGGATCCCGGTTTGTATCGCGGGTGTCCGGCGGCCGAGTGCTGGCCCTCACCTTCGAGGATGGAGCCGTACGGCTGCAGGGGACCGAGGGTGCGCTCACTCCGTTGTCCGAGGAGGATCTCTCGGTCGGCCGGATCTCCATCCGGCTCGCGGCCGCTTCCCTGATCGCCGCTCACGGACGGATTGTGGCAAGCCTCGCACTCGAGCAGCCGTTCGACCTTCTGGATGCTGAGGCGCGGATCCGGACCCTCATCCTCACCAAAGAACTGCTTCGTGAGGTTCCCAGGATCGTGCTGTTCAGTCGTGGAGATGCGGTCGATGTGCGCCCCGAGCTCTTCGACTACGTACTGGAGGTTCGAGATGACGAAGCCGTATCCGGGCCCGTTCTTCGCCCGGCGCCTTCCGGCCCCGGTCGTCTCGCCATTCGATCGGCCCGTCAGGCCACTCGTGCGGAAACCGGGCGGGCCCCGAGCGGGCTCTGAACGCTGCAACCTTTCCGCTCCGAATTCCGTCCTAGCCATTCCGTGCGGGGTGCTGAGAAGACCGCTCCGGCTGGATCCGACGAAACGGGTGTAGAGGATGACGAGTCTGATTCTGCCGCTGTTGATCGCGACCCTTGGTCACCTCATTCGCTTTGCGTATGTGGTACAAGGAGCGTACACGGCGCAAAATCGCCGAAACCCGACGGATCGAAGCGCCGAACTCGCACTACTCATCGCTGGGCGTGCGCCAACAGGAAGATCACGATCGCGGGCGTGACATCGATCTCTTTGAACTGCACCCGCTCAACCGTGATGAGGTGGAGCGCCTTCTCGTCTCTGTCGACCTGGACGGCGTGAAGTCGCTATCTCCCCGAGATCGTCTTTTCCTCGACAACATGATACTGCCGAGGCTCAGCACCTGAGAGGTCAGCCGCCGAGCGCGGCCGTCGCCACGATCTCCACTACGTACGGCTCCACGAATTTCTGGACGGGCACGATGGCGCGTGCGGGCTTGTGGCTCCCCATGACCTCCGCATACGCCTCGTTCACCGCCCCCCAGTGCTCGATACCTGAGACGTAGACCGTCATGCGGATCACGTGGTTGAGGTCTGATCCGGCCTCCTCGAGCACAGCGGAGAGATTGGCGAGTGCCAGTCGGGTCTGCTGCCGTGCGTCCCCTGGATCGGCCTCGGGGTTCTCGGGATCCTTCCCAAGAACGCCGGCGGCGTACACGACACCACCGTATACGATGGCCTGACTGTAGTGACCGGCCGGTTCGACTGCCTTGTTCGTGTTAATGATTTTCATCGGAATCCTTTCTGCTTGGGTTCAGTGCTGCATCCGGGCGGCTTCCTGACGGGGCTCAGCGAGAGACCGCCATGCAAAGCGATGGAGCCATGGGTTCTCACGACGCTCGATTGTGTCGGCGACGAGTTTACCGATCATGGGCGTGAACTTGAAGCCGTGTCCGCTTCCACCCGCGGCGACGATCAACCCTGATCGTTCGGGGTCCTCCCCGATCCACAGGTCTCCGTCGAAGCTGTCAGAGTAGAGACACACCCGTGTGCCTACCACGGGGGCATCAGCGAGCTCGGGGAGGGACTCCGCGAGGAACACGCGCGCCAGGTCGAGGTGATCCTCGGAGACCGTGCCGCGGTGCTCCGGATCCACAACGCAGCCGTCGGCATGGTGACCGAGCTTGATCCGACCATCGTCGAGGGCGGGAAAGCCATACCACCCGGACCCGGCCATGTCGGCGGCAAACGGTGGAAAGACAGGACTCTGCCAACGGGAGGCGTCGTCGACCCCGTAATGCACCACCGGCTGAGCCACCGGCTTCAGAACATCCGACAACCAGGGCAGGAGGACGGGCGTCCACGCGCCGGTCGCGACAATGACACGATCGGCTTTCAAGGTGCGCACCGACTTATCCTCGGCCACGTAGCGAACCCCCGAGACGCGTGAGCCGTCTTCCAGAAGGCTCGCAAATGAACCGGCCACGAATCCCGCGCCCGCGCCGCGGCCGAGCTTCAGAAGCCGGGCCACCACAGCGCCGCTCTCCGCCCATCCTCCGCGAGGGCTAACGTAGCCCTCCGGGTATCGATCGGCGTTCCATACCGGCCAGACAGATCGGAGATGCTCCGCGTCGAAGTGTTGCGGGTCATACCCACGCTCACGCAGGACCCGCTCGCTCTCGAACTCGAAGCTGCCGGGTTCGGCTTCACGCGCCGATAGCACGAGGAATCCCTCCGGATGATAGAGCGCTCTTGGCCAGTCGGCGTTCCAGGCCTCCCACACATCGAGCGAGGCTTCTGCGAGCTCGTGATAGAAGACGTCCGCCCCGTAGTCCATGCGGATCATCTTGCTGATATCCGTCGAAGAGGCATCCGGGTGCGGACTCGCGGTCCGGTCGAGCACGGTAACGTGATGTCCGCGCTCTGCCAGTTCGAGAGCGGAGGCGGCGCCGAACGCTCCTCCACCCACGACTACAATGTCGAGGGGCTGCACCTGCATCCGTGTCTCCCTGGCTTCTGATCGGTAGAATTCAGGGCACTCTGCACCCGACGCCATAACCATGCAAATGCGAATCCTCTCGGAATCCGACGTTCGAGCTGCGATAGACATGCCGGCCGCCATCGACGCGATGCGCGATGCGTTCTCCACGCTGTCCGCAGGAGATGCCACCGTACCGGTCCGGCTCGGTCTCGAAACCGAATACGGCGTGTCCCTGTTCATGCCCGCGTACATGAAACCATCGGGGCAGGCCGGGGCGAAGGTCGTGTCCGTGAACCCCGGGAATGCCGACATGGACCTGCCCGTGATCCACGCCGTTGTGCTGGTGCTCGACCCCGTCACCGGTCGAGCGCTGGCGCTCATGGATGGGACCTGGCTCACTGCCCTGCGCACCGGAGCGATCGGTGGACTCGCGGCCGACCTGCTCGCCAGGGAAGATGCGTCGGTTGTGGCTTTGTTCGGAGCCGGTGTGCAGGCGCGGACACAGCTCGAGGCTGTCCGGTGCGTGCGGGACATCCGAGAGGTCAGGATCGTGTCGCCCAGCGGGTCGAGCGCAGATCAGCTCGCGTCG
>DGOW01000007.1 GCA_002390225.1 Gemmatimonadales bacterium UBA4456 | reverse complement strand
CAGCAGGATCGCGTTATTGACGACGATTCCCAGCATCATGATCACGCCGACATACGCCTCCCGGGTGAACGAGGCGTTCGTGTAGAAGAAGATCAGATACACGCCGATCAGCGCCATCGGGACGGTGAAGATCACGCACAGGGGCTGGCGTAGAGACTCGAACAACGCCGCAGTCACTATGTAGACGAGCAACAGCGCCACTCCGAGCACCATCCAGATCTGGAGCCGCTCTTCGTCGTCGATGAAAAAGCCGGTATCACTGGCTTCCAAGGTGTATCCGGGTGGCACTGCGGACGTCGCGATGACTTGTTCGTGTACGAGGTCCCCGAGTCGGGCCGGGCCACGGAATTCATACGCCACCGTCCGCTCGTACTGCTGGTCTTCGCGGCGGATACGGGAAAGTACGTCGTGAGACTCGATGGAGACGACGTCCCCAAGGCGGATCCGCCGACCGCTGGGGGTGTCGATCAACGTCTCCTTCAGAGCGAGCACATCGAGTTCCCGATTGTCCTGCAACTTCACCTGGAACTGGACTTCTTCACCTCCGAGCTTGATGAAGTCGAGTCCCGCTGTACCCGCCACGGCAGCATTCATACGCCAGGTTAGGTCATTGATCGTAAGTTCATACTGAGCAAGACGATCACGATCCACAACAGCAACGAACTCCCACGCTCGATCACGAGTGAATCGCCCGCCTGAGGCGTTGGTGTCGACGTCGACTACGCGGCTATGCCGGTCCAGCCGAGCGCCTAGATCCTCGGCAATATCTCGTACCCGCGCATAGTTGTATCCGAGCACCTTGATACCGTACGTGGGGGCCGCGCCACCACCCCCGTAGAACGACGGTCCGTAGCCGAAGACCCGGACCTCCGCCCCTGTGAAGGTGTGGCTGTATCCCTCCATCTGCTGCTTGATCGCAACAGGGATCTGCGTGCTTTCCAGAGAGTCGGGGAAGGTGATCCGCATCATGGCGAACGTCTGATTAACGTCCACGGTAAAGCGCTCCACCTGCGGAATTACCTCGACGCGCTCCTCGAAGTACTCCATGAGCTGATCACTGCGCTCGAGATTCGAACCTCGCGGGAGCCTGATCTGGACCATGATGTAGGTGTCCTGACCTCCGCTGCCACCCCACATCGCCCAGGTGCTGACATACCGGTCGAAGAGCGTGTACGAGCCCGCGAACACCAGCACCGTCGCCGTGATCGCGAGCCAGGGCCGATGGACCGTGAAGCCCACGAGTTCGGCGTAGAATCGCATATAGAGCGGCATGCGGTCGGGTGTGACCCCGCCGCGTGCGTCACCACGCGCACCAGAACCGGCCAAGAGCCGAGCCGCGAGCGAGGGGATGAACGTGAATGCGACGAAAAGCGACGCGAGCAGCGTCAGGGCCACCACGATCGCGAGCGGCACGTAGAACACCCGCAATTCGCCCTGCAAGTACACGAACGGGACAAACACGATGAGAGTGGTGGCTGTCGAGGCGAGAATCGGCAACACGACATCGCGGGCCCCGCCCTCGGCGGCCGACTCGGCACTCTCCCCTGCCTGCCATCGCCTGTACACGTTCTCGAGCACGACGATCGAATTATCGACGATGAGACCGAAGCCCATCGCCAGGCCCATCAGGGTCAGCAGATTGAGCGTGAGCCCGCCGAAGTAGATGAGGTTCAGCGAGATGAGCACGCTGAACCCGATCGTCGCGAAGATCAGCGCGGCGGACCGGAACGACCGAAGGAAGCCGAGCAGTACGATAAAAATGACCATCGCGCTGAAGAGCGCCCGCATGCGGAGATCCGTGAGCTGACTCTCGATCTCCTCACTCATGTCGTCTTCGAGCATGAGTTCAGTCCCCACCGGGTTGAGACGCTCGAGCTCGGCGAGGCGATCCTTCACGGCCTCGGCCGTCGCAACGGTATTCACGCCGATGCCCTTCATCACCTCGAAACCGACCGATGGACGCCGGTTGATCCTCGAAAGCTGGCGCGGCTCTTCATACGTGTCGTAAACCGTCGCGATATCCCCGACCCGTACCGGCGTCCCACCAACGGCGGTGATGACGGCGCCACGCACGTCCTCAGCGCTCCCCGGCCGGTTCATGATCGTGATCGTCCGCTCGGACGTACCGTCACGAATCACTCCTGCCTCGCCGACAAGGTCCAGCTCCGAGATCGCATGCTGCACAGTCACGGGATTGAGCCCGAGCGCACCCAGAGCCTCCTCGTTGAGCTCCACCTCGAGTCGACGGTCACGTCCTCCAAATACACGTACACGAGACACGCCATCGACCTGATTGACCTCCGGCGCGATCACGTCGTCGAGGTGTGCCCGCAGGGCCTCCAGGGTGTAGGGGCCCGTGAAGGTGTAGAACAGGAAGGGTGCGTTCTGCTCCTGGAACTCGTCTGGGATGTACTGACTCACCTGGACGTACCCCACGCCGGTGGGCAGACCTTCCTGCAGGGTCGCGATCCGCTCGGAAAGGTCGAGTCTCGCGAAATCCATATCGGTGTCGCGCTGAAACTCGATCTCGATACGGGCCGTGCCACGCCCCTGCTCTTCGAACGACTCCGAGACGATCCGCTCCACGCCCCGGACCTGCTGGACGGTGGACTCGAGCGGAGCGGTAAGGAACGCCTCGACTGTCTCCGGGGAGGCTCCGGGCCAGGTGCCTGACACGGACAGCCGAGGGAGCTGCGTGTCTGGTAGCAGCTCGATCGGGACATTGGTCCAGGCCACGACCCCCAGTAGCGCCACGGCCGCATATGTCATCGCGACCGCGACAGGCCGGCGCAGGGACACGCGAATCATCCCGTCAACCTCGAGCGCGCGGTCTCTACGGTCTGATACACGACCGGGACGACAATCAACGTCAACGCCGTCGCGACCAGCAGGCCACCGATGACGGCGATGGCGAGCGGCGCCCGCAGGTCGGACCCGCGCCCGATCCCCAGGGCCATCGGGAGCAGTCCGAGCACGGTCGTCACGGTCGTCATGACGATCGGCCGCAGACGAACCCGCCCCGCCTCGACAATCGCGTCACGCAGGGAACGGCCCGATCGACGAGCCTGATTGATGAAGTCGACCTTCACGATCGCGTCGTTCACGACGATCCCGACCAGGATGACGGCGCCGATCAGGCTCATCGTATTCAGCCCCTGCCCCGAGATTACGAGTGCCGCGACCGCGCCGACCAGCGCGAGCGGGACCGATATGAGGATCGTGAGCGGGTGCACGAACGACTCGAACTGAGCCGCGAGGATCATGTAGACGAGGATCAGGGCCAGTCCAAAGGCGAAGGCGAGGTCGCGGAAAGACCGCCGCATTTCCTCGTTCTCCCCACCTACATCCCAGCGGACATCCGGTGAGATGGGGAGCGAGGTCAGGACGGCATCCACATCCGCGATCGCCTGATCGAGCCCACCATCGACCACATCGGCGTAGACCGGAATGACCCGTGCCTGGTCCTCACGGTGCACTTCCGAGGGACCGACCGCATCGCGGATCGTGACGAGCTCTCGGATCGGAACGCCGCTCACGCGGATTCCCTCCAGGGTCTCGCGGGAGTAGCGACGGTCCTCGGGGTAGCGCACCACGACGTCGATCTTCCGATCGAAGTCCACGAACTCGGTCGCGACGTCACCCCGCATGGCACGGTCCACGGTTGCGGCGACGAGCCCGGGGGCGATCCCGTAACTCGCGCAGGCAGCTCGGTCGATCTCGACCTGGATCTGAGGCTGACCGCGCTCCGTGCCGATCCTGACGTTCCCAACGGCGGAGACCGACGTGACGAGACCGGCGATGCGCTCGGCCATGGCATAGACCTGGTCGAGGTCCTCGCCACGCACTCGAACAGCAATATCGGCCTCGGAGCTACCCAGCATGGAGCCCAGTGCCGTCGCCTGCCCCGTCTCGACAGAGAGCGCGCCGGCGGGGAACTGTGCGCCGAGGGCCCGAGCTCGAATCGCGACCTCTCGCGAGGTCGCTCCCTCACGCATGCGGACCTGGAACGCGGCGGTATGGAGGCCCGTGGCGCCTTCGCCCTCGGCGTAGGCACGCACGTCACGGCCGACACTGCTGAACACCGCGTCGACGTCCGGATCCGCGAGCAGGGCTGACTCGATTAGCTGCGCGGCCTCGTCGGTCGTCACCAGCGATGTGCCTTCTGCAAGTTCGAGCGAGACACCGAACGCACCCTGGTCGACGTCGGGAAGCAGATCACGCGGCAGGCCCGATGCGAGCGACAGCGTCAGGGCCAGCGCACCTACCGAAACGGTAAGCACGAGCCAGGCGCGGTCGAGCGACCACTCAAGGGCGTCATGGTAGAACGCCGCAAAGCGGGCAAAACCACGGTCGAAAGCGTTCAGCAGCGGGCGCGCGGTCGCCCCCACAACAGCGGAGAACCCTGCGAACCAGAATCGAACGAGATCGGGCGTGAGGCGGACGAGCCATGCGACGCCCCGAAACGGCGCCGTCAGCACTTGTCCCACCAACCGAACCACTCTGGCGATCCCTCTCGGCGGGTGCCCGGGTGACACCACCTCACTGTACGAAGCCTGAGCACCACGCCCGCCCGCGAACCGGGCGGCAAGCGAGGGTAGCAGGGTGAGCGCGACCAGAAGCGAGGCGAGCAGCGAGAAGGCCACCGCAAGGGAGAGATCCTTGAAGAGCTCCCCAGCTACGCCCTCTACGTAGATGATCGGCCCGAAGACGGAGATCGTCGTCAGCGTCGAGGCTGTGATTGCGCTCTGTACCTCTTCGGCACCAGCCGCCGCGGCCTGCAACGCCCCCTTTCCGAGCTCTTCGCGATGCCGAAAGATGTTCTCCAGCACGACAATCGAGTTGTCGACGAGCATACCGACCCCGAGAGCGAGCCCGCCGAGGCTCATGATGTTCAGGCTGACGCCCGCCGCTTCCATGAGCGCGAACGTCCCGACAACCGAGATGGGGATCGCGAGGGCGATCGCGAATGGGTATCGGCTGTCGCGCAGGAACAGGAAGAGGACGAGGAACGCCAGTAGACCCCCGAACACCAGCGCCTGCACGACGTTCGAGATCGAATCAGCAATGAAGCCGGCCTGATCGTCCGCGATGTCGATCCGCATGGACGGGTACTCGTTGGCGAGCTCGGCGATGACGTCCTGCACCGACTCGGCGACGGTCACCGTATTGGCCCCGGACTCCTTGAACACCAGGATCCCTACCGATTCAGAGCCGGCGTAGCGTGCGATCGCCTCACGTTCGGCGAAGCCGTCCACTACACGACCGACATCGGAGAGCCGCACGACCCGGACGCCGGTCTCGACCATCTGACGGGCGATGACCACGTCTCCGATCTCCTCGACGGTCTGGAACTCCCCGAGCGTCCGGAGTGGGTAGCGGTAACGCCCCTGCAGGATGGTGCCACCCGGCGCGCTCACGTTCGCCCGATCGAGTGCCGTCGAGATCTGTTCGATCGTGAGACTGTACGAATCGAGGAGCCTCGGCTCGACCTCGACTCGGATCTCCCGATCGAGTCCGCCCGTAACCGCTGCCTGCGCGATCCCGTCCAGCTGTTCGAGTCGGCGCCGGAAGACCGTCTCCGACAGCTCCTTCGTCTGCCACAGGTCCTCTCCGCCGGACACGGAGAGCGTCATGACCGGGTCTGACTCCGGATCCACCCTGAGGATGGTCGGTCGGCTGACTGACTCGGGGAGCGATTCCCGGACGTTGTCCATGCGCTCGCGAACGTTCAGCATGGCGAAGTCCATGTCCGTGCCCCACGCGAAGCGAAGCGTCACGAGACTCAGCCCGTATCGGGACGTCGACGTGACGCGTTCTACCCCGGGCACCGCCGCGGCCGCCCCCTCGATCGGCTCGGTGATACGACGCTCGACCTCAGCCGGCGCGACTTCTTCGTACAATGTGTAGATCACGAGCCGGGGATAGCTCACGTCCGGCAGTAGATCGATCGGTAGCCGCGCATAGGAAATTCCACCCAGCAGCACGATCGCCAGGAACAGCATCCAGACCGCGACGGGGCGCTCGGTCGAGGTGCGTGGGATGGACACCCGTCAGTTCCCTGCGCCCGTCGAGCCGGAGGCCTCACGTACGGAGGCTCCCACCGCCTCTTCCAGGGTCAGCAACGCATCGACAAAAGCGTGCCGAGCCGTGATGACCTGCCGACGGGTGTCAGCTTCCTGCTGGAAGACCGCGCGGAGTTCCTCGAACGAGCGTGCACCCAGACGGTACTCCTCGCGAGCGAGCGCCAGAGCCTCGCGAGCGATCTCATTCGACCGCTGGGAGAGCTGAGCTGACGTCCACTGATTCTCCAGTTCGAGGACCGAACCACGGATGGATTCCTCCAATTGCAGCCTTATCTCCCGATCCTGCTCCTGCTGATTTCTGAGCTCGATCGCAGCCCGCTGCTGCTCCGTGTTCTGCTGAAATACACCGTTCAGCACCGGAATCGAGAAGCCGAGGTAGAACTGGCTCTCAAGATCCTTGCCGATCGACGTGTCGAACAACGCCTCACCCTCCGGCAGGTACGCCTGGCGGTACACGTTGACGCCGAGTCGGATCTCCGGCCACCACGCAGTTTTTTGTTCAGAAAGGGCCAATTGCGCGGACCGCATGTACACGTCCGACTGCAGGATCACCGGGTTCACGTCGAGGGCCCGGGAAATCAGGCTCGACGAGTCGAATCCGGCCGGATCGAAGAGTGGAAGCTCTTCGTTCCCGATCTCGAGCGGCCTATCTTCCGTCAGTCCCATCGCGGTCCGAAGTGCAAGGAGCGCACGCTGATAGGTCACGTTCTGCTGCTGTAACGTCAGGGCCTGCTGCTCCAGGGCGAGCTCTGCGTTGAGGATGTCGACCCGGGTACGCAAGGCGAGGGAGAAGAGGCGCTGCACCACGTCCAGATCGATCCGGCGTGCGGCGACGAGCTCGTTCTCGGTTTCCATCAGCGCCCTTTGCTCGACGGCGTCGATGTAGAGCCTTTGGATCTGGATCTCCAGGTCCGTTCGTGCCCGAAGCAGGGTCACGTCCCGACCCTGGTTGGTCAGCCTCTGGCGATCGTGGGCCTGAAAGAGCGAGGCCCCCTGAAATCGCCACGACAGCCCCAGATTGTGCGTCGTCGCCGAGAAGTAGTTCCAGTCGGCCGACGGATTGACAATCGGGTTGCCAAAATTGTCCAGCGCCTGTCGCCTGAGGTTCCCCGTGAACTGCGTATTGAAGAGGGTCAGCTGAGCTCGGGGCAGGAGCTGTTCAGCCCACGTCGAACGCATCTCGGCGCCATTGATCAGGCTCGAGTTGGTGGCGCGGCGCAGGGCCGGGTTGCTCCCGCTCGCGTACTCGAGTGCCTGGTCGAGGGACAGGCGAATCGGCTCACGTTCTTGGGCGGCAAGCGGAGTTGTCGCCACCATCAGAGCCAGGACCGCAGCTGACCTTCTTGTTGTTGCACAACAATCACTTACACGACCCCAATTCATGTGTCGCTTCATATTCATCGTCCTGGTCTCCCACCTGCGGCCGCCACGTTCTCTACAAGCCGAATCGGCGTATCGTGAGCGAGGTAGTGGTGCCCGTCCACGAGGACGACTTCACCCGGTGCGACCATGCCCTGCTCGGGTCCTTCAGGGAGGATCTCCACGTACGTGTCATTCTCACGGCCCGGGTTCACGTAGCGCCACTTCGCGAGGGGGCCCTGCGGCCCCTCTTCGTATACGAAGAGCATCGTGCGCCTCTGCCCGGCCCCACGCTCCAGAATGGCACTGCGCGGGACGAGAACCCGGTTCGGAAGAGCCTCCGCATCGAGCGAGACTTCGGCGTACATCCCCGGCTTGATAAGGCCATCCGCGTTGGGCAAGAGCACGGTGACCCGACCAGTTCTACTCTCGGGGTCGACGACCGGATTAATCGTCTCGATCGCTCCGTCGAAGACCTCACCCGGGAACGCAGCAAAGCTCACTTCGGCTCGCCGTCCCTCCGCCAACAGACCGAGTTCGGCTTCGAGCACCTGAACCTCGACCTTGATCGGATTCAGGTCGACGACGGTCATCAACTCCGTACCGACCGTTACATATTGGCCTTCTACGACCTCGAGATCAGCCACGCGACCGGCAAACGGCGCTGCGACCCGGGTGCGTGCCAGCTGAAGTTGCGCCTGCCTCAAACGCACTTCGGCCTGGTCGACCCCGCTGCGAGACCGCGCGATGCGCTCCCGCTCCTGGCGTACCGCAGGGTCCTCGATCGCATCATCGAACAGGACTTGCTGCCGGTAGTCTGTCTCCGCTGCTCGAAGATCGGCTCGGGCTTGAGCTACACCGAGGGCGTGTTCCGTCGTGTCGATCTGGACCAGAGCAGAGCCCGCACCTACGGTCTCGTTCTCACGCACCGGGATCTGACGCACGACACCCTCAATCTGAGCGGCCAGAGCGGTCCGTCGGTAGGCCTCCGCCTGCCCGGCTGCCGAAACCCGGATCCAGAGGGTGTCCCGCACTACCTCAGCTCCCCCTACTGGCTGGGCGACGGTCGCCGAGAACTGAGGGGCGGCCTCGCCTTCCGGCAGAACCGGATCCCCTGACACTTCTGCTTGCTCAGGCTGCCCTCCGAGCAGTTCGTCGCCAAACAC
>DGOW01000099.1:67733-99674 GCA_002390225.1 Gemmatimonadales bacterium UBA4456 | reverse complement strand
ATCACCGCGCTGACACCAGCACGTGTGAAGCTCGGCTTCGATCGTGTGCGTGCCCGCGACGGACAGTGGCTTGTCACCAACGCCCGCATCCCGGCTCGCAGGCAGCAGCACGTGCAGGACCAGTACCTGGAGTTCCTCGAGCATCTGGGTATCGACCCCGATCCAATCAACTGGGGGTTCAGCTTCACGGACAAGGAGCGACAACTGCAGGCGGAGTTCTTCGAGGCGATCGAGCGTCCGGTTTGCGCCGTCGTCGTGGGCACAAGCAAGCTCGAAAAGAACTGGAACGCGGAAGGATATGCACGGGTGCTCGAGGCGTTGGAGCGGGATCATGGCCTCCAGTCCGTCATTGTTGGAGGCCCCTCCCCAGTCGAACGCACCATCGCCGACGAAATCCTGGAGCGAACCGAAGCCCGGGTGATCGACGAGCTCGGTGACGATCTACGGCGGTTGATGTGGATCGTCGATGGGGCCGGGCTGCTGATCTCACCTGACACGGGCCCGCTCCACATCGGGCGGGCGCTCGGAACGCCGTCGGTCGCGCTCTTCGGCTATACGAACCCGAAACGTTCTGGTCCGTGGCGAGCCTTCCACGATCTGGTCGTCGACGGGTACGCCGAATACCCCGGCGAGGAATACCCCCTCATGCCGGTTTATCGGAACGGGATGAGTCGGATCGAGGTTCGCGATGTGATGGACAAGGTCGCCGTAGCCATGGAGCGATACATCATCCGCTGACCTGAAGTGACCGGCCTCTAAGAGGCTCTTGTGAACAACTCCTGGATTGCAGCAAGCTCCGTAGCGCCGGCCGACCTGACGCTCCTTCTGGTCGGTCAAGAGGGCCACGAGCTCGGTGTGCCCGAGGCCATGCTCGACGGTGCAGCAGTCCTGCACGACGGAATCGTCTCGTCGCGAGCAGACGCATCACCCGTGCGTATATGGCCGCACCACTTCGACATCACGAATCTGATCACCTTCGATCAGGACGCGGAAGGGAAGGCACCGAAGACGGTAGGCATCGGATTCGTGCAGATGTCGCGGCGGCGCAGCCAGACAAGCGACCGGAAGTGGTCGAACAATACCTGGCGGAGGCCACCGACAAGATCGTTTCTGTGCTTGTCTGAGCCCCTAAGGCCTGAAGATCACCTTGGCCCCGAGTAACAGGAACGCGGCCAGCACGCCCAGCGAAGCCTCCCACTCCTTGTTCCGCTTGTACTGAGCCCACCGGAACCCTACTTCGGCCCGATCACTACTCTCTTCACCCCTCCAGGGTGTCAGACGAGGCACAAAAAACGGTACGTTAGCAGCGTATCCGCCATAGCTCTCAGGGAAAAGGCTCAAGAGATGCTGAACCTCACCCATCATCGTCCTAGAGTAGATCAGCGCGTAGAAGGTCAGGAAGAGAGCAGGCCATAGCCAGTGACCTCCGGCCAGAGCCACACCAAGCCCGATGAAGAAGGAACCGAGATAGAGTGGATTGCGGGTGAAGGCGTACGGTCCGGTTGTCGTCACCTCCTGGTCCTTATGGATCGTGCCTGCAGACCACCCGCGGATCCAGAGTCCCAGGACGGCAAGACAGACACTCACCGCCAGCAAAACGGGCGTGGGTGCGGCGAACCAGAAAAAGGGGAGAACAATCAGCCACACCGCCTTGAGGCGCAGCCGACGCATGGTCAGTCGCATGACATGCGGCTCTCAGGTCAGCGAGGAAATGAGCCGGCGGCCTGGGCCTCCGCGCGCTGCTCTCGCCCTGCGACCGCCGCCGCCCGAGACTGCGGGTTGAGTGGATGCCCGTCGGTGATGCTCCTGAGATGGAGCGTCAGCGATCCCGGGAAGTTTGGGATGTCCGATTTGACGTAGACGGGGACCCGTCGCTCGTCATCCGTAAAATGGATCTCGCTCTCACCACCTTCGCCGAAGAGGCCTTCGGTCTGGATCTCCGGAGCCACGACGATTGTGTTGTACAGGACGCCCTCGGTCTCCCGCTGATCCCTGCGGAGCACGGTGACCTTCACCGGGTTGCCATCCTCTTTGAAGTAACGGTTGAGGGTGTACGTCTTCCCGACTTCGAGAGGGAGCGTGCGGATGTAGTAGATGAATGCGATCTCATCGAGCGGAAGCACCGAACCTAGATCGCCGCCGCGATCGAAGTCGATCCGCTCCCACCGCATGATGTCCGGATAGAACTCCCAGTGCCGGTAGCTCTGGTACCCGACCTCGTCGATGTCGCGGATGTACCGCCACGTCTGGAGCGTCGTGACATCGAGCCACGTGTGATACATGTCGTCGACCCGGGCCGGCCCCACGCCGCCCTTGATCCCGAGATTCACGCGATACACGGGATTGCCCTCGTGCTCGTCGACGCCGAGCACGCTCATGTAACCGTCGCCGGCATTGAAGATGCCGACCTTCACCTTGTACTCGAGATGCTCGCCGGGACCGAATGGCGCCGGTGCAGCGAACGCGTCGATCGGGACCTCGTTCTCCGTCAATAGAACCGGTACCTGATCATCGCGGATGTCATAGATCGCGCGAAGCGAGTCGACGATGATGTCCCGCTCCGAGCGTTCTTCCTGAGCCTGGAGCACCGCGACCGGCGCAGCGCCCAGGACGAGTGCCACGAGCCCAGCTCGCATAGCGACACCCGCCATCACGGTGTTCATGCGACCTCTACGTCAGCCGACCACATGGAACCGGGCAGTCTCACGAGACCAAGGAACGTCTTCCATGGACGGAAGCGCGAAGGACGCGCCTGCAGATCGTACCGAAGATGAAGCGGCACTTCTGCGATCCGGCGCGCATGCGGTGCGAGGCAGCCGAGCAATTCGACGTTGGCGGCCCAGCCGTCCGATGAAATGATCGGGTCCGTCACGGGGCGATCCCGGAACGCCTTCTTCAGCACGATGACCCGGTACGCGCGCAGTCCAGCCAGAGGGTCGGACACGGGTGCATCTGCGATCAGTCTCCGGAGGAAGGTTCGTGAAGCCCAGCGCACGGCCCTGAAGCCTCGAACGTGCTTCGCGTCTTCTTCCTCGATTATACCCGCGACAATGTCCGCGCCACCCTCGAGCATCTTCACCACACTGACGATGTCGTCCGGCCGCTCGGTGAAGTCGGCCTGAAAGACAACAGCGCAGTCGCGCTTCGGATACGGAGCGTCGTCACGCACGTGCCGGAGAAGCTTCTCCACCGAAGGGCCGTATCCGATACGCTCCTCGGAACGGAGTACGGTCAGCGGAAGCGAGCGCCGATAGCGCTTAAGCACGTCGGCGGTCTCGTCCGTCGAGGCGTCATCGTGCACGATTAGCCGGTAGTCACGGCCGAACTCCCCGAGAACGTTCCGCGCCTTCCAGAGAAGAACGCCGATCGTCGAGGCTTCGTTGTGCGTAGGAATGCAGACGTAAATCACAGCGCGGTTTTGGTAGTCCGAGTCAGTTCGCGTGTCGAAGCGCCGACCTGCGGTCGACGCCGTTCGTACCGTGTAGTAACCAGGAGTTCCGAGGCCTGTTCCTGGGTCCTCGAATCGTTACGCCCCGGATTCCCTAGCTGGACGCGTCTTCCAGCGCTTGTGCTGCCAGAAGTACTGATCCGGGGCGGTTACGATCGCCTCTTCGAGGATCGTGTGGTAGGAGGTCAGCATTGTCTTGGTATCGGCCTCGAGATCGCCGGTCCGCTCGAAGTCGAGCCGGTGGACCTCGACCGTGTAGTGCTGGCACCATCCTGGCTGACGGATCGCAAAGCCGACGAACACCGGGGCGTCGCACCGAAGCGCAAAGACGGCAGGCCCCCGTGGCGTCGCCGCATCTCGACCGAAGAACGGGATAAACACACCGTTGTGACGTGCGTTCTGGTCCCCGAGCAAGGCTGCGAGTCGGCCCTTTCGGAGGGAACGTAGCACGCCCTTTGGTGCGTCGCCCATGTCGATCACACGCATGCCCAGGCGCTCACGGGTGGCGAACAGGTCCGTTTCGAATCGACGATTCGCCATCCCCTTCCCCACCACGTCAATGGGGAAGCCGGACGCCGCGATGCTGGCGCCGGCGATCTCCCAGTTGCCGAGGTGCGCGGTCAGCAGCACCACGCCGCGGTCGGCCTCCGCCGCCTCGAGTATCGCCTCGAAGTCCTTCAGCTCGACTCGTGACGCGATCTTGTCGGCCGACCAACGACGCATCCGGAACAACAGCGCTGCCTCCCTTCCGAGATGGGCATAGCTCCGACGGGCAATCGACCGTCGCCACGCTGAATCACGGTCGGGGAACGCGATCGCGAGGTGGGCATCGACGTCCTGACGACGGATTCGCAACACGACCCCAGCGATCCAGCCAAGACCCCCCGCCAATCGAACGGCGATCCCCTCGGGAAGAGCACCGAGCACCGTCCGAGTGACCCGATACGCCAGGTACTCGACTCGATGGCGGAACGAGGGACGGACCTCCGCAGCCACCTGATCGGACGCCGCGCGCGCGATCCCGCTCATGTCTGCGTGATCGACGCGGTAGCCTCGAACTGAAGGTCATGGAGCCGCTTGTAACGCCCACGCTGCGCCAGGAGCGTCTGATGGTCCCCCTGCTCGACAATCCGGCCACCCTCGAGGACGAGGATCTGATCGGCTCGTTGCACGGTCGACAGGCGATGAGCTACAACGAAGACCGTCCGTCCCTCGAGAAGTCGCTCGATCGCATCCTGAATGAGCCGCTCCGACTCGGTATCCAGGGCGCTCGTCGCTTCGTCGAAGACGAGGATCGGCGGGTCACGCAGGATCGCCCTTGCGATCGCGATGCGCTGACGCTGNNCCGGACAGCTCGACGCCACGCTCGCCGACGAGTGTGTCGTACCCGTTCTCCATCCGCTCGATGAACTCGTGGGCGTTCGCGGCGCGCGCGGCCGCTTCGACCTGCTCGAGTGAGGCGTCCGCACGACCGTATGCGATGTTGGCGCGCACCGAGTCGTGGAAGAGTACCGTCTCCTGAGAGACGATGCCCATGAGCGACCTCAACTCGGTGACACGCACGTCCCTCACATCTCGACCGTCGATGGACACCGAACCCTCGGTCACGTCAAAGAAGCGGCTCAGGAGATCGACGACCGTGCTCTTACCCGCTCCACTCGGCCCTACGAGAGCCACGACACTCCCTCGGGGCACGGTAAAGGAAACGTTCTCGAGAACCGGATCACCGCCACGATATGCGAAGGCCACGTCGTCGTAGACGATGGCACGATCGAATCCCTCGATCGGTCTGGCGTCCGGCCGGTCCCTGATCTCTGCCTTCGCGTCGAGGAACTCGAACACACGCTCAGCAGCCACCAACCCCGGCTGCGCCATGGCCGGGAACTTGGCCACGTTCTTCACCGGCGCGTACAGCTTGAGCGACAGACCGAGGAAGCCCACGAACTGGGCACCTGTGATGTCAGCGCCAACCACGAGCCGCGCCCCGTACCAGAGAATGACGCCCGTCCCGGCCGCAGCCAGCATCTCGGTCATGGGAGCCGCCATCGACCGAGCCACTTCGGCGCGCATGAACTGCCGGAAGTAGTCCGCCGTGAGCCCGTGGAATCGGGCGCGCTCGCGCCCCTCGGCTGACGATGACTTCACCAGTCGGACCCCCGCGAGCGTCTCCACGATGTGCGCGTTGACCTCACCCCCGAGTTGGAGCACCCGACGATCTCGCCGACGCAGGACATTCACGAGCGGACCCCAGATACCCATGGCGACCGGAATCACCACGAAGGCCGCGAGCGTCAGCTTCCACGAAATCAGAAGCATGAACGCGAGCGCACCGAGGAATTCGAAGACCGCGCTCACCAGTCGGGAGACCTCGCGCGTCACCAGCATACGGAACTGCTCGATCTCCGTAGTCAGCCGACTGACAATCTGACCCGTGCGTGTTCGGCCGAAGAACGCGAGGTCCAGGTCGAGTAGATGGTCGTAGACATCGTCGCGCAAATCCCGGTTCACCGCCTGCTCCGCGCGAGCGAGCAGATACACGCGGGCGAACGCGAAGAGATTCTTGACGAGGAAGACCGCGAGGATGAGGACGATGATGCGTCCAATCGCAACCAGCGGATCGCCGGTCAGGTCGACCCAGGTATAGACGGTCGCGTCGAGGAGTCGCTGCACTCCGTTGTCGCTCGCTGCCAGCGGGGCACCTCCGCTCACGAAGAGCGCGTCCACGAACGGGATCAGCAGCACGTAGGCCGTAGCATCGAGCACTGCATAGATCGCTGCGGCAGCGACTGCGACTAGTATGGTGGTGGTGTGAGGTCGGACGAACCCGACAAGGCGCGGGTACAGGGACATGCTCGGTGTCCCTATCGGCGCGGTTTGAGGCTCGCGACCGGCACGATCATCTCCTCGGGGCTGATGCCTCCATGGAGAAAGGAGTTGCGATACCGGGCCTGGTACTCGCGAAGCTTCGTGGGATACACAAAGAAGTAGTCCTCGAGCGCAATCAGGTACGACATGCCGAGCCGACCGGCAGGAAGACGCAAATGTCCCTCGTCGCGCGTCATGTACGCAGTGTTCCGCTGCTCGGCTCGCAGATCCTGCCCGAACTTGTAGCGCAGGTTGCTGGTGGCGTCCTTACGGGCGAATACAGTCGAAGGATGCTGGCAAAGGATGGAGCCGTGATCGGTCGTGAGGATCACTTCGTGGCCGCGTCGCGCTGCCTCCCGAAGGATGTCGAACGCCGTCGAGCGTTCGAACCATGCACGAGTCAGGTCCCGAAGAGCGGCCTCGTCCCGAGCGACCTCCATGAGGATCGGTGATTCGGACCGACCGTGCGTCATCAGGTCCACGAAGTTGAAGACGAGGGCGATGACCGACCCTGGCGTCTTCAACGCCGAGTTGACCCGACCGCGAACCTGCTCGCGCTGGCGATCCGAAAAGATTTTCTCGTAGTGCACGGGAACGTCACGACCTGTGAGACGCTTGAGCTGCTCCACGAGGAGCTTGTCTTCGAAGGCGTTCAGGCTGCCTTCGTCGTCGGACGCGTCCCACCAGCTCGGGCGGGCCTTCGCGATCTGATCCGGGTACTGCCCCGAGAAGATCGCGTTGCGCGCGTAGGGAGTCGCAGTCGGCAGGATCGAGTAGTGGACCGTTTCCTCGATTTCGAAGAACTCGGCGAGCAGCGGCGCCAATGCCCGCCACTGATCGAGCCGCATGCAGTCGAGCACTACGAAGTACACCGGATTCGCCGAGAGCCGCGGTACGAGGAATTCTCGCACCAGGTCGACCGACAGACGCGGCCGATCAGGTGCGTCCTCCATCCACTTTGGGTACTCACGCATGACCCACTCGCCGAAATCCCGGCGCAGTGAAGTGATTAGAGACGCGACGGTGTCCAGGAGGCCTTCCTCACCGGCTTGACCGAGGAGGAGCTGCCAATCGACAAGCTCCGTATAGACGGAAGCGAACTCCTCCGCGCTGGCAGCCTGTTGGGCGTTCATCGACAGCGTACCGAAGCGGGCCGCGAAGTCCTGGGCAGCCCTCGCCTGACGAATCGACGAGCCTTCGAGGATCCGTGTCACCACGCTCAGTACCTGACGCGGCGACGTCGGCTTCACGAGATAGTCGTCGACCCGCCGACCGATCGCCTCGGTCATGGTGTGATCCTCTTCGGACTTCGTGACCATGACAACCCGCTGATGCGGGGCTTCGCGGCGCATGATCTCCAGGACCTCGAGGCCACTCCGGCCCGGCATCTGTTCGTCGAGGAGTACCAGATCGTACGGCGCCGCTCGCATGAGCTCGAGCGCATCATCACCGTTGGAAATCGCATCCACGTGATAATTTCGCGCCTGCAAGAAGAGCAGATGCGGCTTGAGGAGGTCGATCTCATCGTCGACCCAGAGGATGCGCTTCCTTGCGCGGGCGGCCTGCTTCATCCGTGTAACCTACTCCTATACTCCACGAAACAGGACGGTTGGCCGTTGAGTCAGTTCCTTACGCTCCGGCTATCGGACCGTGGGTTCAGGCTTCGGAGCCGCCCTCCTCGGACGCCATGAGATGAACCGAGACCGCGAAGATCAGCAGCATCACACCCAGTAGCTGCGTCACCGGAACCGCATGCTCGCGCGCGATGGGATGGCGGTGAGCGCCGAGAGTCCCCAACGCTGCGACCCGACCAACGTACCTCGGCCGGGAAAGGTTCCGCTACATCGTGATTCTGTATGGAAACCAGGACGCGACCGATTTCCCCTCCTGCTCAGCGGGCAGAAACACCCACTCAGCCGCCTCAGAGATGAGGCGGCGGTTGAAGCCACGATCACGGGTCGGGGGATCGAGACGGGTCGAATCAGCGACCACGCGCCCCCGCTCGTCGACGAAGACCCACACCTGAACCTCGGTGCCACGAAGACTTCGATTGGTCGGAGGGATAATCATGCCCCGGGGTGTGGCCGGCTGAAGCCGGTAGAAGCCTTCATCAGCGTTCCCACCGTCTCCTTGCCCCGTGCCGTCCTCGAGACCGGGACCTTCGTCGAGACCGGGCTTCTCACCGAGCACGGACGCCGGATCGTACTCGACGTCATCCTCCCACTCGACAGTCTTCACGTCAACGCTCACTGCGAGCGGTGTCGGTGGCTGGATAATGGTGCGACTCGGTGGCGTACGAATGTTGAGCGCCTGCATCGATCCCGAGGCCGCCCGATTGTCACCGGACCTGGGGCCCGCCGCTGCGAAGGGTGAGTCGGGGATGACGCTGCCGTTCCAACCCAGAAAGATGATCAGGTGCAGGAGTACGGACGCGCTCAGGCCATTGCGCCAGGTGGACCGTTCCTGGCGTCGCCGGTCACTCGCTGTGATGTCGTGGAGTTGGCTCATCGTCATCTCGCCCTTGGTACTACAGGTAAGACGAACCACGGGTTTCCGCTCGCACCACCGTTACCAGGACCCGGAACGATAACGGGCCCCGGGGTGCGAACACCCCGGGACCCGCCGACCCCTGGATCTGTGGCTTGGCTAAGAAGCTACGGGGTCGGGAGAATCGCACCGTGGAAAACATGGAACGCACCACGTTCCGCCTGAACGTCGGTGGGCGCGACGAGATCGGGCGTGGCAGCATCGGTCACGGCAATCATGCTTGGCACTGGGTAGACGGTCTCATCTCCGCAGGCAGCTTGCGCGCCTGCAGTGAGGAACTTCCCAGCCAGCAGCTAGAGCGACCATGAACACATTCACAGAATTAACGAGACACAAAAGCTGTACATAGGATAAACAGCCCACGAGGATTGTCAACATTTTCGCAAGCAAAACATGAACATCCACCTGACACGGCACTGCTTACACGGATCGGCGATCCCTTCGGAGTTGCACACCGCCACCCCCAGTCAAGCCAGACAGACCGTGCATCACATTGAACGAAAAGCCTCCACTCAACGGGGTCGCATCCGTAAGGGTTCGACGGCGCTTCGCCCGACCTTCTCGCCTCGGTACCTTTGCACTCCGAACGCGCCGGAGGTCCGCAGAGCGGCCCACCAGCGTTTTGCCTCAACTCCAGCTCCACCCCATGGCCCAGGCGGACGCACCCACCGCACAGGCGAGCAGCTCGCGATTTCGCGCGTACTACGAGCTTACCAAGCCCGGCATCGCGGGCTATGTAATGGTCACAGCTGGGGTGAGTGCCTTCGTAGCCAGTCGTGGACGTGTCGAACTAGCCCTCGCCCTGCACACCATGGCCGGAACCGGCCTGGCGACGGCGGGCGCACTCACGCTCAACCAGTTCGTCGAGCGGGACGCCGACGCAGTGATGCACCGCACCCGGACTCGACCCCTGCCGACCCATCGTGTCTCACCGATGCAGGCGCTTGGATTCGGTAGTCTCCTGCTCCTCGGTGGGCTGGTGTACATGGCCTTGGTGCTCGGTGCTCTGCCAGCTTTGATCACGGCGGCCAGCGGCCTCATGTACCACGGCATCTATACGCCCCTCAAAACGCGATCCTATGTCGCGACGCTAGCAGGAGCGGTGCCCGGCGCACTCCCGATGCTCATCGGCTGGACAGCAGCCACAGGCTCGATCGACGTAGGGGGACTGGCTCTCTTCGGCATCGGGTACCTGTGGCAGCTTCCACACGTACTCGGTCTCGCCTGGATGCTGCGGGAAGACTATGCGCGAGTCGGGTTCAAGCTAATCCCGGGTGGCGGGGCGAAGTCTATCGGGATCCAGATGGTCATCTCGACTGCCCTGCTGATACCCGTCAGCCTAACGCCGACATTCCTCGGCTTCACGGGAATGCCCTACGCTATCGGAGCCAGTCTGGCTGGACTCAGCTTCCTGGGCATGGCTATCCGCGCACTCCTGGACATGACCGACGAGCGTGCTCGAGCCGTGTTCTTTGCCTCGCTCCTCTACCACCCGTTGCTTCTAGGCCTCATGCTGTTCGATACGCTCCGGCTGCTGCTGGCCGGAGCCTGACCACAAGGAACGTCCCGTGCTCCGGCAATCGATCTTCGCATTCCTGCTCGTCTCGATCCTCTCACCATCCCTGATCCACGCGCAGGTATTCGATCGCATGCGTGCGCGCGACCTCGGCATCGAAGTCGGGGTGTTTCAGCCAGGAACGCACAACGCCATCACAGATGTGGTCGGTGTTCGCGTGGGGCACAGCACCGTGATTCAACCGCCGAACGTGCGGACAGGCGTTACGGCCATCGTGCCTCACTCGGGCAGCACGTACATGAGCCGCGTGCCGGCCGCGATCCATGTCGGAAACGGGTACGGCAAGCTCCTGGGCGTCACCCAGGTCCGCGAGCTCGGTGAGTTGGAGACTCCGATCCTCCTGACCTGCACCTTGTGCGTCTGGAAGGCAGCCGACGCCATGGTGGAATGGATGCTCGGCCAGGAAGGAATGGAGAACGTTCAGTCCCTCAACGCCTTCGTCGGCGAAACCAACGACGGAGGACTCAATAACATTCGGTCGAGGCCGATCGAGCCCGAACACGTCGTCGCCGCACTCGAGGGTGCCACGGATGGCCCGGTAGAGGAGGGCGCCGTCGGGGCTGGCGCGGGAACGGTCGCATTCGGATGGAAGGGTGGCATCGGGACGAGCAGCCGTGTACTCCCCGAAAGCCTGGGTGGATACACCGTTGGCGTCCTGGTTCAGTCGAACTTCGGTGGCATCCTGCAGATCGGAGGGGCACCAGTGGGACAGGAGCTAGGCCAGTACGCCTTTGCCAATCAGATCGGCCGTGACGAGGACTATGACCCCGATGCCGACGTGCAGGAGTGGGGCTCGATCATGATGGTCGTGGCGACCGACGCACCCCTCTCGGACCGGAATCTGGAGCGCGTTGCCCGCCGTGCCATTATGGGCCTTTCCCGCACCGGCTCCTACGCAAGCAACGGATCGGGTGACTACGTGATCGCATTCTCCACCGCCAACGGTGTACGTCGATCGACGACGGGTGACGTGCACCGCTACGACGACCTGTCCAACGCGAATGTCAGCTCGCTCTTCGAGGCGACGGTCGAGGCCACGGAGGAGGCGATCTACAACTCACTCTTCATGGCCGAGACAGTGACCAGTAACGGGCGGACGGTGGACGCGCTGCCCATCGAAGAGACCATGGAGATCCTGAGACGGTACGGGATGGTACGATGAGGACGTGCTCATGAGTTCGGCTGGCCAGATTACAGACTTCGACTGGGCGGTTCGCACGAACATCTACCAGTTCTTCGGCGAGTCAGGGCGCGCACCTGCACTTGGTGCGATGGCTGCCGCCCTTGGAGGTACGGAGCACCAGATCCGTGTATCGCTGCAGCGGCTCTTCGAGGCGCACGAGATCGCGCCCTCACCAGATGGCAACGCCATCTGGATGGCGAATCCGTTCTCCGGAGTGCCGACGGATTATGTCGTCGAGACGCCAGACATGACGTGCTATGCAAACTGCGCATGGGACGCGCTTGGCGTGCCGGCCATCCTCGGGACCGACGGCTGGACGCGTTCACACTGTGCGGAGAGCGGTGAGCAACTCGAGTTCGGCGTTCGCGACGGCCTGCTGGAAGGCGACGACGGCGTCATTCATCTGGTGACTCCGATCGGGCACGCCTGGGACGACATCGGCTTTACCTGAGCATACTATCTCGCCTTCCGGTCGGAAGGGCATGTGAATGACTGGCTTGCACGCACGGGGCATCCGCGCGGAGCCGTCGTGTCGTTCGAGCAGATGTGGGCCCTGGTTCAGCCCTGGTACGCCGGGCGCATGGAGCCCAAGTGGCGAGGGCGCACCGCCGCCGAAGCTCAGAAAATCCTGGAGGAGGTTGGGCTTACGGGGCCGTTCTGGGAGCTGAGCTGACGAGCACGCCCCGGGTGACGAGCGCGTCGACTCGCTGATCGTTGACGCCCACATCTCTAAGCACCTCACGCGTATGCTGGCCAAGTAGTGGTGCCGGGCTCGGCGCGCCTCCGGCCAGAGGGCCTTCACCTGTCCCCGACATCTTCACCGCGCTCCCCAGCGACCTGACGCGCCCCGCTGTCGGATGATCGGTCTCCACCACCATCTTGCGGGCGACGGTCTGAGGGTGCTCCAGCATCTCACCGACGGACGCGATCGGGCCTGCCGGCACGCGCTCAGCAGCGAGCCTGCTGAGCCACTCGTCGGTCGTCTCCTGTTCGAAGCGGCCAGCCAGGACCTCGAGGAGCTGGTCGAGATGCTCCATCCGTCCAGCGTTATCAATGAAGTGAGGCTCCTCTGCCAACTCCGGCATCGCGAGCGCACGTGTCAGGCCCAGCCACGTGGACTGGTTCGACGCACCGACGTTGATCCATCCGTCAGAGGTCCGAAATGCCTGATAAGGCGCCGCGAGCGGATGCGCGGAGCCAAGTGGGCCGGGTGAGTGCCCGGATGCCAGGGCGATCGCACTCTGCCAGTACGTCTGCGTGATGCCTGCTTCGAAGAGCGAGGTGTCGACGAGCTGCCCTTCGCCGGTCCGCTCCCGCTCGAAGAGCGCCGACACGACGCCGTAGGCCGCGAGGATCCCGGCGGTGATGTCCGTCACAGGAGCTCCGACCTTGACCGGCTCACGCCCAGGACCTTCGCCGGTAATGCTCATGAGACCGGCGTAGCCCTGCGCGATCAGATCGAAGCCACCCTTGTCCGCCATAGGCCCGGTCCGACCAAAGCCAGTGATCTGGCAATAGACCAGACGAGGGTTCTGCGCGCGCAGCTCATCCCAGCCGAGTCCCATCTTCTCCATTGTTCCGACCCTGAAGTTCTCCACGACAACGTCGGCGTCGGACAGGAGTCGGCGGACGATCTCGACGCCGTCCGACGAACGGAGATCCAGCGCGATGCTGCGCTTGCCCCGGTTGAGCATCATGAAGGCAGCGGACTCTCCTCCGATCTCCGGTGGCACGAAGCTCCGTGTGCCATCTCCTCGGGGGAGACGCTCGACCTTGATCACGTCGGCGCCCATGTCCGCCAGCATCAGACCACAGACCGGCCCCGCCATGATGTGGGCCAGTTCGATGACCCGGACGCCGGTGAGAGGTCCGCTCACCTCACGACCCCTGGAAGTCCGGATCACGTTTCTCGAGGAAGGCCGTTCTGCCTTCCCGATAATCTGCGGTACCGAACGCCTCATGAGCCTCAGCACGCTCTTCATCGGTGAGCGGCCGGCGCTCGAGTAGACGGCGAACAAACTTCTTGTGCCACCGATTTACGAGCGGCGCACCGGCGGCGATGCGTGCCACCAGACCGTATCCCTGCTCCACCACGGCCGCGTCCGACCACACCCGGTTCACGAGTCCGACGGTCAGCGCTCGCTCAGCGTCGATCAATTCTCCGCTGAGCAGGATCTCGAGGACCGGCCCGGGGCCGAGCAGCTGGAGTAACGGCTCGAGTTCATCGTGCGACATCGTGAGCCCGAGGCGATTGATCGGCGCACCGAAGCGGCTCGACTCGGCGCACACCCGAAGGTCACAGCAGGCTGCGATCTCGAGGCCACCGCCCACGCAGATCCCTTCGATGATGGCCACCGTCGGATGTCGGCATGCTCCGACCGCCTGCATCGCACTCGCGATCGCGTCGGAATAGGAGCGGACATCCTCCGGAGTGGACCGCTGCTCGGCGAATGCGCCAATATCCGAGCCCGCCGAGAATGCCCGACCACCCGTCCCGCGGACCGCGACAGCCAGGACGTCGTCCCGCTCGGACAAGCCGTTCATCGCATCGGCCAGCGCCCGCCAGCCTGCCACGTCGAGCACATTGTGTCGCTCGGGGCCATCTAGCCGTACGGTCGCAATCGGGGTCGCCACCTCGACGACTACACGTTCACTCATCGGTAGAGCAACTCCACCAGAGCCATCGGGACCACCGGCACATAGGTCACGAGAAGCAGCATCAAGACGAGTACGGCAATAAACCAGAGGTTCACCTTGCTCACCTCCCAAATATCTGCCTTCGCGACCGAACATGCTGTAACCAGAACCGACGCGACTGGAGGCGTCTGTTGCCCGATCCCGAGATTGAGTGTGACGACCAGGCCGAAATGTACCGGGTCGATACCGGCCGCCTGAACGAGCGGCATGACGATGGGCACGACCAGTATGATCGCGGCCGCAGAGTGCAGGAATAACCCGATGACAAGGAAGAACGCGTTGAGCAGAAGCAGGATCGCCCAGCGATCCTGGGTCATCCCCATGATCCCTTCGGCGACCCGCTGCGGCACGCGGACCTCCGTCAGATAGTCCCCGAGAAGCGCGGACGCCGCAACGAGGAGCATCACGACAGCCGTCTGCTGACCACCCTCAAGCATGGCTTTGCGCAGCAGCGTCCAGTCCAGCTCACGATAGACGAGCCCGCCAATGAGAATGGACGCGACGACGGCGAGACCTGCTCCTTCCGTGGCGGTGACCCAACCCGAAAAGATCCCGCCCAGAATGATGAGCGGGAGCGTGAGGGCCCATCCAGCATCCTTGAACGTCGTCCACACCCGCTGAAGCACGAACGCCTGCTCACGGGGGAAGTCGTGTTTTCGGGCGAGGCCATACGCTACGAGCATCATCAAACCGCCACCGAGCACACCCGGCACGATACCCGCTACAAAGAGCTCGACGATGGAGGATCCTGACATGACCCCGTAGATGATCATCGGGATCGAGGGCGGGATGATGACGGCAAGCGTCGCGGAGGACGACGTCACGGCGGCCGCAAACGCCTTCGGGTACCCCTTCTCTTTCATGGCCGGGATCAAAATCGATCCCAATGCGGCGACGTCAGCCACCGCTGACCCACTGATCTCTGCGAAGAAGAGCGAGGCACTGATCGTGACCATCGACAGCCCACCACGAATGAACCCCACCATGGCCGAAGCGAACGCGATCAGACGGCGGCTGATCCCGGAGGCATTCATGATGGCCCCGGCCAGGATGAACAGCGGGATGGCGATCAGCGGGAACGAGGTGGCACCATCGAACATGACGAGGGCGGCGTTCGGTAACGCGCCGACGCCGTCGGGACCGGTGATCATCGCAATCACGGCCACCAGGCCGAGAGCAATCGCAATGGGAATGCCGAGCACGACCAGAGCCAGCAGCAGGAGCGCGATCGCGAGAAGGCTCAAGTCACGGCCCTCCCGTCATCAGCTTCGTTCGATGGTGCTGGCGGCAACTCGTCGTCGCGCGACGGACCCGCGAGCGCGTCCGGTAGCGACAGTAGTTGGGCAACAATGAAGAGCACGGACCCGATCGGAATGACCGATTGAGCCAGCGACATTGGGACGGACGGGAGCGAAACCAGGGTCGTTCCGCCGAGCACGGTGAGGACCCGAATTCCGGCCCATGTAAGCAGGCCGAAGAAGGCGAGTGTGCAGACCTCACCGAAGAGCACGACCACGGTACGCTGCACGCCCTTCATGCGGTCGACCAACGTCGGCATCCCGATGTGGGCGCGGTTCAGCGCTGCGAGGGCCGCCCCGTAGTAGGTCAGCCAGGCGAGCAGGATCGACGCGATCTCGTCGTACCAGATGAGTGAGGCTCCGGATTTCCGGAACACGACCCCGACGACGACCACGATGGCCAGCGCCGCCATGAGCGTGAGGACGATGACCTCGAGGAGCTTGCCCAGCCCCTTCCTAGCAGAGTTGACGTTCAGTTCGACCCCGCTCCCGCCGCGCGCTCTACGAGGACTGAGCCACCGTCGACGGTGGCTCCGAACTCCTCGTACAGGCCTGTACTCGCATCGAGAAACGGCTGGCGATTAGGCGCGTTCACGGCCACCCCTGCTTCACGCACCTGGTCGAGCAGCTCAGAGTCCAGACGCGTGGCAGTCTCGTACACGTAGGTCTGAGTCGCGCGCGCTTCCTCCTCGAGAATCGCCTGAACCTCCGAAGGAAGACCGTCCCAGCGGGCAGGCGAGACGACGACGTACGCGGGCGTGTACACGTGCCCGGTAAGCGAGAGATAGTCCTGGACCTCATACAACTTCGAGCCCCAAATCTGTGCAAGCGGGTTCTCCTGACCGTCGATTACACCGGTCTGGAGCCCAATGAATACCTCTGAAAGCGCCATCGGCGTGGGGTTCGCACCGAGGGCCTGAAAGAGCTTGAGCCGCCAAACGCCGCTAGGCGTCCGGAGCTTCACCCCGTCTAGGTCGGCGGGCGTCTCCACGGGCTGCCGATTATTCGTCACGTGCCGAAAGCCGTTCTCCCAGACGGCGATCATCCGGTAGCCGGCGGCCTCAGCCTGAGGGGCCAGATCGGACCATACGACATCCTCCTCGATGGCACTCATGTGCTCCCGGTCACGCACGAGGTACGGCATCTCGAAGAGACCGAAGGCGTCGACCTGCGACGACATGATGGTCGACGGAAGGGCGAAGTCGACCGTGCCGAGCTTGATCTTTTGCAGAAGGAGCTCATCCCCACCGAGCTGGCTCGAACCGTAGGTGACCACGTCCCACCCCGCCGGGAGTCGCTCGTTGGCCCGGCGGGCGAACTCCTCCACAGACAGTGCGAAAAGAGAGCCGGGCTCCCCGACATGTCCGAATTTGAGCTCGCGAGGAGTGGTCGCGTCGACGGCGCACCCTGCCAGGAGCACGACAGCGAAGATCGACGCACAGGCCCGCAGCCCGCGGTGGACGACCCAGGCACCCTCGGGGTCACCTACCTCAGTGTCGTTCACAGACTGCATGAAATTTGTGTCGATCATCTGCCGACGTCCTCCGAGAGAAGATTCATCGCGGCGTCGACCCCACCGGATTCATAAGGCACACCCGACAGCCTGAGTCCCATCTCGACCCCGCACAACGTACCCAGCAAAGTGAGGGTGTTCAGGTCGCCAAGGTGGCCGATCCGGAAGGCCTTCCCCTTGAAGGGCCCGAGCCCGGTTCCCAGCGACATGTCGAAACGTTCGAGGATAAGTGCCCGAACCGCGTCGGCATCGTGGTCCTCGGGGACGAGCACTGCAGTAGCAGCACAACTCGCCTCGGATTCGTTTCGGGCCACGACCTCAAGTCCCCAGGCACGCACCGCCGCGCGGGTCGCGCGCCCGAATAGATCATGGCGCGCAAAGACGTTCTCCATACCCTCTTCATCGAGCATGGCGAGCGCCTCCTCCATTCCGTACAGGAGATTCGTCGCCGGGGTGTAGGGAAAGAAACCACGCTCGTTGAAGGTCTTCTGGTCGTCCCAGTCCCAATACGACCGGGGCAGCGTCGCCGTCGCATGCGCGTCCATGGCGCGAGCGCTTGCGGCGAGCAGCGAGAGACCCGGCGGCAGCATCATGCCCTTCTGCGATCCGGTCACGGTCACGTCGATTCCCCAGGCGTCGTGCTGGAGATCAGTGACTGCGAGGGACGACACGGCATCGACAAAAAGCATCGCCGGGTGGCCGGAGTCCCGCATCGCCTGACCGATCGACTCGATGTCCGTGGTCACACCAGTCGAGGTCTCGTTATGCACGACGAGAACCGCCTTGATCGACGGATCAGCCTCGAGCTGTTCGAGGACGGCTGCAGGGATGACACCAACCCGTGGATCCCACGTGACCTGTATTACATCGATCCCGAACCGACGGGCCACCTTCGCCCAGCTCTGTGCGAAAAAGCCCTGCTCGAAGGACACCACCCGGTCACCAGACGAGAGTGTGTTCGCAATGGCTGCTTCCCAGGCCCCACTTCCCGAGGCCGGATGGATGAAGACGTCATGCTCCGTCCGAAAGAGACGGCGTGTCCCCTCGAGCAGACGATGTGTTAGCTCGGCGAAGTCGGGGCCCCGATGATCGATCGTTGCCTTCGACATCGCCCGAAGGACACGCGCAGGCGTGTTGGTTGGGCCGGGAAGCTGCAGGAAATGGCGTCCGCTATGGTACGTCAACGTGCACTCGCTCGGATGCGACAAGGAACGGCGAAGGGTAGGTTGGCGCCGTCGCAGGAACGGGCCAAGATACGGTCCTCCACTCAATCACACGACTAGATGACCGCCACCCGCATCGCTCCTGGTGATCCGACGCTGGAGCGGGCCCTGGCGCGAGCCGTCGAGGGAGAGGTCCGCTTCGATGCGCTGACCCGTGGCATCTACTCAACAGACGCATCGCACTACCAGATCGAACCGCTCGGGGTGGTCTCGCCTCGATCGGTCGCGGATGTGCAGGCAGTCCTTGAGATCGCACGTGATTACGGTGTGCCCGTGCTCCCGCGCGGAGGCGGCACATCCCAATGTGGCCAGACCATCGGGCGGGCCATCGTGCTCGACACTCATCGCTACCTCGACGACATCGGATCGGTCGCGTCGGTCGAGGGCGAGGTTCAGTCAGGACGTGGATCGACAGTTGGGTTCGCAGGGTCTATCGAGGTCGGCCCTGGCGTCGTACTCGATCACCTCAATACCGCGCTGGCGCCGACTGACCTCTGGTTCCCGGTCGACCCTTCCACGGGGAGTCGAGCGACCCTCGGTGGCATGGCCGGCAACAACAGCGCGGGGTCACGGTCGATTCGGTACGGCATGATGGCCGACAACGTGATCGACCTCGAGGTCGTGCTCGCGGACGGCCGGCGGCTCTGGCTCGGTGAGGAACTCGGCGCGGATGGAGGTGATGTCATCGCAGCGGAGCGTGCGCGGGTGATGGACATTCACGCTCGTAACGCAGCGGAGATCGAGCGTCGTGCACCGCGGACAATGCGAAATGTTGCCGGGTACAACCTCGACCGGATCGGTCCGGGGTCAGAAGCGCTCGCACGCCTCCTCGTAGGCTCTGAGGGGACGCTCGCCTTCTTCTCGCGCCTTCGACTCGGACTGGCCGAACTGCCGCGCCGGCGTGTGCTCGGTGTCTGTCACTTCCCGGACCTCGTGCGCGCCCTCGATTCGGTTCAGCACCTCGTTACCCTCGGCCCATCGGCCGTCGAGCTCGTGGATGCGAATGTCCTCCGCCTTGCTGCCGAGCAGCCGGACTTCCGATCGGCGATAGCGGGCTTCGTACAGGGCACACCCGGAGCGCTCCTCCTGGTCGAGTTCGCATCGCCGGACCCGGACGCGAACCTCGAGCACGATCTGCAGCGGCTCGATCAGCTCATGGGGGAGATCGGATACCCAAACTCGGTGGTCAAAGCGATCTCGACCTCCGAGCAGGCCGCCGTCTGGAGTGTCCGGAAGGGCGGTCTGAACATCGTCATGTCGATGGCAGGACCCCGAAAGCCGATCTCCTTCATCGAAGACTGCGTCGTCCCTCTGGAGCACTTGGCCGAGTATGCCACGGAGGTCGACGCGATCTTTCGACGCTACGGGACCGACGGCACCTGGTACGCGCACGCCTCCGTGGGGTGCCTGCATGTTCGTCCAGCGCTTAACCTGCGAGACCCCAACGACATCGCACTCGTGCGCACGATCGTTGAGGAGACGCACGAGGTTGTTCGGCGGTTCGGAGGCACGCACTCAGGTGAGCATGGGGACGGTATCCTTCGCTCGGAGTTTCTCACCGCCATGGTCGGCGAGCAGCTCGTCGGCGCCTATCGCGAGGTCAAGGAGACCTTCGACCCACTCGGGGTTCTGAACCCGGGCAAGATCGTCGACCCGCCCGCGATGGATGACCGGTCGCTGTTCCGGTTCCACCCCGACTATGCGTCGGACGATGCGCCGCAAACTCTACCCGTCGTGCTCGACTGGAGCGCCACCGGTGGCCTGCTCGGCGCGACCGAGCGATGCAACAACAATGGAGCATGTCGGAAAACAGATCCGGGTGTCATGTGCCCGTCATTTCGCGCGACAGGCGACGAGCGGCATTCGACCCGAGGCCGGGCCAACGCACTCCGTCTCGCGATGACCGGCCAGCTGGATGCTGATGGACTCGACAGTCCGGAGATGGTCGAGGCCATGTCTCTCTGCATCTCGTGTAAGGGATGCGCGCGCGAGTGCCCCGCCGGGGTAGACATGGCGCGTATGAAGATCGAGTGGCAGCACCACCGGAATGAGAAGAACGGAGTACCCCTCCGAGAGCGTATGCTGGCTGCATTGCCGAGGATCGCGCCGAAGTTGGCTCGCTTCGCGCCGGTAGTGAACGCGCTGGGCAGGCTGCCGGGGCGTGGGATGGTGGGTCTGGCGCCGGAGCGCACCCTGCCGAGGTGGAGCGGGGCTCCCTGGCGTGACGCCGAAATGAACGTGCCCGATTTGCCCGACGACGGACCGGCGGTCGCATTGTTCGTCGACACGTTCTCGCGGTGGTTCGAGCCTGAGAACGCCCGGGCCGCACGCCGCTTACTGAAGGCATCCGGGGCGAAAACAGTCGCGCTGGCGGCCTCGGCGGGCGAGCGCCCTCTCTGCTGCGGCCGTACCTATCTGAGCGCCGGCATGGTCGACGAAGCGCGGGAGGAAGCAAAGCGGCTCCTGTCCGCAGCCCTGCCAGCGGCACGAGCGGGACTCCCGATCGTAGGGCTCGAACCGTCGTGCCTCTACACCCTCAAGGACGAAATCCCGGCGCTTCTTCCCGGGCCCGAAGCCGAGACGCTGGCCCGTCAGGCGATGATGCTCGAGGAGTATCTGGATTCGGCTTGGAAGGAGGGTCGAGAACTCCCCTTCGCTCCAGATCATGGCGCACCCCGGACTCTGCTCCGCCACGGCCACTGCCATCAGAAGGCATTCGGAGGGGTGCCGGCGGTCGATCGAATGCTCTCGAGATTGCCAGGTGTCGATGTTCAGCCGATCGAATCCGGATGCTGCGGCATGGCCGGCGCGTTCGGATACCAAGCCGAGCACTACGAGACCTCGATGGCGATCGGAGAGTTGGATCTCCTGCCGCAGGTGCGCTCAGCCGATGCCACGGTGCGCTTCGTAGCCGACGGGACGAGCTGTCGAGCACAGATCGTGGACGGCACGGGGCGCGAGGCGGTACATGCGGCGGTGGTGATGGCGGAGGCGCTGGGCGAGGACTAGCCCCTACAGCTCGAAGCTTTCCCCGTGTTCAGACCCAACCGCGGTCGGATACCCTGCCGCTTCTAGCGCATCTGAGAGTTCGAACCGCGGCTTCCGTGAGGCCGGTCGCCGACGAGGTCGAGATGAAGACCGGGCGTGCGGTACAGAACACGCTCTGAAGGCAAGGCTGAATGCCCCTCATGAATGTCTGCCTGTTCGCTGCCCGATGACTCATCACCTGACGTATCTAGGCGGCAAGCACGTCAGGATGGACCTCAGTCGGCCCGGGCAGGAAGAAACGTCCATGCCGGTCCTGCCACTGTCTGGCTCACGTGGCGGATCCCCGAACGTCGACCGTCCAAGGGCTCTGATGGAGAGATGTATCGGCTGATAACGCCGAAAGTCTACCCAAAGTCCAGATGTTTCCTCGTCGGGAAATGTCCTATCGCCAGACGTCCTTCCAGCGAGTGTAGTGGACAGCCACGATGCCGCCCCGTTCGAGCATGTCGAGCCCAGCCGCGCTGCGATAGCGTTCGCGGTAGAAGACGTGCGATATGTTCGCCTGCACGACCAGTTTCGCGCACATGACACACGGACTCGCCGTGATGAACGCGACCTTCTCGCGTAGCTGCCCCGGTGACTTCACGAGCGCATTCATCTCCGAGTGAATGCACCCGCACTTTCCGGCCTCGTCGGAGTCGCACCGGTTCGGAAAGCCACGTGCGTTCCCGTTGTATCCGATCGCGACGACGTTCTCGAGCTTGGCATCCGTGATGACGGTGCCCACCTGAAGCCGCGCGCACGTCGATCGCTTGGCGAGCTCCTCGGCCATGCGCATGTAGACCTCGAAGAGCGGAGGTCGACCCAACACGTCCGCCGTGACTGCCGTCGCGTCCGCCAGCGCCGCAAGCTCGTCAGCCTCGGCGGCATGCGAGTCGACCAGGTTCAGGGGGTGGAGGTTCTCCAGCACTCCGTCCTTGTGTATCAGCGCCACCGAAGTCCCCCCATGAAGACCCGAGCCTGAAGAGACTCGACCGGAGCCCAGTCATCCGTCAGTGCTCGACCCGAGGCAGGCACTCGAGCCAGGATCCATGACCCGTCCAGCTCGGCAAAGGCGGTTTCGGTCTCGGCACCCATGACGATCAGGTTCTGCGTCGCACCGGGATCGGTGTCAGGATCAGTCATGTAGATGCGCGATGCGGGAAAGACGCCTTCGAGCGTCGTGCGAAAGCGGGCCAGAAACGCGGTACCATCTCCTTCGAGCGGGGAGAGCACGTTGGCCATGAATACGCCATCCGCGGCGGTACGAGCGCGCATCTCACTCAAGGCTTCTTCAGTGACCATCGTCCACGGTACAGTCAGCAGATGGTCGAAGACGTCGAGATAGACGACGTCGTACCGATCGTCGCCGGAGCGGAGGAAGACCCGCGCGTCGTCGTGATACACCCTGATGCCCGGACGGTCGCGTTCACCGAAGGCGAAGTACTCCCGCGCCAGCTGGGTGACGGCATCATCGATCTCCACGACATCGATCTCCATACCGGAACCTGTATCCTGTCCGGAACGTGCCTCCTGCAACGCGACTGGCAGGGACAGCGCAGCTCCACCGAGGATGAGCGCCCGGTCAACCCGATCGAGTCGCGTCATGAGCATCTCGAGACTCATCGTCGCGTATACGTGGGCCGGAGCTCCGGACTCGACGTACTCGGCCGATGACGATCCGCCATTCTGCCACAGCTCACGAACTATGCGTCCGTCGGCCCACGGCCGCTCCGTGACCGAGACCGCCGTGTGCAGTGTCTGCTCGGCGTGGAGTGCGTCCGGGGGCAGGCCCGACGCGAGCACACCCAGAATCGGGAGGCCGATCACGGCTGCTGCGGCCTGGCCGCTGTGGGTCTGTCCGCCCAATATCCGTGTCGACGCCACGGCCATGAGCATGAGGGCGCCAGCCGTGATGCCGAGCAGAGTCGGCAGGGGCATGAGCGGCAGCAGCACGAAGCCGGTCACGAACGACCCGATGATCGAGCCTGTCGTGGCTGAGGCGCTGATGTCACCAGCCCTGCGGCCGACCGATCCGAGGTCGTCAGTGTCTGCCTGGACCAGGTACGGCACCACCGCGCCCAGGCACAGGACGGGCGGGGCGAAGAGCACCAGAGCGCTCACCACGGCACCCGGGATGAAGCCAAACATCTCGCGGGCAATCCACGGGAAGCCCGACCCGATGACCGGGAGTGCTCCGGTCAGAGAGGCGACCACCAGCACCCGAGAGAGAGGGACCTTCCCGGCATCCGCCAGCCGACCACCGAGATGACTCCCAGCGGCCAATGCAGCGAGGATGGTTCCGATCACGGCCGTCCAGGGCACAACCGACAATCCGAAGACCGGAGCAATCAGGCGGGCACCCGCGATCTCGATGGTGAGAACCGCGAAGCCCGACCCGAAGGCGAGTGCGAAGAATCCAGAACGCCGTGCCATAGCGTCTAAGATAGTCAGGCGGCCGCCCCCACGATGCCCAGAATTTCGGACAGCGTGGCCCGGCCTCGATCCTTGGCGTACCAGCGTCGTATCTCCTTGTACCGCTCCGGCGAGGACATGGAGAGGCCTTCATCCATCACCCAGGACTGGATCTCGTCGGGTCGCGGCCCCCACCAGCCAACCTCGTTGAAGTCCTCATCGTACACGATCACGACGGGGATCGAGCGGCTCTGACCGTTGGTGAGGTGGCTGTCCATGAGGTCCGGGTTGTCGTCACGTCCGAAGACACGCATGTCCCACCCTGCCTCGTCGGCAAGACGCGAGATCACTGGAAGCGTGTTGATCGCATCACCACACCAGTCCTCGGAGAGCGCGACCAGGTGCCATCCCCCCCGCATCCGTGACGCCTCCGCGACCACCTCCTCCGGCAGGCGCACTCGCTTGTACACCCCTAGCCACATCTCACGATTCTTCTCGACCGTATCGAGGTACTCGGGAAAGGTTGGCGCGTCTTCGAAGCGTTGTCTGTTCACGTAGTTAACCTGGACCATCTTGTCGGCTCGAGGCTTCGGCGCTGTTCCGATTCCCGTTGTGATCTCTGTTCACCATCCAGACCCGAAAGGGTTCCCGAGCAGTCCGAAACAGCTTCATGGGTCGGCATGAGCCAGGACATCAGCCCACGGGTGCGTCCGTGCCATGTGATGGGTATCAGGCCGGCTGCTTGGCCTTCTTCGCCGCCTTCTTCCGCTGATTCGGGTCGAGGATCCGCTTCCTGAGGCGGATCGCAATGGGCGTCACCTCGATGAGTTCGTCGTCCTGAATGAACTCGAGGGCCAACTCCAGGGTGATCTGCCGCGGCGGCTCCAGCTTGATGTTCTCGTCAGACGAGGTGGTGCGCATGTTGGTGAGCTTTTTCTCCTTGCTCACATTCACGTCCATGTCGTCAGACCGGACGTTCTCGCCGACGATCATCCCGCCATACGTGTCGTCACCAGGCTTCACAAAGAGCGTCGACCGCTCCTGAAGTCCGAAGAGCGCAAAGCCAACCGCCTTACCCGGGCGATCCGCTACAAGCACGCCACGGCTTCGACCTTTCAGTATGCCAGCCCAGCGATCCCATTCCTGAAACGTATGATGGAGAATTCCCTCGCCGCGCGTATCCGTGAGGAACTCCGAGCGATATCCGAAGAGTCCGCGCGCAGGAATCTTGAAGCGCAAGCGAGTCGTACCCGAATCGCCCATCGGCTTCATCTCGGTCATCTCACCCTTCCGTGAACCGAGCTTCTCGATGACGGTCCCGACCATGTCCGACGGGACCTCGACCACGGCCTCCTCGTACGGCTCCTGCAGCTGACCACCGTCATCCTTGCGGGTGATCACGCGGGGGCGTGACACTTGGAACTCAAACCCTTCGCGCCGCATGGTCTCCATGAGAATCGTCAGGTGGAGCTCACCACGGCCACTGACCGTGAAGGTGTCGGGCAGCTCGGTATCCTCCACCCTGAGGGACACGTTCCGTTCGAGCTCCCTGAACAGTCGCTCGCGGACCTGGCGCGTGGTCACGAACTTCCCTGCCTGACCGGCAAAGGGTGAGTTGTTGACCGTAAAGTCGACCGAGAGCGTGGGCTCCTCAACCGCGATCCCCATGAGGCGCTCGCGGTATTCCGGGTCGGTCACCGTCTTCCCGATCTCCACGCCCTCGAGGCCAGCCAACGCGACGATGTCACCCGCCCTCGCCTCGTCGACCTCGATGCGCTCGAGACCACGGAAGGTGTAGAGCCTCGACACCTTCGCCACCTCAGCCTCAGCGGGATCGGGCACCATACCCACATCACCGAGATCCAGGAGAGTCACCTGCTCTCCGACACGGACCGAACCCCGCTCGATCCGGCCGATCGCAATCCGGCCGACATACGCCGAGTGGTCGAGCGTCGACACGAGCATCTGGAACGATCCGTTCTGATCGACGTCGGGCGGCGGGAAATGATCGATGATTGTGTCAAAGAGTGGAGTCAGGTCGCCACCCGTGGCGTCCGGGGTGTAGGAGGCCCATCCGTCGCGGCCTACTGCATACAGGAAGGGGGCATCGAGCTGGGCATCGTTGGCCTCGAGATCCATGAAGAGCTCGAGTACCTCGTCATGTACCTCGTGGGACCGGGAGTCTCCACGGTCCACTTTATTGATGACGACCAGCGGCAACAGCCCTAGGTCCAGAGCCTTCCGCGTCACAAAGCGGGTCTGGGGCATCGGGCCTTCGGCCGCATCCACCAGCAGCACAACGCCGTCCACCATTCGCAGGATGCGCTCGACTTCCCCCCCGAAATCGGCATGTCCCGGCGTATCGACGATGTTGATCTTCACGTCGTTCCACTGAACGGCCGTGTTCTTGGCCAGAATGGTTATCCCCCGCTCCTTCTCGAGCGGGTTGGAGTCCATCACACGCTCTTCGACCGCCTGGTGTTCACTGAAAATGCCGGCTTGGCCGAACATCTGGTCGACCAGGGTCGTCTTGCCGTGATCGACGTGCGCGATGATCGCGATATTGCGAATGGGCATGGATCTATGGGCACCGGCTCGGGCCGGGCGGAGCGTTCGGGTGAGCAGCCAAAAAAGTTAACCGAGCCCGCCGTCGCGATGTACCTGCGAGACCCGTAGGGGATGGCTGAGTGTGATCAACCGACGTCTTGGAATCATCCTGTCAGCTGACCGTCCACCAGAAGCTGAATCCGACCGTCTCCGTTCCCCGATTCGACGTCTGGTTCATCAGCTTGCCGTGCGACATGTGATGAAAGCTGACCGTCGTACGGGCCCTTTTCGCAAGGCGAAGCCCGATCTCGAAACCTGATCGGAGTACAGCGAAACTCCCGAGCCGCTTGCCTGCATCGCCCGGGAAGTAGAACGCTGGCCCCGAGTTCACGTTGGCGACCAGGTACTCCCCCACGTGCACATCGAGCGCGCCGGCCAGCCACGTGTACATGGCCGCGTCCGAGTTCCTGCTCAGACCGACGAGCGGCTTGATGCCATGCCATGCCCGGCTGGTACTCGAATGTCACATCCCACGCCTGATTCTCGCGATCGATGGCGTCGAAACGTGCTAAGCCTGCCTTGAACATGGACCGATCGGAGTCGAGCTCCGGCCAGTCCATGAGCACACTCGGTACCACGCTGGCCAGTGCAAATCCCCCGATGTACACGGCCGCCGGATCCTGCGCCTCGGCTCGCGTGGACGCCGCATGCAGTCCGATCGCGACCATCAACGTGATGAGAACCGGGCGGGTACGTGAGCGGGAGTGTATCACAGGGGTCTGAACGCGGATCTCAAGCAGAGGAGAGGGTACGGTCGGAACGCGAGCATAAGCGCGCGGACCAACCTGCGGATCCCCTGAAGCCTGCAGAATCGAGGTTACGCTTTGCCGCGCCCAAGGAACGGGATCCCGCGGACTGCGGCGTTCCAGCTGGTCTGGAAGTCCGCACGCGCCGGATCACCCGCACCAGGTCGACGGAACGCCTCGACGAGAAAGGCCAGGACGATGCCCATCATGCCCCCCAGAATGATCCCCAGGGCCGCCGTGAGGACGCGGCGGCGTGGATCGTTTCTCGGGGGAAGAAACGGGCTCTGCAGCACCGTGATCACGGGCGTGTCCCGAACCTCGGAGATCCGGGCCTGCTCGTACGACTGCACCAGCGTGGTGAGGACCGACTGCCGCAGCGTCACCTCACGCATAAGACCGTCGTGCTGGAAGCTCAGCATGGGAGAGTTCTCCCACTGGCGGTTTGCCTCGAGGAAAACACGCAACTCTTCTTCCGCCTCGTCCAGATCGACATCGGCCGCGTCCACACGAGACTCGATGAAAGCCCGCTCAGTCGCGGCCTGCGACTGACGCGTGTCCATGTTGAAGAGCGCGACCTCGGCAAGCAGCTCCTCCGCGATCGCCTGTGACAGGTCCGGCCATTCGGTCTCCACGGAAATCGTGACGGTCCCGGTTTCCCGACCGATCGAGACGGAAACGGCTTCCTCCAGAAGCCACTCGAGAACTTCCTCGTCCCTCTCGCCCTCGGACTCCTCTTCGATTTCGAGAAGGTCTTTCAACTGGATCGAGCCAACGTCCTCAACGGTGAACGGCTCGTCCGACGCCCGCATCAGGATCTCTCGAGACGTCAGCAATTCCTGATAGAAGGCAGGGCTCGCCTCGTCTCCACCGCTCCCGCCCGGGACATTCACCCCGAACTGGCTTGCCAATGCCATGATCTGGGAGTTTGAAACCTCGGATCCCTGAGGTCGAAACGAAGAGCTGGTCGTGTACGTCAGCGGCCGGAGCTGCGAGTAGGTCGCGGCGGCGGCGGCCACCAAGAGCGTCGTCAATACGATCGTACCGCGCCGGCGAACGAGGACCGCCAGGACCTCCCAGAGGGAGATCTCGTCGTCCATCGTGCTGCGGACCGGTGTCGGTCTCGGGGAGTCAGTCATCGACCA
The DNA here is from genome assembly GCA_002390225.1 of Gemmatimonadales bacterium UBA4456. Lineage (GTDB taxonomy): Bacteria > Gemmatimonadota > Gemmatimonadetes > Longimicrobiales > Gaopeijiaceae > UBA2589. The sequence goes on along the minus strand of DGOW01000099.1, from coordinate 71,387 downwards.
GGGGCTGAGGCCAGGCCAGAGGTCTCCTCAACAGCGGGCTCCGGCTGAACATACGGCGAGAGTATCGTAGCCGTAGTTGTCGACAGCAAGCGACCCCAATCTACAGTCAGGTGGGATCCGAACCCCCTCAGCTTCGGTATCCACTCCTGCCCAGTATCAACCCTGGCCCGCCGCGCCGGACACCTTTCGGAGACGACCGTGACATTCCCCACCCGGACCCGCTTCCACCTGCTCGCGATTGCAGGGGCCCTGATGAGCTCCACCCCGGCTGCTCTGCTCGCTCAGCAGCCAGAGCCACAGTACGCCGAAGAGATCCGCGGACTCATGGCGACCCAGGCGATCACCTCGGCTCTGGACCTTGCAGAGGCGCACGACGACTGGGCACTCGAGCGCCTGATCGAGCTCACCGAGATCCCGGCGCCTCCGTTCATGGAAGAGGTCCGGGGTCGCCGCTTCGCAGAGCTGCTGACCGAGCTGGGCGCGGACTCCGTATGGACGGATGCCGAGGGCAACGTCATCGGACTGCGACGGGGACGCACCGGCGCTCGCACGATCGGCTTCGGTGGCCACCTCGACACCGTCTTTCCCGAAGGAACGGATGTGTCGGTCCGTCAGGTCGGAGACACCCTCTTCGCACCCGGAGTCGGTGACGATACCCGTGGACTCGTCGTTGTACTGTCCGTCCTGCGCGCACTCGAAGAAGCGGCTGTCGAGACCGACGACGATGTGCTCTTCGTGGGCGTCGTCGGAGAGGAGGGACTCGGTGACCTGCGTGGTATGAAGTACCTGTATCGGGACCAGGGACTCCAGCCGGACGTCTGGATCGATGTCGACGGAGGTGGCCTCTCACGCATTGTCTCGATGGGTCTCGGTTCGGTGCGCTACCGCGTCACCTTCGCCGGCCCCGGGGGGCACTCGTGGGGCGCGTTCGGCACGGCCAACCCGGCCCACGCCATGAGTCGAGCCGTGCGCCACTTCCAGGACGTCGCGGACACGATGACCCGCTCGGGGCCGCGCACCAGCTACAACGTCGGCCGTATCGGTGGAGGCACCTCAATCAACTCGGTCCCGTTCGAGACGTGGATGGAAGTCGACATGCGATCCGAGAGCCCGGAAAGTCTCGCGCGTATCGAGCAGACGTTCCTCGCCGCCATGGACCGGGGCGCCGAGGAAGAGAACGAGCTCCGGCGCGAGGGCGAGCCCCTTGAAGCAATCAAGGACAAGATCGGCGACCGTCCATCAGGAGAGCTTCCCGTTTCAACACCTGTGGTCCAGCGGGCGCTGGCAGCCACAGGCGAGTTCGGCGTGGAAGGTCAGCTCGCCCGATCATCGACCGACTCCAACGTGCCAATCGCCATGGGCGTTCCGGCGGTCACGATCGGTCGTGGTGGCCAGGGCTCGAACGGTCACGCACCCGACGAATTCTGGGTGAACGTGGACGCGTACCTGGCCGTGCAGCGCGCGCTCGTGATCGTCGTCGCCGAAGCCGGATTGGCCGGCCCGATCTCCTGACGGCTCAGGCGAGGGCCGGCCGGCCTTCCGGCGCGCCTCCGTCTAGTCGCCCAGTACCCAGGAGCAGATCAGGGGTGCGACGATCGCAGCGTCGGAGTTGATTTCGAACTTCGGTGTGGAGGGCTCGAGTTTTCCCCACGTGATCTTCTCGTTGGCCGGCGCGCCGGAGTACCCGCCATACGAGGGCTGCGCGTCGGTGATCTGACAGAAGTAGCCCCAGTACGGGACCTCTCGACGCAGATCCTGAGTGATGCAGGGCACGGCACAGATCGCGAAGTCCCCAGCGATGCCACCCCCGATCTGAAAGAATCCTACAGACGGGGTCTCACCCCCCCCATGGTTGGCCTCGTACCACTCGACCAGAGCCTGGAACTGCTCTGTGCCCGACTGCACACAGGAGTGGTCCGGCAGGCGTCCCGATATGACGTTCGCGGCGAAGATATTCCCCGTCGTCGAGTCCTCCCAACCGGGCGCATAGACGGGGATCCCGGCCTCTTTCGCGGCAAGCATCCACGAGTGCGCAGGATCTCTCTGAACGTGCTCGGACAGGGTTGGGTCCGAGAGTACTTCGAAGAGGAACTCGGACGGCAATTTCCGTTCACCTGCCGCGGCCGCACGCTGCCAGCACTCGACGAGACGACCCTCGATATGTCGCATCACGGTCTCGGGGATACACGTGTCCGTGACCCGGTTCATCCCGCGTTCGTAGAGGGCCTGTTCGTCCTGAGCGGACAGATCTCTCCACGACGGAATGATCTCATATTCCCGTCCCGCGAGCAGGTTGAAGACGTCCTCTTCGAGATTGGCACCGGTACAGGAGATCGCATGTACCTTCCCGGCACGGATCATACGGGCCAGAGAAATTCCAAATTCCCCCGTCGACATCGCCCCCGCCATCGCGATGAGCATCCTGCCACCTGCGTCCACGTGTGCCTCATATGCCTTCGCTGCATCGACGACTTCACGAGCGTTGAAGTGCAGGTAGTGCGTCGACATGAAGTCGCGGATCGCGCCCAACTGAACTCTCCTGTGGCGGTCTTGGGGAGCAGAAGTCTACGCATCGGGCGGCGGCACGATAGACTGTTGTCATGACCAGCACAGATTCGACCAATATCCGGTTCGAGCGGGAGCGCCACATCGCCCGAATCACGCTCGACCGACCCGACCGTCACAACGCGCTCGAGGCCGCTGATGTAGCGCGCATACGCTCCATCCTGGAGGAGGTCGAGCAGGACGACACGCTTCGGGTCCTGCTCCTCACAGGTGCGGGCGATCGCACATTCTGCTCGGGGGCTTCGCTGGATCAGATGAGCAGCGGGGAGATGAGTGGCGAGGTGTTCGATACGATGACTGATCGACTCGCAGCGCTCCGCGTCCCCACCGTCTGCGCCCTCAACGGAAACGTCTACGGAGGTGGCGGTGAACTCGCACTGTGCTGCGACTTCCGGATCGGTATCGAAGGCATGCGCATGTCCGTACCCGCCGCACGCCTCGGCGTCTGCTATCCGATCGGTGGCCTGACACGGTACGTCCGGCGTCTGGGGCCGAGCACGGCAAACCGGATCCTCCTCGCGGCGGAAGAGATGGACGGAGCCGAGCTGCATCGAGTCGGCTTCCTGACGGACCTGGTGGCGCCAGAGGCCTTCGACGATGCCGTCACGGGCCGTGTAGACCAGCTCGCACGGCTGGCTCCACTGGCCGTTCAGGGCATGAAGCGGATCATGCTCGGCACCGCCGACGCATCAATGGACCCGGTCGAAGCCTCAGCCATCATCGCGCGGTGCAACGCGTCCGATGATCTCCGGGAAGGGATCACCGCGTGGAACGAGCGCCGAGACGCCGAGTTCGAGGGACGCTAGGCTGCCTGAGTTCCGGTCACCGCGCCTTCCTCAAGACTCGCCCGGACCGCTGGCCGGTGAAGTCACCGTCCGCGATCACAGCAACGCCGTTTACAAAGACGTGAACCATTCCCTCGGAATAGTGGTGCGGATCAGTGTACTCAGCCACGTCTCGGACGCTCGCGAGATCAAAGACTGCGACATCGGCGATCATGCCCTCGCGCAACATGCCCCGCTCCGGCATGTGGAAGACCGCCGCAGGCAGAGACGTCATGCTTCGAATCGCCTCCGTCAGACCAACCGT
>DGOW01000099.1:30111-67720 GCA_002390225.1 Gemmatimonadales bacterium UBA4456 | reverse complement strand
CCCTTCTCGTTCACGTATAACCGCAGCTTGCGAGCAAAGGCTCCGTAGGTCCGCGGGTGTGGCACACCTTCCCCCATCACGCCCAGCCCGCCGTCGGACGAGGTCATCGTCCACGGCTGGACCATGAGCGTCTCGACATCGTCGTCGTGCATGTTGTACGACACGATACTGACGCTTCCACGCCGAATCAGATCGGACGCCGTCTCGATCGGGTCCTGGCCCCGATCGGCGGCGACATCGCTCAACAGGCGTCCTTCGATCGACGGGTCGGGACGATAGCGCCGGAACTGGATCCGGTCCGCTCCTCCGCGCCTGACGAGACCTTCCTCCATGCCTTCGCGGATGCGTGCCATCGTGTCGGGGTTCGCCATCCTCGTAAGCAACGCGTCACGCCCACCTGCCTGCGACCAGCGAGGCAGAAGCGCTGCCTCCAGCCCGGTGGCTGACGCGGTGTACGGATACTGGTCGGCGAAGACCTCGATCCCCTCGGCTCGCGCACGATCCACCCGGGCTACGATCGCCTGGCCGTAACCCCAGACGAGCGGACCCAGCGCCTTCACATGCGTCAGGACGACGGGAAGCTCAGCAACGCGGCCCACGTTGATAACCTCGTCGACCGCTGCGATCAGTCCCACGCTGTACGTCGACTCGTCGCGATAGTGGCTCGTGTACGAACCGCCGTAGCGCGCCACATCTTTCGCCAGCTCCTCGATCTCTTCCGGAGGGGCGTAGCTACCCGGTACGTAGAAGGTGCCGGAGGAGAGCCCCCAGGCTCCCTGCTCCATCCCCGCGATCACGAGCGAGCGCATCCGCTCGAGTTCGGGCGATGTGGCGTGCCTGTCCTCCGCGCCCATCACCTCGCTGCGAATCGACCCGTGCGGCACGAGCTGAGCCACGTTCACCCCCAGCCCATCTGCGAGGAGTGCCTCCCGCTGTGCGGCCTGATCGACTGGACCGCCTCCATCCGGATTCACGAAGACCGTCGTCAGTCCCATAGCGAGGAGTGGCTCGGCGTGACTCAGCTCGGGTGCCGTCAGACCGGGGCCTGCATGCGAGTGCACATCGATGAAACCCGGCGTGACGTAGAGGCCCGCGGCATCGATGACACGATCCGCCCGGACGTCCGATGCGTCACCGACCCGGATGATTCGGTCGCCCTGAATCACGACATCGGCGTACATCCATGGATTGCCCGAACCGTCCAGCACGCGCCCGTTCCGGATTACCGTGACTGACTCCTGACTCGCGGCCCAGTTCGGAGAACCAAGGAGCGGGATCAGAAAGATGAGACTGAGCAGCGCAAAGCGGAGCAATCGGATCATGGTCGAGTGTCGAAGAGGCTCAGGGTCTGTATCGTTCGGCGGAACGTAAGCCGGGGACGGGAATCTATGCGAGACGAAGACCGACTTCGCTCCGAACTGGGGCGGCTCGACGGTCGTGGCTACAAGGCCTATAAGGACCTCACTGGCTCGTGGGCGTTCAAACGCTTCGAGCTGCGCATCGATCACGTACAGGGAGACCCGTTCGCGACCCCAACCCGCGTGAGCGTGACGCTCTCACCCGAGCGATCAGGCCTGCCACCGAGCGCGTATGCGAACGAGGCACGCGCCCTCGGAACGGCCGCACACCTCGCCCGGGGCTTTTCCGCCGAGGCCCGACGGTCCACCTCACGCACCCACGACAGGACTGGTCACAGCGGAGAGATTCGCATGCAGGACCCGGGACAGGTCGTCCTTGAGCAGTCCGCAGTTCAGCTGACTACGGAGGGAATCCTTGAAGCCCGCTTCACAATCGGGCTTCCCGCCCGTAGCCGTCGGATCGACGGCACGGGAGCCATCGAGCTACTCCTCGAGCGGGTGCCCACCATATTGGCGGGCACGTTGCTGGCCGGTGCACATAACCTCGCCAAAGTCGAGCGATCTGCGGCGACGAACGAAGATGCCGAGGCCCTCCGATCCGAGCTCGCTGCGCGAAGTCTCGTCGCCTTCGTCGCCGACGGGAGCGTGCTTCCACGCAGGAGCGGGGTGGACGATCGCCCCTTCGATGCGCCGGCGGTGACCCCGTGCATCAGCCCGGAGACGCTCCGCGTGCGTATCGAGGCACCGAATCAGGGAACCGTGCTCGGGATGGGTATTCCAGAGGGGGTCACACTCGTGGTCGGGGGTGGCTTTCATGGTAAAAGCACACTCCTGCGCGCCCTGCAGGCCGGCGTCTGGAATCACGCCCCCAATGACGGGCGGGAGTTCGTCGTCACACGAATGGACGCGGCGAAAGTCCGCGCCGAAGAAGGACGATCCATCGCTGGAGTCGACATCTCACCCTTCATCGACGGCCTCCCCGGAGGCATGTCCACGGCGGCCTTCAGCACACCGAATGCGTCGGGCTCTACGAGCCAGGCCGCTGCGATCATGGAAGCGATAGAGACGGGCTCGCGCCTGCTCCTGATCGACGAAGACACATCAGCGACGAACTTCATGATCCGGGATCGCCGCATGCAGGCCTTGGTGCCACCCGAGGGAGAGCCGATCACCCCGTTCGTGGATCGCATCAAGGAGCTGCGGGACGACCACGGTGTCAGTACCGTCCTCGTGCTGGGGGGGAGCGGCGACTACCTCGATGTGGCGGACCTGGTCATCCGGATGGATGCGTACGTGCCCCTGGACGTCACGTCCCAGGCTCGCGCTACGGCCGAACGGCTTCCGACTGGCCGCAAGATGGAGGCGAGTGCGGCGCTGTCGCTCCCCAGCCCCCGCCGGATCGAGTGGAGCAGCGTCGACCCAGGCCGTGGCCGCCGCAGGGTACACGTGAAGACGCCTGACGACCGCACCCTGCTCTTCGGGAGCAGCACGATCGACCTGATTGCCCTGGAGCAGCTCACCGGGCGAGCTCAGATTCGAGCGATCGGCCTCGCACTCGCGTGGGCAGCCGAGGCGCGCACCGACGACCATGTGCCGGACATCCTGGACGCGACCATGGACGCGCTCAGTCAGGGTCTCGACACCTTCGATGAATTCAAGACCGGCGATGTCGCTGGCTTTCGACGGCAAGAGCTAGCCGCGATCCTGAACCGACTCCGATCTCTGCGTGTAGGTTAGTTGCCCCGTAAACTCCAGGTCCCGCCAAGGAATCAGCATGCGTCCTTTACCCGTTCGTGCACCCAGCCCAATGCGCCTCGTCGCCATGGTGCTCGCGCTTGTATCGACGTCTGTGGGCGACCTCGGGGCCCAGGCCTCAGGATCGGGTCTGGAGCCCGTCGCCAGTGTGGAGGGTATTACCGAGTATCGGCTCGAAAATGGGCTCCGCGTGCTGCTCTTCCCGGATCCGAGTCAGCCGCAGGTCACGGTCAACATCACCTACCTGGTGGGTTCCCAGCATGAAGCATACGGCGAAACGGGGATGGCACATCTACTCGAGCATCTGCTCTTTCAGGGTACTCCGGACCACTCTGACATCACGCAGGAACTGAGTGAGCGCGGAGCACAGCCGAACGGCACAACGAGCGTCGGTCGTACGAACTACTTCGAGGTTTTTCCGGCATCGGAGGACAACCTCCAGTGGGTGCTGGACCTCGCGGCAGACGGGATGATGGTCACCGGCCGCTGACATTGTCGATTCCTTCACTCGACCCGGCTCTGCCGGGTCTCTGCATTGCCCAGCCGGCACTCGCCGAGCCTTTTCTGCTGGAGGGCGAGCGGGTCCGCTTTATCGGTAGCCAGACACGGAGCGGCGGTCAGGCACTGTTCAGGGACGCCGGAGGTAGCGCCGGCATGACTGCCGGCATTCGCCCCGACACCCTCGGTCACGCTGCCAACTTGGTCCTGTACCCCGGCGTATCTCGGCGGGACTTCACGGGATCGCGCGGATCCGCGGTCGAATCGGTTGTAGCAGCCCGAACGCTACCCTTCCTGGCATGGCAGCTCTCCGGCTCCGCAGCGGACGAGGCCCGCATCCACCTCGACCTGGCGACTCCGAGTCCTTCGCCGGTCATCGAGGCGCACGCCGATGGATTGGTCCTGATTGCGGATGACCAGAAGCTCCGCCTCCAGATCACACCTGCGCCAGCTGAGATCGAGGTCGTCGACTCGGGAGGAGGCGTCACAGCTTCCATCACCCTGATCGGCGACACGACACACACGCTCGTCCTTGCGAGCGGCACTCCATCGGAAACGGAGAGTGCCATACGGGCGGCACGACATCTGTCAGGTCACGCCCTCAGGGCCACGCAGGCAGCGGAGCACACGCTGCGAGCGGTCACCGGCGTGGACGCGGTTGACGATGGTCTGGCGTGGGCCCTCTCACGATCCGGTGGATTGGTAGCCGAGCGTCCCGCTGCAGCACTTAGCCTTGGGCTCGCGGCGATTGCCCTCGGTCACCGAAGCGCCGCGGAGGCAGCCCTGTCCAGTCTGCGGGCTTCCGATCTGGTCGGGGCAGGCATCCTCGCGGCACGGATCGGCTCCACTACAGGAGACACAGGACCTCCGGCAGACATCGCCGCCAGGCTGCTTGTGGACGGGTCAGCCCTGGACGACGAACGGCTGGGCCTGACTGCCCGCAGCTTGGCCGATGCCCTTCAGTACGGAGCAACCTCGGAGGTACTCGCGGCGCTTCGAGCCCTTGGGGCCGAGGCGCGTCATTCGAATGATTTCACCAGCACCACTTCCTCCGCCACCGCGACGACATCAGCCACGGGCGGCGTCTCGCTTCCCATGGCTGGAGGCTCGAACACGCAGACCCCGGTCGACGGTTCGGCTTCTTCGTGGCTACGTGGTCTCCTGTCCGGTGATCCGGGCGCACCAGCACTCGTCGAAGACGTGCGCTCTTCTCGAGCTCGCCGTGCCGCCTCGGCGTTCCGGTCGGACCCGGATCGCGCATGGGCTGACTGGCGGGCCGTACTGGACGAGGGGCTAGTCAGGGGACCTGCGGGACCAGCCACGTGGGACGACCTCACAGCACTGCCCGCACTCCATGATCAGAACCTGGACCGGCCGGCGGCTACAGGTGAATTGATCCTCGCCTTTGTGAATGGAATGCTCGGTCTGTCGCCAGATGCACCCGTTGGCCGGCTCAGACTGGCTCCTCGCATGCCGGAACATCTGACCCGATTTGCCGTCGAGGGCATTCCGATCGGAGAGGGGACCATTCGCATGGCCTATGAGCGAAGCGGGGCCGAGGTCCTGTTCACACTGGAGCCGGAGCGTATCGGCGTGCCACCACTCCTGGTCTTCGAGCCGTCCGTCTCAGGGGAAGCCCGATCGGTCACAGTCGACGGAGCTGCTGCCGAACTGGACCTGCGCTCGGACATGGGCCGGACCGTAGTGCCGGTTCAACTTCCGCTCGACAGCCTCCGCACAGTGCGCATCACGAGCGGCTGAGGGCCGACCATCATAGAATGGTCAGTCCTCGTCGAGGACGATGTAGCCGTTCTCGATCAGAAGCTGACGAAGGTACTTCTGACGCTCGGGCAGCGCGGTCTTGGCGACCTCACGAGCGAACTCGATCCGGTGGGGCTCCGAGACTGCGTCGAGAATGGAGATCGGCGCTCCGTAGCGCAAAAGAATGCGTTTCGCATCGACGGCAACGGAATCGTTCACGGTAGAGAACTCAACTGTCTCGGAGGATCAAAAAGGAGCCAAGTGTAACGGCGGGGCATGCCTCAGTGAAGCACGCCTGGCTCTTCATCGTCTTCATACGGATCAATTGCGAGCGTCGGCATGACCAGGGGGCCGTTCAGGTGAAACCGCGGCACCTCGACCTTGAATTCCTCACCGTCAGCACCGACGAAGGTGTAGTGACCCTCCATGAAACCAACCGGGGAACGCAGGACGCAGTAGCTCTGGTACTCGTGCGACTCTCCCGGACCCAACACAGGCTGTTCACCGACGACACCCTCGCCGTCGACCAGGGAATCATCACCTGCGGAATCATGAATTCGCCAGTGCCTGAAGAGAAGCTGCGCGGTGGCATCTCCCTCGTTGGCCATGGTGATCGTGTATGAGAACACAAAGGTGCCCACGGCCGGATCAGAGTCGGCGAGAGAGAAGCGGGGCGAGACTCCGACCCGAATTCCTTTAGTGGATTTCTCGTAATGCATGGGACGATCTACACCGGCCTGGCCGGAAAGTCACGGGCACCCGGGTCAGCTGCCGGCAATCATGACCGAATGCTCAAGACCGACCGAATAGAGAATGGAGTTCCCAAGCATCTCGACGAGCGCGTTCGAGAGCTCATCCGTACCAATGACCACGGCCACGGCGATCAGCTGCGTCATGTTCGGATCAGTCGGTACCACGATGGGGGACAGGCGCTCGTAGTCCATCTGGTAGCCTTGGCCGATGAGCGAAAACCCATCGAGCAGGAAGTCATCGGCCCCGGCGGGACCACACCATTGAAAACGGCGACTGAGCGTAAAGACAGCCCTTCGCGCCCGCGCGTGCGGGTCGACCTTCACCCGCGCGGGGGGTAGGTTCTCGCATGGCTCAGCGCCCTCTCTCCCGCTCCGTCGAAGATTACCTGAAGGTGATCTACGCCCTGACCGAACACATGGGCACCGCGTCGACCTCGGCGATCGCCGAGTCACTCGACATCCAACCGGCCTCTGTCACTGGGATGGTAAAGAAACTCGCCGAAGGCGGGCTGCTCGAGCATCTGCCCTACAAGGGCGTCCGCCTGACCGAGACCGGCACGATCGAGGCACTCCGGGTCGTGCGGCGGCATCGTATTCTCGAGACTTACCTGTGCGAATGCCTGGGCTATTCGTGGGACGATGTGCACGGAGAGGCGGAGCGCCTGGAACACGCCGCCTCCGACCAGCTCATCGAGCAGATGTCTCGAGCTCTCGGCTTCCCGAGCCACGATCCACACGGTGCGCCGATCCCCACACCGGCGGGCGTGATCGAAGAGACCGACCTCACTACACTCGCAGATGCCCCACCGGGCACACGGCTCCGAATTCGCGCGGTGCGCGACGAAGACTCGGCGGATCTGCGGTCGATGGCGGAAGAAGGGCTCGTTCCCGGGACTCAGGTGACGGTCGGCGCGACACCCGCAGCAGGCGGAGCCATCCTTGTGTGGCTGGAAGCAGGCGCAGGCGCAGAACTAGCGCGGTCCGTTTCCTCCGAGCTCGCCCGTCAGATCTTCGTGGTAACAGACCCGGGCTGACGCCCCGTCATCCTTGGCGCTGGACTACCCGGTCAGCCCAGCGGGCACGCCGGAAGGCCACTCGGAACGTTGCTCACCAGGACGTCGAATCCGAGACCGAACGTCGCGCCGAACACCCCGGTCCCGTCTCCGGAAAGGCTGGGAATCCGAACCTGACCGGAAGGATTGAAGTTCCCGCCCCGAGCCCAGTTCACGTAGTTCCGATCCACTGCGGTAATCGAGACCTCGGCTGAGGTACCGACCGGAAGCCCGACCTGTAGTCGCACGGCCACGTCTACATCCAGGGCGAACCGATTGAACACGCCGAACTGTGAAGGGAAGACCACGTTCGTGTCAGAGTCGGCGATGGAGAGCCCGAGCAGGTAAAGTGGGTCGTCCTCCACGGTGATTCCTTCCGAACGCAGCGCGTCCGGAAGCCCTCGGATGGATGTTTCGTTCAGGTAGGCCCAGGCACCGTCCGACGGTGACCACGCAATAGTCATGAGACGGTCGGCCGGCAGGGCACAGATCTCCGGGATCCCATCGAGACCGAACAAGCCCGGGACGCGTGCCGCGCCACGGATCTCCCCTCCTTCCGGAAGCTCGACGAACACCTCGACCACGTCTCCCGGGCGAATGGAGCCAGCCGCTGCTGTCGCGATGAAGCACGCACCAGGTTCCTCAGAGGGTGAGGATTCGACGCATTCCTCCCAGGCTTCAGGTACCAACGGAAAGGAATACCCGTCTGTACGTGTCATCGTCACGGTGGCGCTGTTGAGCGAAGGCAGGAGTTCCGCACCCTCGACGCCCACGGTCCTGTGCAGGAATGCGCGCGCGATGTTGCCACCCCGCTCGGGACGGATGTCGAGGTAGACCTCTGCGATCACGACGTCCTGCACGTCTGCGATCGTGATCTCCTCGAGTTCGCACGCCGTGAGCACGGCCAGTGACAACGCGAGGCTGCCCCGTGAGACGATCGTGCGCGTGCGCTCGTTCATCAGAAGGAAATCTCCAGCCCGACAGTGGGAAGCACCGGGAACATCGAGATCCCCGCCCGCGCAGGCGGGGTGTCTTCGTACTGGTAGAAGTAGAATAGGACGTTCCGCTGGTTGTAGATGTTCACGAGGTTCACGTATGGGGTCAGGGCTCCCCAACTCTTCGGAAAAGCGCGTCGCAAACTCACGTCCAGACGGTGATAGACGGGATAGCGGGAGGAGTTTCGATCCGCGAGGACGACGCCGTAGCCGCCTGACTCCGATGCGTCGGCGTCGCCGGTCCAGTCCAGGCCGCCGCCCGCCACATAGCGGGGTGAGTAGTAGGCGTACGAGCCCACAGCGCGGGTGTAAGGGATTCCCGTCCCGAAATTCCAGCGTAGCCCGCCGGTCCAACCCCATGGGGCAGGATACGTCAGCACCAGATCGACATCGACACGACGATCAAAGATCGGCGCATAGGTGAACTCCGGTGTCGGTGTCAGCGGTGACAAGAGATCGGGGAAGCTTCGCTCTGCCCTCAGAAACGACAGGGCGAGCCAACCATTCACGTCACCGGTCTCCTTGCGAACCATCAGGTCCACCCCCCACGACAAACCAGTACCGCCAAGGATATCGTCCGAGTCATCGTTCGGGTCGTCGGCCGTGTTCAGAGCAACGACTCCGTCGAAGTGGCGGTAGTAACCCTCGATCGACCAGAACCAGTCGACGTCGCGCCATCCCTCGAGCCCGAACTGGACCTGATCGGAGACCGTGTGTGGCACGTTCTCTTTCGAGATCACCCAGATATCGAGGCCCAGCGGGAGCTCTTCATCGCGCAGCGAGTGCAGGAACTGCGTGTACCGCCCCGCAGCCAGCTTCACAGCAAGACTGCCGTTCCCGAGAAAGCGCTTCACAGCAACTCTGGGCGACGCTTCGAAGACCGTACCGCCGGGATCCTGCAGGAAGCCGTCCGAGCGCAGACCGAGCTCGACCAGCCATCTGCGGGGGAGGGTGTACCGCGCCTGAGCGTAACCACCCAGCAGCCACCCGCGCCCCGTACCGCTACCGAAACTGGTGCCGCCAGTCAAAAAACTGTTCTCGTACTCCATGCGCTCAATGCTGGAGCCGACCTGCATGCTCCAGTAGCGACTCGGCCGCGTATCGAGGTCTGCCCGGATCTGCGCCTGCTGGATCCGACTACTGAAGTCGGTATCATCGAAGTCCGGAAAGAGAAGCCCCGTGTCATAGCGGCTGACGTTGGCACGAAGATCGAGTGAGCCGCCGCCCCGCCGGGCGTGACTCCACCGCACGCCGAGGGCTTCGTTACCCCAGTCCCAATCGACGCGAAGAGGGAAGCCATCGTCTTCGATCTGGGTCAGATCGAAGACGTCCCTCCCCGTGTAGGCCGTGACTGTCAATCGATCGCCTGATGGCGTCCAGCCTTCCACCACCGCCTGGAGGTCAGTCAGGTGATACGGGAACTCGAACGCTGGCTTGAAGAGCACATCGAAGTACGAGCGACGGGCCGATACCCGGTACCGGACATTGGCCTGACCGAGCGCGTTGGCCACGCCGTCGGGCAGACGCCCCCCGACAGCCACGCGGCTCGAGAGGAGCGAGACGGCCGCGTCACCACCGAAGTCCCCTGAACCCGCATCACTCTCGATCTCGAGCACCGAGGACACACGTCCTCCGTGCTCTGCTGCGAAGCCACCCGACATCAGCTCGACGCGATCAAGCATATCGGCATTGAAGACGGAGAAGAGTCCACCAAGGTGGAACGGGGAGAAAATAGGCACTCCGTCGAGCAGGATCAGGTTTTGGTCCTGGGATCCGCCTCGGACGTGAAACGCGGCCGAGAAGTCCGATGTGGATACCACACCCGGCAGGACTTCAATCGCACGTACGGGATCCGGCTCCCCCAGCCCCGGGACGATACGCACGTCATCCATGTCGAGTTCTCGGATGGTGGCACCGCCGATTTCCTCAAAGCGAATACGATCCCGACTGCGTTCAGCCTCGACATCGATTCCCTCGAGCATGAGCGCGCTGGGCTCGAGGCGAACATCGAGCTCGACTGTACCGGCCAGCCCCAGTTCGATCGACTCCGTGTACTCTAGATAGCCCAGGGCCGCCACCTGAACGTCCCACGGCCCGGGCAGGACATCCGTAATCCGGAAGGATCCGAGTCGATCCGTCTCGGTCACGAACGCGCGGGTGTCTCCCCTGAACAGCGAGATCCTCGCACCGAATACGGCTGCGCCTTCGACCTCACGCACCCGCCCCTGCACCGTACCCGACTGGGCTGCAGCATCCACGGCAGCAGTCGCGTGAGTGAGGAGCACAAGCGCAATCAGGCGGATCGCGAGGGCCACACTTGAGCTGAGGTTAAACCGTCTATTGCGTAAAGGGAGCATCGGTGCCCGGTACGGCCGGACCTCCGCTTCGGATTCGAGTATCTTGTCCTGCCGCCCTACCCGACGTCGACTCGAGAGCCGTGCTCGCCTGGTACTGCGACCAGTTCGTTCTTCCGCTGCCCGACCACCATCGCTTCCCGATGGAGAAGTACCGACTTCTCCGAGAACGCGTTGCTTCCGACGGTCGGATCCAGCTCGAGATTCCTGAGGCTGCTACCAACCACGACCTCACTCGGGTCCATTCGGCCGAGTATGTCGCGCGTGTCACCTCGGGCGGCCTCGCGCGGGACGAGATCCGACGCATCGGATTTCCATGGTCACTCGAGCTTGTCGAACGATCCCGTCGCTCTGCGGGTGGGACAATTCACGCAGCCGAGCGTGCCCACCGTGACGGAATCTCGGTCAACCTGGCCGGCGGCACGCACCACGCGTTTGCCGACGCGGGTGAGGGATTCTGCGTCTTCAATGACGTCGCGGTTGCGGCCCGGTCCCTTCAATCACAGGGGATCGTGGGCCGATGTGCCGTACTGGATCTCGACGTCCACCAAGGCAACGGCACGGCTGCAATCTTCCAGGGGGATGACTCGGTCTTCACGCTCTCGGTCCATGGGGCCTTCAACTATCCCTTCCGAAAGGAGGCCAGTGACCTGGATATCGGGCTCGACGATGGAGCGGGGGACGACGTCTTTCTCTCGGCCGTACGCGACGGCGTGGCCCGCGCACTCGGCGCAGGCGTGGATCTCGCCTTCTACATCGCCGGCGCGGACCCCTTCGAGGGAGACCGGCTTGGCCGAATGTCCGTAAGCATGAACGGGCTCCGAGAGCGGGACCACATCGTCTTCGACGCATGCGAACAGGCCGGGACCCCCGTAGCGGTGGTCATGTCCGGCGGATACGCTGAGGACGTTCACGACACGGTCGAGATCCATGCGAACACAGTGTTCGAAGCCGCACGCCGAGCCTCCTCCTCCGCGTCCACAAACCTCTGACATGCCACCACGTATCGAAGCTCTCGGTCGAATTCGTACCCAACCGCGGACACGGTTGGCGAATCTCCCGACTCCGCTGGTACCCCTACCCCGCCTCGGGCACGCTCTCGGTGCGGGTCGGCTCTGGGCGAAGATGGATGCCGAGACGGGGTTCGCACTCGGTGGTAACAAGGTCAGGAAGCTCGAGTACGTGCTGGCGCCCCCCATGGTGGACGGGATCACCTGCCTCCTCACCGCCGGTGGCCCTCAGTCCAATCACTGTCGCGTCACGGCGGCATTCGCGGCACGGCACGGCCTGCGCTGCGTCCTCGTGACTAATGGCGGCCCGGAGGGTGATCCGACGGGAAACGCGCTTCTGCAGCGCTTGTTCGGTGCTGAGCTTGTCGTGGTCGAAAATCGGAGTGAGCGAGCGGCTCGCATGGAATCGGTGACGCAGGAGTTGCTCGCTGCGGGCGAGACTCCCCTTGTCGTTCCAATCGGCGCATCGACACCGTTAGGCTGCCTGGGGTACGCGAGCGCTGCAATCGAACTCTGCGAACAGATCGACGCACTCGACGACGGGTGCACCGAGACAATCGTCTTCAGTGCCTCATCCTCCGGCGGTACTCTGGCCGGCTTGATCCTCGGCCTCGCTCTCCTGGAGCGGACCGACGTGCACCTGTTCGGTGTGAGTGCGGATGCTCCCGCCGACGAGCTCGACGTAGTGTGTCGCAGGCTCGCTCAGGATGCCGCGGTCAACCTGCTTGAGACGACGATCGACCCGGAGATCGTGCCCTTCAAATCGATCGATGACCAGGTCGGCGACGGGTATGGGGTCCCAACCCCCGAATCGCGCGAGGCGACCGAACTCTTCGGTCGACAGGCCGGCATCGTGCTTGATCCGACATACACCTCGAAAGCCGCAGCGGCCCTCATCGCACACCTTCGAGGACACGGCATCCACGACCACCAGCGCTGTGTATTCCTTCACACGGGTGGCGCCCCCGGGCTACTCGCCTGACGTCACCTCACGAGAGCCGCTCGAGTAGGCAGTCATCAGCCGCCACTAGGGTCCTCGCACCCCAAGTACCGTTGTAACACCGAAGGCTTCTAACGTCATCCAGACCCCGAAGCCCGCGTAGAGCGTCAGCATCACATGTGCTTCGTTCATCGATAACTCCATGTCACGGAGCATGAACACGAGCATCACGATGGTGGCGAGGACGAGGAACGTCATCATCGGTACGATCTGCGTGAAGTTCACGACGATCGCACCCGTGACCATGACGCCCATCGGCACGGCCACCAGCAGGTCGAACACGTTGCTGCCGAGCACGTTCGACAGGCTGGATTCGGTCCGCCCGAGGACCGACGCGCGAACACTCACGAAGGTGTCGGGGATCGACGTCGCCGCCGCGACAATCGTCATTCCCCACAGGAAAGTCGGGGTCTCCAGTATTTCGCCGAGGTTAATCGCGACCCGGAGCAGCATCTCGACACCGATCAGGATGAGGACGATACAACCGAGGAGGGTACCCCATTCCTTGAGCGGGCTGATCCCGTCCTGACGCGGGGTATCGTTCCGATTGCGCTTCACCTCCTCGAACTGGATGAAGAGGTAGAGGCCGTAGAGCAGCAGAGGGAACGCAGCCAGGTAGCGTGTAAAGTCGCCGAAGAAGACCTCGCGACCATCCGGCAGCATGTCGGGCGGCAGCCCGCCATAGATCACGGACAGGCTCAGGATGAGCATCAGTACCGCTACCGAGACCAGATAGAACTGAGCTTCGCGGTAGACGAGATCCCGATTCGCCCGGAGTGGCCGACCGCGCGCATACACGGAGAACGCCGGGATCACGAGGATGTTGTAGATGGCCGACCCGATGATCGCGGACAAACCGAGCTCGAAATCGTTGTGCACCGGGAACGCGAGCAGCGCCGTCATAAGCTCGGGCGTACTCGACGACACCGCGAGCAAAACGGACCCCTTCACCGCATCGGGGATCCCGTAATACTGAGCGAGTCTGTGAGTGGATTCTTCAAGCCTGGAGCACGCCGCCCAGAGAAGCGCGGTCCCAAAAAGGGCGACGCCTAGTATGAGGACGATTGTCATCGCGCGAACCTGTTCGGACCCCGGTCCGCTGGCAAGAGCCAAATCGGCCCGACTCCCTCCCTCGTGTTCATAACCTGGGGATTAACGCAAAGATCGGCGTGAGTCCGCGAAGGCACCCTCCTGGATCTGCCACCTCATTCACGCCCGCCCATCATCTTCTTGACCGGCTGACTCACCACGAGTGCCAGGATGCCTACGCCACCAATGATCATCGCCACCGTACGGAACAGATCGGCAGGCATCATGGTCTCGAGCTGGCCGGCCACCAGACCCGCGAAGAGGTTGCCGAGCGCGGCCCCGACGAACCAGATGCCCATCATCTGACCTACGCGACGTGTGGGTGAAAGCTTGGTGATCGCCGATAACCCGATCGGCGAGATGCAGAGCTCGCCCACGGTGTGCAGGAAGTACGTCACGACGAGCCAGGACGGCGATACCAGACTGTCTGGCGACGCATTCGCCGCACCCCAGGCCAGAACGAAGAAGCCCATCGCGAGACCGAGCAGCCCGAGCCCCGCCTTCACCGGGATCGATGGATTCACTTGTCGTGAGTCGAGCCAGACCCAGAGCATGCCGAACACTGGGGCGAGCAGGATGATGAAGCCAGCGTTGATGGACTGAAGCGTCGACGCTGGAATCTCCATGCCGAACATCGTCCGGTCGGTCAGGTCCCGAGCAAAGAGGTTCAGTGACGTGCCGGCCTGCTCAAAACCGGACCAGAAGACGGCGATCATCAGGAAGAGCCAGAAGATCACCGCCATTCGTTTATTTTCTTCAGGGGTGTGGCCCCCGAGCGTCCATACATAGACGAAATAGAGGGCCACCAGGATGAGGACGCTGTAGCCGAGCGCCTGAGCGATCTGGATGATCGAGACCGCGATCGTCCCATTGGACACGAGGAACGCGAAGGCCACCACTGCCGTGACGACCGCGGCGAGGGAGCCAAAGAACTTCTTCGAAAGTGCCGCGACCTCTTCGGGCGTCTTGTCTGTCCGCAGATGACCGATGTCCCCGAGGTGCGGCTGCCCGATCCGGTACTGGATCAGACCGAGCACCATCCCTACTCCCGCCGCGCCGAAGCCCCAGTGCCAGTGATACCCTTCACCGAGCCAACCTGTGATGAGCGGCCCGAAGAACGCCCCGAGGTTGATCCCCATGTAGAAGACGGAGAAACCCGCATCGCGACGCGCCCCACCCTCCGGGTAGAGGTCACCAACGATGGTGGAGACGTTGGGCTTGAGCAGCCCGGTCCCGCAAATGATGAATACCAGCCCCAGGAAGAACGTAAAGTTCGACGGGACGGCCATCGTGAAATGGCCCAAGGCGATGATCCAGCCGCCAATCCAGATCGCCTTGCGCTGACCCCAAAGGTTATCGGCGATCCAGCCACCGGGGAGCGCCATGATGTACACGAGCGCCGTATACATTCCGTAGATGGCTCCAGCGGTCGGGACATCGAGCCCCAGTCCGGGGTTCGACTCGATGGTCGCCGTGGTCATGAAGAGCGTGAGCAGCGCGCGCATCCCGTAATACGAGAAGCGCTCCCACATCTCGGTGAAGAAGAGCGTCGACAGCCCCCACGGATGTCCGAAGAAGGTCCTTCCATCGGAAGCCGCGAGACCTCCAGTTGGGCTTGAACTGTTCACGCTCTTCTGCTCCAGGGTTGAACTCGGGCCTCGATAGGTCGGTGCACAACTCACTATGTTGGGGTCGAGGCCGCTGACCGCAAGAAGCTGGCTCGTGCCGGAATCAGCCAAAACGGCGGGTCCGGTGTTGCACGCGTGCGGCAAAAGACACGACGGGGGCCAGCTTCTGAGTCCTTTTTTTACAACTGACTGCAGCGCAGCGTTTTAAAGAACCGCTTCGACAGGGCGTCTTACTCGCATGCAAAGACGTCCTGAGTGCGACCGAGGCCGCGGTCGCAGCCTCGATGATGCGTGGGCTTCGGGGTGAGGTTCACTTCACCGACGAGACCGTCTCCAAAGGGTTCACTGTCACACTTCCGGCCTAAGCCTTGAACGCCCTCCAGCAGAATCCGCTGATCGCGGCGATCGAGCAGGATCCAGTCATGACCCTCGATGCGACGATTCAGAACGCCGAGACATGGGGGCTGGATCGGATCGATGAGGTGAGGCGAGGTGAAACTCCCTCTTAATGGCGTTTATTCTTATGGTCCGACAGATGCCGGTGAGGACGCATACATCCTCGATGCCGGAATCCTCAGGGCCTACTCCGACACTGATTCAGACTCGAGCCTGAGGCGCCTTGAGTCGTCTCAATGCGGCACATGAGGGTCCCAATCACACCCAGCGATCAGGACCCTCTGCATGGCCGGCCTACCAGTAGACAGCGAGTCTCGGACTAAATGCGGCCGGACGACCACTTTCTTCATCCGGTCACGGTGGCTTGATTCCAACGTGCGTACACCGAGTCGTACGGCGACCCGATGAGGAACCGATGGAAAACGAACTTCAGAGCGTGCTGCAGTACCTGCTAGGGAACCCGGTCTTCCTGGTCCCGATCCTGGGCGTGGCCGCGATGGTGATCTACGGGATCCTGAAGAAGCTGATCAAGCTCGCTACAATCGCCGCGATCGCTGGCGGACTCTACCTCATGATCGTGCGCTACCTCGGCATGGGCTCCGTCTTTTAAAACGGAAGCACGCGCTGGACGTTGAAGCCGAAGCGCAGTTCACCCACTTCGAACGGGCTGGCCGAACCACCCAGGTACTGAGTCGGGTTCATGAGTGACTGGTTTGTCACGAGCAGCTTGAAGAAGTGACCTCGCGTCTCGAACTCGAAGCCGAACGTCCCCGAATCATGCGCCCGGTCCGGAAGCTCCTCGCTGAAGATCCACTCGCCCATCACACTGACGGCTCGCGTCAGGTAGACCTGCCCGTGGACCCCGAGCGCGAGGGCGTTGAACGTATCCACGTCACGGATCCTTGGATTGCGAAGCCAGGTGGGGACGACTCCGACAGCAATGCGTTCCGTGACCAGCGCATCGATAATCACCTGGGCGTAGAACTGGGACTCATTGTCCGTGGCCCCATCGAGAAGCACGGGGTCCGTGTTCCACGCCACACCGGTCACGGCCGCAAGCTCCACGGGCACGGTCCCGAGCTGGAGTTCAAGCAGGCGAGCTTTTGCATTGAGCTCGAGGTTGTCCTCGAGATTGGACCGCTGAATACCGAAGAGCACACCCGGCGTCGGCATGTAGGTGAGGCCGAGACGGTTGTACACGGGCCCGTCCAGACCCCACAGCGCATCCTTGCCTTCGGAAATCGCCGGTGCGAACCGGTGAGAGATCTCGAAGAGCCAGCTGCCGGCCCGAAGACCCGATGTGGTCTGAAGGTTCGGTGACTGCGTCGAATGGAAGATGTCCTGCGCCGCAGACGGGTCGGTAACCACGAGCGTCAGCACCAGGCTGACGACGGCTAGAGCGGAGTGTTTGCTCATCAGTTGTTCGGAGCCCCGTTGTCGATCCAGTTTCGGATGTTGGCCTTGTCTATCGCGTCCAGCGGTGAACCCCCCCGCGGCATGATCGAGCCCCGCGTCTGACGGCCCTCGATCTTGATGACGAGATAGCTGTTTTGCGCGTCCCCCGGTTCGACGAGCTGGAACGGCTCGGCAACCGCCTGAACTCCAACGAGCCTGCTGAAATTCGTCGTTGCGTTCTCGGTCAAGGTGAGTCCGCCGGCACCGCTCCCATGGCACGAGCCCGACGCGCACCCGCGCTGCAACAGCACCGAGTTGATGTCGGTCACAAAAGACGGATTCGTGAGGACCTCACGTTGGGCCGTCGGCGCGGTCACGCTCTCGCCACCGCACGCGGCGAGGAGTAACCCGGATGCCAGGATCGAGAGAGTTCGTGAACGCATGGGCTGTTCAGGAGCAGGAGCAGTCGAGGGTCGCCAGCACCCTTCACGACGATGAAGGGACGAGACTACGCACAATGGTGGTAATCCCCGCCTCCCGTCAGAGGATCCAGAGTACGTAGGCGGCAGCGATGACGATCTGGACCGCAGCAAACGGGGTCGCCTTCTTCACGAAGTCCAGATAAGGACAGCTTCAGACCCTGCTTGTGGATGATCATGACGGCTACGAGGGTGGAGGCAGACCCGATCGGGGTGATGTTGCCGCCGAGATTCGCGCCGAAGATCACGGCCCACCACAACGGGTCCGTCGGCGGTCGCGCCAAACCGTATGCCATCGGGATACCCTCGATGATTTTCGCCAGCATGGCCGCAAGCGGGATATTGTCCGTGACCGCACTGAACACGGCGGTGGCGACCATGACCGCACCCGTTCCGACAGTCGGCCCCAGCGCGATCATCCGTTCAAGACCGATGACGATCAACGAGAGTACCTGAGCGTGCTCCATGACGTTGATCACGACGAAAAGCGCCCCGAAGAAGCCGAGCAAGTCCCAGTCGATGGTGCAGTAGAACTGGTCGGCCTCGTGCTTGTAGCGTGCGCGCAGCGCCGCTATCGCCCGGAGTCTTTCCTGAGCACACGGCCAGGCAGAACGCCCGTGACATGCCGCTCATCGACGACCGCCTGTCCGTTCACAAAGACGTACTCGATGCCCTCGTTATCGCCGCCCGGATCGGTAATAGTCGCGTGGTCCTGTACCCGATCGTAGTCGAACACAACGAGGTCGGCGGCCTGCCCCTCGCGGACATATCCGCGATCGGTGAGCCCCACGATCTGAGCGGGCAGACCCGTCGATGAGCGCACGAAGAAGGGCAGTGTGATCGTTCCCTTGTCGCGCACGTACGTCGCAATCTTGTGCGGGTAGGTGCCGTAATATCGTGGGTGCTGACCCGGTCGTGCGTTGGGCACGATCCCTCCGTCCGTCGACGTCGCGGTGTACTCCTGCCTCATGTAGTGCTCCACATCATCGGCCGATCCAGCGAGACCGCGGTACCGCACGCCTGAGCGAAGCTGTGCCGAACCGAGATCGAGTGCGAAGCGCAACACCTGCTCAACGGGGTCAAGCCCATTCTCGCGGGCGATATCGCCAAGCGTCCGTCCCACGAGGGACTCGTCACGCGGCGAAATGACGATGATGTGACGGTCTGCACCGCCCTGGAGATCCAGAATGAACTCGGTATCCGTGACCAGTTCGTCGTACAGCACGGGATCCTCAAGGTGCGCTCGGAGATTGTCATCCCACGAGTCCATGAGGCCATCACGGCCCCAGGCAGGGTCGTCGAGACCTCCACTGCGGTCGGTCCCGACCGGGGCGTAATACCACCGTGGGACCACCTCCACCGACCCACCACCGAACGTCTCGTACGGATACTGGTCGAGATACACCTGGACGCCGTCCGCGCGGGCCCGGTCGATTGCCATCACGTCGACCACGGACTGTCCCCAGGTGGCGGGGCCCTTGGCCTTGATGTGTGTACCGACCACCCGAATCTCGGCCTCTCGCCCAATGCGAATGGTCTCGTGCATTCCGTCGGTGGCGGTCAGGCGCCACCCGTCCGGCCACGTCGGAGGCGGGGTGTACTCGTCGACAATGCTCGGGGTCAGCCAGAGCGGGAGCGGCGACTGACTTCGCTGGTGCGAGTAGTAGAAGCCGTCGTAGTCCGAGACGACCTGCGCGAGCGCGATGATCTCCTCGGTGGTAGAGAAGCGACCGGGTCTGTACTCGGGCCCTGCCCCGAGTCCCCAGGCGCCTGCCTCCATGCCCTCCCGGACGAGCACCTGCATGCGCGCGATCTCGTCCTCGCTCGCGTGACGCTCGTAGTCGTCACCCATGACCTCGCCCCGTACCGTCCCGTGCCCCACCATCGGCACAATGTTCATGCCCACGCCCAGGCTCTCGTATCCTGCGATCTCGGCCGTGATCGGCCATGCCGGATTCCGACCGTCCGGCCCCACCACGATTGTCGTGATGCCCTGTGCGACCAGGTTGGCAGCAGCACGAGCTGTGGCATCCCCCGCGAACAGCGTACGGTCGGCGTGTGAGTGCATGTCGATGAAGCCGGGCACGACGTGCATACCCTCGGCATCGATCACCCGATCGGCCGTGGCACTGCTCAACGTACCCACCGAGACGATCACACCGTCCCGAACGCCGACGTCCGCGAGGATTGCGGGGTTCCCGGTCCCGTCCAGAATCTGACCACCTCGGATCAAGAGATCGAAGGACTGAGCGGATAACGGCACCGCACCGAGTAATACGAGCAGGGCGAGCGGGGCGAGGGAACGGCCGACGTTGACGCGCATGAAGGTCCTCCGGTGGGTCAGAAGAGGTCACGATGCGGCGGGGCACCCCTCCCGTCCAGGCGAACTACCAGATCCTGAGGACGATCAGGAGCGGTACGTGGTCCGACGCCACGGGTTCCTCGATCACCCTGTGCTCGACGACCTCGAACGACTCGACCGGTCGCAGCATCACGAAATCGATCTCTCGTACGGGGTCATCGGCCGGGAAGGTCTCGGACGGGCCATCCTTGTCGACCACGAACCAGTCGTTCGCCTGCAGACGCCGCAGAATCCGGTCGCCCCGTCGCGAGTTGAAGTCACCGGCGAGCACCACCGGGTGCTCCCGCTGATCGAGGAGCGTGGACAGTGCGTCCGCCTGGGCGAGACGTTCTTCGGGGGTCCGATAGAAGTGGATACCGACGACCGATACGCGGCGGCCCTCGGGTCCGACGCGGACCTCGACCTCCAGCCCGGTGCGCGGCTCGTCGCCATCCGGCAGTCGATGGTTGATGACCCCCGCCACGGGGAGCCGTGACAGCACCGCCATCCCGTACTCCCCACCCTGATAGGGCATGAAGTCACCAAAGAACGCCTGCATACCGAGAAGTTCACCCAGCCGAGCCGCCTGATTCACGCCGTCGGTCCGCTCCGTCCCGGAGTCGATCTCCTGAAGCGTGATCACATCTGCCTCGAGTGGGCGCAGCACATCGGCGATGCGATCCAGATCGATGACGCTGTCCAAGCCGAGCCCATGCTTCACGTTGTAGGCAGCGATCCGCAGCGTGCCCTGAGCCTCGAGTGGTGCCGCGGCGACTACGAGCACGCCCAGCACCAAACCAGTGATCAAACGGGGCGACATGGTCTCAGCCTCCCGGCAGGAATCGGTAGCACCACGCTTCACCCTCCAGCACGACCTCACCGTCTGATCGTGTTACCTCGATCCGCAGCGAACATACTGGCTTGGTCTCGTGCACAGAGAGAACCTCAGCCCGCGCCGTGATCGTATCCTCGGCAAAGACCGGCGCGGTAAACGTCCAGTTCTGGCTGAGGAAGACCGTACCCGGTCCGGGCATGTCCTCAGCGACGAGAGCGTGCAGGATCCCCGTGGTAATTCCGCCGTGTGCCACGAGGCGCCCAAACGACGTCCCCGCCACGAACGTCTCGTCGAAGTGCAACGGATTGTAGTCCCCGGTCAGACTCGCGTAGGTGCGTACCGTCTCGGGTGTCACCTGCATGGTCCGGCTGACAGTCTGACCGACAACGAGATCGAGGCCCGACTTCTCGGACGTACCCAACTTGCCCTCCGGTTCGGCGTTTCGGCATCATTCTAATAACCTGCTGTCCGACCCCACGCCGCGCGAGGCTTCTCCGGCCATGACCATGCTCTCTTCCCTGAACCCCGCGACCGGTGACGTCGTCGGTGAGGTTCCTGTCACACCCCCGGACCAGATCCAGGCCGCAGTCGATCGCGCACGAGCCGCTCATCCCACCTGGGCGGCCCTGGGGCTCGAGGGCCGAGCTGCAGTGCTGAAGCAGGCCGCGGACATCTTCACGGCGCGCGTGGATGCTCACGCCGAGCTCATGACGCGCGAGCAGGGCAAGCCGATGAAGGAAGCGAAAGGGGAAGCGCGCGGACTGGGTTCCGGGCTTGCCCTCGAAGTCGATGAGATGGTCGAGGCTCTGCAGGCGGACGTCGTGGAGCGCGGGGGACACCGGTCTACGATCTACCACGACCCACTGGGCGTCGTCGGCGCGATCACGCCGTGGAACTTCCCGATGTCGATGCCGCACTGGATGGTTCTGCCGTCTCTGATGGCGGGCAACGCAGTGGTCCTGAAGCCCTCCGAGGAGACACCGCTGTGCGGCCAGGCTTATGCCGACGTCCTGAACGAGGTACTCCCGAACAATGTCCTCGTTGTCGCGCACGGCGCCGACGACCAGGGCAAGGCGCTCGTGCTCTCCGATGTCGATATGATCGCGTTCACCGGCTCGCGCGAGGTCGGCAAGCACATCATGCGAGAGGCTAGCGGCACACTGAAACGTGTCGTGCTCGAACTGGGCGGGAAGGACCCGATGATCGTCCTGGACGACGCCGACATCGAACAGGCTGCCAAGTTTGCCGCCTTCAATTCATTCCGGAATTGTGGCCAGGTGTGCATCTCTACAGAGCGGATCTTCGTGATGGACTCGATCGCCGACGAGTTCGAAGGCGCACTGAGTGAGCTCGCCTCGGCACTCAAGGTCGGAGACGGACTGGAGGCGTCAGACGTCGGCCCTATGGTGAACGTCCAGCAGCGGGATCACGTACTGGCCCAGATCGACGCAGCCGTCGGCGCGGGTGCGACCGTGTTGACCGGGGGTCAGGGACACCACGACAACTTCGTGACCCCGACGGTGTTGAGCGGCATCACCGAAGACATGGACATCAGCACGGTCGAGACGTTCGGACCCGTGGCGTGCGTGACTCGGGTCTCCTCCGTGGATGAGGCCGTCACCCGCGCCAATGACACCCGCTTCGGTCTCGGCGCCGTGGTCTTCGGTGGCGACAGTGATCAGACGGAGATTGTCGCGCGCCAGCTGACCGCAGGAATGATCGGCGTGAACCGCTCGCCGGGGGGCGTGCCTGGTACCCCCTGGGTTGGAGCGCGCGAAAGCGGCTTCGGCTTTCATAAGTCGAGAGACGGGCATCGGCAGTTCGCACAGACACGCGTGCTGACGAGGCCCGTCTGATGTCGACACTACCTGCGGCTCGGACGCGTCGCCTCGTGCTGCTCGCGCTCCTGCCGCTGATGAGCGCGTGCGGCAGTGGCTCCGAACACTCGATCATCCCGGTTCCGCAACAGGTCACCCTCGGGAGCGGGTCGTTCGAGATCTCGTCAGACGTCTCGATTCAGTTCGTGGATCCGAGTGACGACACCGCGCAGGCCGTCTTCGATATCTGGGCGACCCCGTACCGCGAAAGCGGGGCCCTGCCGCTCACTCCGAGCGAGTCGGGTACGTTTCGGGTTGGCGTAGACGGTCAGGGTGAGCCGGAGAGCTACCGTCTGGAGATTACCCAGGACGGGATCGACCTCGGCGCGGCCGACCCGGCGGGTCTCTTCTACGGTCTTCAGACCCTGAGCCAGCTGATGCCCGCGAGCGCCGTCACGGGGTCAGCGGGTTCGTCGTTTGGGCTCCCGGCGATCTCGATTGATGACGCTCCAAGATTCGCCTATCGCGGCATGCACCTCGACGTCGCACGACACTTCTTTCCGCCGGAGTTCATCAAGCACTACATCGACCTTCTGGCGCACTACAAAATCAATCGCTTCCACTGGCATCTGACCGAAGACCAGGGATGGCGCATCGAGATCGAGCGGTACCCGCGGCTCACCGAGGTCGCCGCGTTCCGCGAGCAGACGCAGATCGGTCACGGTCTCGATGAATTCAACGGAGATGGCGTCCGGTACGGGGGCTTCTACACAAAGGAAGAGATCCGTGACATCGTCGCGTACGCCGAAGCTCGCCACGTCACGATCATCCCCGAGATCGAGATGCCCGGGCATGCGCAGGCCGCACTCGCGGCTTATCCCGAACTAGCCTGCACCGAGGGGCCGTTCGAGGTGGCCATGACGTGGGGCGTCTTCGAAGACATCTACTGCCCGTACGACGAGACCTTCGAGTTTCTCGAGAATGTTCTAGCCGAGGTCATCGACCTCTTCCCTGGCGAGTACGTCCACATCGGCGGCGATGAAGCTCCGAAGACCCGCTGGGAGGAGAGTCAGTTCGTCCGAGACCTCATGGTCCAAGAGGGGTTCAACGACGTCGAGCAGGTCCAAGGCTACTTCATCCGGCGGATCGAGCGGTTCCTGAACGAGAACGGAAAGCGACTGATTGGCTGGGACGAGATCCTCGAAGGCGGACTCCCTCCCAACGCTACCGTCATGTCATGGCGGGGCACCATCGGAGGCATCGAAGCCTCACGCCGCGGACACGACGTGGTGATGACGCCGAACAGCCTCCTCTACTTCGACTACTACCAGTCGGAGGCGCAGGACGACGAGCCATTCGCGATCGGGGGATTCCTGCCACTCGACACCGTGTACTCCTACGAGCCGGTACCCGACCAGCTTCGCGAGCGAGACAAGGAACGGATCATCGGTGCTCAGGCGAACGTGTGGACCGAGTACATGAAGACGGGTGACCAGGTCGAGTACATGTTGCTCCCCCGTATGCTCGCCCTGTCCGAGATCGTGTGGTCGCCTGCCGAATCCAAGAACTACGAGAGCTTCCTGCGGCGGATCTCATGGCACCTGGCGCGCTTCGATGCACTCGGCGTGAACTACAGGGCCCTCGACGACTGACGGCTGTGGCTGACGCCAGTCAGCCTCGCTCGAGCGGTCGCGTCAGGCACGTCGGCCCACCACAACCCTTCACGCTGATCTCACGGCCTGCGAACGAGTGGACGTCGACCCCGGCGGCTTCCATGCGACGCCGCGTCTCGGGATTCCCGCCGAGGGCAACCGCAACCCGGGGGGCGACGGCGAGCACGTTGCACCCCTGAGAGTCGAACTCCCCCTCGGGCACCTCAACCAGCTCGAAACCGCGTTCGACGAGAGACTCACGAAAGGGCACCGGCATCAGTGGCGAATACACGAGCAGCAGGTTGTCGTCCAGCGGTGACAGAATCGACATCAGGTGGAGCACATCTCCGGGGCCACGGAAGTGCGGCAGCGGCACCCGCACGACGTCGATGTCCGGAAGCAGTCGGCGGAGCTGGTCGATCCCGTCTTCATTCGTCCGGTATCCCCGCCCGACCACGAGTGTCTGGCGGTCAAGCCATGCCACGTCGCCGCCCTCGACCGTGCCCGGTGCCTCGATGCGTCCGGCGCACTGGATCTCGAGCGAGTCGAAGACCTCTGCCTGAGCGGCAGGTTCCAGGGCCCGAGCTCCCTTCCCCATCGCACAGAGAATCACACCCTGATCAGACACGATCGACGCGTCTCGCACATACATGGAATCGAGTCCAACATCACTCCCAGTCATCCATTCCACCGACACACCAAGCTCTTCAAGGAGTGCTGCGAATGCGTCGTATTCCCGGCAGGCGGCATCGAAGTCCGGCTCGCTCAGGTAGCTGAGGGCTCGCCACTGCTCGCGGACTGCCTCGTGAGAACCGAACGCGTCGCGTGCATGTTTCAGCAGAACGCGCCGCAGCGGTCGCACTTCACATTGGGAAGTCGAACCGGAGCCCTGGATCGTATCAATCATATGCAACGGTATTTCGTTCTGACCGAGCAGCCTATGGTTGCCGACGGCAAGCATTTGTCTGCGTGATGACAATCATGGGCAAAACGACGGATCAGATCGATGCGGTTCGCCGCTTGAGCTACGTCTACACGTAGCGGATGGGCCTGGGCTCAGACGCGGTCCTCGAGGCGCGCGTGGAGGGCGGCCGGGACAGCATACTATCAGTACGCGGCGCAGAGCGTGCTGAGCATGCTCCCGGAAGCCCGCCGTACCGGGATCGACACGTTCGACGAAGCGTCTGAGAAGGGTCTGGGTGACCGACTCATGGACGAGGTCTTGGAGGTCGGTACGTCTCTGGCCGCGTGGCCCGTGGTGTGTGTGAGCGCCCGCCTACCGCAGGGAGCGGTCGATCAGGGTGACCCGACGACCGTTGTGATCCGAGCCGTAGGTGCCCTCGATCCGGCTATAGCCCTCCAGCTCGAACTGCGTATACGCTCGGCGGCGAAAAAAGATGTGGTCCGCTGGAAATGAGCCGCGCGTGCCTCGGTCGTCCCACTCCGGCGAATCCGGAAAGTCGCGCCGCATGATCTGAAGTGTCGACTCGTTGCCGGCCCACGTATTGAAGTCGCCACCGACGAGCACGACATCCGTCAACGGTCCGTCGTCCTCCGCCTCGCCGATCCCGTCGCTCAAGCCGAGCGCTTGACGAGCCCGCGTCTGGTTTCCTGTGATCACGGTGCGCAGTAGCGTCGACGCAACATCGAAGTGGGTGGACACGAACCGGACGCGCTCGCCCCCAGGCGAGTTCGATGTGAGCCCTACGGCGACCTTACGGCCTCCCTCATGTGGCAGATCCAAGGCGATCGGAGCACTGAAGCGGAGCGTCGTCAGGATCGCATTTCCACGGTCTTCTCGCGGACGGCGATCATCGTCCGGCCCGTTTCGAGACGACGGCACATAGAGGTACGAAAGGCCGCAGCGCTCCGCGGTCTCTACGATATCGAGTGCGTCGTTCGACAGATCAGGCCCGAGCGTCCAAGGCACACTGTCGCCGGCCAGAACACGAGGCAGATCATCGGATCGACGCCACACTTCCTGCAGCATCAGAACGAAAGGGCGTGAGCCCGGGGCCATCATAGGGCTCGAGCCCGAACAATCGAGCCCAAGCTCCTGGTCGAGAAAAGCAAAGATGTCGCCGCCGCCGACCGCCGTGTTCCACGTGACTACATCCAGATCCGTATCTGCCTCCCAGGCGGGGAACCCCCCACGGGGACGCATCTCCAGGGCGGGAGCGCCGACAGTCGAACACCAGGCACTCCCGAGTCGCACGTCTCGCTCCTCTTCCGCGCGGTACCAGCGCAGTCCTGCCGTGTCCGCTGGCGAGACCTGATCGCGCCGAAGCGCCTCATCGGGACAGAGCGAGCGCGCCGGTCGAGCCCGCTCCATCGCGGGCGAGATCGTACAGGCCGAAGCGACGAGTGCGCCCAGCAATAACACCGTACGCACGAACTGGTGCCCCATTACCACCCCACAGGCAGGGCGAACGAGAGTGGGAAACGCGACCCGCTCCCCTCTCGCTTGGCGTCATCAGCGCCATCCGCCCAGTCGACCATACCGCCGATCGCGGCACCGGCCAGGCTGAACATGATGAAGTCCTGCAGACCGGCCCTCGGGAACGCGACCCATACGATTCCACCCGCTGCGGCACCGACACCGAGACCCACGCCACTGCCGACGGGTGTCGCACCGAAGGCACCCCCGACCACAGCAACGCTGGCAGCGTCTCCCCAGGCATACTGGCGCACGGTCTGTCTGAGGATGATCCCGACCCCTGAGCCGATCAGCGCACCGACGCCCGCACCCTTCAGACGAACGATGGTCTCATCCTGGTTCTGTGCTCCGATCAGACCTCCCATCGCGACACCGACCGCACCTCCGACGCTGGCACCTGTCGCGGCGCACTTGGGGCCGTACAACGTTCGATTGCAGGGCAGCAGGCTCCCGAAAAGGCCAAGGATGGAGCCGGAGTACGCGCCAAGTGCGATACCACCCAACGTGCTGGCGGTGCTCCCCTGCAACGACTGCGCGGGCACGGTGGCGGGGACTGCCAGGACAAGGATCACGCACATCGACAACGGGCGCAGGTGCAAAAGCGACGATGCGGACTCGGACATAAGAGGTACCAAACAGCGTACTTGGACGACGATACGGGGTTGGTCAGTAAAGTGGTTCGGAGACGACCCCTCGACCATGGCTGGCCGTCGCAGACTCAGCTCTTGTCGACGGGGACCGTCACCACGGGGCATGGCGCGCCCGCGAGGACCCCCTCGGTCACGCTCCCCTCGATCCGCCCGAATCCTGCCTTGCTCCACGTCGTGGTCATGTAGATCGCGTCGGCCTGAACGTCCTCCGCTGCTTCCAGGATACCCTTCACTACGTCTCCGCTGCGCTGCATCGCGTTCCAACGGCAGAACGGAAGCTCAGGCAGGTCCGTCGTGGCGAGTTCATCGCCATCGCTTATGTGCAACAGAGTGATCTCGAGCGCCGGATCATCCAGAAGTGCGGCCGCGTTGACGGCACGTACCATCGCTGGACGGGGATCGGTCACCGGGTCCACGGGAATGAGGATCCTCTTCAGTGTGACCTCCCCTGTCGCGCCGTCTACGAATACGCTGGCTCCATCCGGCACGAATAGGGTCATCAGTTTCGACCGACGCGCGAGCAGTTCACCGCGCGGCGCGCGCACGAGCCGCGCGAGACCTCGACGGCCGGTCGTACCGAGCACGATCATGTCGACCGCATTTCGGTCGATGTACTGCAGAGAGGCCGAGACTGGATCCCGAATATCCACCTCGACCTTGCTGACACTCGTCTGGCGGTTTCGGTCGGCTAGCCCGTCCAGCGTGCCAGCCGCCTTCCACTGGGCGAGCTTCGAGCGGACCGAGGGAAAACCGGGCCAGTTGTCTGTCGCACGTCGACCCATCGCGTGCAACAGCGTGAACTGCGCACCCTGTCGGATGGCCACTGCCAATGCGTGATGGAACGCACGCTCCGACGCCTCGGAGAGGTCGGTCGGATGGAGCACGAAGTCGATGGGCCGTAACCCGGAGTCGTAGAGGATGCTCATGTTCCAAGCTATGCCCACGTGCAGTCTCCCCCAAAGGCGCCGGTATCTCGACAACAACGACCTCCCTCGTAGCAGCCGCACGCACCTCACAGACGTACCTGATCATCGCGCTACGCCCGGAGCGGGGACGGAAGACACGGGCGGAGGCGGCCGCGCTTGTCTATCTTGGGCCGAAGGCCCGTTGTCCGTTCCCTTGAGAATTGAGCTCCTTTCGTCTGCCTGATCTCGCCTTGATCCAGTGGGTGCGCGACCCCATCTGCGTCGCGCTTCTTATCCTGTGCGTGAGCGCCCCTCGCTCCACGGCGCACGCGCAGGACACGAGCGCACTCACCCCCCTTCAGATAGAGCGAACGGAACGCCTCCTCGAAACCCGCATCGCCTGCCGGGGATGCCACATTATCGCCGGAGATGGCGGAGCCATCGGCCCCGTGCTCGACGGCATTTCAGACCGTGCCGACCTGACCTACGTCCGTGCCGTAATCGCCGACCCTGCAAAGATCCCCGGATCGATCATGCCCCACCAGCCGATGTCCGATGGCGATCAGGACCGGCTCGCCCGATATCTGCATCAGCAGCCGTTGAGCAGCGCCGGCGCAGACGCCCCCGCCCCTCAGGCGCCGACGGCCCTGATGGCTGGTGAAGAAGAGGACGGCGCATCCCTCTATACCCGGCATTGCGCTGCCTGCCACGGGGATTCAGGAAACGGCGACGGGTGGAACTCAGCTCGGCTGCCGGTGCAGCCTACCCGTCACGCCGACCCCACCCTGATGTCTCTTCGGCCAGACGACACCCTGTACGATGGGATCGCAGCCGGCGGCTACGTGCTGGACCGCAGCGCACGGATGCCGGCATTCGGGAATCTCCTCTCAGACGCACAGATCCGGACGCTCGTCGCTCACATACGGACGCTGTGCGCATGTACGCAGCCCGCGTGGTCCGGAGGCGCCCGTTGATGAGCCGACCACAGTCAATGCTCGTGGCCTCCGTCGTGATCCTGTTCAGCGCTGGCGCTTGTGCCGAGGGTGGCGACACGTCGGCACCAACGATCGGCTCTCTCGACTTCCCACCCCCGGTACCGACTGCGGCATCGACCGTCGCACGGACCGATTTCGTCGGCGCAGACGCGTGCGGGACCTGTCACGAAGACCAGTACGACGCCTGGGCAGGCTCCACTCATGGGAAGGCCGGCGGCATGCCTGGCCCCGACGTCGTGATCGCGGCCTTCAACGGCCAACCGATCCGTTTTGCCGACGCGACCGTCACACCTCGAGTCCGCGGTGGCACCTACGATTTCCTCGTCGAGCAGGACGGCTTCGCGGTCGACGCATTCACGGTAACCGGAGTGATCGGCGGCGCCCACATGATCGGCGGAGGCACTCAGGGCTTTATCAGCCGTCTCGGGGATGGAACCGAGCGCTTCCTCCCCTGGGACTGGTCAGACTCAGCCGCCGATTGGTTCTGCAACACGGGTTCTCGGACCAACCAGGGCTGGGAACCGATCACGTCGGATATGCGGCTGGCCGACTGTGGCGACTGGCCTCCACTCCGTCCGATCGGGACAGTCGACCGCTTCGCGAACTGCCAGGACTGTCACGGTAGTCAGATCACGACGACGCTCGAGCCGGGCACAGGCTACCGCACGGAGTACACGACACTGCAGGTGAACTGCGAGTCGTGCCACGGTCCAGGAGCGCGTCACGTCGAGCTCGCCGAGGCGGGCTTCCCTGGCGCGGAGGCCGGAATCGAGAGCCTCGCGAATCTGGGTAAAGACGACGCGCTTGGCGTCTGTTTTCAGTGTCACGCGCTCAAGGACGTACTCCGTGAGGGCTACCTGCCGGGCGAGTCGCTCGAGAGCTACTACGCGCTCAAGTATCCTGTCCTTGGTGACCAACCGTACTTCGCCGACGGGCGCGTCCGGAGCTTCGCCTATCAGGCGAACCACCTCGCGAGCGCATGCTACCTGCAGGGTCCGATGGACTGCGCGAGCTGTCACGAGCCCCACGGCCAGGACTATTGGGACATCAACCGTACCCCGCTCGACGACCCGTTCGACGATCGCCAATGCACGTCGTGTCACCTCAGCAAGGCGACCGACGTCACCACGCACACCTTCCATCCGGCCGACACAGAGGCGTCCAAATGCGTGTCGTGCCACATGCCCTACCTGCAGCATCCGGAAGTGGGCGGAGGCGTTGCGTTCGCTCGCTCGGATCACACCATCGCTATTCCCCGCCCCGTCTACGATGCGGACCTGGGGCTGAAGACGGCGTGCGCGCAGTGTCACGAGGACCAGTCCGCGCTGCAGCTCCAGAGCCAAGCCCGGGCGTGGTGGGGTGAACTGAAGCCACACCGCCCGCTGGTGGAGGGAATCAACACAGAGTTCCGAGCTCGCAATCTCGAGGAGGCCGCGGCACTCCTCTTGCACCCGGAAGAGACGGACCCGCTGGTCCAGTTTCAGGCGATGAGCCGACTCCTCACCGGCTATCTGCAACCCGATGTCGACGCGCTTCCCCAGGATGTCGAAGCTGACCTACTCGAGCTTCTGGAGAGCTCTGACCTCGACATTCGGTCGATGGCGGCTGCCGCACTTCACTGGAGTTCGGGGGACACACCCACGGTCCGTGCGCGACTCGTCCAACTCCTTCAGACCTCGGTGTCCGACCAGGCGCTACGGGGGCGCTGGCTTCTGGCTCTAGGGTTCCTGGGTGACCAGGCACGGGACGAAGGCGACTTCGAAACGAGTGCGATCGCCTACCACAAGGCGCTCGAGCTGAGTCCCGGCGACGCTCGCGTCCTGCACGCGATGGGTCAGATGCATAGTAGAGCGGGCCAGTTCACAGAGGCGATCACCACAATCCGCGCTAGCCTCGCGGTCGACCCACAACAGCCTCTGGCCTGGGTCAATCTGGGCGTCGCCCTCTCGAACAGTGGCGACCAGGGAGCAGCGCGACAGGCATATCAGGAAGCCCTCGCACTGAACCCGCGAGAGGCTCTGGCTCACTTCAACATGGGGAACGCGCTTCAACTGGCTCAGCGATACGACGAGGCAGCGGAGGCGTATCTCCTGGCGGTCGAGTCGGACCCCGGCCTTGGACGTGGACACTTCGAACTGGCCCGTACGCTGATTCGCCTCGAGCGATTCGACGAAGCACTGCCATACGCCCGCAGAGCGGTCGAATTCATGCCCAACCACGCCAACTCTCGCCAGATGCTGGCAGATCTCGAACTCCTGGTCGGGGGACGACCGTGAGCATGACCCATGAGGAGTACCTCTCTCGCGACGCCCTCGCTCTCGCGGACGCGGTCCGACAAGGGGACGTGACGGCTACCGAGCTTCTGGAGCTGGCACTGGCACGCCTTGAAGCGGTGAATCCACAGATCAACGCCGTGGTGCACCTCATGGAGGAAGATGCACGCCGGGCTGCGGAGGATCCCAAGGAAGGACCGTTCGTCGGCGTCCCCTTCCTGGCAAAAGATCTCGCGTCGATGTATGCCGGACATCCAACCTCCGCCGGCAGTCACTTCATGCGCGACTACGTCGTGACCTGGGACTCAGAACTCGTGTCCCGCGTGCACGCGACCGGCGTCAGTGTCTTCGGCAAGACCAATACTCCAGAGTGGGGCCTGCAACCCGTCACGGAGCCCGAAATCTGGGGACCGACGCTCAACCCCTGGAATCTTGAGCGCAGTCCCGGAGGCTCGAGTGGCGGCAGCGGGGCGGCGATCGCGACCGGTGTGGTGCCGATGGCTGGCGGTGGCGACGGAGGTGGCTCGATCCGGATCCCGGCATCATGCTGCGGGCTCTTCGGGCTGAAACCGAGCCGTGGTCGGACGCCGACCGGACCGAACCGAGGCCAGTTCTGGAGAGGAGCCTCGGTCGAACACGTGCTGACTCGGAGCGTTCGGGACAGCGCAGCCATGCTGGACGCTACCCACGGCCCCGACCCGGGCGCGGCGTTCGAGATTCCTCCGCCAACAGGCCCATGGCTCGCCGAAGTAGAGCGTGATCCAGCACCCCTGCGCATTGCGTATACGACGATCCCGTGCGTCGACACGGAGGTTCACCCGGACTGTATCGACGCCGTCGCCGACGCTGCGGCGCTCCTCGAGTCGCTAGGTCACGAAGTCGTCGAAGACCACATACCCATCGATGGCGACGCATTCGCTAGGAACTTCCTCACCGTCGTCGCCGGCGAGCTGGGAGCGGATATCGGTGAGGCGTCCCTCGCGGTCGGCCGCCGCCCTCGACGCCACGAACTGGAGCCGTCAACGTGGGCGCTCGGCCTGATCTCGAGCGCGCTGTCCGCACAGCAGTACGCGGCCTCGCTTCGCCAGATGGAAGTCATGGCGCGAGACGTGGGCGAGTTCTTCGAGCAATACGACATCGTACTCACACCAACGGTCTCCGTCCCGCCTCCGCCACTCGGCACCATCGGCCCGAGTCCAGCTGAGCGCACTCAGCTGAAGATCCTCGGCATGTTCGGCTCGGGGCGCCTCATCAAGGCTGCGGGCCTGATCGACCAGGCCGCCAAATCGGCACTCGACTTCATCCCGTGGACGCCGGTGTACAACATCACCGGGCACCCGGCGATGTCGGTGCCCCTCTACTGGAGCGAAGAGGGCCTGCCAATCGGAGTGCACTTCGTGGGGAGATTCGCTCGGGAAGACACGCTGTTTCGCCTTGCCGGCCAGCTCGAGCGCGCCAGACCGTGGTTCGACCGACTACCCCCGATGGCCCGGGAGGTCTAGCTCAGCCGAGCGAGACCCACATCGGCGGATGGTCGACGCGCTGAAGAAGCGAAGCCTGTCTGAGATTCTTCGTGAACGCGCTGGACATTCCTTCACAGTCCGTCAGGGTCAGCCACCGACGCCCCAAGCTGTTCGCGAAGGAACTCCAGCATGAGCCGACGCACGTCATCATTCGACTCGGGAGACACGATGTCGCCAGCCAGCACATGGTGAGAAGGATCCGTGGCCGTGGGAACGTCCACGGTCACCACGCGCGCACCCGTCATAGCCGCCATTCGCGCGTCCGTCTCTCGGGCATCGACGACGTTGTCATCCGGTGAGTAGATCCCGAGCGTCGGGACGGTCACGGAGGAGAGATCCATCATTCGCACCCGCTCGACCAACGCCATCATGGGCGTGATCGCCTCGATCGGATAACACGTCGTCCAGTGTCGCTGCTGAGCCTGGTTCATTGGCTCCCAGCAGCGCTCCTTCCCGATCACCAGACCCG
Source organism: Gemmatimonadales bacterium UBA4456 (assembly GCA_002390225.1). GTDB lineage: Bacteria > Gemmatimonadota > Gemmatimonadetes > Longimicrobiales > Gaopeijiaceae > UBA2589. The sequence goes on along the minus strand of DGOW01000099.1, from coordinate 34,301 downwards.
CGATCTTCTCTCCCCACGGTTGCAGGAAAACCCTCGAATTCCGGTCTTTCGGATGGAAGTTCGGTGAGACCAGAATCATTGCGGCGACCCGGTCACCGGCCTCGGGACGAGCGGCGACCCAGGACGCCAACGTCCCCCCCGTGCTCGTTCCGATCAAGGCAACCCGATCACCGAGCCGCGCCCCGACCGCGAGTGCCTCCACCGCATCGGCAAGCCAGTCCTCCACGGTCGCCTCAGCCATCGCGGCGCCGTCGCGCCCATGGCCTGCCAGTCGAGTGAAAAAGACATTCGCACCCAGATCTGCACCCAGATGGGAGATCACGGGCTCCATCTCATGTCGGTCTGCCGAAAACCCGTGCAGATACACGAGGCTCAGCGGGGTTCTCCCTCTGACCTCGGGATCAGCCCATACAATCGACCGACCGTCTCCCTCTCGCAGATCTGGGACACCCACCTCGCGCTGCGCAGCCCACACGTCGAGGTCGTCGGGCAATTCCGGTTCCTCCCACCGCTCCACGAACGTCGGCCGGGGACCGACTGTCCACAGAGCGAGGAGCGCAGTCACGAGCATGAACACCCCGGCGACGGCACGACGGGACCGAGTTGAAACCGGAAATGTCGAGGAGTCGAGAGGCATCGAGAGGGCACGAAGGTTCATGATGAAGAGAATCTGGCGGCATAGCTCGACGTAGACCACGTTGTCCCGGCCTGAACACTTCCACCCGAAGGAAGCATGCGTCACCCCTTAGCTCTCTGGACCATGCCAGCCGCGGTCGTCGCAGCCGTAGCACTCTTCCCGACGCCCGCTACCGGTCAGACCGGAGTCTCTGACGGACAGTGGTCTGTGTATGGAGGAGACCCCGGACATACACGGTATTCAGCGCTCGACCAGATCGACGCATCTAATGCCGGAGAGCTCGAGATCGCATGGCGTTGGAGCGGTCGGAACTACGGCCCGAACCCGCTCATTCGGTCAGCCACCACGCCGCTCATGGTCGATGGCGTGCTCTATGCGACAGCGGGTCAGCGCCGCGCGGTCGTCGCAATCGAAGCAGGGAGCGGTGAGACGCGCTGGATGTGGACAATGGACGAGGGCGAGCGACTGGCCGAGGCACCCCGTGCCAACCCTGGCCGCGGTGTCGGCTACTGGTCCGACGGCGCCGGCGACGATCGTATCATCGTCGTGACGCCGGGCTACCACATGGTCGCCCTCGCGTCGGAAACCGGTCTCCCGGTCGCGGGCTTCGGCACGGCGGGCACCGTCGACTTGAACGACGGACACCGGGCGCGCACCGGAATCCCACTTGTCGGCACGATCGGGGCGAGCTCGCCCCCGACGGTGGTTGGCGATGTCATCGTCGTCGGTTCCGCCCACCATGTCGGACTGCGGCCTCCGTCGATGACCAACACGCCCGGGGACATCCGCGGCTTCGACGCGCGCACCGGAGAGCTTCTCTGGACCTTCAAGACGATCCCCGAACCGGGCGAAGAAGGGAACGAGACGTGGATGTACGAGTCGTGGGCCTACACCGGAAACGCAGCTGCGTGGGCTCCGATCTCCGCAGATCTCGAGACCGGATATGTGTACGTGCCGACCGAGGCCGCCACCGGTGACTACTACGGTGGCCATCGGCATGGCAACAATCTCTTCTCCACCAGCCTGGTCACCCTCGATTCGCGGACAGGTGAGAAGGTCTGGCACTTCCAGATCATCCACCATGACATCTGGGATTGGGACAACCCGACGTTTCCGATCCTCGCCGATATCGAGGTAGACGGGACGCCGAGGAAGATCGTCGCACAGATTACGAAACAGGGTTTCACCTACGTGTTCGATCGACTCACGGGCGAGCCCATCTGGCCGATCGAAGAGCGGCCGGTGCCGCAGACTGACGTTCCGGGGGAGTGGACATCGCCTACGCAGCCCATCCCGACCAAGCCGCCGGCGTTCGATCGCCAGGGCTTCACGGAAGACGATCTCATCGACTTCACACCGGAGATCAAGGCACGCGCTCTCGAGGCCGTGGCCGACTACCGCATGGGGCCGCTCTTCACACCGCCATCACTTCGTGACGCTCCGGACGGCACCAAGGGCACGTTGTCTCTCCCCAGCACCATCGGCGGCGCTAATTGGGAGGGCGGCGCACTCGACCCTGAAACCGGTATGCTGTACGTGGGGTCGCAGACGAACGCCTCCGTACTTCAACTCATCCCGGGCGGCGAGCAGTCCGACATGGACTATATCTTCGGGTTCGCGCGCGCCCAGATCGCACGGGGCATTCCCATTGTGAAACCCCCATGGGGGCGCGTGACAGCGCTCGACCTGTCAACCGGTGACCATGCCTGGACCGTGGCGAATGGAGATACTCCTGACGGTGTCGCCGAGGCGCTCGGCATCGATCCGGAGCTGGTGCCGCGCACTGGCAAAGTCTCACGCGCCAGCGTGCTCGTAACCAGTACGCTTCTCTTCACTGGCGAAGGTGCGTCAGGCGCACCAATGCTGAGGGCGCTCAACAAGACGACGGGGGAGATCATCGCGGAGATCGAGCTACCCAACGCGCAGGTCGGCCTGCCCATGACCTACATGCACGACGGACGACAGTTCATTGTGATCGCGGTAGGTGGCGGCGGGCAGGCGGCCGAGCTGATCGCTCTGGCCCTACCGATCGACTAGTGCACTTGACCGACGATCTTCCATGATCGTTGACGACCGCAGAGAAACCGGTGGCAAGGCCACGACCCACCCCGCGCTGACAGATGCTCAGGCCGGGCTGACCAACAGCCGACATTTCGACATGATCTGCAACGATGTCTTCGATGCTGGTGATCGAGGAATTCCGTTCACGATCATGCTCTTGACGATCGGGGCCGGTGCCGACGGGCCCGAAGCGAAGGTCCGCGCGATCGGGCAGTGTATTCTCGGCATCACCCGATCCACCGACCTCGTCTCGCACACGGGCAACGGCAGGTACGTCTTGCTACTCCTGGGAACTAACGAGAGGGTGCGTTGCCACGGACCGAATCGAGGCAGCCATCCCAGATATGGCTCATGGTGACGTCGCGTTCGGTCTGGCAGCCTGTGCGGAGAACATCCCCGACGCTCAGACGTTGCTTCGGTCGGCTGACACCGCATCGCTCGCGGCCGAGGCGACGAGTGGAGGGATCGGGCTCGCCCGACGGCCGGGACGGCCACGTACGATGATGGCCCCTGACGGCACTGCATTACCCATGTGGGGCCGCAGCGTCAGCAGTCGACGAGCGAAATCTCGTCCGCCAGGTTCGGAACCACGCAGAGGAACTCGAATCCGTTGTCGCCTGCCTCGTAGTTGTGCTCTACCCCGCCGGGGATGTACACCACGTCCCCTTCCTTCACCTCGTGCACATCATGCCCAATCTGAACGCGCGCGCTTCCACGAAGGACATACTGCTCGTGCTCCACTGTGTTCGTATGCAGGGGCATACCCCCACCCGGCTCCATGACAAAGCGCCGCAGAGCGAAATTCGGGCCCTGATCCGGTCCGATGAGCACCTGAACCTTTGTATCCTTACCGGCCTTTACTTCTTCCGCTGGCAGTGTGTCGACGTGTCGAACCGACATTCGTGAGCCTCCGAGGATCACCTGATGATATGGAACCGGAAGTGGAGCGTAACTCGCTCTGTTTGGCAACCGATTGTGCTGGCGTTTCTGAGCGCAGCGCTCACCGCATGCGACAAGGGCGCGGACGAGCCACCTCCAATGATCCCGCTCGAAGAGCGCACGCCAAAAGTTCTCCTTATCGGCATCGACGGTGTGCGCCCGGATGTTCTCGCGGACGTCCCCACACCCAACATCGACGCGTTGGCCATGGGAGGGTCGTTTACCGCGCGCACCCGCACGACGACACCGTCGGTCTCTGGCCCCTCATGGTCGTCGATGCTGACTGGAGTCTGGCCCGACAAGCACGGGGTGACGGACAATGAATTCGGTGGCCGCCGGTACACCGAATTCCCGGATTTCCTGACCCGCATCGAGTCGGTTCGGCCCGAGCTGGCCACCTTTGCTGCTGTCGACTGGCTTCCTCTCATGGAGATCGACGGCGGAGGCCCGACAATTTCTGACGCAATCGACATCAGGATGCCACTCGATGGCTACGTGACCGGATGGCCCGAAGGTGACGCCCAGATCACCTCGGCTGCCGTCTCACATCTAC
>DGOW01000099.1:1101-30077 GCA_002390225.1 Gemmatimonadales bacterium UBA4456 | reverse complement strand
ATCCGGACGCCCTCTTCGTCTACCTGGGGAATCCGGACGAGACGAGCCATCAGCAGGGGTCCATCGGTGTCGAGTACCGCGAGGCCATCGCAGTCTCTGACCGCCAGATCGGCCGCCTCGTTGAGGCGGTAGGCGCCCGCCCGACCTTCCATGAGGAGAACTGGCTCATCCTGATCAGTACGGACCACGGTCGTACCGAGGACGGTGGGCATGGCGGAGACTCACCCGTGGAGATGACCACCTTCATCCTCGTCAGTGGACCCGCCGCCGCCATCGGCACACCGAGCCAGGACACATTCATTGTCGACGTCGCGGTCACCGCGCTCGCACACCTCGGAATCGACATCGACCCCTCGTGGGCGCTAGACGGCAAGCCAGTCGGGCTACGCTGAGCGCAAAAAAGACTCGATGAGGCGACCCTCCTACCAACAGACCCCTCGCATGTATCGGGTCCAACGAAAGCTCCTGCCAGGAACCTCCGGCGGAACCCGGAAGCGGGCCTGTAGGGAGATCGACTACAGCTCCGTCCGGTCAGCGGTTCGCGCGGTAGGTACCTAGTCGAAGAGGCGGGTCGACGTGGTAGGTGAAGTGGAGACGATTCTCGCCCGCCACGACCAGATTGCTGATCGTCTGGCGCGGCTTGGGCTGGTCCTGCCCTCCACGCTCGTTCTCTACGATGACGATGCCGCCCTCGGGGAGTGAATCGACGGTCGCCCGTGCCTTTTCCTGGAGGCGGTCCAGCAGAAGCTGCTCCGTCTCGGACTGCACGTCGCCTTCCGCCCGGGCGACGAGTTCCACGGTCTCGATCAACTCGTACCGGTCACCCAGCTCATCCAACGCAAACGACGACTCGCGATCCCGGCGGAATCCAATTTCGTTGAGTGCCCTGGCTTCGAATTCGAAGGATACGCTCTGATAATTGGCGCCATACCGAAGGTAAACTCGACTCACTCGTGCTCTTCCAGCGTCAGACTTCAGGGTTCAACAGTTTGGCCAATTCTTCGGGTGAGAGCTCGGAAGCTGACTTCGACCCCATCCCCCCTCCAGTCCGCGTCGACTTCTTTGCACGCCCCCCGATCGACCGTCCTTCCGACGGAGGCGCACCCGCGTAGTCAAACTCGGGCAGGTGGATCTTCTCCACTCCGCGGCCGAGGCGGTGCTCGAGGCTCTTGATGGCGCCCAGATCACCGGCAGTCACGAACGTGATCGCAGTTCCGGTCGCTCCGGCCCGACCTGTCCGGCCGATGCGGTGGACGTAGTCTTCGGGATCGAGCGGAACGTCGTAATTCACCACGTGGGTAATCCCTTCGACGTCGAGGCCCCGTTGAGCGACATCAGTAGCGACAAGGACCCGGATCTCCCCTTTCGCGAATCGCTCGAGCGCGCGCGTCCGATACTTCATCTGCTTGTTGGAATGCATCGCGTCGACCTTGATGCCCTCACGACTCAGCAAACCGTCCAGTACATCAGCCCCGGCCTTCGTCCGCGTGAAGATCAGGACCTGCTCCCAGCCCGGCTCATGGATGAGGCTCATGAGCAGGTCGGTTTTCTTGTTCGGCTTCACGGAGTAGAAACGCTCGTCGATGCCCTCGGCGGTCGTGCCCGGCGGGGTAGCCTCGATCCACAGCGCCTCATTCGTCATCCGGAGTGCCAGATCGTGCACGCCGTGAGGCATCGTCGCGCTGAAGAGCATCGTCTGACGCTTCTTCGGCATACCACGGAACACCTCTTCGATCTGAGGCCGGAAGCCCATATCGAGCATCCGGTCTGCCTCGTCGAGCACGAGGTATGAGACCTTGCTCAAGTCGACACGTTTCGAACCCATGTGGTCAATAAACCGACCCGGAGTCGCCACGATGACCTCGTATCCCTGCTCGAGCGCTTTGATCTGAGGCGCATAGCTGACCCCACCGAAGATGGCCTCGGAACGGATCTTGGTCCCCTTCGACAGTTCGACCGTGTCGTCGGACACCTGCTGGGCCAGCTCACGCGTCGGGCACAGGACGAGGACCTGAAGGCCCTGGCCAGCGTTCACACGCTCCAACGCGGGGATCATGAACGCACCAGTTTTTCCCGTTCCGGTCTGAGCGATGCCGACGACGTCGGTACCAGTCACGCCGGCCGGGATCGCCTGATGCTGAATGGGGGTGGGGATCGTCCAGCCCAGAACTTCGATAGCTGCCAGGCGCTCGGGGGACAGCCCCAGATCGGAAAACGTCTTCTCTTCAGACAAAATCGGTCCTCATCCTACGGGTGCTCCGACCATGATTTCATTTCACCCGAGGTCGGAACGATTACGGGCAAAAGGTAACAACGACCAAGAGAGGGACGAACCAGGTCGACTGCCTGTGGATCTCGTGGTTCTTGAATTCCGACAAGCACATGGGCAACTTGGCCGCTGAAAGGGAGTGGCTTCGGCCCATATCCCGAGACCCCCACTCGACGAACCCCACGTCTGTGGATACGCACAACTCCGACTCCGATCGTACGTCGGTCCTCTTCGTCTGCCTCGGCAACATCTGCCGTTCGCCGCTGGCGGAAGGGATCTTCGACCACCTCGTACATGAGGCTGGTCTCGACGAACGATTTGATATCGACTCCGCTGGTACCGGAGCTTGGCATGTTGGCGAGCGGCCGGACGCGCGAGCTGCGATGGTCGCGACCAAGCAAGGTGTAGAGCTCGACAGCCGCGCACGCCAGATCACGGACGATGACCTGGATCGGTTCGATTACGTGATCGTGATGGATCACGAGAATCTGCGGAACGTCAGAAGGATGGCGGACGCATCTGACTCCGATGTCGAGGTGCATTTGCTCCGCGAATTCGACGAGGAAGAGGGAGACGAAGTCCCCGATCCGTACTACGGCGGCGCGAGTGGCTTCGAGACGGTCTACGAGATGCTCCACCGCTCCTGCCAGACTCTGCTCGAACGCCTGAAGGCGGCCTGATTCGCTTCCTGAATCGATTCGAGACGGCTTAGGGGAGGCGTTTACCACGCTGGATTGCGGTGAACTCGTCACGGCGACCCCGATAACGGGGGGCTGTATCAACAACGGCGCCCGACTCCGGACGGCTGACGGCCGGAACTACTTCGTGAAATGGCGGCCGGACGCACCAGCCGGCATGTACGCTGCCGAGGCGGCCGGCCTCCGCGCCTTAGCTGAGGCCTCTTCAGTCGAACCGGGGCAAGGAACGCGTCTTCGCGTCCCGGAGGTTGTTGTTGTCTCGGACGACGACGCCTGGCTTCTTCTCGAGTATGTCGAACAAGGATATCGCAGGGGTCGCACGGACGAGACGCTCGGCCGAGAGCTTGCCCAGCTCCATGAGTCGTCAACCAGGAACGCCACCTTCGGCTGGAGCCACGACAACTGGATCGGTAGCGTCCCGCAGCGAAATGAACAGAATCCATCATGGGCCGCGTTCTGGCGCGATGAACGCATCTTACCCCAGCTCGGACGTGCTCGATCGAACGGGTACTTCGCGTCGGCACGCGATGGTGGAGATCGCATGGATGCCCTGCTGGAGGTACTCGGTTCCCTCCTGAGCGACATCGAGACCCCATCACTTCTACACGGGGACCTTTGGGGTGGAAACGCGTACGCCGACTCGGATGGTCGGCCCGTATTGATCGACCCAGCGGTGTACCGGGGTGATGCCGAGGTCGACCTGGCCATGACCGAGTTGTTCGGTGGCTTTGGTCCACGATTCTACGATGCGTACAGCGAAATCCGCGCGATCAGTGCCGCCTACCGGACATACCGTCGAGATCTGTACCAGCTGTACTATCTGCTTGTGCACGTGAACCTCTTCGGCGAAGGCTACGTCGCAAACTCGCTGCAGGCCGCCGGTCGAGTACTCAGCGAGGTTGGTTGAGCTTTACCCCGCCGAGGCCGCGCGCACAGAAGACGAGATCCGGCCGAGCGCCTGCTCGATGATCTCGTCAGAGGTCGCGAAGCTCATCCTCACCCAGCGGTCGTCTCCGAACGCCGCACCAGGAACCAGCGCGACCCCTTGCTCGTGAAGGAGTCGGCTGCACCACTCGGTGGCATTGGCGATCTCGTCGTCGAAGAAGCCCCCAACACAGAAGAAGAGATAAAAGGCGCCGTCGGGCTCAATGAATGGAACGTCCGGTAGCAGCTCGCCCATGAGCCGGCATACGAGGGCGCGCCGCCGCGCAAATGCCTCACCCATTTCGGCAAGGGCCGCGTCGGCAGCGTCCGTGTCGCTGAAGGCCGCAAGCGCCGCCACCTGAGACGGTGTGGCAGAGTTCGACGTGATCTGGCTCTGCAGAGCGGAGAACTTCTTCGTCACCTCCACGTCCGCATAGGTAAAGCCGATTCGCCACCCGGTCATAGCGAAGCTCTTTGACGCACCATCGATCAGCACGTACGGGCCGAGGCTCTCCGCCGGTACACTGAGAATCCCCGGGGCAGCGCCGTCGCCCACGTGGTGAATGTTCCGGTAGATCTCGTCACTGAGGAGCCAGACCCCCCGATCCCGACACCACTCGGCGAGCGCCGTCAGTTCCTCGACGGAATAGACCGCCCCTGTCGGATTACACGGCGTGTTGATGATCAGGCCACGCGTCGAGTGCGTCGCACACTCATCTAGGTCGGTCGGCGTGATCTTGAAGTCGTTGGCCTGCTCACCGAACACTTCGACCGGCTCCGCCCGCGCGATCCTGACCAGGTCCGGGTACGTCGTCCAGTACGGCGCGGCGACCATAACGTCGTCACCGGGGCCGAACAGTGTAAAGAGCGCGTTGAAGAGAGCCTGTTTGGCACCGGCCGTCACAACTACGCCTTCGGACTCCATCGCACGGCCGGAGCGCTCGCTCAGGCGCGCGGCAATCGCTACGCGAAGCTCCGGTATCCCCGCGGGAGGCGTGTAGCGCGTCCGACCGTTACGAATCCCGTTGATTGCGGCATCAGATATGAACGCCGGCGTGTCGAAATCGGGCTCGCCTGCGCTCAAGTTGATGATATCCCGACCTTCCGAAGCGAGCTTCTTGGCTAGCGTGCTTACCGCGATCGTAGCGGACGGCTTGAGCTTTTCTACATTCACGCTGAACTGCATCTGGACCTCGTTTCTGGACCTGGCGGGTTCGGAATATGGTGGGAGCCCCCATGGTAACAAACCCGATCGACATCTGGTTCGATTTCATCGATCCGGTCTCCGTGCTACTCATGCTGGAGATCGAGACTGCCCGTCTAGAGGAGATGCCGTGGACCAGTGAATGCGAAATGCGCTGGCTTCCGCTCGAACTCCGTCCCCCGAGCACGCCACTCGTCGGAGTCGATTCTGCCACGATTGCTCCGCTCTGGGAGGAGGCACGACCAATCGCCACCCATGCGGGCGTGAAGCTCGCACCTCCCGCGCTCGTACCGTGGACACGCAAAGCGCACGAACTGATCGCGCATGGGGCCGAACAGAGTCTCTCGACCGCCACGACCTTACGCCTGGCGGTGGCGAAGGCGTACGCGATCGAGGGCCGTGACATCGGCAGGGTGGATGTTCTGGTAGAGATAGGAATCGAGCACGGTCTCGACCGGACGGAGACCAAGGCAGTGCTGGACGTAGACCGGTACGAGGGCGACGTCGCCGCCATGATGGAGGCCGCTGCCAGGGCGCAGGTCACACGCACACCGACGATCGTAATGGACTCCCAACGGTTCGAGGGCTTCCACAACCGCATCGCACTGGGCACCTTACTCGGCACTTGAAGAACTGCGAAACGAACCGAATCCCACGGATCATGGCCGGTTACAGACGAAAGACAGCGAGTTCCCCGAGCGAGGTCCTCGAAGAGGCTGAGGCGTTCCTGCCCGAACTCCTGGGGCTCAAACGCTCCAATGACTCGTCCCACAGTGCGACATGGACCGGGGCCGAAGGATCGGTCACCATTTCTGCGCACGGACACGGCCCGTACACCGACGTTGTCGCGAACACGGACCGCCTACGGACATCGCGGCTCGACTATGAGGTGCAACGTCTCCTCAACCAGCTTCCCTACGAACCGGGCGATGCAGGTGGACCCGGCTCAGGCGAGCCCACCTGATCGAGCCATCAACGTGAAAACATTCGAGGACCTCGGCGTCTCTCCCGAACTTACCGAGGCACTCGCCGCGGAAGGCATCGAGACACCTACGCCACTTCAGGAAGACGCGTTGCCCATTGTCGCCAAGGGTAACAACATCGCTCTCGTGGCGGGGCCTGGCAGTGGCGTTTTCACAGCCTGGGCTGCCGGCCTGCTGAGTCGCATTCAGCCCGGCGAAGGGGCCATTCGTGGCATCGTCCTCTGTGCGACGGTGGACAACGCTGACCGGCTCGCTGAGTCAGCCGCCCGCCTCGCAACGGTCACCGGCCATGCGATCGCTGCTCTCGGCTCGTCGTGGGTTCTTCCCGCTCAAGCGGACCTGCTCTTCGCAACCCCAGCCGGGCTCCTCTCCGCCATAGAGCACGGCGCGGTCGACCTCTCGTCAGTCGAAGTGCTGGTGGTGGACCAGGCTCAGCTGATCGAAAGTCTGACCGGCCTTGGCGGGACCGAGCGGGTCATGGAGCACCTGCCGTCCGGTACGCAGCGGGTTATGAGCAGCCTTCCCGTAACCGAAGGCGTCCGGAATCTCCTCGATCGACATTTCAAGCGCACCCTCACCATCCCGACCCCGGCAGCCGAGGTCCCCAAGCGGGGGCAGGTTCGATTCCGGATCGCGCCCGAGCCCACCGAGGCCGCCGCTCTGTCGATCGTCGACGAGCTGATTTCGGATGGGGCCCGCCACGTGCTCGTCTTCTGCAGAAACGAAGATCGCGCAGCCGACGTTGGGGACTACCTCACGTTGCATGGCTTCGTCGCCGGCGCTCCAGGTGACTCGTCGGTGCCGGTATGGCTCGGCGTCGATGCACTCGAAGCGCGTACGGCCGCGCAGGGGACGGAAGGGCTCGCTGTAGTCAGCTGTGACACCCCCGCCGATCCCGATACGCTCGACCGCCGCCACTCATTGACTGACAACGGCGTCGTTGTCGTTCTTAATCGAGAGGCTGCGCACATTCGCGCCCTCGGCAAGCAAACAGGCTACGACACGGTCCCCTTCCCGCCACCTGCGCGGGTTGACCAGGCGACTGCAGAGATTCGAGCGATGCTCGAGCAAGCGATGGAGGACGAGGACACCGCACCCTATGTGGCCGTGCTCGAGCCGATATTCCGTGACCACGACCCCGCTGAGGTCGCAGCCGCAGCGGTTGCACTTTTGCGGAAGAAGGGACCTACCCCCGCTCATGGAGACACCGCACCGTCGACCGCTGCCGCTCGCGCCTCGGGTACACCGTCCTGGTCGAAGCTCTTCATCGGAGTCGGTGAGCGCGACGGCCTGACCAAGGGAGACCTACTCGGGGCGATCACCGGCGAAGCAAGTGTCGGTGGAGATGCCGTGGGCCGTATCGAGATCCGCGAGAGCCACTCCGTGGTCGAGGTTCACGAGCAGGTGGCGCGAACGGTCATCCAGTCTCTCAACGGAACGAGCATTCGTGGCCGTGCAGCCCGAGTCGACTTCGACCGTCCCCGCACCAAGTCTCCGCCACGTAAGGGGCGCCCTGGACGCTGATCCCGGACGTAACCAAACGGAAGCCAAAGAGGCCGCGTCGCTGTTGCGACGCGGCCTCTTTTTTACTCATCGGACTGCCCAGTACGGCTCGGGCTTCGAGGGCCACTGACAGCCCCCGACCGATAGGCGGACGGACCTAGTTAATGGCGCCCTTCAGACCCTTACCGGCACGAAACGCGGGCGTGTTGCTGGCAGAGATCTGGATCGTCTCACCAGTGCGAGGGTTGCGACCCTGACGAGCCTTCCGGTGCTTGGATTCGAATGTGCCGAATCCCGTAATCTGAACGCGCTTATTCGCCTTCAGGGCATCGGCAATGATGCCACTGTCTGGCGAGAACATCGCATCAACAGCACGAGTGGCGTCGGCCTTGGACATTCCGGCGGCATTGGCGAGGGCGTCCACGAGGTCGGACTTGTTCATCTAGCGGCTCCTGAGTTGGATCGAGAAAGTTGAAAAATTTCGCGGCCGGAGCCGCCCCGAGTGCAGGCCGCACAGACCCCGAACATCGAGAAATAAGAAACCTCGAAAAGCCGCATGGAAGCAGGTGTTTCCGGGTCTGCAGGTCCTACAGTTACCAACGGTACAGCCCGTGCTCAGGGGCGTCAAGAGAGAATTCGCTACAAACCCGCATAGATGCTTGCGATTCACGGGATCGCGTCCGAAGCACAAGCCCCCGAGAGCCATCGCGGGGGGGGGCATTTTTTCTGCAAATGTCGCCCGCTGAAGCGGAGGGCTTTTTGGTCGCGCGCGTCGCTACTCGATCTCGAAGTCTTTCACGTCATGCACCTCGACATGCGTCGCACTTGTTCTTCTTGAGCCACTCCATCACGAAATAGCCGACCGCCACCGCGACAGCGACCTTGACCACAAGGGCGACGAGGGCAATCAGGATCCCGAGCATCGGGAAGACGAGAGCCATTCCGATCTTGAACAGAACGAACCCCGAGACTCCAGCGAGTGCGACCTTACCAAACGACTCCATCGGGGACCTCCACGTGATGCGATTATTCAACCCCGCCCTACGTGTCCCTGAGTGCGGAGCTTTCGGGAACTACTTATACCGGTATGTCACTCGACCCTTGGACAGATCGTACGGTGACATCTCCACCTTCACCCGATCCCCTTCGAGCACGCGGATGTAGTTCTGCCGCATCTTTCCCGAGAGGTACGCGTGCACCTCGTGGTCATTTTCGAGCAGAACCCGGAACGTCGCATTCGGGAGTACCTCGGTGACAGTTCCTTCGATCTCGATCGCGTCTTTTCCCACGCTTTTCACCCATTGAAGTCACGGGCCGACGACGATTTCGTCGAACACATACGGCCCAACAAGCCGAGAACCTTAACGCGGCCAGGCAGCCGTCGCTACATCCGGAAGCGGTAGCTCAGCTTCAGGAAGAGCCCGTCTGCGGTCGGCTGAACGTCCTGGAATCCGAAGGCTCGGGCGTCACGCATCTGGCGCGTGTACCCGAAAAAGAACACGGTCCCCGGCGAAGGTTCGTATCCGAGAAGGCCCTCGATACGGACGTCGTTGTTGACGCCCCCCGATCGCTCGAAGCAATCGGCATCACCACAGCTGACGAGTGGCAGGCCTGAGGCCGAGTCCTGGAGCGAGAGCGATTCCTGGCTGCCGTACTCAAAGATGCTGCGCAGGAAGAGGGCCCTCGAGAACTGGTACCTCACCCTCACGCGAGGAATGATCGCCGTCGAGTGCTCGACCCCATCGCTTCTCCGGGTCAGGCGGCTCCAGTTGGCACCCACCTCGGCAGAAAGCGAACTGGTCGGATAAAGATTGAGACGGGCCTCACCTGACAAGGAGTTCGCGGGCTCAACCGCGACACGGTAGAACCGATCGAAAATCGGTCGCTGGCTGCGTGTAAATCGCACATTCCCACGGACCTTCTGCCACCTGTTCACCCAGATACCAACTGTGGCACTCGGCATAAGATCGAACTCCTCCTGAGCAGGCCGGAAGGGCTGCGTACTGCCGCCTGACCCTTGAACGAACAGGCCCTCGTATTGCTCAGGCTGGTATTGGAACCGGGAGAGTTGGTAGTTCGCCCAGATTGTGATGTTGTTCTTGAAGCCGAAGCGACTGCTAAGCTGGATCTCACCTTCCTCGAAACTCTGCCCACCCCAAAAGCGGTCATGGTCCCAGAACGCCTTGACCTCAATAGACGGGGCCATCGACTCGAGCAGGGCATCCCGTCGTCCGAACCATGTATAGGAGGCGCGGGAGTTGGCCTGAGCCGTACCGATTCGCTGGAAGAAACCACTGCCCGGATTGAAGGCTCCCTGCGTATCCTCGAACTCAGCGCTGTATTGGAAGGTTCGGCCCGCCCGCTCGAGACGAAGGAAGCCCATTGTCCCGTCCCTGCGCTCCGAGAACGACGCTTCGTTCGTGAAGCTACGGGCACTCATCATGGTGACGGTATACCGTCCACCCAGCTGGATCCGAGCATCAGCACCGGCGACTCGGTTGAACTCGGACGCGTTCGCCGTCCGGTCGGTGTAGACCGCACCGATCGTCGATGACGCCCCGACGTCGGCCCGAGCCCGCAGCAGGTTCACGTACACGCTCTCCCCGCCGGCGGAGAACGTCTCATCGACGGCACCGAGGTACCCGACGTTCAACCCGCCGACCTTCCCGGTCAGCTTGCCACCGGCGATCGGGTTCTGGATGGTGCGGGTATACACCAGCTGCTTCGGCATGCCGAAGATCTCAGTGCCTTCCAGGAAGAAGGGGCGAGCCTCAGCGAAAAAGAGCGCGAACCGCTCGTTGACCTGCACCTGTCCGGCGTCAGCCTCGACCTGGCTGAAGTCAGGGTTGAACGTGCCATCGAGTGTCAGGTTCGACGTGATCCCGTACGTCGCGTTGAAGCCGAACTCACCGGTCGGGTTTGAGTGGGCGAAGGTGTCGCTGTCGTCGAGGGCCCCGTTGCGGGCGCCGGTCACGAACGGGTTCACCTCCATGAAGAGGCCCATATCGAGACCCCTGAGTCCATTCAGTTTTCCAGCCTGAGTCAAGCGGTTCGCGACCGATGCGGTGATCGGAGCCCAAGAGCTCTCATACCCCGTACGCTGAATTTTCCGCTCTACCTGAAGGCCCCAGGACTGCTCTTCCTGCTCTGGAAAGCGCAGACTTTTGAAGGGGATCCGGATCTCCGCCTCGTACCCCCAATCGGTCATCTCGGCGTCCGAGTCCCACAGGAAATCGGGGCTATCGTCGATCGGCGAGAACATGCCTCGTCCACGACGACCGGTGCTGCCTCCCGTTTCATTCCAGAGGCCGTCGTGCTGCACGCCAAAGGGATTGATCGTGAAGACATATCCACGCCTCTGGTCGTCGAACGTGTCGAGGATGAAGCGGACGTAGTCGTCGGTATACGCAAAGCCATCACGCTCGGTCAGCGTCGCCCGGATCCCCGACGGATCTTCGTCAAACGCCTTCACGGCGAAATAGATCGCGTCGTCATCAACCAGGACGAGCACTTCCGTGCGCTGCGTCGCCTCGGACCCTTCGATCGGGCTAAACTGCGTGAAGCCTTCCAGGAGCGCTGCCTGACCCCAGGCTGCGTCGTCGAGACGGCCATCGACGTCGATCTCGGCCGACGCGACCCAGGGCGTCTCGATTTCAATCTCCGCCCGGGTTCCGTCGTAGCGCACGACCTCGACGAGTCGCTCCCCGAGCTCCACGACACCGGGCGCCGGCGGGCGAAGCTCGGCTTCTGCGGCACCGACCACGGCGGCGCCAGCGACGGCGAGCTGGAGAAGCGCTGTAATCATTGAAAATCAGGGAGCGATCGGGACGAGCGGCCGCGAGTGGCCGCGAGTGGCCGCTCGAGCGGGAAAGGAGTGCGTATCTTTGAGGCGTTAATAAGACACGCGGTTGCCATCCGCTGCTGAGAGTATTGTCCGGTGATGACAACGGATCGGTTTACAGATGACGAAACCCGCGCGCTCGCCTCGTCTTTCCGCACTGGTCGCGTGCTGAGGTGTCCTCGGTGTGAGAGCACTCTGGACCGCCGTTCGGTTCCACCTCGTCGCGACGTGTCATACGTCCGGGATCGGATGTGGGTGACCTGCGCCAGGTGCCATCGCTCTGCCGTTCTGGATCGGAGACAACCCGAGTGAGTCGGATCGTATTCGTCGGCAGCCGCCCGGTTCTCGAGACAGGGAACTCCAGCCTCGAACTCCCCTCCGGCGGACGACTCGAAGAGGCACTCGGTGCGGCCCGCCTCGCCGCCTCCCGCGTGAACGTCGAGGTCCGTGGCCAGGACGGCGCTCTCGTCGATGTGCACGTGCTCGCAGACGTCGATATCGAAGTTGTCGAATCATCCGGACTCGAAGTCCTCCCCCTGCGGGCTGCGTGGCGAGACCTCGAGCCGGACGACTTCCGTATCGTCGGCACGGCTCGTCAGAAGGCCGACTGGGTACTCACGCATCGCTTCTGTTCCCGATGCGCGGCCCCGACCACACTCGACCCGGAGACTGAAGGTCTTCGTTGCAGCGAGTGCAGCCAGGTCCATTATCCGCGTGTAGCACCGGCCGTAATCGTGCTTGTACAGCGAGGCCGCGAGGCACTGCTCGGGCGCTCTCCGCGTTTTCCCGAGGGTGTGTACTCCACTCTCGCAGGATTCGTCGAACCGGGAGAGACACTCGAGGAGTGTGTTCACCGCGAAATTGAGGAAGAATCGGGAGTGCGGGTGCAGAACCTCCGCTACTTCGGAAGCCAGCCCCACCCATTCCCACACTCTCTCATGGTGGGCTTTATCGCCGACTGGCTGGAGGGAGATCTCTGCATCGATCCGACCGAACTCGCAGACGCTCAATGGTTCGATGTGGACGAGCTCCCGCTACGTCCCCATCCCAGATCGATCGCCTTCCGCCTGATCGCGGACTTTGAGCAACGAGTGCGGGGCTGACCTCAGTCTCGTTGACGGGCCCGGAGGCGCCCCCGAGGTTGGTGCGTTCCGCCACGTCTCGAACAGCACCGCCATGCGCTTCCCGACTACGCTGGTCGTAACCGCTGCCCTCCTGGCTCCTTCGGCAGCAACCGCCCAGCTTGAGAGCACGCTACCGAAGACAACGACGCTACCCGCGTCGGCACGTGCCATGGCACTCGGAGACTCGTACGCGATGACGTCCGGTCACGCGGACGCTCTGTTTTACCATCCCGCCCGGCTCACGAGTGCTCAAGGATTCGGTGGCAGCCTTCAGCGCTGGGGGGCGGCATCGTCCGCAGCAGCGTTCTCTGCCGCATTCGACTTTCTCGGCGGCACCTGGGGAGTGGGCCTCCGCGCCCTGCAATTCAGCGTGCCGGATGGCAGCGTGTTTCTTGCTCCGACCGGTCAGGACCACCTCTTCGACCCGGGTGGAGACCCCGTATCGGAGAGAACCGCCACCATCGGATACGGGCGCGAGCTTTTTGCGGGCGTATCATTGGGCGTTGCCGTCGACCTGCTAGACACGCGCGTCCAGTCCTCTCTGAACAACGTGATGCTCTTCGACGCAGGCTTGGCGACGGACCTGGGTCCGGTCGGCATCGGACTCACAGCCCATGACATTGGGGGCAAGCCCTGGAGCGATTACGGATCACGGCCCTCACGGATCGTGCTGGGCGCCGGCACATACGGGCGGCAGGCAGGCATCTTTGACCTGGGGTTCGCAGCCAATGCCGGACTCGACGCGGATGACGATCTCACGTACGGAGGCGGAGTCGAGGTCGGATACTATCCGATCCAGGGGCGCACGTTCGTCGCACGAATCGGCTTCCAGGACGTGCCAGACGGCAGCGAGACGTCACCCCTCACGACCGGCTTCGCCTTCTGGGCGGATGACCTGTCGATCGAGTGGGCGTTCCGGCCGGTCAGCGGCGGCGAGGAGGGTGGAACGCACCGCTTCGGGGTGCGCTGGCGCTGAGTTCCTGAGCTGGAATGCGATCGGCACAGCAGCAGAGCCGCTGAGCGCTGGAGGGGTCGCCTCGCACCTCAGAAACCGGGCGGGCCATCGGCCCGCGCACCGAGAAACGCCGGGTCGAGTGTACTGAACCCGATCTGGTCGATCGCCACTTCTCCACCATGCACCTGATCAAAGACGAAGGCCACCGCAGCTAGACGGCGCAGATCGACAGCCGGGTTGTCCGTGGTGAAATCACCGAGGGGAATGGAAAACGTTTGCAGCACGAGTTCCCAGTGCGTCTGGAATCGCTGCGCTTCGATGTCGGCTCGTCGCAGCACGTACGTATCCAGCGGTCGACGAATTGCACCGTAATCGCTCAGCGTCACCCGCGCCGAATTCCCGGACACGTCGGTGACCTCGATACTCAAATCGACTGGAGGATCTTCCTGCTCTTCATCGCTACCAGACGGACGTTGGGGCTCGTCTTCATTCGATTCAGCTTCCTCGTCGGCTGACGCGGGGTCCTTCCGCGGACCGGGGACGCGCGGCGTCGGTCCGAGCATGAAATCGAGCGTCGTGCTCGACGAGAGCGCCCAATTCGAGGCGAGATAGGTTGGCAGGTCGACCTCGTACCGCGCGGCTGGTCCGTGTCGGGCCGTGTCAGCCCCTGCGATCCGATTATTCCACGCAATCGTGACCGCCTGGTTCTCCTGAGAGGCAGACGTATTCGATCGGTTGCTCGAGCGGAGCTGCAGCATCTCCTCCTTCCACGTCGACAAAGAGTCGCCGCGAAGAACGACGCCGGCCTCGGTTCCAGACGTGACGTCGATGTCCTCCTCGAAGGTGGCGAGTGGTCGGAAACCGCTCGTCTCGAAGCGCGTGATATACATGGTCTCGGGTAGCCACTGACCGATCACGCGATGGTCACGGAAGATCGGGAGGTACCGCTTGTCGCCCTTCGTCACGACGTCGAGAAACGCCGAGACGTAGACCTCACCGAATCGCCGCTGGTCCTCCTCGGGAATCAGACCCCGCAAATCGAGGGATCGAGCCGATCGAGGACCGCCGTCGAACGATCCCCAGACGGAGTTCCACTGACCGTGGTTGGCCCGGTAGACGTACACCGCCGACTTGAAGTTGAACGCGTCCGGATCAGTGAACTGAAGGCGGTCGTAGATGCGCAGCCCATGGAAGCTCGTCACGTCACCGTCGTGCGAGCCGTGGAATGTCAGGTAGCTGACATCCTCGACGACGACCTTTCGGCCGGTCGGCAGGTACTGCCCGTCGACAGGGGCGATCGAGATGATGCCCTTGATAGAGAGATCGAAATCGAAGAGCAGAGATGCGTCGTCGGGATAGTGCGACAGGCGGTTGAAGGCAGCCGCATTCGCAACGGCCTCTCCACCCCGGGAGTGACCGATCAGGACAATGTTGTCCATGTCGACCTTGCCTTCGAACGGGTTTTCAGCTTCCCCGTTGAACTCCCCGAAGAGCTTGGCGTGACGGAGCAGAAACCAACCACGCGCGTCGTTTTCGCCGCGGATACCACCGTTGATGAAGTTCTCGTCGACGCTGGCGAGAATGTACCCACGGCTGGCCATCAGCTCGCCCAGGTAGTCGTACCCCGGATCCGAGAAGTCCCGCATGTTGTGGTTCCCATGCACGACCAGGACCAGTGGAAAGGGTCCGGCGCCATCGGGATACCAGACGCGCGCGTTGAGCGGCATCTCCTCCGGGGTGAAGCCCCAGTACTCGTTACGCTCCTTCGCCGAGTTCCCCAGAGCGACCATTGTCGATACGTCGACCGTCGGCGTGGTGATGGCCACCGAGTCGCGGTATTCGGGCCGGTTCTTATCCGTGCCAGAGCCGTAATAGAGAGTGAGCACCTCGTACGACCCAGGCTGACCGGGGTCCGGCGCGTCAAGCGTCTGCATGGACAGCACGACGTCAGCATCGCTGGGGGTGAGCTGGAGAGCCGGCGTGCACGCAGCGGCGGCCAGGGCAATCAACGGGAGGAGCGATCTGGTCGTATTCATGCGAACAAAGCTAAGGTTCGCGCTGGGGCGGCGCCCGGCGCGTCAGGTCGTGATCAACTCCCCTAATGACACCCGGTTCCCGTGTAAGGTCACCTGGGGTCGAGATGAGTGCCGCGAGGCGGCCGTCCAGACCGAACGTGTAGCTCCATCCGAGGGTTTGCAGAAACGGTCCCTCAGCGACGAGACTCAGATGGTCCGGCCCGAATCCGCCACCCCCCCCCTGCCCCACGATGCGGCCCAGTCCATATCGATCGGCCACCCCCTCGACGAGCTTCGATTCGGGCGACGGCATCGGGTTGGGCTGCGGCTTTCTCGAGGGTAACTCAGGGAGGCCAGCGGAAAGTCCGCGCGGCTCGGTGGGGACGCAAGGCCGTGCATCTCCTCATGTCACGCTCACGTGAGGGTGGCCATCCGAGGCGTGGCGCGTGAGTTTTTTGCCGAACAGTGCGCCCCGAGTCCGATCACGGCGCGAGACGCTCACACCCCTGGAGAACTGATGGCCAACCCCACGGTCACGATCGAAACGAACCACGGCACCATCACTGCCGAGATGTACATGGACGAAGCCCCAAAGACCGCGGGCAACTTCATCGACCTCGCGAAGAAGGGGTACTACGACGACCTCATCTTTCACCGGGTCATCGACGGCTTCATGATCCAGGGTGGATGCCCTGACGGCACGGGCCGTGGCGGCCCGGGCTACACAATCCCCGACGAGTTCGCTCCGGGGCTGGCACATACTCAGAAGGGCATGTTTTCGATGGCGAACGCGGGCCCGAACACGGGTGGTTCGCAATTCTTCATCACGCTCGCGGCCACGCCGTGGCTCGACGGCAAGCATGCCATCTTCGGGCACGTCACCGGTGGCCTCGACGTGGTCGAGACGATCGGAAAGATCGAGACCGGGTTCGGGGATCAGCCGAGCGAGCCCGTTGTTATGGTGAAGGTGACGGTCTCAGAGGACGAGTAGCAGCCGAGCGCTCTGGCGGCACGACGAAACCGGGGCCGGACGCACTGCGTTCGGCCCCTTCGTGCATCCGTCAAAAGAGCCACCACTGGTCTACCCTGGCTGATCCAGGGGTCCGCCGTCGCCGCAATCGCTCCCGCGTCGAGGGCTTCGTCCAGATACGCCTGCGCCTCGAAACCGATCTCCGGCTCCACAGGAGCGACCTCCGCACACGCCGCAGCGACCAGCGCCGCCACAGCCATGATCAAAAGTCGTCCCCTCATGACGTTCTCCGGAGACGGCTCACGCCGTCTCATGGACGGTCACTCCGTCCGTTAGCCGATCGGCCGCTCCAGCGCACCGATCTGGTACCCTGCCGGCGGCTCCGCACCCATCAGATGACGCACGAAGTAGTCCCACCGTCTTCTCATCATGTACGGTTCGTTTCCGAAGCCGTGACCGCGATTCGGAAGCATCAGCAGATCGAAGTCCTTGTTCGCCTCGATGAGTGCATCGACGACGAGCATCGTATTCGACGGTGGCACATTGGTGTCCAGGGTGCCGTGGGCGATCAGAAGCTTGCCCCGGAGATTATCCGCAAGGAGCTGGTTCGCCTGGTTGTCGTAGTTCGTGGTCCCATCCGGATAGACCTCGAGCAGCCCCTGCCACTTCTCGCCCCAATCATCCTCGTAGTTGCGATTGTCGTGATTCCCGGCCTGCGAGACCGCGACGGAGTAGAAGTCCGGATAACGCATGATGGCATCAGCCGCAGCAAATCCGCCGCCAGAATGACCGTAGATGCCCACCTTTGTCACATCGATCCAGGAGAAGCGCTCCGCCATCTGCTCGATCCCGCCCATCTGATCGGGAAGGCCGTTGTCACCCATGTTGCCGTAGTACGCCTCGTGGAATGCCTTGGATCGCATCGGAGTGCCCATCGCGTCGAGCTCGATCACGACGAAGCCAAGCTCGGCGATCGCCTGCAGGTCCCGGTGAGCCGCCCGGAAGCTCCGAGAGCCAACCGAGCCACTCTGTGGACCTGGATAGAGGTAGTTCACGACCGGGTAAGAGGCGTTCGGATCGAAGTCGAGCGGCCGGAAGAGCAGGCCGTAGAGGTCGGTATCACCGTCTCGCGCCTTCACCGAAAAGGGCATGGGCGGGTCCCAGCCTGAGGCCTCGAGTCGCGATATGTCCGCCGTTTCGAGCGTAAGCAGCTCGCGCCCATCTCGATCCCGCAGTACGTGGACCGGAGGCACGACCGGCGTAGAGTACGAGTCCACGAAGTACTCGCCGTCCGGCGCAAGCGAGACAGCGTGATTGGCGCTATCCGGAGTGAGCAACGTTACGTCACCACCGTCGATGTCGACCCGGTAGAGGTACTGGAAGTACGGGTCACCGGGTTCGCGTTCATTACCCATGAATGTCACGGTGCGCTCCGCCTCATCCACGGAGCGGATGTCGAGCACGTTCCAGTCTCCCTCTGTGACCTTCCGCCGCAGCTGCCCCGAGTTGGCATCATAAAGGAACAGGTTCCCCCAATTGTCGCGCTGCGAAAACCAGAGGATTTCTTCAGTTTCCGACAGGTATCGCCATCCGCTCTGGGATTCGTAGAACGTCTCCTCGACCTCCTCGAAGATCTCCCGGACTTCACCGGTACGGGCATCGGCCATGCGGACCTGAGCGACTTTATGGTCCCGTGAGCTGGACACGAACACGAAGCGGTCAGAGTCGGCACTCCACTCGAGATCGCCAAGCTGCCCTCCACACTCGATGTGGTCAGAGCAGGTAGACCGATGCTGGTCGGGTTCCACATCGAGCCGGACCATGTGGTCGCCCGCCGGTCGATCGAGATCCAGGACGATCCGGTGGACACGGAAAATGACCGTGTCCTCGGGGAGTGGGTACGGCCAGATATCAGGCTCGGGATGTCCGACCTTGGTCGAGGCCAGCACCATCATCCCGACACCCCGCTCATCGTGGCGGAACGTCGCGATCTTCCTCGAGTCCGGAGACCACTTCACCACGGGACGGTCGCGACGGACCCATCCGGCGTTATTCGTGCCGTAGCCGAAGTGTTCGAATCCGTCCGTCGTCAGCTGGGTCTCTTCCCCGGAATCGCGGTCACGGACCCACAAGTTGTATTCACGGATGTAGACGACGTGCTGTCCGTTCGGCGACACCGATTCGTTGCGCTGGACCGGAGGGTGGCCGTCTGTAGCGCGCACGCACGTGTTCGTCTGCATGTCGCATCGGGCGGTTCCGATCCCGCCCAGATCGAGCACCACGTGTTGCTCCACGAAGGCCATACCCCGCACCGGAATGTCCAGGGCTGCGAAGGTGGACCCGACCGCGTCTCCGAGCGCCTGACCGATTCGGTCATGGTCGAAGGCTCGGCCCTTCGAACCGGAGGCCGGGTCGACCATGATGTACTCCGTACCCCCGGGCACCGTGTTCTCGTACCAGAACCGCCCATCGTCCATCCAGCGAGGCTGGACCGAATTGCCGTACACGAGGGGTGAGGTACTCGTGCTCAAAAAGCGCTCAGCCCGGGCGTAATCGTCCGAGGTAAGCTGTACGGTCTGGGCGTGGGTCGGCCCAGCCATCACCGTGACGGCGAAGACGAGCCCGAGCAGGGCAGAAATGAGCACGACGCTGGGCCGCATGGATGTTCTCCTGAGGGTACGGTCGTCTGACCTGGAGACAGGGCCTCGAGGCCCACATGGCTCGAACCGGCGAGAGCAGCTGCTCTCGCCGCCCGGGTGTCGGAATCTCACCTGCCCTCGATAGAGCGGCAACGCGGCGACCGGACCTTCAGGCCACCGCGAACGCAGTCAGTCGGTCCGCTTCCCCGTGAACGGACGGTCGCCCCTGGGCGTCGAAATCGTACCCGACATCTCGTCTCCGCTGACCGTTCCGCTGAACGCCTGGGTGAAGGAGTTGCCCCGCATCGACATCGTGACCGTGAAGCTGAACGTGTCACCATCGATCGAGCCGTCACTCAGATTTATGTCTGGCGGATCACCTCCACCTGGACCGCCGCGTCTACCGCCGCCTCCTGGACCTCCTCGGCCGGCAGGACGCTGCATTGTCAACGTGCCTGCCACTGCGTCGCCCTCCATACCCAGCACAAGCACCATCCTCTGATCACCACGCGGCCCCTCGGCTGAAAGCTCCCATGTCCCCACGACCTGGGTGGCAGCCTTCGTGGGGCTTACGACCGCCATAGCGATCATGGCGCCGGCAGTAAGCATCAAAGCACGCACCTTCATCCTTCCTCCTTGTCGGGTCTGGTGAACTGACGCTTGACCGGAGCCGCCTGTTAAGTTCACGGTCGCACCAACACCAGGAGATTGGCCATGACCCGCCTCACCTTCACGTACCTTCGCCTACTCACGATGGTCGCGGCCGTGCCCATCATCCTGGGACTCGTCGCAGAGACCGCGGCCGCCCAGTCGCCGGACAAGCGTCCCCTCGAGATCGCGGACTACCGTCTGTGGCGGCAGATCGACGGAGAACAGATCTCCGACGACGGACGCTGGGTCGCGTGGAGCTACGCCAGGGTGCGAATGGACGATACCCTCGTCGTAGCCAACGTCGATAACGGAGTTCGGCACGAGATCGCGCGCGCCACGGACGCGGTGATCTCCTCGGATGGAATGTGGGTCGGGTACACGCTCTCACCGTCCTTCCTCGAGGTCGAGGAGATGGAACGGAGTGGTGAGGACGTCTCACTTCAGGCGGGGCTCATGAATCTCGAGTCGGGTGAGTCGTGGGCGTGGGACGACGTCTACGATTACGGATTCTCCGAGACCTCGAGCCATTTCTGGGTCGAAAAGACGCAGACCAGTGACGACGCGGAGCACGACGGAACCGGCCTCATTCTCCGCAACCTGTCCGAGAGCTACGAGGAACTCATCGGGAGCGTCTACCAGCTCGCGATGAACGAGGCTGGCACCCATCTGGCGTACACGATCGACGCGGAGGGCGGAGACGGAAACGGCCTATACCTGGTGGATCTGTCGAACGGCGCCCGACGTGGCCTCGACAACAGCAAGGAGCGCTACTCCAGGCTGATGTGGTCGGAGGACGGAGGGTCGATCACCGTCCTGCGTGGAACCGCACCCGACGGCCTGAGCGAGCGCGAAAACACAGTTCTCGCGTTTTCAGGCATCGGTGAGGGTGTGCCACTGCGCTACGAATTCGGGCCCGACATCGAAGGGCTCAATGACGGCTGGGTCCTGAGCGAGAAGGACCGACTCGTCTTCAACGAAGACGCCTCGATCCTCTTCGTCGCGACAAAGCCGCAGGAAGAAGAGCTCGACGAGTGGGGTGAAGACGGACTCCCGCTCGCCGACGTCAACATATGGCACTGGGAGGACGACCGGATCCAGTCCCAGCAGCAGAGACAGCTCTCACAGGACCAGGATCGGACCTACGTCGCTGCGCTGCACCTACAGAACGCCCGACTCGTGCATCTGGCGGACGAGGAGATGCGCTCTGTCCAGATCACGAAAGACGGCCGGTGGGGCATCGGAAGCGATGATTCTGCATACGTCTCCGACTGGAAGCCCAACTACGCTGACTACTACCGGATCGACACCCGGTCCGGTGCTCGGACGCCCGTACTTGTGGGTCACCTCCGGACGCTTGGCCTCTCGCCCGACAGCGATCACTTCCTCTACTGGAAGAACGGCGATATCTGGGACTACCGGACGGACGAAGATCGGCATGTGAACCTGACGGAAAACGCGCCGACCGACTTCACCAACCAGCAGTTCGATCGCTTTGGTGAAAAGCCTCCGCACGGGGTGGCCGGCTACACCGCGGACTCGAACGGCATCATCCTATACGACCGTTACGACGTCTGGTACCAGTCGTACGATGCGGGCCCCGCGGTGAACCTCACCGGGGGGTACGGAACGGAGGGGGAGATCCGGCTTCGCGTCGTCGAAACCGACGCGGAGACCGAGACACTCGACCTCGACGGTCCGCTCCTGCTGGAGGCGTACGGTGAATGGACCAAAAAAGAAGGCTTCTTCGAGCTCGACGGA
The DNA here is from genome assembly GCA_002390225.1 of Gemmatimonadales bacterium UBA4456. GTDB lineage: Bacteria > Gemmatimonadota > Gemmatimonadetes > Longimicrobiales > Gaopeijiaceae > UBA2589. Next base: position 8,543 of record DGOW01000099.1, on the reverse strand, counting down.
CGTGACCTAGAGGAGATCACCTGGGAGGACCGCCGTTTCTCCTACCCGCTGAAAGCGGCAGACGCGGACCGATATCTCTTCACCGTGCAGACGTGGCAGGACTTTCCCGACCTCTGGATCAGCGATAGCGACTTCAGCGATCGCGAGCAGATCTCGGACGCGAATCCCCAGCAGAACGAATTCCTGTGGGGCTCCCGCATTCTGTTCGACTACACGCTGACAGATGGGACGACGCTCCAGGGCACGCTCGCCGTTCCGGAGACGTATCAGGAGGGAGAGCGCCTGCCCATGGTCGTGCGCTTCTACGAGAAGTACTCGCAGGACCTCCACCTGTATCCGGCCCCGATCTATCGGCATCAGCCAAACTTCGCCGGCCTCGTCAGCAGTGGGTATCTGCTCATGCAGCCGGACGTGCACTTCCGCATCGGAAGTTCACACTCGGACATGCTCGAGGCGGTCGAGGCCGCGACCCAGAAAGTCATCGACATGGGCTTCGCCGATCCGGACGCCGTGGGTCTCAGCGGGCACTCGTACTCCGGCGGAGGCAGCGCCTATATCGCGACCCGGTCGACAATGTTCTCCGCGATCGCGCACGGCGCCGCGCCCATCAATCTGGTGAGTGAGTTCAACCAGCTCTTCGTCGGAAGCGGCCAGAACAACCACAGCTATGACATCTACGGTCAGGGCCGGTATGCGACGAATCCGTACGACGACTTCGATCTGTACTGGCGGGAGTCACCGATCTCTGGTGTCGAGACCATGGACACGCCAGTCCTCTATCTGCACGGCGAGTCGGATCCGACCGTTAACTGGGAGCAGGGGCTCGAGTGGTACAACGCGCTTCGCTTCCTCGAGAAGCCGGTCATCTGGCTGTCGTATCCGGACGAAGGACACGGGTTGAGGAAGCTCCAGAACCGGATCGACTTCCAGTATCGGCTCCAGGATTTCTTCGGTCACCATCTTCGTGATGAACCGGCACCGGGCTGGATGACCGACGGAATTCCTCAGGTAGACAAGGAACGGCACCTAAGGGAGTACGCCCCCCGCATCTTCAGACCGCGCCTGGTGGGGTAACCAAGCCGCAGGACAGCGATCGGGTCAGAGAGAGGGCTGCTCGACCGTGGCCTCACCGGAGTCATCGCCAAGCTTGTCGCTCCCCTCTGTCTGAGCAGCTGCCGTCCCAACGATCATGGCTCCCGCCTGCTGCTCCCCGAACATTGTCCAGATCGCCAGGAACATGGCTGCGATGATCGGACCTATGACGAAGCCGGAGATGCCGAATGTGGTCAGTCCCCCGAGCGTCGAGACGAGAATCATCCAGTCCGGCATCTTCGTATCCCGACCGACCAGCAGCGGGCGCAGGATGTTGTCCGCGAGCCCGATCACGAAGAACCCATAGATCAGAAGGATGAGCCCCTTCGCTGCCGCTCCGCCCACGACCAGAAACAGCGCAGCGGGGAGCCAGACGAGCGTCGCCCCGACCGCAGGCAGGATCGACAGGAAGATCATCACGACGCCCCAGAAGATCGCGCCCTGAATTCCTAGAATCGTGAAGATGATCCCCCCGAGTAGACCCTGTACAGCGCCGACCACGAGCGTGCCCTTGATCGTCGCCCGACCGACCTCGGCGAATTTCGCAAAGAGGTCTCGCTCCCGCTCATCCCCAAGAGGCAGAGCCCACATGACCCGTTCGAGTGTCGACCCTCCATCACGGAGGGCGAAGAAGAGGAGATAGAGCATGACGAAGAACATGGCCGCGAAACGACCCACGTTCTGCCCCACGCTCACGGCCAACCCGGCGACGAATCCACTCCCATCAAGTGCCACCTGAGAGATCCGGTCCTGAATGGTCTCCGGAACGATCCCCGCCCGCTCGAGCGAGGCTACCAACTCGGTAGGAAGCGACTGCTCCAACTGCTCCAGGATCGCACCCGGATTCACGTCACCTTCCTGGAGGCTCTGGTAGAGCAAGAGTCCCTGATCAGCGACTGCTCCGGCGACCAGAAGAGTAGGGACCACGACGGTTACGAGAATGACCAGCAGCGTCATGGCCGCCGAGAGAGACGCGCGCCCTTTCAGCTCCCCTTCGAACCACTTCTGCACAGGATGGAAAAGCACACCCATGAGGGCAGCCCAGAAGATGGGCTGAAAAAAGCCCGAAAGAACCGAGAAGAGAAGCAGAGTGAACGTGAGGAGTAGACCCAAGAAGAAGCCTTTCTCGATCCGCTCGGCGAACACCGAGGACGACTCCGTTGCAGGTTGGCTCACCGAGCGCTCCCCGTTCGGCTCATCGTCGACCCCGATCACCCGACCGCTCATCTCCCTCGGGGAATGGTGGAGATTCGTGGTTTGACGGGGTCTGGCTTTTCCTGAACCCGTCCTTTCCTCGCAGCGCGTCCGAGCCGGCACGCAGCCTCTGCATGACCTCCTCCCGGCTGACGGACTGGCCTTTGATCATACGTTCGATCTCACCCACGATGCTGTCGTCGTCTTCGTTGGCTCCACCGAAGAGACCCTCATCACTGCCCCGCTCGTCCATGCGAAGAACGACGCTGTGCAGATTCAGCCATCGGTCGAAGCGCTCGCTGGCACGCACGATCGAGTAAAACAGACGTGGACGCTTTCCTCGGCCGGAAATGAAGTCGAGGATGATCGCGACGATCGACAAGTTGAACGCAACCAGGTCCTTCAGACCGTCAAGGGCCAGCTTGCTCTGAAAGATCACGAAGTCGCGAAGGGTCACGTTCCGTGACGTAACGGTCATCGGTTTGTTGGGCATATGTTCAATCTATGGTCGAGGCCGTACTGTCGCTTATGGGTGTGCTTGACCCTTGGGTCCGGGGCATCGTCATCAGGTCGAAATACCCTTCGATCGCATGCTCGATCAGGTTCACCAGACCCCGGTTCACGAGGAAGCCAATCGAGCATATCGAGGATTCAGGAGCAGCACGAATCACAGCAGGAACCATTCACAACGGGATTCGTAGGAAGGAACCCCGCGCGCCCAGACCCGGACCGAGTCCATGAGGCGACCCTCCCACACCGGCAGCATGCTGGTCATCGCCGCACTCTCCGTGCTCGGAGGGTGCAGTCACGACCTGGGTGGAGAGCGTCGTACAGATCCTCGGATGGCCGAACTTCCGCCGATCTTTCGTCCCGGCTTAGAGTTCCTGGCTCAGGAAGCTCCACCCGCAGTGCGCCCTCCGTCCGCAGGTGCCATGGGGCCACGGATGGTCGAGGGTGAATTACCCGGTCGCTATCCCTTCTACTGGACGCGCGCGGTCTACTCGGGGTACGGGCGAGGCTTCTACGGTGGGCGTGGCGGCGGGTCCTGGGCAACCGACTATCCGAAGGGGGATCGACAGTTCCTCGTCGTGCTCAAGCGTCTGGTCCGCCTGAACGCCTACGATTGGGAGAATGCGGTCTCCTTGGCGGACCCCATGATCCGTCGTTTCCCTGTCATCTACGCCGTCGAAGTCGGACGCATGGAGATGACGGACGAGGAGGTCGCAGGCCTGCGCAGCTACCTGGACGCAGGAGGCTTCCTCATCGTTGACGACTTCTGGGGTACCCGCGAGTGGCAGGTGTTCGAGTGGAACATGGCCCGTGTCTTCCCCGAGCGATCGATCGTCGACCTCAGGCTAGACCACCCGATCTTCAGTGCCTACTACGACATCGAAGAAGTGCTGCAGGTCCCCAACATCAACAACGGGGCCAACGGCTATCAGACGCACGAGCGCGACGGCTACACCCCGTACGTGAAAGGCATCCTCGACGACGAGGGTCGCCTGATGGTCGTCATCAACTGGAACACCGACCTCGGCGACGCCTGGGAGTGGGCTGAGAGCCCCTACTATCCGCTCGAGTATTCGACGTTCGCTTACGAGATGGGTGCGAACATGATCGTCTACGGCATGAGCCACTGAGGAACCATCATGGAGACCATGTTCGAGTTCCTCTTCAAGCACCGCGGTATCGCCTTCGAACAGGGCGACTTTGCGTTCGGCGCCCCAGGCTCGTTTCGACTGTGGCTGGGAATAGCGGGTCTCGTTGCTGCAAGTGCAGTCGCTACCTACACCATCGCACGCGGCAAGAGTACGGTCGTCGATCGCGGCATCATGGCGAGCCTTCGGGTAGGGCTGCTCGGCCTGCTCGTCTACTGCCTGATGCAGCCCACACTGCTCATCTCGACCGTCGTCCCCCAGCAGAACTTCGTGGGCGTACTCATCGACGACTCCCGCAGCATGGATCTCGACAATGAAGACGGGACCCAGCGCAGTGACTTTGTCGCTGAGGCGTTCATGCCCGGCGCGGGCACGCTCTTCGACGGTCTGTCCGAGCGGTTCGTCCTGCGCTTCTTCCGGTTCTCGGACTTCGCCGACCGAATCGACGGACTGGGAGAACTCACGTTCGACGGCACACATACACACGTAGCTCGCGCACTCGACGCGGCGCGTGAAGATCTGGCTGGGGTCCCGCTGGCTGGCCTCGTGATGGTGTCTGACGGAGCAGACAACGACGATCGGCCACTCACGGAAGCGCTGGTGCCACTCCAGGCGGCCGGTGTACCCGTCTTTACTATCGGAGTCGGCGACGAGGTCGTAGAGCCTGATATCGAGCTTGGTCGCGTGGAGCTTCCGCGCGCCGTGCTTGAAGGCTCGACCCTCATGGTCGACGTGGTCGTGACCCAGCACGGATTCGGCCAGCGCAGCGTGCCGATCGTCGTGTCAGATGAAACCCAGATCCTTGCCGAGGAAACCGTCGAACTCGGCCCCGACGGCGAGCCCGTCGTGGCACGCATCGGCTTCGAGCTCGAGCAGGGAGGATCCCGTCGGATCGAGTTCCAGATCCCGACGCAGGCCGGGGAGCGGGTCGCTGAGAACAACAACCGGACCGCCTGGGTGGACGTCCGCGGCGAACGTGAAAAAATACTCTATTACGAGGGCGAGCCGCGCTTCGAGGTGAAGTTCATGCGACGGGCCGTCGAGGACGATCAGAACCTTCAGCTCGTTGTGCTGCAGCGGACAGCCGAGAGTAAGTTCCTCCGCCTCTCCGTATCCGACAGCACAGAGCTCGCCTTCGGATTCCCGACGACCAGAGAGGAGCTGTATCGCTACCGAGCCCTCGTGCTGGGGTCGGTCGAGGCCTCGTCCTTCACGCATGATCAGCTCCAGATGATCGCCGACTTTGTCTCCGTGCGCGGCGGGGGCCTTCTCTTCGTGGGTGGACACAGCGCCTTCGCGGAAGGCGGATGGATTGGCACCCCGGTCGAGGAGGTGCTCCCGGTCATCCTGAACGAGCCACAGACGACTGGACCTCAGGGACACTTCGCCGAAGTCAGGGTTCTCCCGACACCCGCGGGCCTCGCGCACCCTGCCGTCCAGCTCGACGCCGAGCTGGACGCCGTAACGGCCCGATGGGATTCGCTCCCACCCCTCACAGTGGTTAACCCGATCACAAAGGTGCGTCCGGGGGCGACGACACTGCTCGAGGGAACGAACACGGATGGCATAACGGTCGACCGACAGATCGCGCTCGCCTTCCAGCGCTACGGCCGTGGCACCTCGATCGCGCTCACGCCGCAGGATACATGGCTCTGGCAGATGCATGCCGACGTACCGCTCGAGGACCAGAGCCACGAATCTTTCTGGCAGCAGATGCTCCGCTGGCTTGTGGATGGCGTCCCCGACGCGGTCTCCGTCGCGACCGATCAGGAGCGTGTCGAGCCAGGCGAAGCGGTCCGCCTCGTCGCAACGATCTCGGATTCGACATACCTGGAAGTCAACGACGCTGGCGTGATCGCCCGGGTGACCAGCCCTTCGGGAATGGTCGAAGAACTGCCGGTCGAATGGACGGTGGAAGAAGACGGCGAGTACGTCGTCGAGTTCCGACCCAGCGAGATGGGTGACTACGAGATCGAGCTCGAAGCGACCCGGGAAGGCTCGATCCTCGGCACGGACCAGTCCATTCTGCATGTCGCCCGCAGTGACGACGAGTACTACTCGTCCGCGCGCCGCACGTCGCTGCTCCAGCGGGTAGCCGACGAGACCGGTGGCCGGTTCTATGCGCCGGAGAACGTCTCTACGCTGCCGGAAGACATCTCGATCAGCGGGGCCGGCGTGACCCTGACCGAAGAGCATGATCTCTGGGACATGCCGGTGATTTTTCTGCTCATGCTGATCCTCATGGGCTCGGAGTGGGGCTTCCGGCGCATCCGGGGACTCGTGTGAGGGTCGCAGCAACCCTTCTCCTCGCCGGCTTGCTGGCAGCTCCGGCCAACCTGGCCGCCCAGGGTCGCACGCATGCGGTCATCGTCGTCGGGCTCGGGGGCGAAGAGCAGTATCGAGAGAGCTTCCATGCCGAGGCGTCTCAGATCTATGACGCGCTGATCGATCGCCATGGCCTTCCGCCGGAAAACGTGACCTACCTCGGAGAGAAGGTCGACGTCGCGCCCGACATGATCTCGATGCGCTCGACCCGTGCGAACGTGCTGCAGCTTCTCGGAGAGATCGCCCAGGAGGTCGAGCCGCTCGACCGCCTCTTCATGATCCTCATCGGTCATGGAACCACCGGCCGGGAAGAGCCTCAATTTAACTTGCCGGGGCCTGACCTGGTGCCGTCGGATATGACGCAGGGCCTGATAGAGTTCCCCACTCAGACGCTGGCTCTGGTCCACACAGGTACCGCCAGCGGCGGCTTCATTGCGCCGCTTTCCGGGCCGAATCGGATCCTGATCGCGGCGACACGGAACGAACGCCAACTCAACGCAACCGAGTTTGGACAGTTCTTTGCGGCCGCGATCGCGGGGGATGACGCGGACCTCGACAAGGATGAGCAGGTCTCCCTGCTCGAGGCCTTCCTCTACACGCGTCGCGAGGTCGAGCGGCTCTACGAAAACGAGAACGAATTGCTGACGGAGAATGCAGTTCTCGACGACAACGGAGACGGGACGGCCAGCCACGATGCGGGACTCATCGAACCCGACGGTCCCCTGGCCGCGACATTCCAGCTCGGAGGCATCTCGGGTACCGCGGCGCAGGTCCCCGATGACCCGGAACTGGCCCGACTCTACGAGCAGCGGAACGAAATTCAGGGGCAGATCGACGAAGTCCGAGCGCTGCGCGAGTCGATGACCGAGGATCAGTATCTCGACGCCATCGAGCCGTTCCTGATCCAGCTGGCGCTGAAGAACCGTGAGATCCGTGCGCTAGAGCGGGGTAGATCATGATGTTCCGTTCGCTCCAGCCTGCCCTTCTCTCGGTGGCGCTGCTCCTCGCGGTGACGCCGGGGGGCCTGCGCGCCCAGGACGACGCGAGCGATCCACGCGCAGAGGCGAGGAGCCTGCTCAGGTCGGGACAGTACGCCGAAGCGATCGACGCATACGCCGACATCGTTCGCGCTCAACCGGCTGCTTCGCTCGCACGAGCGTCGATGATGGAGGC
>DGOW01000099.1:0-1058 GCA_002390225.1 Gemmatimonadales bacterium UBA4456 | reverse complement strand
GAGCCTGCCCTCGTCGCACACCTGACGGGTGACGCCCTCTGGGCGACCGGGCGGCTGGATGAAGCGGCTCAGGCGTATCGTCTCGGTGCGGCTTCTGGCGCCCGCGGAGAGCTGACTGCTGAGGTCCGCCTCGCCGAACTCCTGTTCGAGCGCGGTGACACCGACGACGCAATGCGGCGTTTCGGCGCCTTCATCGACGTGTACAACGACGCGAACGGCAATCTCCCATCGTGGGACCTCGTGGCAGTAGGGCGAGCCATGCGATATCTGGGCCGCGCGAACCCTGCATACTTCCAGGACGCCCTCAAGGCGTACGACGAAGCCTCCAGCGCTGATCCGACCTGGGCGGAGCCGTACGTCCTCATCGGCACGCTCTTCCTGGAGAAGTACGACAGCCCGGCAGCCAAGCAGGAGTTTCAGACGGTCCTCGCGGAGAACCCGAACCACCCGGGTGCACTGCTGGGCATGGCCGAGTCGCTGACCTTCGATGGGGCCTCCGAGGCCAACGACTACTTCGCGCGCCTGCTCGCCGTGAACCCGGTGAACGAGCGAGCCCACGCGCTCATCGCGATGAGGCACCTCCGAGGTGAGAACCACGACGACGCACGTGAGGAAGCTCAGGCCGCGCTCGACGCAAACCCGAACTCGCTCACGGCGCTCACAGCCATCGCGGGCTCACATCTGCTCCTCGACGATCTCACCTCGTTCCGGCGCGTCCGGGCACAGGTGCTCGATCTCAATCCCCGCTACGCCGCATTCGATACCGAGCTCGCCGAGCTGATGGTGATGACCCGGCGCTACAGCCACGCCGTCGAGCGTGCATCGGAAGCGATCGCGCTCGACTCTATCACCTGGGAGGCCTGGGGCATCCGGGGAATGAACCAGATGCGGCTCGGGGACATCGAGGACGGACGTGCCAGCCTCGAGCGAGCCTTCACGGGTGACCCCTACAACCCGTGGTTCAAGAACAACCTGGACCTCGCGGACACCTTCGAGCGCTACCGGATCCACGAGACGGATCACTTCGAGCTGTTCCTGCACTCGACGGAGGACGAACT
>DGOW01000052.1 GCA_002390225.1 Gemmatimonadales bacterium UBA4456 | reverse complement strand
GACGCCAGCTGCGAGCAGAACGAAGATCAACACCACAGTGACCAGACTGAGCGTGCGCCTGGAGTGACTCATGGAGCCTCCGGGAATGGGTGGCCTGAGGTCTGCTCGGCGCGGCTCCTCCGCACACGAACGATCTTAAGATGTCGAGTCAGGGCTGCAACGTTGCCGCCGACTTTTGCAGAAGATCGCTCATTCTAGCCGTTTCGCGCCCCCGACGACCTAAAGCGGCTCACAGTGACATGGGCCGGTCCCATCCAGGGAGACGACTAGGCAGCCGCGCCGTCGCCGTAGGTACGCTCAACGTACCCATTGAGAATTTCCTTGAACTCGTCAACGAGTCCCTCGCCTTTGAGCGTCACGGAATGCTCACCATCGACATATACGGGCGCCTTTGGCTCTTCGAAGGTGCCAGGCAGCGAAATCCCGATATTGGCGTACTTCGACTCGCCCGGGCCGTTCACGACGCACCCCATGACGGCCACGTCCATCTGCTCGACGCCGGGATAGGATTTTCGCCACTCCGGCATCATCTCGCGGATGTACCCGGTAATGTCCTCGGCCATCTCCTGAAAAAAGGTGCTCGTCGTGCGGCCGCAACCGGGACACGACGTGACCTGAGGCTCGAAGTGCCGGATGCCCAGGGACTGCAGCACCTGCTGAGCGACGCGCACCTCTTCGGCCCGGTCACCGCCAGGGCTGGGCGTCAGAGACACGCGGATCGTGTCCCCGATACCCTCCATGAGGAGCGGGGCCAGTCCTGCCGTAGTCGCCACGATCCCTTTCGCACCGAGGCCGGCTTCGGTGAGGCCCAGATGGAGCGGATAGTCCGACCGGGTGGACAGCATCCGATAGACTTGATGCAGCTCGGGCACGGACGACACCTTGGTCGACAGGACGATCCGGTCGTGTCCAAGTCCTACCTCTTCGGCCAGAGCCGCCGAGCGGAGGGCGCTCTCCACGAGCGCCTCGAGCAGGACCTCCGACGCCTCGAGTGGCTGATCCCGCCCCGCGTTCTCATCCATCAGTTCCGTAAGGAGTCGCTGATCCAACGAGCCCCAGTTAACGCCGATACGCACCGGCTTGTCGTACTCGATCGCCACCTCGACGATCTGCGTGAAGTTCTTGTCGCGGTGCTTGGTACCGACGTTGCCTGGATTGATCCTCAGCTTTGCCAGTGAGAGGGCGGCCTCCGGATACTTGGTGAGGAGTAGGTGACCGTTGTAGTGAAAGTCCCCGACGATCGGTGTGTCGTACCCGGCGACCCGAAGGCGTGAGACGATCTCCGGGAGGGCCTGTGCCGATGCGTCGTTGTTGACGGTGACGCGCACCAGCTGGCTACCAGCATCGGCCAGTAGCCGGACCTGATCGTAGGTGGACTGAACGTCTGCTGTGTCCGTGTTCGTCATCGACTGGACCACGATCGGCGCGTCTCCGCCGATACGGACGCCGCCGACGTCGACGGCCACGGTCTTGTTGCGTTCTGAGGACATCACCCGCCTCGCGTGCGGCTGGAGCTCCGATGCGGAATCTGGCCGGAATCTACCGGGGGGCCGGTACCCCACCAAGACGGAACCGCTCTCGCCGATCGGGGTCTTGAATCGGACCGCTTACTCGCATGCCGAGCTCACCATGTCTGATTCAGAAGTCCGAATTACCGTCTCCGAGACGGGCTCCTACAAGATCGAGGGATCCGTGCCGCTCCTCGATCATGAAGGAAACTCCATCGAAACGCGGGACGGAAAACCGTTTTTCCTTTGTCGGTGCGGACATTCGGCCAACAAGCCGTTCTGTGACGGGGCGCACAATCGAGTCGATTGGGACCACGAATTGGCCAAGCGTTAGGGCGGGCACACCGGGGTAGCAACAGGTAACTCGTCAAAAAAAACGTTTGTTTACAGGTGGGCTCACCAGTATTTTGCCGAAAATATCCTTCGGCCCCTACGTGCCATGTCTGGTTTCGCCCCGCAGAAGACTCGGACGCCTCTCTTCAGCTCCCCGAAGACGCTACTGAAACTCGCCGCGCTTCTGATCGCCTGCTCGATCCCCTTCATTCCGTCGGGTGAACGCACCTTCGATGAACTCGTGCGTGACGACCAGCTTTATCTCGACCCCGGAACCATGGCGCCATTCACCGGAGTCGCTGTGGCTACCTACGCGGACGAGTCCAGCCGCATCGCTCAGCACCTCGGCATCAGCGGGGATCGTTACGACGGTCTCTTCGACCGACTGACCGCAGACCGCCGACCCAGCTCGACGGAGTCTTACGTCAACGGTGTGCGTCAAGGCCCGTACCAGTGGTACTTCGAGAGCGGTTCGCTCTTCGAGGAGGGCACCTACGCCGATGGAGTACTGGAAGGACCGTACCGTGCATTCTGGGAGTCCGGCGACCTCTATGAAGAGGGTACCTACCGGGAAGGCCAGTTCGACGGCTCCCGACGCTGGTTCATGCACAATCGCCTCGTCGAGTTGGTTACCTACCGAAACGGAGTGATCGAAGGCATCTACGAGCGCTATACCCCCGACGGCGACGTCGACATGAAGGGCGTGCTGTACGACGGCGACCCATGCGGTCGCTGGATCGAGGCTGGTCAGGTGATCAACTACTCGGCGTGTGGGGCCCACGTTACCGAGTGAACGGGAACAAATGAGCTAGAACGCCCTTTCTGCCTTCGCGGTGGGCAGGGCGTTTTCGTGCGCGGAGGTTTGGCGCGCACCCGCTATCGCACTGATGATGCCTGCTATGAGGATCTATGGGCGTGCTGCGAGAGTTGCGGGCTTCACGGCGACCGTACTCATGATGTCGTGTCCGATGGGCGAGTCACCCAAAGGGGGACGAACCTGAGCGGACCGCGGCGCTTTCAATCCAGCCAGCCAACATCGTTTCGGCTGCGAGCCGCACTGCCACCCCCATCCCGGACACCATCGCCAGGGTCCGTCGGGACCTGGCGGTGCGGGGCAACCTTACGAGCATCGTGCTCCGGGTGTAGTAACGCCGGAACCGGGAAGACAGACGGGGCGACATCCCCACCCCTGCCCTGTCAGCTCACCGGACGTCCCAGCCGCCTCAACGCAGCATCCAGCAGATCACGGTGATAGGTACGGAAGTTCTCCCGGGTAAGCGGCACATAGACCTCGGGCTGCACCGCGTTGCCCTCGAGGATCTGTCCATTGGGCCGCACGGTGTGGCCGATATTCCACATGAACTGGACAACCGGCTGTTCGGTGCCCGGGAAGTAGACGGTCTCCTCCGCCTCCCATGTGTTGCTGTACCCCCCGGTTGGCATCCCGATGGTGAACGCCAGATCGTTGTCGGCAAACATCGACACGAACTGATCGAGGTGTGAGCCCCCGTTCGGTCCACCGATGATTGCGATCGGTCCTGAGAAGTGGACCTCGGCAGGGTGAAGAATCCCGTCTTCTGCCTCCTGGGGGAGGTGGGCCAGCTTGAACGGCGTGTCCCGCGTGTATTCGAGACCCGCTTCGATGTCTTCGCGTGCGTTGGTTCGTGCCCATTCGTGCAGCCAGGAGCGACTCTCATTGAGCCCGAAGATTTCGGGCACATCGCGGTCCGGCTCTGTGGCCCACGCTTTGACCATATCAACTGCAGCGTCACTGATCCGAAGGTTGCCGAAGGTGGTTCGGAAAGGCTTATCGACGAGTCGCTGGATGGCATAAGCGCCACGCGAGCCACCACTGGAAGCCGTGACGTCGATCACCATCATGTGACCGAGGAGGCCCTGGGCCTCGGCGTACTCCATGAGGTCGACGATGTCCTGAATGAGCTCATACTCGAAGTCGAGCCACTGAAGTAGGACGATCGGCCGACCGTCGTCGGGGCGGAGCACATTGAAGTTGAAGCGCTCCATCACCACCGAGAATCCGGGATAGAGTTCAGCCTCTCCGAGTTCCAGCGAGACAGCATCCGGCTCGAGGTAGGGTAGTGACGCCTGATACCGGCGGCCCGCGGCGTCCTCCAGCTCGAGATCGAGCGTCTCGCGGTACATCCACGGAGCCGTGGCAGGCGCACGAATCGGCACGTCGCGCGCGAGCCTCCAGTAGAGGCCCTGGAGTGCACTGTGCCGCGTCCAGGCTCGAAACGTCTCAACGAAGTCCGGGATGAGCCGTCCGTTAACCGAGATAATCACGTCCCCGATCGCAACGCGATCCGCCCCCGGGAGCCGCGATGCCGCCAGCGCCGTGCGATCCACGCCAGAGACGAAGAAGCCCGGAGCAGCCATGTCGGAGTAGTCCGGGCGCACCTGAATCGGCGCGTGTACCTCAGGGAGCCGCGGGCCCGTGAGACCGTCGGCTACGGGAGTCAGGTACAGATGAGAGTCTCGCCGCGCGTTGCTGAGGAGCGTCAGCGCATAGTACAGCTCCTCTTCCGTCTCGGCGTTCACGACCGCGTTCCGCACTGCTTGCATCTCTGACAGCGGGTCGTACGCCATCCCCGACTCTTTGAACGACGACCACGCCTCGCGCCGACGGGTCATCTCGATGATGGAGTCGAAGAGCTCGGCACGAAGTTCGGGCGTGCCGACGGCGGTGAGCTGCGGGTTGGCCGTCTGAGCCTGCAGCGGACTGGGCGAGGCTATGACGCACACCAGCGACAACATCGCCCCGAGCCCTACTGCCCCGGCCAGCCGCGAAACACCGAGTTGGCAGGCCGCGGTGGCCGGACGGCTCCCAGGCCGGTAGCGCATCACCCGCCAGACCGTCCTACGTTCGTGTTGCTCCAGCCTTGATCGGCGGGCTCCTCCGGATCCGACCGCAGGAACTCGATCAGGTCGGGATGGAATACCTCAGGATTATCCAGGTGCGGCGAATGCCCGACCTCGGGATAGATGATCAACTGCGCGTTCTGGAGCTGTTCAGCCACATTTCTCGCGAGTCGTGGGAAGTCGGAGACGAGTCGGTCGTCCGCTCCGCCAATAACCAGGGCCTTCGTCGCAATATGCTGCCATTCATACACGACCGGGTCTTCGAAAAGGATCATCCGCTGGCCCACGCGCATCCGGGCCATGCGCGGCCAGTCCCCGCTGAGCGTGAGGCCGTACTGTACCTTCACCCACTGCAGGTACTCCGGCTTCCAGCCGCGCGGATAGTACCGCACGTGGCCGCGCAGTACCGACTGATAGGTCGTATTCAGCGCGCTCCGGTAGGCATCCTCGGGATCCGTCCAGGCGCGCCCCGGCCGGCTGTCGGTCAGACCGATCTGGTTCACCATCGCGACGTGCGTCGTCGTCTCTGGGTAGGTCGACGCGAAGCGGGTCGCGACCATGCCCCCCATCGAATGCCCGACAATCGCCGCGCGCTCGATCCCCAGGTGGTCCAGAAGCGCCTTCGTGTTCCTGGCGGGGATGTGGAGGTTGTAATGGATGTCCGGCTTAGACGACCGACCGTACCCCAGTCGATCGACGGCGATGGTCCGGAACCCGGCCTCGGTGAGCGCCCGGATCATCGGCTCGTACGGCGCACCGAAGAAATTCATCCCGTGAAAGACGACCACTGTCTGTCCATTCGGCGTGCCGATGGGCGCCACGTCCATGTACGCCATCCTGAGGTCCAGCCCGAACAGCCGGAGCTCCAGATAATCGACCGGCCACGGATACGGGACATTCGAGTAGTCGATGGCCGTGGCTGTCCATTCCGCAGGCGGCTCGGAAGGTGGCTCTGCCTGTGCGGTCAGTTCGTAGGGCGTCGAGGCAGATGCCAGGGCCACCGCCCCGGCCAACCCGAACATACCGATCAGGCGGCCCAATATGGTCAGGTTCACGCGGCCTACTCCTCCGGGAGTTCGATGACGCAAAGCGGATGCCCCGATCCGACAGGAACGGTCGGGCAGTCACGCTCGGCCCAAGCGACCGGACGGCACGCGGCTTGTCAAACGACAGATTCCCTCAGCCTTGCAACCGCGCCCTTCGACCATGGACCAGGACCAGCTCCAACATCCGCATCTATTCAATGGTCTATATAGTTAGCAAAGCCG
>DGOW01000076.1:2688-5125 GCA_002390225.1 Gemmatimonadales bacterium UBA4456 | reverse complement strand
CGCAGCCTTTTTCCCGGCCGCAGCTTTCCTTGCAGGAGCCATCGTGCTGCCCGAACGACCGCGTTCTACGTTCGCGAGTGCGACGTCGATGACGTCATCGAGCGTCTCGGCGAGATGGAATACGATCCGTTCCCGCACATCCGCCGGGATATCCTCGAGATCCGCTTCGTTGTCGATCGGGACGATGATCTCCCGTATGCCGGCACGGACAGCGCCGAGCACCTTCTCCTTCACCCCGCCAATCGGCAGAACACGGCCTGTGAGCGTCAGTTCACCGGTCATCGATACGTCACGACGGACCTTCCGCCCCGATACCGCTGATACGAGTGCCGTCGCCATCGTAATGCCCGCAGAGGGGCCGTCTTTCGGGATCGCACCAGCAGGCACGTGGATGTGGATATCACGCCCCTGGAGTCCTCCCTCCGGGATGCCCAGCCGCTTGGAATTCGCCTTGGCGAAGGACAATGCCGCTCGTCCGGACTCCTTCATGACGTCCCCGAGCTGGCCAGTCAGGACGAAGCCGCCCTCACCCGGCATGACGCTCGCTTCGACGAACATGATGTCGCCACCCATGGGCGTGTAGAACATGCCAGTCGCTACACCGCGCGTATCGACCTCGGCCATCCGCTCAGGGTGCACCCGTGGGCGCCCGAGGAGGTCACGCACATCATCGGGCGTCGCATCAATCTCGTCCAGCTTACCACCCGCAATCCGCCGGGCGACCTTACGCGCGAACTTGCCGACCTCACGCTCGAGCTGCCGAACTCCGGCCTCCCGCGTATAGCTCTGAACAATCGTGAGGATCGCGTCGTCCTGCATCGCGAGCTCCGCCTCGGTGAGGCTGTTCTCCTTCCGCTGACGCTTCAGCAGGTACCGCTTCACGATCTCGAGCTTCTCCACCTCCGTGTAACCCGAGAAATCCACCCGCTCCATGCGGTCGAGCAGCGGTCCAGGAATCCGGTCCAGATAGTTCGCTGTCGCGACGAACAACACCTCGGACAAGTCGAACGGAATGCCGAGGTAGTGATCGACAAAGGTCGAGTTCTGCGCCGGATCCAGGACCTCAAGAAGCGCGGAACTCGGGTCGCCCTGGAAGGAGACACCGAGCTTGTCGACCTCGTCGAGCAGGAAAACGGGGTTCTTCGACTTCGCCTGACGCATACCCTGAATGATCCGTCCGGGCATTGCTCCGACATAGGTGCGCCGGTGCCCACGGATATCCGCCTCGTCGCGCGCTCCACCCAGAGAGATGCGCACGTACTTACGTCCCAGCGACCGCGCGATGGACTGAGCGATCGACGTCTTCCCGACGCCCGGAGGGCCGACGAACAGAAGGATCGGACCGCGACCCGCGGAGACGATCTCATCGCTCCCGTCGGTCTTCTCGGCATCCTCGCTCTCTGCAGCCCGATCGAGGGCCAGCTTGCGCACGGCCAGGAACTCGAGGACGCGGTCCTTCACGTCTTCAAGACCGTAGTGGTCGTCGTGGAGGATCTCTTCCGCCTTGGCGAGATCGATCTTCTCCTCCGATCGCTCGTTCCAGGGCAGCTCGGTAACCCACTCCAGGAAGGTGCGGATCACCTGGTACTCAGCCGACTGCGGGCTCGTGCGTTCGAGTCGCCTCAGCTCGCGATCGACCTCCGTCCTCTGTTCTTCGGAAAGCTCGAGTTCAGCGATGCGCTTTCGCATCTCCTCGACGTCGTCACGCTCCTCCTCTTCGCCAAGCTCCTTCTGGATTGCCTTGAGTTGCTCGCGCAGGAGCATTTCACGTTGTCTCTCACCCAGCTCTGACTGGACCTTGGCCTGGATGTCTTCCTGAGCGTCGATCCGGGCAAGCTCACGTTCAACCGCCATGAGGCAGGCACGCATTCGCTCTTCGTCATCGAGAAGCTCCAGCAACTCCTGCTTGTCGGACGTTTCCAGCTCGAGATAGAACGCGACCAGATCCGCAAAGGGGCCTGGCTCTTCCACACCCTGAATGAGCTGATTGAGGGCTTCGGCAGGGACGCCGCGCCGCGTACCGAGTTCTGCTGCTCGATCACGCAGTTCACCGTCGAGCGCCTGGAAGGCGGGATCCGCGTCGTTGCGCGGCTCCGTCGTATCCATGTCCATAAGGACGGCGTGCAGCATGGCCTCGCCCTCCTGGTGATACGACATGACCTGGGCACGACCCTCACCCTGGACGAGAAGCTGCACACCGCCGCGAACACGGTGCGTCTGGATGATCCGGACGATCGTGCCCACGGAGTAAAGATACTCCGGCGCAGGATCATCGACGTTCTCTCGTTGCGCGACTGCAAAGAGTCGCCGGTCCCCGTCCAGAGCCTCCTGGACGGCTTCTACCGTACCCGGGCGCCCAGCCGAAATCGGCACAGCAACACCCGGATAGACGACGGTATCGCGAAGGGGTAGGACCGGCAGCGTAAAACGCTCAGCC
>DGOW01000076.1:0-2602 GCA_002390225.1 Gemmatimonadales bacterium UBA4456 | reverse complement strand
TCAGACAGGGTCAGACTCCAGCGTTGGTTGAGCTCACTGAGCAGTGCGAGACGCGTGCCATAATCAGGGGTCGATTTCGTGCCGCATGTGCAGGTATGCCTGCCACTTTGGCGCGCGTGAAGCTCGCCCGTCCCGCCACTTTTTCGCCTCGACGGCGGCAGTTAGGTTGGCACCTAGACTCTCCTCGCGCCACCGGCGGAGGCCCTGCCATTAGCATCGCACTCGATGGGATCACATGGTTTCGCGGATCATCCGTGCGCATTCGACGGTTGGGGGTCGAAATCCATGTGGACCCACTTGCGGTAGACGAGGACTCCGAGGCAGGCGTGGTGCTGCTCACGCACCCCCACTTCGACAATTTTTCCGAAGACGACATCGCGCGAGTCAGGGGTCCCAACACGGTCCTGATCGCACCGACGTCCATGAAGAAGCAGCTCGATGACGCCGACCACTTCATGCGTCCGGGCGACATGCTCCAGCTCGACGGCTTCGACGTGCTCGCCGTCCCGGCGCACAACGTCGACAAGAAATTCCACAGGTCCGAGGATGGCTGGCTCGGCTATGTCTTTACCATCGGCGACACAACCTACTATCACGCCGGGGATACGGACTTCCTTCCATCCATGTACGGAATCCGATGCGACATCGCGTTCCTGCCCGTCGGGGGTCACTACACAATGGGTGTCGAGGAGGCGGCCAGAGCGGGGGAGGCGTGTGGCGCTGAGGTCCTCGTGCCCATTCACTGGGGTGAGCCGCACGGCACCGACGAGGACATCGAACGCCTGCGTGCGCTCTTCCCACGGACCGTCTCGATTCTACAGCGAGGATGACAACCTCCAGCGATTCCGTCGGGCTCGACGCAGAATCCTTCACCCGGCCATCCGTTCAGGGCCGATCTCCAGACAGACACCATCATGTACCGACTTTCTGTTGTCCCCGCTCTCCTCGCAGTCACTATGCTCGCACCGTTCGCGCTTGAGGCTCAGATGACATCGCGCACGACTGGTCCCGTTCGCAGCCCCGCCACGTATTCTGGGCGATCTACCGTCTACGCCCCTAACGACATCGTGGCCACCAGCCAGCCTCTGGCCACGACGACCGCCCTCGAGATCCTGGCCGCGGGTGGTAACGCGATCGACGCTGCGGTGGCAGCCGCCGCAGTGCTCAACGTGACGGAGCCCCACATGACCGGCATGGGCGGCGACATGTTCGCAATCCTGTGGGATGCGGGCGCGGGGCGTCTTGTCGGCCTCGACGCATCCGGCAAGTCCGGCTCGAACGTCGACGTGGCCGCGATCATGGCCGAGGAGGACCCCCGTGTGCCAGGCTCCGGGCCTCGCTCCGTGACGGTGCCCGGAGCCCTTTCAGGGTGGAGCACGCTGGTAGAGACCTATGGCACGATGACGCTTGCGCACGTGTTGGCGCCCGCCATTCGCATCGCCGAGGAGGGCTTCCCGGTCACGCCCATCATCGCCCAGGACTGGGCCGGCACGGTGAACGGCCTCCGCCGGGACGAAGGCGCCGCCGCCACGTTCCTGATCGACGACGCGGCGCCGCAAGCCGGCGACTGGTTCAGCAACCCGGATCTCGCACGGACCTTCCAGCGTGTTGCCGACGGAGGACCCGAGGTCTTCTACGGCGGTGAGCTGGGTCGCGAGATCGTCGACGGTCTCGCCGAGCTCGGGGGCTATCTGACCCTCGAAGACCTGGAGAACCACGAGCCCCGCTGGGTCGAACCGCTGAGCATCGACTACAAGGGCTATACCCTCTGGGAGCTGCCCCCAGCCGGTCAGGGTATCGCGGCGCTCCAGATGCTGAAGATGCTCGAGGGGTACGACTTCTCGACGATGGAGCACAATTCGGCCGAGTACCTGCACACGCTGATCGAGGCGAAGAAGCTCGCCCACGCCGACCTCAGTCGGTATATCGCCGACCCGGACCACATGGACGTCCGGCCCGGGGCGATGCTCGACGCCAACTACCTCGCCGGACGGGCGAGTCTGATCGACCCGTCACAGGCGGCAGACCGGCCTGAGCCGGGTCACCTGGCGACGGACTCGGAGACGATCTACCTGACCGTGGCGGATCGGCACGGCAACATGATCTCGTTCATCAACTCGATCTTCGGTTATTTCGGATCACGGACCGTCGTCCCCGGCACGGGACTCGTGCTGCAGAACCGGGGAGCTGGCTTCACGATCGAGGACGGTCACCCGAACCAGATCGCCCCGAACAAGCGACCACTCCACACGATCATCCCGGCGTTCGTCACACGCGACGGCCAGCCGTGGCTTTCGTACGGTGTCATGGGTGGATCCATGCAGCCGCAGGGACACGTCCAGGTGCTGCTCAACCTCGTCGAGTACGACATGGACGCGCAGGAAGCCATCGATGCGGCCCGCTTCCGTCACTTTTCCGGCACCCAGGTCGCGATCGAAAACCTCGACCCCGAGGTGGCGGCACAGCTCGAAGCGCTCGGTCACGAGCTGCGTGACCCGGAGGGCGTAGCGTTCGGAGGGGGGCAGGCCATCCTGCGGCTGCCGCGCGGTTGGGCGGCAGGATCCGATCCGCGCAAAGACGGAATGGCGGCCGGCCGTTGACC
>DGOW01000005.1:1240-2563 GCA_002390225.1 Gemmatimonadales bacterium UBA4456 | reverse complement strand
CGGCGCGGGTCTGGACCCGGAGAGAGTCCAGAATCGTGATGTGGGTGCCCGCATCTCGAGCAGAGAATCCAGTGAATACGTCACCACCGTAGCGGGCCAGACTGATCACGAGGAGCACGAGGGCGCCTCGCGTGAGAGAACGCGCTTCGTCGTGAGAGGATGACATGCCCGATGATCTCTGAAGCCTCGGGGTACGACCATGTCTGTTCGGGACGAACCTGGCAGAGGCGCCCTCCGGCTCTCGTCTCAGCGGGCCGTGAAGTCTGCCGTGCCGAAGTCGAGTTGCCCGAAGAGGCCGACCTGGAATTGGGTCGACCCGGTGCGCTGACCCACGAAGGACTGACGATCGTCGTAGCTGAACTGCAGACCAAACGAGAATCCTTGGACACTCGTGTCGGCCTGGAGGCTCGCGGTTCGCAGGACCTGGTCGATGAACGGCACGCACTCTTCACCGGCAACGGTGATCCGGCAGCTCCGCTCGCTTCGGAACGTCCCGATCATCGAGAGTGAGACAGGACGATCGAGACGTGATGCGAGCCCTCCCGCCGGGAGCAGTTGCGTGCTCACCGAGATCCGGTGGTTTCGCTCCTTACGCTCCGTATCGCCAGTGGGGTCGGCACCTGTTCCGTCCCGCCACGCCCCTCGATAGGTCGTCACGAGTGTCCGAAGCCACTGAATCGATACGTCCAGCGGCACTTGGAGGTCGGAGTCGAAGCGCCGCTGCAGCGCTCTTCCGCCGAATGTGATCTCCCGCTCGGAGCGCACGATACCCGAGGCAAGGTTGATACTTCGTATCCCCGTGAACGACGGCAGACGAATCGGAGGAAGCGTGGCCTGCACATCCGGCCACGTCTGTTGACGAGTGTTCCGGTCACTCCTGATGTCGAGCGTCTCCGAGTCGCTCCACAGGTAGCCGACCTGGACGCCTGCGCCACCGGGCAGGGCCACCCCGGAGGACAACCGCCAACTCGCCCGATCGGTCAGCGTCGCTGCGGTATCGGCGTCGACGAACCGATAGCGATCCCGCCCCCCGAACCCGAACTGGTAATCGAATCGGGGGTCGACAGGGTCACGATTGAATCGAGAGGTAATCCCGTCTCGGTAGGTGGCACTCAACGGACGCACCGCACTCAGAACCGAGCGTAGCTGAGCCACGTCCTCGTTGTCGTCGTCGGATGCGGCCCCGAACCATGTGGTGGCCAGCGCCGAAGGGCTGAGTGACACGGTTGCGCCCCAGTCCCTCTGCCCACGAGCATCACGCGACAGCGCCACCGTGGTATCCGTTCCTATGACCGACTCGTCGACGAAGTTGGTGTTACGGTC
>DGOW01000005.1:808-1208 GCA_002390225.1 Gemmatimonadales bacterium UBA4456 | reverse complement strand
GACCGGTAGACGCTGGTCCAGTCAAAGTCTGTGCGGAGCCACGAAAAGAGAGACGGCCGATATCCCACATCAGTACGCAGTGTACGCGCTGTCTCCCAACCGAAATCCAGCCCTTGCCATCGTGCCCGCTCATCTCGAATCAGCCTCTGAACCTGAGGATCCGCCGCGGCTTTCTCGGGCGGAAGGAGGTCTCGGACCTGGAGTAGGCGCAGGTCGGCCGTGAGTGGTGTGAACGGGCGCAGGCGCACATCAGCCGCAAGCTGGAGCAGTTCCCTCGGCCTCAGCGTTGCGATGGCATCCTCATCCTCGGGAGAGAGTACGATGCGCTCGTAGCGCAACACGCGGCTGTCCTGCTGAAAGTAGGACGAGCCGAGCGACACACGCTCCGGCGTCAGGCGAA
>DGOW01000005.1:0-790 GCA_002390225.1 Gemmatimonadales bacterium UBA4456 | reverse complement strand
GCGTGCGTCCGCGACCTTGTCCTCGAGGAATCCTGGCAGGAGCGCACGAACAAGGCCCCGCGCGGGCGCCGGCACGAGACCCACGTCACGGGCCTCCGGGGTTCGTGTCCATCCTACCCCTGCGTCGACCGTGCTCGACTTATTCTCCGTGGTGATCGTCGAGCCATCAGCCGTCGCGTATGACGCGCGAGCATCCAGCCCATCGATGAGGAAACCCAGCCACGGATTCGCGCTTTGCGTCCGTTTCCTGAGCGACACACCAAGACGGGTCTGACCGGCCTCGGTATCGCGCAGGTTGTCGATCGCACTGGCCTGTACGTCCGAGTTCGCCAGGAGCACGGGCGCCTGACTCGCCTCGGAGAGTTCCAGGGTTACAGGCATGTCGACACCCCAGCTGCTCGGAAGCCACCGGTCGACCGCGAGAGAACTGAAGATGTTGAGCGTTCGATCGTCCTGGTACGTCGGAACGTCACGAAGTTGGCGGAAGAAGGCCCCACGATTCGTCATGTTAAGGCGCATCTGAATCACGTCGGCCCCATCGAGTGAGACGTTCACCGAGCTGGCGATGCCGGCATCCTTCAATGCCTCTCCAAGTCGAAGTTCGTCGACCCAGATCTCGCCAGACGTCGGCTGCCCGGTCTCGTTCCACACGCCGATCGAGATCTCGCGCACAGCGGCCAGGTTCGGGGCGCGCCCACGGTCGGCAAGGACAACGGCATACGTGGAGTCCGCGGACCAGATCTCGACCGGTGGATCGCCCGGAGCTGGAGGCGCGGAGGTCAGTAACTCC
>DGOW01000037.1:2434-8242 GCA_002390225.1 Gemmatimonadales bacterium UBA4456 | reverse complement strand
GGAGTTCGACGAGGACATGACGCTGGGCAACATCGCGATCATCCCCGGCGGCGAGTAGGCTCCGCGTCTTCCCGCTGACATGAAGCTTCTCGACGATCACTTCCGTCGTGCCCTGGCCTACGTTCGTCCCTACGTGGGAGCATTGGTCCCGGTGGTGGTGGTTTCGCTTCTGTCGACCGGACTGTCACTCGTCCTGCCGTACCTGTCCAAGGTTCTGGTCGACGACGCCATCCTGGGTAGTGACTTCCCACTTCTCCTGCGATTGGTCGGGCTCTTCATCGCGATCCCGCTGGTCTCGTTCGGACTGAACGTCTTCAGCGGGATGCGCTACACGAGAGTTTCCGCAGACATTCTCTTCGACATGCGGCTGCACCTGTACCGGCACCTCCAGCGCCTGTCACCCCGCTACTACGCTCGCACTCCGCTGGGGGACATCGTCACCCGGATCAACGGAGACATCGGGGAGATCCAGCGGGTGGTCTCCGAAGCGGCGCTCTCATGGTTCGGTCAGGTGATCGCCTTGATCGGTACGGTCGGCCTGCTGCTGTACCTCGACTGGCAGCTATTCCTCGCGAGCCTCCTGGTCGTGCCACCTTCCCTCTTCACCCTGATCCGATATCGGCAGGAACTCGAGGAGCGGGTCACACGATTGCGAGAGCGCAGTTCCGAAATCGGATCGTTTCTGATCGAGACGCTCCAGGGGATGCGTACAGTCGTCGGTGCGAACGCGCAGGATCGTGAGGTCGAGCGGTTCCGGAGTCGAAACGACGCGTTCATCGAGGCACTGCTCTCGATGAGGCTCTACACCTATGTGGCCGGAGGACTACCCGGGCTGCTCCTCACGTCCGGCACCGCCCTGGTCTTTCTGTACGGCGGATATCGTGTCATCGAAGGCATGATGACTCTGGGCACGCTGGTGGCCTTCATGGCGTACCAGGCTCGGCTCATGACGCCCGTCCAGGGACTCATGGGGATCTATACCAACCTGGCGACGGCACGCGCCTCACTGGTGCGCGTGCACGATGTCCTCGACGCGCCACCTGATGTCCAGGAGTGCGAGATCTCAACACGGCTGGCCTTGTGCCAGGGAGACATTCGACTCGAGAGTGTGTCCTTCGATTTCGGGCGTGGCGTAGCCGGGCTGGCTTCGGTCGATCTCGATATCCCAGCCGGCCAGGTCGTCGCCATCGTCGGCGCCAGCGGCAGTGGAAAGTCCACGCTCGCCGACCTGCTCGAGCGCCATCTCGACCCCCATGAGGGTCGAGTCCTGCTCGACGGCGTCGACCTTACGACGCTGTCCTTGGAAGATGTCCGTCGGCACATCGGGGTCGTGCCGCAGGATCCCTTCATCTTCCACGCGAGCGTGGCAGACAACGTGCGCTATGCCGATCCAGAGGCGGCCGACGAGGGTGTAATGGCAGCCATCGATGCAGCAGGCCTCGGTCCGATGGTCGAGCGGCTACCTGCCGGCATGGACACCATCGTCGGTGAGCGTGGCAGACAACTGTCGGCCGGCGAGCGTCAGCGGCTGGCGATCGCCCGGGCATTCCTGGCGGACCCCGCCGTACTCGTCATGGACGAAGCCACCGGAGCACTCGATCCTTCGTCAGAGGCGGCTGTACTCGACGGATACGACCGCATCATGAAAGGCCGCACAACGATTCTGATCACGCACCGCCTCGACCTGGCTCGCCAGGCCGAGCGTGTAGTCGTCGTCGAACACGGAAAGGTTGTAGAGGACGGGCCTCCTCAGGTACTCGAGGCCGAAGGGTCGGTGTTTCGAGAGCTGTTTCTGGACGTGCTTGCCGGGTGAGCGGGGACCGGCAACCACGCGGAAGCCTGTGAGCGACCCTACGAAGCTCGAACCCGGCGACAGTGTCTCCATCGCCGTCGTCGACAGCGGCGTCCACGTCCCCCATCCGCATCTTCCTGCCGTGGCCGGGGGCGTGACCCTCGAACTCGAAGGCGGTGTCTCTGATGACTTCGTCGACCGAATCGGCCACGGCACCGCAGCAGCAGCCGCGATTCATGAGAAGGCTCCCGACTCGCAGCTGTGGGTGATCAAGGTGTTCGAGCGGGAGCTGGCGACGTCGGTCCCGGTTCTCGTGCGCGCGATCGACTGGGCCACGGAACGGGGCATCCGTCTTGTGAACATGAGCCTCGGGACACCCAATCGACTCCGGACTCCGGAGCTTGGACCGGCCATCGAACGGGCCTTCCGCGCAGGCACAGTGATCGTGTCCGCACATGAGCACGAGGGGGCGCTGTGGTACCCGGGGGCTCTGCCCGGTGTGGTCGGGGTCGTCGCCGATGTGGACCAACCACGTGACCAGCTCGGTCTGGTCGAACTTCCACGGGGCACAGCAGTCATCGCCTCGCCGTATCCTCGACCCATCCCCGGGGTGCCGGTCGAGCAGAATCTGCACGGCATCAGCTTCGCTGTCGCCAACGCGACGGGGTTGATCGCACGGATGATCGCGGACGACCCCGAGGTCCGAACGGCCGACGCTGTCATCGCACTCCTCCGTTCGCGGGTTTGACGAGGCCCACGGAGATCCGCACCGTGGACGCTTCACCACGGCACTCAGTACTGCGACCGGAGACAACCCCGATGAACCGACCCGAACATTTCGACGTTCGTCGACGCGATTTTCTTCGGTGGCTGGCGGCCAGTCCGCTGCTCGCGTCGGCCGGAGGCCTTGCTGCATTCGAGCCGTTGATCGCCCAGGAGGCACCGCGCCGCGTCTTCGATGACATCGTACAGTCGGCCGAGGACGCACTCGACATCTGGGATCTCCAGCGGGCAGCTGAGGTGACGGTCCCGACCGCGCACTACGGCTATATCATGACTGGAGTCGACGGTGAGGAAACGTACGCCAACAACCGTGCGTCTCTCGAGCGCCTGCGTCTGCGGGCCCGGCGGCTTGTCGACGTATCCAACCTCGACACGAGCGTGAACCTCTTCGGTCGCACCTGGCCGACGCCGATCATGATCGCTCCCTGTGGTAGTCAGCGAGCGTTCCATGCGGACGGGGAGCTCGCCGTCGCTCGGGCGGCTGCCTCCCGGACGCATCTGCAGACGCTCTCGACCGTCAGCTCAACCGCGGTCGAAGAGGTCAACGAAGCGCGAGGCGAGCCGGTGTGGTACCAGCTCTATCTCGCCCCGGTCGGACCCGGTTCGTGGGAGGGTGCGACCGCGCTCATGCAGCGGAGTCGCGACGCCGGATGCCCGACGATCGTCTACACCGTAGACCTTCAGGGCGGCAGCAACCGGGTCACGCAGCAGCGCTACACCCGCGTGGACGACCGCACCTGCACGAACTGTCACACACCGGGTGGGCGCGCCGGAGGACCGAAACCGAATCTTCGGGGCCTGCCCCGCGGCGAGCCCGATCCCGGCCTCGGTCGTTCGACCACATGGGAGACGATCCCGCGGCTGCGGGATGCAACGGACCAGCGCTTCATCATCAAGGGCATCATGACCGCCGAGGATGCCGAGCTGTGCGTCCGCTACGGCGTCGACGGTGTCTGGGTATCCAACCACGGTGGGCGGTCCGAGGGTTCCGGTCAGGCGACCATCGACGCACTGCCCGAGATCGCTGAGGCCGTCTCGGGCCGCATCCCGATCGTGGTCGACAGCGGCTTCCGACGAGGTAGCGACGTGGTGAAAGGGATCGCTCGAGGCGCGACGGCCGTCGCCGTGGGGCGACCCTACCTCTGGGGGCTGGGGGCGTTCGGGCAGGAAGGAGTCGAGCGAGCGCTCGATATCCTGACCCGGGAGATGCAGATCACCATGCGGGCGATCGGAGCCCCGTCGCTGGCGGACCTCGGGCCACACACCATCGCCGGAGACTGATGACCGTGGCATCGAATGGTGTGGCCTGGCGGAGACTCGCGTTCCGTGCTGCGGTGCTGCTCACGAGCATCTCCAGCCCCGCAGCAGCCCAGGATACGGCAGCCGATCAACGACTCCTCGAGTCCATCGACCTCTATACCGGCGTCGCGGGTCGTATCGATGACGCCCAGGCGAGGCGATTACTCGAAGCCGTGGCGGCCGACCCCACCGACGTTCTCGCCACCATGTGGATTGCTCGGGTGCACTCGACCGGCCGGATGACCTTCGCGCCGGATCCCGGTAAGGCGCGGCAGATCGCGTCCGGTGTGATCGATCAGCTTCGCCACCTGGCCGCCTCCGGTGACGTCGAAGCGGCCTTCCTCATGGGCACCGCGTACGACGAGTCCTTGGGCGTCGAGCAGGACTACCCAGAGGCCATGCGCTGGTACCGGCGGGCAGCGCACAGGGGGCACGTGCTCGCCGCCCACAACGTGGGCAACATGTTCAGAGACGGGCGTGGTGTGGACATCGATCATGCGACGGCGGCGATGTGGTGGCTGCGGGCGGCCCGGGCCGGAGACGTGATCCCAGCACTCAGGTTAGGTGAGGCGTACGAGGCGGGGCTCGGTGTTCGGCGGAGCGCAGAGACCGCTCGTGACTGGTACGAGCAGGCGGCTACCGCTGGGAACGCGACCGCCGCCGAGGCTCTGGAGCGGGTCAGGCGCTGAGAAGTGCCTGTGGTCTTCGAGGCTGGTATTCAGTCGATTTGACGTCAGGCGTGCCCTACCAATCTGTCGGTAGGTAGTCCTTCAGGAACTGCCCCCACAGGTGCTGGCCCGTGTTGATACCGCTGATTATCGGATCAACGATGCGCGCGGCGCCGTCGACGATGTCGAGCGGCGGATGAAAGCCGTGCATCTCCGTCTTCCTCGCCGCAATCGCGGCCGGGTCTTCATCCGTCACCCAACCGGTGTCCACAGCATTCATGTGGATCCCGTCATTGTAGTAGTCGGTCGCCGAGGTCCGCGTCATCATGTTCAACGCCGCCTTGGCCATGTTCGTATGTGGGTGTCGCGTGGTCTTAGCGTTCCGATAGAACTGACCCTCCACCGCGGACACGTTCACGATGTGTTTGTCCCGGTTGCCGGTGCGCAGCATGAGCGGTTTGAGACGGGCGTTCAGGACGAAGGGTGCGACGGCGTTGACCAGCTGTACCTCCAGAAGCTCCACGGTCGGCACGTCCGCCATGAGCATGCGCCAGGAGTTGGTCTCGCGCAGATCTACCTGTTGCAGATCCTGATCGAGTTCGCCCGCAGGGAAGAGCGCCTGGCGCGTCTGCCGTTCCTCCATGAGCAGCGGGATCTGGGATAGCTGAGGGGCGTGGGTCAGGCCGGGGACGTCGGTTCGTTGGGGTGCGCAAAGCGCGTCGTGGATGTGCCCCGGGAGTTCATTCAGAGCAGCCGCTTCCTCCTCCATCATGTGCGCGTAGAACTCGGGTGGACGCCGCACCGTCTGGCACGCATTGCTGATGATGATATCCAGCCGGTCTCGCGTGGCGAGGAGTTCCGCACAGAACGCTTCCACGCTGGGGGTATGGCGCAAATCCAGTCCGTAGATCTGGAGGCGATGGCCCCAGTCGGCGAAGTCGTCTTCTCTGGCGTAACGGGCGGCGGCGTCCCGCGGAAAGCGCGTGGTCACAATCAGATCGGCCCCGCACCTCAAGAGCTTGATGCCCGCCTGATAGCCGATCTTCACCCGCCCGCCGGTGAGGAGCGCGATTCGACCCGTGAGATCCGCTAGCTCCCCCCTCTTCCGATAATTTAGCTCTGCGCAGGACAGGCACATCTGATCGTAGAAATGATGGAGCTCAGTGAACGGGGCCTTGCAGCAGTAGCAGTGATGCCGCCCGACCTCTTCATCCGAGGCCTGGGGCCCGGCGTCCACCGCTTCCGCCGCTTCTGCCGCTTCTGCCG
>DGOW01000037.1:0-2352 GCA_002390225.1 Gemmatimonadales bacterium UBA4456 | reverse complement strand
TGTGGTTCAGGACCTCCTCTCTGCGACGCTTGGCCTCCGCTTTGCGCTTCTTAGCCAACGCTCTGGTCAGCTGACGTCGCCGCGTCTCGTCGGGGCTCCAGACCCTGCCCGCCGCGTGGATCAGGCGGCGCTGGTCGGCCTGATCGGCATGCGCCAGGACCGATCGATCATCCACGATCTTTTCGAGGACCTCGATAGCGGCACGAATCTGGGCCTCGAGGAGATGGGCGTCGGTAGACATCTCCGGCGAGGAGCCCTCCAGCTCGATGTCGTCGGGGGCATTTTGCATGGCAGGAAGCTAGAACAGACGTCAGAAGGACCAAGGGATCCGGGGCGACCGAGGGGGTTCGCCCGCTTGGCCATCCAAAGCACATATCGTGCTCCCCGATGCCGAAGACATCCAGATCGACCGCATCGGCAACCTCGACCTCTTAGAGGTTGAGAGCGATTCGGTTTTGGGCGCCGAGCTGTCCCCCGACACAGGATTGACCGCCGTCTCGACGAACGCGTAGATACCAATTTCCATGCAGACGAGCACCTCGAGCCGTCTACGGAGATCCGTCTGTCCGCCCGTCGACCATTAGCCCAGAAAGGGGGGCCGCGATCACCCGTGTCGCACTAAGGGGTAAGTCCCGAGGGCGCGTCGCCAACGATGACGCCAGGCCATCACCGTGGTGGCGTGAGCACACCGTACTGGCGCTTGAGCTGCATGATGCGCCGGTACGACTCGTCGATACGTGTCTCGTTGATGCGCCCGGTGCTCACCAGCATCTTAATGGTCGTGAATGCGCGCTCGGCGAGGTCCGTCACGTACTCGCTCGTGTTGTTCGGGAAGGTGAGCACGTCGTTGCCAGCGTTGATCCCCAGCTCGATGGCTTGCTCGAGCCCATAGAAGCTGGCCACGGCCTTCATCTGCATGTCGTCGGAAAAAATCACGCCCTCGAAGCCGAGTTCCTCCCGCAGCATACCAGTGAGCACGCGTTCGGAGAGCGTGCCAGGATGCTCCTCGTCGAAGTTCGCGTTGAAGATGTGCGCGGTCATGATCGCATCCAGCTCACCGGCCTCGATTGCGCGGCGGTACGGAACGAGCTCGGAGCCGGCCCACGTGGTGGTGACATCGGCCATGCCGTCATGCGAATCGTTCCAGGCACTACCATGACCCGGAAAATGCTTGAAGGTGGTGATGATACCGTACGACCGGTGCACGGCGGTTACGATGCGTGCATGCGTGGTCACGACCTCCGGATCGGCGCTGTAGCTACGTTCGAGCTTGCCGATGACGGGGTTGTCGGGATTCGAATTGACATCCGCAACGGGCGCGAAATTCACGTTGATGCCAACGGCCTTGAGCGTGCGGGCTGTGCGATCGGCGTAAAAGCGCGTCGAGTCAGGGTTGTTGAGCGTGCCCAAATACTGGGCCGATACCGAGGCTGGAAAGCCATAGGTAGTCTTGAGGCGGTTCACACGTCCGCCTTCCTGGTCGATGGCGACCAGCAGCGGCACGCGGGCGAACGATTGCAGCGAATCTACCAGAGCCGTGAGCTGCGCCGGCGATGCGACGTTGCGATCCGCTTTGTTGCGCTCCACATCGACATCGAAGAGGATGACGCTGCCGAGGTGGTAGCGGCGGATGTCGCGAGCGATGCTGCTGTCGGAACTGACACCCATACCACGGAAGCCGATCATCAGCATCTGGCCGATCTTCTCGTCGAGCGTGGGGCGCTGCGGTACCTGCGCACCGACCGAGGTAGGGCCGAGCAGGAGGAGTGAGAGGAGTGAGAGGAGCAGCGGTCGCATGACGTAGTGAGGTGGGAGGGAAGGAGCGGAGTGGGCACGTGCAGCCCGCGGAATATGGGAGCAGTTGTGGCTGCCATCGCGCTTCACGACTTCAGTCAACCACCTCACCACCTCGCACACTGCCTAAAGTGCAGCGTAATACTCTTCTTCAATGCGTCGGCGCCGTCCATCAGGAAGCCAGACGGATCGTTGTAAGAGAAGGCTATACGTTTGCTGAGCGCGCCTCGCGCATCCGCAATCACGATCTTGGCCATGAGTTACTCGCTGTGTGCTGAGCTCGAGTCACCTCGGCCTGGCGACTACTGGTACAACTTCGAGTCAAGGTCTGGAATGATTTCCAGAAAGGCCTCTACTACGGTCCGATCCCACCAGCCACGTTCTGTTTCCTCACGAAGTTGATTCACGCATTCTTCAGCGCTCCATGCCGGCTTGTACGGGCGAGGAGTGCGCAGCGCGTCGTAGATGTCAGCCACTTGAAGTACTCTGGCGGTGATGGGCACCTGGTGGCCGACTAGCCCGTCGGGATAGCCTGAACCATCCTGTCGCTCGTGGTGG
>DGOW01000077.1 GCA_002390225.1 Gemmatimonadales bacterium UBA4456 | reverse complement strand
TCGAGATTCCTCAGAATGAGGTCGGTCTCCCGCTCCCAGAAACCCCGCGTCACTGCAGACACGTGCGGCGTGATCGCAACATTCGAGAGACCCCAAAGAGGACTTTCCGCAGGAAGAGGCTCCTCGGTGAACACGTCCAACCCTGCCCCCCGGAGCCGGCCGTCACCCAACGCCTTGATCATGGCGTCTTCGTCGACAAGACGCCCTCGGGCAACATTCACCAGAATCATTCCCGGCTTCATCCTGTCGAATGCGTCCGCGTTGATCATCCCCCGCGTCTCCGGCGTGTCGGGCGCCGCGACGACGATCGCGTCACACTCCCGATAGACCTTATCGAGACCGGACTCACCCCATACCATCTCGATCCGTGAATCGAGCACCCCACCACCGGCGATCGGTTCAAGGTCAGCTTCCCCCTCGCGCGCGGGTTTACGCTTCACAGCAATCACCCGAGCCCCGAGTGACGCCACCCGTCGGGCGACCTCCCGGCCGATGCCACCGAATCCTACGATTCCGACCGTCATCGCCGAG
Organism: Gemmatimonadales bacterium UBA4456; assembly: GCA_002390225.1. GTDB lineage: Bacteria > Gemmatimonadota > Gemmatimonadetes > Longimicrobiales > Gaopeijiaceae > UBA2589. The sequence goes on along the minus strand of DGOW01000077.1, from coordinate 4,504 downwards.
AACTCAAGCAACGGGGCACCGACGACGTAGAAGGGCGCCGTCGACCACTCCGACCGGCGCTGCGATTCGGCTGCCAGGTCCAGACCACGCGTGAAGTGGAGCAGCATGGCCAGCACAGTCTCTGCCATGGGCGGTGCGTGGATCCCGGCCGAATTCGTGAAGATCACCGGGCTCTTCAGCATGATGGGGGTCAGCGACGATCCAACCCCAGCCGCGCCCGAGTGCACCCAGCGCAGGTCCCGCCCAGCCTCGAGCAGCTTCGCGGGGATACCATATCCGAAGTAGATCTCCGCGTCAGCCACGAGATCGAGCACCAAGGGAGACACCCGGGCTGCCCCGTCGCCAGAGCCATCCGTCTCCTCCTCGACGACCTCGAGCGTCCACGACGCAGGGAGTGCGTCACGGATCCGGTCAGGGACCCATTCGGGCATGGCCCAGATGGGTCGTCGGTCGGTCATGTCGAGAACGGCACGTGACATGATCGGCTAGGGGTAGAGTCGGTTCATCATGCGGGGGAACGGAATCAGCTCACGGATGTGATGACGTCCCGTGATCCACGCGACGGTCCGCTCGATTCCCAGCCCGAAGCCCGAGTGCGGGAAGGTGCCGTACCGGCGTAGGTCCAGATACCAGTCGTACGCTGCCTCGGGCAGCCCTTCTTCCCTGATTCGGCTCTCCAGAAGCCCGAGGTCGTCCTCGCGCTGGCTGCCGCCGATGATTTCGCCATACCCCTCAGGCGCGAGGAGGTCGTCGCAAAGGACGGTCCGCGGGTCATCCGGGTTTTCCTTCATGTAGAACGCTTTTGCATTCTTCGGATAGTCGTGGACGAAGAGGGGAAGCTCGTGCTCTTCCATGAGCGTAGCCTCGTCGCCCGCGCCCAGATCCCGGCCCCACTCGATCTCGGAACCAAGCTCCTGGAGTCGAGCGACCGCCTGCGTGTAGCTCATGCGGGGGAACGGTGGCTTGACGTTTTCAAGGAGTGAGGTATCGCGCTCAAGCACCTTCAACTCCTCCTGACACCGCTCGAGCGCACGCTCGATGATGTACGACACAAACTGCTCCTGCAATTCCATGTTCGCATCGGAATCGGCAAAGGCGACTTCCGGCTCCACCATCCAGAACTCGGTCAGGTGCCGACGGGTCTTCGACTTCTCAGCCCGGAACGTCGGGCCAAAAGAGTAGACGCGCTTGAACGCTGGGCACGCCGCCTCTACATAGAGCTGACCCGTCTGCGCCAGGTATGCCGACTGGCCGAAGTAGTCCGTCTCGAAGAGCGTTCCAGCGTGCTCGCCGATCGCCCCCGTCAGGATCGGCGTATCGATCCGGACGAAGTCGTTGTTGTACAGGAAGTCGTGAATGGATTGCTCAACCTCGGCACGAACGCGCAAGCCCGCACGCTGCATCGAAGAGCGGAGCCAGAGGTGTCGCTTGTCCAGGAGGAATTCGACGCCATGCTCTTTCTTCTGGATCGGGTACTCGTCGGCAGCCGAAAGCAGCTCAACGGCGGTGACCCCGAGTTCGTAGCCGCCAGGGGCGCGGTCGTCTTCCTTCACCTCTCCAGTGAGGGCGACTACGGACTCCTGCGTCAGTGACTGCTGAAGCTCCCACGTCGCCTCACTGACGTTGGCTTTCAGGAGTACACCCTGCAGGACGCCCGTCCCGTCGCGCACGACGGTGAACGCCACCTTTCCGTGTCCGCGAGTGGCCTCGATCCATCCACGGACCGTGACCTGTTCTCCGACGTATTCTCCGAGCTGTCTGATCTCCGCCATCATCGTGCTGTTTCGCGATCTTGAGGGGCTGTGCCGGGTCGACCCTCCGGCGCGCGGCAGGACAATGCACAGAATGCGCGACGAGGTAAAGCGGGTCAGCCGACCCCATACATGGTGAGCCGGTGCTGGTATCGAGCATGTAGGTGGTTGCTGATCTGGACGTGTTCCTCACGCTGAAGGTCAGGATCCGAGGCGATAATGGCGCGGGCCTCCTGTTGCGCCTCGACGAGGAGATCCTCATCCGCCAGCAGGTCCGCGAACCGGAGGGCCGGATCCCGACCGTGCTGCTGGCTGCCGAACAGGTCACCCTGACCACGGATCCGCAGGTCGGCCCTCGCCACCTCGAACCCGTCGGTAGTGTCCCGGAAGACAGTAAGCCGCTCAAGAGCGTCCTCCCCCGGTTCAGCGACCAGGATACAGTGACTTTCTGCGACCCCTCGCCCAACGCGGCCACGGAGCTGGTGCAGCTGAGACAGCCCGAACCGCTCCGCGTGCTCGATGATCATCACGCTGGCGTTGGGAACGTCGATACCGACCTCGATCACCGTCGTTGCCACCAGAATATCAAGGTCTCCGGAGAGGAACTCCCTCATTACACGTTCTTTTTCTCCTGCCGCGAGCTGCCCGTGGATGAGACCGACCCGTTCCTCGGTGAAGACCTCGGACGAGAGCCGCTCGTATTCACGGGTCGCCGACAGGAGGTTGACCTTCTCGGACTCGTCGACGAGCGGGTAGACGATGTATGCCTGACGGCCAGCTGCGATCTCGGAGCGGACGAAGTCATAGACGGCGGGCCGACGGTCCGGGGAACGTAGTGCCGTTTTTACCGGGGTCCGGCCCGGAGGCATCTCGTCGAGAAGGCTCAGATCGAGATCTCCATACAACGCCATCGCTAACGAGCGCGGGATCGGTGTCGCAGACATCACCAGAACGTCAGGGGTCGGCCCCTCGCGTTCGAGCAGGGCCATACGCTGCTTCACACCGAATCGATGCTGCTCGTCGATGACGACCATCCCCAGCGAATCGAACACGACGGCATCCTGAATCAGAGCGTGTGTACCGACGATCACGCGAGCCGTCCCCGACGCGATGCTTCCCAGCATAGCCCGGCGCTCGACAGCGCCCAGCGACCCGGTCAGGAGCGTGACCCCGACACCTAGGGGCTCGAGCATGCTCGAGATACTGCGGGCATGCTGCTCAGCCAGGATCTCCGTGGGCGCCATCATGCAGGCCTGATACCCTCCCTCGACCGCGAGAAGCATCGCGAAGACCGCGACTGCGGTCTTCCCCGCTCCCACATCACCCTGAAGCATGCGGTTCATGCGCCGCTCAGAGCGCATGTCGGCATAGATCTCCCGAAGCGCGCGGGCCTGAGCCCCGGTGAGCTCGAACGGCAACGCCTCATGCATTGGACGGATCAGCTCATTCGTTCGACGGTGGCTGATCCCCGGTCGCTCCTCGATCGCCTTGCGTCTCGCCTGGGCCTGGACGAGTTGCAGGAAGAAGAGCTCATCAAACGCGAGTCGACGTCGGCCACGCTCCGCCTCGTACATCGTCTCGGGCCTGTGGAGCCAAGCCAAAGAGTCGCGGAGCGACGGTAGGCCGTGCTCCACTTTCATACGCTGGGTGACATACTCATCGTCGTCGGCCCACGTCAGCATCTCGTCGAGATTCTTCTCGAAGACGCCACGCAGCACCCACTGCGGGATGTCCTCGGTTGCCGGATATGAAACGAAGATCATCCCCGCGCCGGACCCGATAGCGCTCTCAGATCCTCCGGTCGACGACCGCCCGAGCACCGTATACTCGCGAGGCTGCAGCTGTCGGCCATGAAAGAACCTCACTTTACCCGAGACGAGCAGCGTGTCGCCCTCTCGGAGCTTCCGATCGAGCCACGGTTGCCCCGGCCAGGCAACGGTGATCATGCCGGAGTCGTCTTCAAGGACCGCCTGGAAGATCCGCAGCCCACGGCGCGTCGGCAGGATTCCCTTGCTCCGAATTCGCCCGACCGCACTAACGTCCATGCCTACCTCGAGATGGCCGATAGGCTCGACTGTAGAGGCGTCGTCATAGCGACGTGGAACGTGGTAGAGCAGGTCTCGTGCGGTCGTGACGCCAAGTCCGGCGAAGGAGTCGGCGCGCTTGGGGCCTACCCCCTTCAGAAACTGCACGGGGCGATCGAGCTGCGAGTAGCTCACCCGAAGACCGCGTCGACGAACGCATCGACGTCGAACTCCTGCAGATCCTCCAGCCCCTCCCCGGTCCCGATCAGCTTCACCGGAACGCCATATTCCTCTCGCAGGGCAACTACGATCCCGCCTCGGGCCGTCGAGTCCATCTTCGACAGGACGATTCCGCTCACCTCGACGGCCCTGGAGAACGCCTCCACCTGACGGACCGCGTTCTGACCCACAGTCGCGTCCAGCACCATCAGCGTCTCGTGGGGCGCACCCTCGATCCTGCGCCGGACCACCCGGTCGATCTTCGTCAGCTCCTCCATGAGGCCACGATTTGTATGGAGCCGTCCTGCGGTATCAATCAAGACGACGTCGAGGCCCCTCGCCTCAGCCGCCTCGAGTGCATCGAATGCCACCGCCGCAGGGTCACCGCCCTGCTGCCCCCGGATGAAGTCTGCCCCGATCCGCTCGGCCCACATCTCCAGTTGAGCGACGGCGCCAGCACGGAAGGTGTCGGCTGCGGCGACCATGACGGTACGCCCTTCCGAGATCAGA
>DGOW01000065.1:554-21022 GCA_002390225.1 Gemmatimonadales bacterium UBA4456 | reverse complement strand
GAAATCTGAGTACCGGTGGCTCCGAGTCCTGGCGGAATTCCTTGTCATCATTTTCGGCGTGCTGGTGGCCTTGGGCGTCGACCAGTGGCGTGAAGCCGCTCGCGATCGACAGCTCGAACAGGAGTACCTTGTTCGCTTGGAGGCGGATCTCAACGATACGCGCGAGTCGGTCACGAGCACGATCGAGGACTTCGCGACACTGATTGATCACGGAACTGCGGTCTCCCGGGTCTTGAACGGGACAGAGCTGTTCCCGAAGGACACATTGGGCTTCCTGGCATCCGCCCTTCAGGTCTCACGGGGCGGGTACAATCCCGCGGTATCTCGGGGCGCGTACGACGACCTCATCAGCACGGGGAACCTGCGCGTAATGCAAAACGAGGCGCTGAGGTACAGGTTGAGCGCGTTCTACGGGAGCGTCTACAATGACATTAGCCCGATCGATTATGCCTCCGACAAGATGCCCTACCGCTTCTCGATTCGCGGACTGCTGACACTTGAGACTCAGCTGCTCATACGAGCACAGTGTGACGGGGCATTGCCGCTGACCTGCCCTGCTTCTGAAGGGGTAGGTGGGTTCCGGGAGTTGGTAGAGAACGTCCTCAGTGCACCACAGCTCCGTCCGGAGCTCACCGTCCATCTTCAGGGCATGGCGATTCGCAGCCTGACGGATGGCGTCACAGGGGGCTTCACTCCTGTGCTCCAACAGATCGACCAACTCTTGGTTCTAGTGCGGGCTTCGGCCAATTAACCTCTCGGAGGGTCCGCCTAACGAGGAATTGCTGCTGTCGCGGATGGGGCTGAAGGGCCCCGGGTCACTCGGCTTGAACCTCGCGACCCGGGCCCAGCATGTTGGTCGCGCAGAAGAATTCCAAAGTCGTTAGAACGCCTACCGGTTGGTCGCGGGTCGTCGCGGCGGCAGTTTCGGGTGCTCAGATGCGCCAACGAGGATCGTAGTCCGATGAAAGACATTCCTGGCATCGACGAGGATGGCAACCGGAAGCATGGCCCCTTCAAGCTGTTCTTCAAGAACGGCCTCGTCTCGTGTCAGGGCGAGTTCGACAACGGCAAGAAGTCGGGGACGTGGAAGTACTTTCTCAAGAATGGCCAGCTGCAATCCTTCGGCCGGTTCAAGGACGGGAAGATTGCCGGTCGATGGCAGTGGTTCTACAAGACCGGCGCACCCCGGGGCATGGGCGGCTTCGACGAAGAAGAGCGGAAGCACGGTGTGTGGAAGCGGTACCACCCCAACGGTGAACTCTGGGATGAAGGCCGCTTCCAACACGGAAAGAAGAAGGGCGCTTGGAAGGTCTATGACGAGGCTGGCAACCTCCTGAAGACCCAGTCCTTCAAATAGCCGAGTGGTCGCCCGGGGCTCCGGCGTTCTAACAAGCGATTGCTGCAGTCACGGGTAAGCGGATAGTTAGCGGGCCACTCGCCTAACGGCTCCCGGCCCTTGTTTACATGAAGGTCGCGCAGCAGAATCGCGAGTCGTTAGGTAGTTCATTGGCCGAATAAGGATCGGCAAGATGAATAAGGCTGTAGTGATTCTGCTCGCGGGGGTGGTGCTGGCCGCGTGCGAGCCTGAAGAGGAAGACGCTTGGAGCGTGACCCCGGGAGCGCGAAGTGTGATCGGCAGCATCGATCGTCTTGATGCGCGTGTCGAAGCCATCGTTCCAGAATCGGCCGCGCTCGAGATCCTGGCTGAGGGACATGAGTGGACCGAGGGGCCAGTGTGGGTGCCCGCACTCCAGGCTGTTCTCTACTCTGACATCCCAAACAATGCGATCTACCGTTGGAGTGAGGGTGCTCCCGCCTCCCAGTGGTTGCATCCGGCGGGCTATACGAGCGNNGGGCGAGCCAGGGTCGAACGGTCTTCTGCTGGATGGAGAGGGGCGCCTAGTCCTTGCTCAGCACGGGGACCGTCGCATCGCGCGGCTTGCCGGACCCATGGACGCTCCCGAGCCAGACTTCGAGACTCTTGCGGCTCGGTTCGAGGGACGACGCTTCAACTCGCCCAACGACGTTGCCATCCGGCGGAACGGTGACCTCTACTTCACTGATCCACCCTATGGGCTGGAGCAGGGTGTGGACGATCCAGCGAAAGAACTCGGCTTTCAGGGGGTCTATCGGATCGCGACGGACGGTTCAGTGACGCTTTTGGTCGATGACCTGTCCCGGCCAAACGGGATCGCTTTTTCGCCAGATGAGGACATTCTTTATGTCGCCAACTCGGACTTGAACCAGCCGGTGATCATGGCCTTCCCGGTTGAGCCAAACGGAGATCTCGGAGAAGGTAGAATCTTTTTCGAGTCCTGGGGTGATGGCCTCGCTGTTGACCAGGACGGAACCCTGTACGTGGCCGGTCCCGGTAACGGTGTCATGATCCTGAGCCCAACTGGTGAACATCTAGGTTCGCTAAACACCACACAGCGAACTTCTAACTGCACCTTCGGTGATGATGGCTCCACCCTGTACATCACCGCTGATACGTACCTGCTCCGGATCCGGCTTAACGCGAAAGGCGTGGGCTTCTAATCGCCTACTGAGCACTGTGCCGGTCCAACCGATGAACTGCCTATCAAGCGATTGCTGCAGTCGCGGGAGGCCGCAGTGGGAACCGCTTTTTCTCTTGCGCTCGGTCTTGCAGTGGATCCTTCCCTCACAATCTGGATCGCCCCGCGGTAGGCGAATAACGCCTGACTGTTACCCGACAAGCCTGCGAGGTACCAACAAGACAAGCCTCACGCCCGCGTGACGCATCTAGACATGTAGTCCGGTCTCAACCTTCGCCAGCGTTGAATCCACCAACCTCAACGGGAGATTGTCGAATGGCAGAAATTGGTCTGCCCAGGTGACCACGAATGGATGTATATTGTTCTCCAAGTTCAGCGACCAGAGAGGGCTGGGCTGAGTTGGCCAAGATGGGTCGAGCGGAAACAAGCGGACCCCGGAAGACGGCCGAAATGACACTTATGTGAGACTTGAGCAGGCAACGGGTCAGTCCACGATTCCGCCAAGTCTTGGCAACAGAACACCTTGGGGCCATAGCTCAGTTGGGAGAGCGCCTGCTTTGCAAGCAGGGGGTCGGCGGTTCGAGCCCGCCTGGCTCCACTTCAGGAAATGAAGACCCCGCTCGAGGTTGCGACCTTGGGCGGGGTTTTTTCTGGGCCTCAATGCGGCGGTTGTGTCGATTCTGGTCTCCAGCCGCCTAGCTGGCTTAGGGCCTCCCCAGTGCGATACCACCTCTTCATGTCAGAGCCGCAGCCATCGGTGTTCGCTCAGCTGCCGGATCCTGACATCAGCGCTGGTCTCGGTTCAGGGTGGCACGTCATTCAGCGTGCCAATCAGGTACTGCCCTGAACTCCTGATGAAGAATCAGCTGCAAAGCTGGCTCGGAACGCGATGTACCCGCCGACCAGAAAAAGGAAGGTGACGCCGCAGCCAATAGCGAACAGGATCTCGTCAGTCAATCGAACCTCCCGCGAACATCAGAGCGCCAGCAGAGCAAATGGAGGGGACCCAGATGCCCACGAAGAGCCCCTCATCCTTGTAGCCGGAGAACCAGAGACCGACCGAGAGGAGGAGCGAGATGAAGGCAGCAAGGAGAAAGAACGCCTTGGCCGTCTGGACCTTAGTCAAATTCATGCGTTTACTCGTAGCGAGGAATCGTGCCTGTGTCTGCACGAGGGCTAGGGGCAATACGGGACTCCTAGCCTGCATGCGCGATCACAACCGGAGTTCACAACGTACTGTTGAGTGTCTCCGGCGCCTGAGGCACACTAGTCTAACAAAAAGCTATACAATTATTATACAATCAAGGGTGATCCTTGTACAGAAAATTCTGAAGAACGGGGCGCCGATTCTGCCGCTTGGAGCACAGGCATGACTCTGGCGCCTGTGGTTGCGACCGTCACCGTCGTGGCGTCCGTCTCACGGGCCGTGAAGTCGGGCCCGCGTCTCCTCTCTCTTGGCTGAGACCCTTCGTCACTCGTCCTCGGACGGTTCCGACTCGGCAGGCGTCGACTCTGAGGCCTCGCCGGTTTCGGATTCTGAGCTGGCAGCCTCACGGGCACGCCGTTCGGCCTTCTCCTGCTTTTTTTTCTGCTTCTTCAGTTCACGCTGCTTCTTTTCGAAACCGTAGTTCGTGCGTCGCGCCACTGTGCCTCCCGGTGCGTCCGGCCTGCGCCCTCCCGACTGGAGTCCGCGCGGTGTTCCAATGGAGTATCCCCTCAAGCTAAGCTCGTGGGAAGGCGTCCGACGTAGAGACCTTCCCGACTCGGTCGCTGGCAGCTGCCACGCTCGATGCTTCTGAGACGTCGACGACTGGGTCCAGGCTGGTCTGCTCGGTTCAGGTCAGAGACGTATGGTTGGCCAACAGAACCAAGGTTCAAGGCGAGCTTGGTCTCGCTAACCAGACCACGTGACGTGCGCCTTTTCCTGCATGGGCTCGTACCGAGACCTCCTCGACTACGAAGCCTGCGGCCTGAAGCCTCTTCGTGAACGCCCTGTCCGGCCCTGCAGACCAGACCGCCAACGCGCCCCCCGGTCGGAGTGCCTGGAGGATCACGGACAGCCCTTTCCGGGAGTACAGCCACTGATTCGAGGCTCGCGTCAGCGCGTCCGGCCCATTGTCCACGTCGAGCACGATCGCGTCGAACCCCACGCGTTCGTTTCGGAGCAGGATCGCCACATCGACTGCCTGAATGAGAGTGCGTGAGTCTTCCAGAGGACGACCGGCGAACTCTGCAAGAACGCCCCGGTTCCAGTCGATGACCCCAGGCACGATCTCAGCGACCACGACCTCAGCGTCGACGCCCAGCTGCCTCAGCGCAGCGGACAGGGTAAACCCCATGCCTAACCCACCGATAAGGACACGTGCCTGGCGCGTCTGCCGCAGGCCCGCGGACGCGATTTCGCCCAAGGCGTCCTCCGACGCATGCGCTCTCGTGTTCATCAGGTCCTGGCCGCCCAGGATCTTGATGAAATAGTCCTTTCCTCTTTTGTAGAGTGCCAGCTCGTTGTCCGCGCCTGGAATCGAAACCGTATCGATGAGCTGCATGTGGCGTACCGTTGCTGGCGGGATCCTGGGTGTACGTTCGGCAGCAAAGGTAGGCACGCGTGCAGTCTCAGCGGAGATCTGATTACGATGCGGCAGGGGTTCGATGTGAGGTGTCGGGACTTCGAGGCGCTTCTCCAAGATCAGTAGGAACTCGAAGTTGCATGAGGTATGCTGCGGGGTTCGCTGTCCCATACGTCACAACGCCATTTTCTCGTTTCACTCATACTCGGGCTGGGGATCGCCCACCTTCTGCTGGGGATCGGGCGACTGATCCATCGCCGCGACCATGCCCGCGCTGACGCGGTCCAGATGCTCTGGACCAGAGCAGTGTTCTGGACGCTGATCCTGAGCTGGTGGGTCTTCTTTCAGGAGCGAAGCGTCGCAGACTACGCCGAGCTCTTCGAGCGCAACCGCGGCTGGTTTCTCTGCCTGTTCGCGCTGACGTCGATTGCCGATATCATGATTACGGTGCTGCGGGTTGAGCTGCTCGACCCTCCCATCTACCTGCCGTTCGCACTTCACTTCAGTGCTCTAGGGCTCACCGGTGTGTTTGTGAAGTCTCGGCGCTTCCATCCGATCCTGGCCAGCTACGTGCTTGGCGCAGAACTCACCTGGTCGCTCGTGGTGCGCCGCTTCCTCGAGACGTGACCGGGTGTCATAACATAGAGCAGGAGGACATCGTTGATCATTCGCGCATGGCGAGCCACGACGACCCGGGATGGAGATGATCAGTACCGCGACGCGGTTCGTCGCGTGGTGTTGGACCATCTCTCGGAGACACCGGGATACCGAGGCGCTATCTGGATGAGGAAAGAAGACGGAGATCATTGGGACTACTGGGTTCTCACGTGCTGGGACTCGATGAACGTGGTCACCTCGTTCGCGGGAGATGACCCCAACACTGCCTGGGTTCCGGATGAGATTCGAGTGGCGCTCGAGAAGGTTGGGGTGACGGTTGAGCACTACGAGCTCGCCCTGGGGCACGACCTCGAGCGGTTGCTGGGTTCTGATTCGTCATGGGACCGCGTGGATTGAGGCGGCGCACGCGTGACCATGCGATGAGGATGAAGCCTTCAGCCCGGGGTCCGTGGGCTGCACTTCTGTGCGCGTGCTTGGTGGCCGCAGCGGCCTGTGCTGATGTTCCAGAGGATGCCGACCCGGTCATTCTCGTGCACGGGCTCGGTAGAACGTCCCGATCGCTCATCTATCTCGAAACACGTCTCCGCAGAGAGGGCTTTCGCGTCGTGTCGTTCGACTATCCGTCCAGGACAGAGCCGATCGAAGTACTCGTGGACTCGTTGAGGTCGGTCGTGGCAGGCTGCTGCATGCACGAGGCCTCAGAGGTCCATTTCGTGACACACTCGATGGGGGGAATACTCGTCCGTAGTCTGCTCGCCGAAGACTCGACGCGTCACGTCGGGCGGGTCGTGATGCTGAGTCCCCCGAATCAGGGGAGCGAGGTCGTCGACGCCTTCGCCTCTTCCCCTCTCCTGGTCGCACTCTTGGGCCCGGCTGGAGCATCGCTGGGCACCGATTCCGCGAGTGTGCCACGACAGCTGGGGCCGGTACGATTCCCTCTCGGCGTTGTTGTGGGTAATCGTAGTCTGACCCGGGTCGGATCATGGTTGATCCCTGGCGCCGACGATGGTCTCGTCGGGGTGGAGCAGGCCAGGGTGGACGGCTTAGCCGACTTCCTGGTGGTCCCCTCGACCCACACCACGATCATGAACCGCCCGGAGACCGCGGATGCGGTACTTTCCTTTCTACGTTTCGGACGCTTTGAGTAGTCGCAACGGCTGGCCCACAGGTGCCTCCCGAGGCCATCCGTGTCATGGTCGCGGGCGTTGCCTCAGATATGGAATGACCGGTTCAGCCCGTTCGAGCGAGGAGGACGTCATGAACGATGAATTGGCGCGGGTTTCTTTATGATGCCTGTGCTCACTCATTGCGGCCGGATGTGGCCCCGCAGCGGAGCCCGCCTCCAGGGTGGAGCCGCCGGATATGACGAATGTGACGTTGCGGTCCTGCGAAGATGGTGCGCTGATGTTGTCGGTGGTCCATTGAGCGCCCCGAGTACCAAGCAGAGGCGCTTCGAGAGCGGTGGCGGCTGAGTGGCCTCGTATCTCCTGATTGTGAATCCAGCCGCTGGGAAGGGCGCGGGATCTGCCCGCGCGGAAGAGCTTCGGGAGCGGCTCGACCCTGATCATGCGGTAGACCTCGTGAGCACCACAGGCCGCGGGCACGCGACTCGACTCGTCCGTGAGCACGGCGCCGATGTCGATCGCGTTATTGCCATTGGAGGGGACGGTACGCTGAACGAGGTCTTGGTGGGGGTGCTCGGGGTTGGGGCCTCTGCGGATACGCGCCCGGCTCTGGGCTTCTTGCCCGGGGGCACGGCGAACGTCGCCACGAAGGCGTTCGGGTTCATGCCAGATCCAGGCCGTCTGGCCTGTGCGCTGTCGCATCTGGAAGGCCGTCTGGCCGATATCGGTATCGCCGACCTCGGAGGCCAGTCGCGCCCCTTCCTCCAATGGTGTGGCGCTGGCCTCGACGCGGTTGTCATCGACGAGCTGAACTCTACCCGGACCGGTCATATGGGCCTCGCAGGTCTCGTCCTGAAGGCTCCACGCGTCGTTGCATCCGTAGTTCGCTACCCAGCCCCCACCGTGCACCTCGTGGCCGACGGGAAAGAACTCGCACCTGCGGCCGGTGTGATCCTCGCCAATGTGGCAGAGGTCGCGTTTGGCGGGACGGTTCACCCCGGCGCGACACCCTTCGACGGAGAGATCGATGTAGTGACCATGAGGCAGGCGGGACCGTTTCGCACCGCTCGAATGGCAGCCTGTATGATGTTGACAAGCCTCACGGCGTCTCCGGACGTCGACCACCGAACAGCGAGGACCGTAACGATCCACAGTGATGGACGCGTGCCGGTCCAGATCGATGGGGAGCCGGTAGGATATTTGCCCGTCGATGTGTGGGTGGAGAAGGCCGCCGTTCGACTTCTGGTCGCTGATCGGAGACCGTGATGCTGACGAGCCCAACAGGGAACCGATCTTCTTGAACGTTAGGTCAGCTGGCGGAATGCCGCTTCGGTCGCGTACGGTAGTCGCGAGTACGCCGAAGCCTTCATGATGCGTATGGCCCGGGCAGGTGAGGCCCGGAAGGACGGAATGTATGGTGACAACTGATCGAATACCCACCAGCCTGAAGGGCCAGCTCCTGATTTCCAGTGGGGGGCTCTACGATCCGAACTTCCGTCACACTGTGGTGCTTATTGGAGAGCACAACGCAGACGGAGCGCTGGGTGTAGTACTCAACCGCGCGTTGAACGTCAGGGTGGAAGAGGCGATCCCCGAGCTGCAGCCCTGCGTCCCGGCTGGTGAAGCCTTGTACCAAGGCGGGCCCGTGCAACCAGAGAGCCCCGTGCTGCTCGCCGACTTCGAGGATCTGGTGAAGGCGGATCTCCTGGTGTTCGACTCGGTTGGCTTTCTGACCGGCGACGTCATGACGCCATTTGATGAGGGTATCCGTCGTGCACGGGTGTTTGCCGGATACTCGGGATGGGGGCCGGGCCAGCTCGAGTCGGAGATGACCCAGGATGCCTGGATCGTTGAACCGGCACGGGTCGAGGACGTATTCACAGACTCACCAGATCTGCTCTGGAGCCGAGTGCTTCGTCGGAAGGGCCCCGACTTCGACCGCTTGTCTCGGATGCCCTTTGATCCGTCGATGAACTGAATGGATATCAGGTTGCGGACGTGAAGACCGACAAAGGTCGGCAGCTAAGGGTCCAGGCGGATCGGAAGGCGTCAGGCTGGCTGGCAGCACTCGTGGTCGTGGTGCTGGCCGCGTGCAGCGGTGATGAGCGTGTCATACCTCCGGTCGTTGTCCGGCCTCCCTTCGAGGGCACGATCTTCATCGATCCGGACATCATCACCGAGGCGGATCCCACCACGTTCACCGGCCTCGTCTACGCCGGGCAGGGAACGCGTGAGATGTTCGATCGCAGGGTCGACGCGTGGGTCACCACGGAGCCGTACCTGTTCGATACGTCTTTCAGCGATGGGCTGACGATAGAAGTACAGGTCAATCCGGAATTCGCCTCAGTGGCGGCGGCCGAAGCGGAAGCACTGTTTTACGCAGATGCGGTCGGGCGCTTGCCGACGTCACTGCGCCGGGACGTCGAGACCATGTGGATCCACCAGGGTGTCGAGCTCTATGGCGGCGGGAATCGGAACATCCTCATCCACACGGGGCAGAGCGCAGAGTACATCGGCCTCGGCATCCTCGAAGAAACGCTCGTGCACGAGGCCGCCCACACGTCGATGGATGGTCGGTACGGTGCGTCGTCAGGCTGGCTGGCCGCTCAGAGCGCCGACCCCACCTTCATCTCAAATTACGCACGCGATTTTCCCTCTCGGGAGGATATGGCGGAAACGCTCGTGCCATATCTGGCGGTGCGGTATCGATCCGATCGGATCAGTTCATCCATGCGTGCCGAAATCGAGGGGGCGATTCCGAACCGGATCGCATTCCTGAACGCGCTGGGGCTCGACATGTTCCCAATTGTCAAACCCTGAGGTCTTTTAAGGGATCAAGACACCAACGGGGAGCCGGCCCGCACGGACTGGCCCCCCGTTGCATGACGGCGCGTTGACTCAGCTTACCGTCCACGCCTCGGGACGCGGAGTGCCTCGCCCGGATGAGGCCGCACCCCCATCGCATTCATGGAGTCGTTGAAGGTCGGGACCCGGTTCGTCAGCAGCAGGTTCAGGCGTTCCACCAACGGCGGCACGGCGTCCCACGCCGAGTCTGCCTGCCACAGCTGATCTTCCGTCGGGAGCGTCGAGGAGCCCTGAATGGCCCCCGCGACTCCGGCCCACCGTCGGGCTTCGACAAGTCCATCCGAGATCTCGTCGAGCTCGGACTGTATCGCCTCGAGCTCGTCTTCGAGATCCATGACATCTCCTTCGAAGTCACCCAGTAGGTCTTCTGCCTCACTCAGCTGGCCGCTCAGGCGCCGGGCCGCCTCGGTGGCGTCGTTCATTGGGGCCGCGAGATCATGCAGGCTCATGAGCACGTCCTGGCGAGCGCTACGGTCCGCGATGGTCATCGTACGCCGTGGGTCCGCTTGAATCTCTGCTGACTCTGAGGACGTTGCCCCGTCGACATGGACGGTGACCGTATACGTTCCGGGCATGACGATCGGGCCCTGAGGTGCACCGCCGCCAAATCCACCGCGGCCTCCCCCGCCACCTTGTGGCGGATCGTACGGGCGGTCGTAGCGCCAGTCCCAGAGGACCTCGTTGATTCCGCGGTCATGAGGGCCGTCGAAGCTCCGCACGTGATCACCCCCCGCATCGGTCACGACCACGCTGAAGTCCTGATCGTCCCCCACCTCGTCGCGGACGTAGTAGCGGAGCCGGGTCGCTCGTGGCGGGTTCGACGCTGAGTACGTCGCACCATAGAACGGCCAGTCTCCCTTCTGTGCCCACATCACGGTCGTCTTGATCGGGAACATGTGTGCGGTCGACGCCATGACGTCCTGTGACAGATGTTCGAGGGGGCCGATGTCCTCCAGGATCCATGCACTCCGGCCGTGGGTCCCTACGATCAGGTCGTTCTCCCGCGGGTGTATGACGAGGTCGTCGACCGGGACGGTGGGCATGTTGTTCTTGAGCCGCGTCCAGCTTTGGCCGCGATCGATCGAGGTGAAGATCCCGATCTCGTTGCCGACGAAGAGCAGGTTGGGCGCGCGATGGTGCTCGATCACGACGTTCACGGACCAGCCATCAGGCAGTCCATCGTCGATGCGACGCCAGTCTTCACCGTAGTTCTCGCTCACGTAGACGTATGCCGCGTAGTCCCCGTTACGGTGTCCATCGAAGGATGCGTACACCCGTCCCGGTTCGTGGGCCGATGCGGAGAGCCGGCTGACGTACGTTCGCTCCGGCAGCCCCGGAATGTTGTCGACCACGTTCGTCCAGGTGTCCCCGCCGTCGCGCGTGACCTGAACGTTGCCATCGTCTGTTCCTGCGTAGATCACGTCGCCCGTGAAGTGCGACTCACCCACGACGGTCAGGTTGCCGTACGTCGACGTCCCGTCGTGGATCGACATCATCGGCTCAGAGCCCGGGACGCCCATGATCTCCAACTCGGAGCGGTCGATCTGTCTGGTGAGGTCGAGCCCTCCGACCTCTTCCCAGGACATGCCGCGATCCCTCGATCGCATCAGATAGTTTCCACCGAGGTAGATCGTGGCTGGGTCGTGGCGCGAAATGAAGAGCGGCGAGTTCCAGTTGAAGCGGTACGTCTTCGCCGTATCACCGTTCTCGCGTGGCCCGGTGATTGGGCGCATCGGCGTCTTTTCCCCGGTGATGAGGTCGTAACGGTTCATGTTTCCGCCCTGGGACTCGGAGAATACGATCGTCGAGTCGGTCGGGTCTACGACAGTCCAGAATCCGTCGCCGTATGCGGTCTCGTACCAGTCCTGGTGGCGAATTCCGTGAAAGGAGCGGGTATTCGATGGCCCGCACCACGGGTTGTTGTCCTGTAGCCCCCCGCACACGAAGTACGGATCACGCATGTCGTGCGAGATCGTGTAGAACTGACCCAGCGCCAGATTATCGAACATCCGCCAATGGCCCGTCCCGTCCCAGCTGGCAGACACACCGCCGTCACTGCCGAGGATCAGGTGATCCGGGTCCTCGGGATTGATCCACAGGTCATGATGGTCCACATGGATCTGCGTGGCGCCATCACTCCGAAAGGTGCGGCCGGCGTCATCGGAGACCATAAGTGAGCTCCCAAGGACGTAGATGCGGTCGGCGTTGCTCGGGTCGATGCGTACCTGTGAGTAGTACATGGGCCGGGGGTTCGTGTCCGACATTTTCTCCCAGGTCGTGCCACGATCGGTTGAGCGGAAGAGCCCGCTCTTGGAAGCCCCGCCGCCACCTCCGAAGCCCTGGTCCGCGCTACGGGGCTCCGCTTCGACAAGGGCGTACACGACGTTGCCGTCCTGTCTGAACACATCGAGACCGATTCGGCCCTTGTCTCCCTCGGGAAGACCGTCCGTCAGTTCCATCCAGGTGTCACCGCCGTTCATCGTTCGGTAGATACCGCTACCCGGGCCACCACCGTTGAAGCCGAAGCCGGTGCGACGTCGCTGGTACATGGCGGCGAAGAGTGTCGATGGGTCGTTCGGGTCCATCGCGAGGTCGATTGCGCCGGTGTGTTCATCGATGGACAGGACGAGCGCCCAGGTCACCCCGCCATCAGTCGTGCGATAGACACCTCGTTCGGGATTGGGCCCCCAGAGGTCGCCGACGGCCGCAACATAGACCGTTTCCGGGTCCCGGGGGTGAATCAGTACCCGACCAATGTGCTTGGTCGCCTCGAGGCCCATGTGCGACCAGGTCGTCCCCCCGTCCGTCGACTTGTAAACCCCGTTGCCCCACGGAGACGACTGTCGATTTTGCGGCTCGCCGGTACCGACCCAGACGAGATTGGGGTTGGTCTGATCGATCGCCACGTCACCGATTGTGCTCGTTGGCTGGTCATCGAATAAAGGTGTCCACGACGTGCCATGGTTTTCGGTCTTCCACAATCCGCCGGTGCCGGTGCCGAGGTAGAAGACCTGCGGCTTGGACTCCACGACCTCGAGGCTCGAAATACGGCCGCCCATGAGGGCGGGGCCGATTTCCCGAAAGGTCAGCGCTGACATCGTGGTCGGCAGGTCCGGCGCTTGAGCGCGAATCAGCTCTGGAAACAGCATCGTCGCGATGACCGTCGTACAGGCGAGGCGGATGAGGGTCCTCATAGGGCACGTCTCAAGTATGAGTGTCGGGGGCAGCCCGGGCAGTCGGAGTATTCTGCGTCGGCTTGCCGCTAGCGCAAGCGGCCAGGACATCGGGTCATGCCCTTTCAAATCGTACGATAGCGTCTACATTCCTTTCGGATCTGTGGGTTGGCTGTAAGGAGATTGACACCATTCCTAAGCGCCTCTCCACCGCAAAAGCTGTTTTGGTGCCCGTCGGCTTCGCGTTCGGACTTCTCGCGATGTTGGGCCTGCCGCAAATCGGGCAGGACCCGAATCTCGTGCGCAGTTTTTTCGCAGCGGCTGCGGTGCTGGTGCTTTGGGCGGCAGCCCTCTTCGTCTCAGCAACCCGTGCTGGGCGTGAGCTATCAATCCAATCAGCCGTCCGGAAGCCCCATTATGTCCAGATGTTCGCGCAGGGCACAGTCCTTGTGTACTGGGGCTGGCATGTCCAGATGGTGCAGGAATGGGCCCCGCTCATCCTGGCGCAGATTCTCTTCGCATTCGGCGTAGACGCTCTCCTCCAGTGGTCGCGCAGGGACACGTACGGCATGGGCTTCGGCCCCGTTCCCGTAATGTTCAGCATGAACCTGTTCCTCTGGTTCAAGCCGGAGTGGTTCTACTTTCAGTTCGCTATGGTTGCCGGCGGCTTCCTGGCGAAAGAGCTCATCCGGTGGCAGAAGAACGGGAAGTCCGCCCACATCTTCAACCCGTCGTCGTTCCCTCTCGCCGTCGCCTCGGTCATCCTGCTTTTGACCGGGTCCACGGAGATCACGTGGGGCGCGGAGATCGCTCAGACTCAGTACAATCCGCCCTACATCTTCGCGGTCATTTTTCTGGCCTCGCTGCCCGGACAGCTCCTTTTCGGTGTGGCCACGATGACCTGGTCGGCGGTCGTGAGTGCCTACGCATTTGGACTCCTCTACTATCAGGTCACAGGGGTCTACTATTTTTACGACTCGTTCATCCCGATTGCGGTCTTCCTCGGGATGCATCTGCTCTTCACAGACCCCTCTACGTCACCCAAGTCCGAATCGGGGCGGGTCATCTTTGGCGTGCTGTACGGGATGGGTTGTATCGGACTGGTTGTAGTACTCAACGCGTTCGGCGCTCCGGAGTTCTACGACAAGCTCCTGCCCGTTCCGATCCTGAATCTCTCGGTTCGGTGGATCGACCGCCTGGCTCAGCAACCCTTCTTCAGGTCTCTGGAACCGGGTCGCATTTTGGCATTCGCCCCGTTGCGGCACACCCGATTGCGAACGGCCAGCCTTTGGATCGTCACGTTTATCGCGGTGCGTTCTCTCGGGGGCGTCGGGGACGACCATCCCGGTCAGTACCTGCCGTTCTGGGATCAGGCGTGTGAGGTCGGGAACGAGCGGGCATGCGAACACCTGGCGGACATGCAGCTGGTGTACTGCGCGCGTGAGTCCGGTTGGGCATGCAATGAGCGTGGCATTGTGCTCGCTACCAAGCTCGACCGGGCTGACCTCGCCCGCATCGAGTTCCAGCGAGCGTGCGCACTCGACTTTGGTCCGGGCTGCGCCAACGTACTTCGCCTGACAACCGGCAGTGAGTCGTTCGAGGAGGCGCGGCCGCCTGACAGAGACCTCCCGATCGTCATTCGGGGGAGCAAGGGGCCGGTCATGGCATCGGACCGGAGTGAGTTGTATTCGCTGGCATGCGACCGAGGCTGGACGGAGCATTGTACCGGGCCCATGGCGAGTATGTAGCGGGCTTCTCCGTGCCCTCTGGCGCGTTCGCTGAATCAGCCACAGTCTCCCGGAGACTCGACTTTCGGGAGACCCAATGAAAAAGACCCTCCTCGCGGCCGGTGGGCTTGCGCTCAGTGCGCTGCTCCCCTCGGCTTCGGCCGTCGATGCCCAGCAACAGCGTGACCCGCGATCGATGGGCGGTGGCGACTGTGCAGGCAACGTGTACAACTGTATGGATACGCCGAATCCTCTGCCCGCGCCCAACACGGTGTGGATCGAGGAAATGACGTGGATGGACGTGCGTGATGCCCTTGAGAGCGGAGTGACGACCGCCCTCATTACGACGGGTGGTGTGGAGCCGAACGGCCCGTTCCTCGCCACAGGCAAGCACAACTTCGTGTTGCGCGCGAATTGCGATGCGATCGCTCGCGAACTTGGTGACGCCCTCTGTGCCCCGGTGATCAAGCTGGTGCCGGAAGGCAACATCGACCCGCCGTCGAGTCACATGACGAGCCCGGGTACGATCTCGATGACACAGCCGACCTTCGAGGCGATGCTGACCGATGTCGCCCATAGCCTCAAGATGCACGGCTTTCGGAGCATCATCTTCTTCGGTGACAGCGGCGGGAACCAGACGGGAATGCGCAACGTCGCCGAGGCGCTCAACGGCATGTGGGATGACGTCGTCGTGGCTCACGTCCCGGAGTACTACGACTATGGCGCAGTAGACGCCTACATGGCCGCGCGGGGCTTCCCGGACGGTGAGGGTGACGGGCTGCATGACGACCCGATCATCTCGCTCAACATGTTCGCCGACGATCCGTACTCGATCCGCTATGACGAGCGCGTCGAAGCTGGCCTCGCGATGATCAACGGGGTCTCGCTCGAAGATCGCGTGCAGAACGTCGAGTGGGCACGCGACGTCGTCGACTTCCGGGCCGACTGGACGGCCGGGTACATCCAGGACGCGATCGCGATGGGTGGCACGAAGCCGATGCCACCCCTGGCACAGACCGCGCGGCGCCAGGGTGCTCCTTCCGGGTTCCAGCGTCCGGAGCCTGATCCCCGCGACATGGGCGGCGGTCGCTGTGCAGACAATGAGTGGAACTGCGCGGATACGCCCAACCCGCTTCCCCCGGCGCAGACCCTCTGGATCGAAGAGATGACGTGGATGGACGTCCGCGACGCCCTGCAGGCGGGTAAGACGACGGCCATCATCTCGACGGGCGGAGTCGAACCCAACGGGCCGTGGCTGGTGACAGGCAAGCACAATTACGTGCTCCGTGAGAACTGTCCCCGGATCGCCACGTATCTGGCCAACGCACTGTGCGCACCGGTGCTGGAACTCGTGCCAGAGGGTTCGATCGAGCCACCGTCAGGGCATATGACCAGCCCCGGGACGATCAGCTTGCGTCAGGAGACCTTCGAGGCGGTCCTGACTGACATGGCGGAAAGCCTGCACCAGCACGGCTTCGAAAACATCGTCTTCATTGGGGACTCCGGCGGGAACCAGCGTGGAATGGAGAACGTCGCTGACGCACTGACGGAGAAGTGGAGTGGCGCGGGTCGGGCTCACTTCATCGGGGAGTACTATCGCTCTCCTGCGGGCTCTCGGAATGTGCTTCGGGAGCGAGGTGTCACCCGGGACGGCATGCCGAGCGACAACATCCACGACAGTCCTGGCATCACGCTGAACATGATGCTCGATGATATCAATTCGGTGCGCTGGGCTGAGCGCGCAGCCACCGGCCAGGCGATGATCAACGGCGTGGACATCAGTGATCTGACCGAGGCGCTCATGTGGGCCGAGGAGATCGCTGATGTGCGGTCGGAGCGTACGGCCAACATCATTCGGGATCGGATCGGAAGCTGATCCCGGTATCAGACTGGAGGGTCCGGTGAGCGGGAGACCTCAACCGCTGGACGTGGATTTCGTCCGTGGTCGGTTTCCCGCGCTCACCGGGCCCTTCGTCTTTTTCGACAATGGTGGTGGCTCGCAGATCCTGCAGCCTGTCGTTGACCGACTGAACGATTTCCTCGTCCGGCACAACGTGCAGCTCGGTGCCAGCTATCCCCTGTCGGTGGAAGCGGGACGACTCCTCTCGGATGCGCAGCGCGCAGTTGCGACGCTCATCAATGCGTCCGACCCGGACGAGGTCGTGATGGGACCGTCGACGACGGCTCTGCTGCGCATGATCGCTTCAAGTATCGGCAGGACGCTCCAGGCGGGCGACGAGATCGTCATCACGACCGGCGACCACGAGGCGAACATCGGGCCGTGGCTGGAGTTGGAGGCGATGGGTGCGCGGGTCCGCTGGTGGCGACCGAATCCGGAGACCGGTGTACTCGATCCCACCGATCTCGAGCCCCTGCTCAACGAGCGGACCGGGCTCGTCGCGATGACGCACACCTCGAATGTCCTGGGGAGCATTCATCCTGTCGCGGACGTAGCCGACATGGTGCACGGCGTCGGCGCGCTCCTGTGCGTGGATGGTGTTGCGTTTGCGCCCCACCGCGCCGTCGACGTGCAGACGCTCGGTGCCGACCTGTATGCCTTTAGTTTCTACAAGACCTTCGGGCCGCACCATGCCGTCTTGTGGGGGCGTCGCGAGTTGCTGCAGGAGCTGCCGGGTCACGGCTTTGTATTCGTGTCGGAAGACGACGTGCCGTACAAGTTCCAGCCCGGGAACGTGAACTACGAACTCAGCGTGTCCCTCCTTGGGATTCTGGATTACTTCGGAGAATTGGATGCGGATCAGGAAGGGGCTCGCCCGATGGGTGCGGCGGTCCCACGATCTGCGGTCGTGTCCGCCTACGAGCGTATCGCTGTTCACGAAGAGAAGCTGGTCCGCCCACTACTCGAGATGCTGAGTGCGCGAGAGGGCGTGCGTATCATCGGGCACGACACCGCCGACCGTGATGCACGGGTCTCCATCGTGTCGTTTGTGTCCTCCCGTCGCTCGAGCCGAGAGATCGTGACCGCAGTCGACGCACACGGCATCGGAATTCGGCACGGAAGCTTCTATTCTTCTCGCTTGCTTGATGAGCTCGGCATTGACGCGGGCGACGGTGTTGTGCGGGTCAGTATGGTGCACTACAACACGTCCGCCGAAGTCGACCGCCTCATCACCGTGCTTGACCCGCTGATCTGAAACGCGCCGGAGCCTTCGTGCCCCTGTACCCTCTTCTGCTCGCCCCGATCTATAAAGAAAAGGTCTGGGGTGGTCGTACGCTCGAGCGTTTTGGGCGAACCCTGCCAGGCGGGCCGGAAGCCAGGATTGGCGAGTCGTGGGAGTTGGCCGACCTGGCTGAAACAAGCCCCTCCGGCGGCGGCGGTGCGGCTGCCCGCTCAGTGATCCGAAACGGGCCGCTCATGAAGCGTACCGTTGGGGATGTGATCGGTGACTTCGGCTCCGTGGTGACGGGCAGCATGAAGCTATCCCCGGATGGTTCATTTCCACTGCTGTTCAAGTACCTGGACGCTCGAGAGAATCTGTCGGTTCAGGTGCATCCGTCTGCTGCTTACGCAGCTGAGCATCCAGACGCGCACTTGAAGTCCGAAGCATGGTACGTGGTCGCAGCCGACCCCGGCTCCGTCATCTATCGAGGTGTGGTCGAAGGGATAGATCCTGAGCAGTTCCGGGTTGGGATCGAGAAGGGTTCGGTCGCGGAGCTGCTTGTTGAGGAGCCTGCGGTGCCCGGCCATTGCGTGTACCTGCCCAGTGGCACTGTCCATGCCCTCGGCGCGGGCGTACTCGTCGCCGAAGTGCAGACGGCATCCGATACCACCTTCAGGGTCTTCGACTGGGGTCGTACCGACCGTGAGATACATGTAGACCAGGCGATGGAGTGTATCGACTTCTCGCCGTTCGAGAACGGGAGCGACCTGTCCGACCAGCCCCCCACCTCAGAAGGTGATTGGGTGGCGCGTCCGCTCGTCGCCTGCGAGCACTTCGAGATCTGTGAATGGACGGCACTGCGGGAGTCCAGCCGCATCTTCGCGTCTGAAGAGCTCTCCGTGCTGATGCTGATCTCCGGGTCTGGCACTATTTCCTGGGGCGATCAGGAACGCCGGAGCGTCACGGTCGGGGCGGGGGAGACCGTGCTGCTTCCCGCTGGCCTGCCCTCCGCGGAGTTCTCCGCCGTCGATGACGTGACGCTGCTCGACGTAACACCACCAAGGACCGAATCATGACCGATCGACAGCTGCCTTCGCCCTCGGACGACGAGCTGAACGTCTACATCCGCACGCGGTACGCTCTGCTCGGTGTCGATATTTCGGTTCTTCCCGAGTCGGATCCCGACGCGCCGATGGACCAGGAGCGCCTGCTGGCCAACGGTCGATTGATTCTTCGGCAGGACGTCGTGGCGGCGGACTTCGAAATCGATCCGCAGTTCAATCTTCCGGTCCCCCATCCGGCCCCCTTCGTGGCGTGGACGGCGGAGGCAGACGAATGACCGGACCCCAGGACGTCAATGTCTCGCGCCGCTGGTTTCTCGAGCGTATGGCATGGGTGACTACGGCGTCGGCGGGGGCGTCAGCCGTCTTACCGCAGCCGGTATGGGGCAGAGAGCGGTCCCAAAGGGCGTTGACGGTGATCCCGGACTCGCCTGTATCTCTGCAGTCCATCGACGACCTTACCGAGCTCACGCTCGCGGAAACGGTGTCTCTCGTGCGGCGGGGGACTGTGTCACCCGAGCAGCTGGTGCGGGCCCATGTCGATCGGATCGAGCGCTTCGACCATGCATATCAGGCGTTTGCGGCCCGGCCGTCCCTGGAGGCTCTTGTGCAGTCAACTCGTTCAGAGCCTGTCGATGGCCCTGATGCAGCACTACGGGGCATATGTCTGGCTCCAAAAGACAACGTCTACACCTCGGACATGCGGACCGAGGGTGGCTCCCTTGTCTACGAGGGCTTTCAACCAGATTACGATGCAACAGTGGTCGCTTCGATGCGATCCGCGGGTGGAGTGATCATCGGAAAAGCCCAGATGGGAAATCTGGCGGGTGGCCGAGCACAGGTATACGGAACGACCATACCGACCACCCGAAACGCATGGACGCCCGACGACGTCGAGTACTCACCGGCAGGTTCGTCGTCAGGAACGGGTACTGCGGTTGCAGCCCGGATGGCGGTAGCAGGGATTGGAACGCAGACAGGCGGATCGGTCGTCGGGCCCGGAAACGCTCAGGGACTCACCTGCATCAAGCCCACGTTCGGACGGATCTCGCTCCACGGTGTCATTCCCCTGAGTTACACGCGAGATCACGTCGGTCCTATGGCGAGGACCGTGCTCGACGCTGCGATTCTCCTGCAGGTGCTGGCCCACCCTGATGCCAGGGATCCTCGCACGCTCGGCCTGCCACCAGCTCCCAACTATATCCAGGCGGCGACGCCGTATCCCGGAGAGGCCCCGGCCGTTCGATGGCCGACCCGGGTCGGCATCTTCCCCGGCTGGCTCGACTCCGAGAACGAGCAGGTGTCGGAGCTTCGCCGTGCATTTGTTGCAGAGCTCGAGTCCATGAGCAACGTGCAGGTCGTGGGAGAGGTGGCCCTGCCGGAACAGTGGGATGAACTCACGTCCTCGCCGCTAGGCGGCTCCCACGGCGACCCTACAGCGTTCTTCATCGAACCGCTGCGTAACGATGTACGGCTCTTCGGGACGCGCCTGCCGCGCTTCCTCAATGGCATGTTGCAGAGCGCCGACACGTACGTGAAGGTGCAGCAAGCGCGTATGCTGCTGCTTCATCGCATGCAGACGCAGCTCTTCAATCAGTGCGATGTCGTGCTGGTGCAGGGCTCGGGTGCCTTTGACGGCACGGGTATGCCCGTGCTCTGTATGCCGATCGGGTTCGACGTGGAGCCACGCACCGG
>DGOW01000065.1:0-541 GCA_002390225.1 Gemmatimonadales bacterium UBA4456 | reverse complement strand
GCCGCGCGGCGTGAACCTCGCCGCTGCGCCTTTCGGGGAAGAACGGTTATTCGCCGTGGCGGCAGCGTGGCAGGCAAGAACGGACCATCATCGTGTGCGACCCGCAGACCCGGTCGGGTGACCTGATGATCTCGGTTTCCAATCTGGAGAAGGGCTTCGGCGATCGGACGCTCTTCGAGAGCGTCTCGTTCCAGCTGAACCCTGGTGAGCGGTACGGCCTGGTCGGGGCCAACGGATCAGGCAAGACGACGCTCCTCAACGTCCTCTCCGGCTCCATGGAGGCGACCGGTGGCCAGGTGTCGATCCCCAAGTCGCTCCATCTGGGTGTGCTGAAGCAGGACCATTTCTCTTATGAGAACGAGGAGATCATCGGCGTCGCGCTCATGGGTAACCCAGAGCTGTGGCATGCATTGTCGGAGAAGGAAGCGATTCTAGCAGCCGGTGAAGACGACTTCGATTATGAGCGGTTCAGCGAACTCGAGGAGACGGTCCAGCGGCTCGACGGGTATTCGGCCGAGGCCCGCGCCGCGACGATCCTCGA
>DGOW01000009.1 GCA_002390225.1 Gemmatimonadales bacterium UBA4456 | reverse complement strand
TTTGCGAGCTACGACATCGCGACGTCCGCTCGTCGGGTCGCACTTCTGGTGGTGCAGGTCTATCTCGTGCTCGCGGTCGGCCTCTCCTTCCTGGCAAGACCCGACTCGATCCACATCGTGTATCTCGGGGCCAAGTGGGGTCTCATCGCGGTCCTCGTCGCAGACGTTCTTCAGCTGGTGACCTGGATTGCCGAACCGGCATGGTTGAGCGGTGGTTTTGTCGACTTTCGCCCTGGTCTGTATTTCGGCGTGATCCCACGTCTTACGGGCCTGAGTTCAGACCCCAACCTCGGTGGGCTGGGCATCATCATCTTCACCTGGTTGATGTGGACCTGTGGCCCCCAGGACAGGACGCGAAATCGCTGGCTGGCGCTGGGTGCAGTCGCCGTCCTGGCGACACTGTCGCGATCGGCCGTGCTCGCCGGACTGATCTGCGCGGCGTGGCACGCGTTTTCGGGGAGGCAGTTCACCGTGACGCGCCAGCGAATCCTGCTGCTTCTCGGGTGCACCCTCACCCTGCTGATCCCCTACGTCGTGTCACCTTCAGGCACCGACGTTCTCGACGATATCGGCCGGATGCTCGGAACACGTTTGACGCTCGACGAAGGTTCGAGCAGTGAGCACGTGCAGCTCATTCTGCTCGGTCTCGAAGTCGCCACGGAGAACGCCAAACAGCTGTTGATCGGGATTGGCTACGGTAATGCGTTCCTCGAAACCCAGTCGATTTTTCCGGGAAATGAGTACGGCAACTTCCATTCCCTCCTGATCACTATGTTCGCAGAATCTGGAGTGTTTGCTGCTGTTCTGGTCGGAATCATCTTTCTGGAAGCGTACCGCCGCAATATCCAGACTCGCGCCTTGGTCGCCGCCATGTTTGTATTCAATCTGTTCCAGCAGTCCCATACGGAGCCGATCACTTGGCTGATTCTCGCCATGGGGTGGACATCCTGGAACCTCAGTCGAAGCTTGTCCGGGCGGTCGCCGAGTCCACGAGCGACACATTCCGACCTTACGACTCTCTCAGAGCCTTCGACGACGTGAGCCCAGACCCGGTGCGACCGATCCACGTCTTCGATCTTCCGTCGCTTCTCAGACGCCACATACTGCGCTTCGTGTTCACCTCGGCACTGGCCGCAGCTGCAATGTTTCTGACGTCTCTCCTTGTCACTCCGGTGTATGAGAGTGAGGCGTCTTTTCGGGTTCAGATGAGCTCAGATGCGGGTCTCGGCTCTTCGATAATGAGCGGACTCGGGGACATGGCAGAGGCTCTGCCAGGGGGGTTGGCGGCCGCCGGCGGGCTCGGTGAGACCGACGTACAAACGGAAATCGGCGTGATGCGCAGCCGTGCCCTCCTCGAACCGGTCGCTAGGGAGTTAGCGATTCACGTTCAGCAGCGAAGGCCCTGGCGAGCCTTCCGCTCAGACATCTTTTCGAGCATCGAGGCCGACGAAGACGCTCCGAGGGGGACGTTCACATTGCGCCGCCAGCCGGACGGATCGTACCGAGTGTCGGCTCGTGGGACACGGCAGGCCGTCGAGCTTCCCGACCGGGTTCTGGTCACCGAAGCGTTTTCCATCGGCCCGATGACCTTTCAGCTGCACGACTCGCTCGCAGCCGATCCCCCACGTGTCATACGCTTTTCCGTGGATTCATTTCGGCGAACCATGCGCTCGCTGAGAAAACGCGTTCGCATCCAGCGATCGGACATCGGCTCCAGACTGATCGAACTCCAGTACCGAAATCCGGACCCAGCCGTCGCACAGGCCTTCGTGAACCGCGTGGCCGAGGACTTCGTCGAGTTCTCCCTGACGTGGAGCCAACGTGACGTGCGCCGCGAGGAATCCATCCTCGGACAGGAGGTAGCACGGATCGAGCGTGACCTCGCCAGTGCGGAATTAGAACTGGAGGCGTTCCAGACACGCGAGCTGGTGGTGCTTCCCGAAGAGCAGGCGACCCAGGAGATCGGGCGTATCGCGGAGATGAACATTCTGCGAGACGCAGCGGCGGTGGAGCGGGCGTCCCTGAGCGCAGTCGTGGAGGACCTTGAGAATCGTGCACCACGCGCGGGCTATCAAACCCCGTTCCGAGCGCTTGCCAGCTTTCCGACCTTCATCTCCAACGAAGGTGTTCAGGAACTCGTCCTCTCCTTGCTCGCACTAGAGAATCAGAAAGCCACACTGCTCGTCCGCCGGCAGGCGACGAATGAAGACGTAGTGGCGCTGGATTTGCGGATCCGCGACATCGAGGAACAGCTGCTCGACATTGCCCATGACTACCTGCTCGGCCTCGAGAACCAACTACAGTCATCTCAGGCTGCGCTGGACACGTTTGACCAGTCACTTCGTACGCTCCCGGCTCTCGAATTGCAGTACACCTTCCTCAAGCGCCAGCAGCGCCTCTTGAGTGAACTCTACATCATGCTGGAGACACGTCTGGCCGATGTAGAGGTCCGACGAGCCATCGACGACGCAGACGTAAGGATCGTTGATCTGGGCGTGTCGGAGGATCGACCTGCCTTTCCGCGGCGATCCATCACAGCGATCCTGTCAGCGATTATCGGGCTGCTGGCCGGGCTCTTCGTCGTCATTGCAGCAGAAACCAATCCGGCACGCTACACCGACGAGCGACAGCTGATCGATGAAAGTGCGGTCACCCCCGCCTAGACCTCAGATCGGGCTCACACAGCACACGGCGGCAGGACAATTTCGACGCTCAGGTCCTGCTGAACGCCGACGCCAAGCCGATCTCGGTACACAAAACCGGCCGGCAAGAGAGGGCACGTGCCGGACCCCAACACACGGACGCCATAATCAGCAGGGCTCAGCTTCGAGAATAGCAAAGAGCCAGACGCTGGAAGTGTCTGACGTATCTGGACGCCCAACGACGTGTACAGTTCTACGTCGAGGCCCGACACGGGTTGGGACATCTGATCCAAGACTTGCAAGCGAATGCTGCCCCGAGCGTCTTCAAAATCGAAGGCCACCTGAACCAAGTCGCCTTCAGAGACGCTGAACGTACGGTAATACCCATCCGGGTGCTCAGCTGCTCGGAAAAACAGGGTCGAAGAAGCCCCGACCCCGGTGGGGCCTTCGGCTACAAAGTCAAAATACGCGGCTCCGGACGAATCCGTATCTGCGTATGCCAGATGGCGCGTGCCGGAGTACAGCACGAGCGGGACATCCGGCACACCGACGCCATCAGGCAGCGTGACCGTCACCTCTACAGCGGCATACGTGAAGGGAGGCGTGAACACAGCATCGCAGCCGGTAGCGACCACCAGAGCGACCAGTGTGACAGCCTGACACAGGCGTGGTGAAGACATCCGGATCAAGGGCGAAAGCGCTAACGAATAGGCCGATACGACCCTGGAAGGATAGCGGAGCACCCTGCCCTGCGCCTGTCGGTTCTCGGTTCCGAACAACCTCGCCTTGTAGACGTATCAGCGCGTGGGTAGCTTCGCGTCATGATCGATGGAGCGTTGAAAAGAGTTCATGTGCGGTGTGCCAAGGGGCACTGTGTTCTGGCCCTCACCGCCATCACCATCCTCGGGCTCGGAGCCACCGCAGCCACTGCACAAGAAGGAGCGGGGGGCCGACTTTCGCCGTCCGATGTACAGGTCGCGCAGTCGCTCCTGTTGCCTGGCGACGCTCTTCTGATACGGATCTGGCGAGAGCCAGACCTCAGCGGTGAATTCGTGGTGGACGAGGAGGGTGTCGTCACCTTGCCGATGCTGGGCCGCATCCGGGCAACCCAGACATCCATCGCCGACCTCCGCGCTGCCCTGATCGAAGAATACGCAGACGATCTCAGGAACCCGTCGATCACGATCACCCCGGTGCGAAGAGTCTACGTCCTTGGCGAGGTCAACCGACCAGGGATGTACGGCCTCGACCCCACCGCATCGCTGGCCAGCGCCGTAGCCCTCGCCGGAGGCGCAAGCCGGGAGGGAGACCTCCGAAAGCTGACGCTGATCCGTGACGATCGGACACTTCTCTCTGAAGTGAACCCCATGGCAGATCTCCTCTCCACGGGAACCCGGTCCGGTGATCAAATCTTTGTGGGACGTCGCGGATGGCTGGAGCGAAACCAGCAGTTTGTGGCGACGACCGTGCTCGGCGTCGCAGGCATCGTGGTTGCACTGCTGCGTTAGCGCGGATCAGGCGCCCGTGGTATCCAGAACCGGGGATCCAGCATGCGGACATCCGCCAACCGTGGCTGCTGCGCGCCGTAGCGCCTGAAGCGCCACCAGGCGGCGAGACCCTCGAGCTTCCCCTGCGCCGTGGCTCGAAGCCTGCCACGACGGACCGCATTCGCCATGCCGGCTAACTGCCCGAGAGCAAGCCAGATACCACAGCGAAAGAGGAGCCCCGTCGAAAAATTCTTGGCGATGGCCCAGATCGTATTTCGGTGGCGCAGTCGGTGGGCTCTCTCCGAAGATCGACCAAACGTGGCACTGCCCTCATGCAGAATGGTGGCTTCGGCGGCAAAGGCCACTCCGTATCCCCGGGCGCGAGCCCGCAGACCTGTGTCGAGATCCTCTGCGTAGGCACCGAAACGACGGTCAAAGAAGCCTTCGGGGTCACTCATCAGGTCGAGGACAACGTCCCTCCGGTACAGAGCCGCACAGCCCGACGGGCACAGAAGTGGTCCATCGGACGCGTTGCGACGGTCGTACCCTGCTCCGGATCTGGTAAGCGTCAGCCCGAATCGATCAACAATGTCCGGGGCATCGGCCCGATAGACTGCCGGAGTGATCATTCCAGCCCCGCTCTCCTGCGCAGTCGCCACCATACACTGCAGGGCGGCAGGGCTCACATATGCATCGTTGTTGAGGACAAGATAGAAATCTGCGCCCTCGTCGACCCGCGCGGCGAGTCCGCGGTTGTTTCCCTCCGCGTATCCCACGTTGTC
The DNA here is from genome assembly GCA_002390225.1 of Gemmatimonadales bacterium UBA4456. Taxonomy (GTDB): domain Bacteria; phylum Gemmatimonadota; class Gemmatimonadetes; order Longimicrobiales; family Gaopeijiaceae; genus UBA2589. The sequence continues at coordinate 1,160 of DGOW01000009.1, read as the reverse complement.
CGCCAGGGAAACCACAAACAGGTCGATCGGTGATCCCGGCGTGTGCTCTCTCCTCAAGATCCGGGCCCAGTCCGACACGTGAGGCTCACCGAGTGGCGGTATGGAGCCGGAGTCGACGATCGAGACCGAGCGCAGAGGACCCTCGTCCTGGGCGAGTGCCTCGATACATCGAGTCGTCAGGTCCAGTCGATTGTAATGCACGACGACGGCGTCCACCGACCCAGTTCCCATCGCTTTGGACGAGCTTTGACTCACAATGAAGCTGGCGTCTGGGTGGAGAGGCAGGGGTCAACGACCAAAGATAGCCGGGTCCGTCACCCTACGGGCCCCACGCCTCGGAGGACAATCACCGACCGTTCGGAACGCCCCCGACAGACCTGACAGGCGCGAGATTTGTTGTTGTCCCTCGCCCCCCGCTCTAGATTCACGGGGAAATGCAAGCGGTCTGGCAGATCATGTGGACCTGCTCCCACGCAGTTCTTCTTCGACACCTCTTCGAGGATGTTGTCTCCGGTGCTGATGCGAAACTTTGCCGCGAGGGCTTTGGCCTTCGCGTTTTTCTTGACCCTTGGCGCCACACCGGCCCAGGGCCAGATCCCCACCTCGCCGGCGGAAGCTCAGCGGCTCCTGCGCGAGAACCCGGATCTCGTGCGGCAGCGCCTCCTCGAGTCGGGCTTCAGCCAGGCCGAGATTCGGGCTCAACTCGCGGCTCGTGGGATCCCCTCCGATGCGCTGGATGCGTTCCTGTCGGGAGCGCCCCTCGACGGCAACACGGCATTTGATCCGGATGCGCTCGCCGCGCTGGAGCTGCTCGGGGTCGTCATGGAAGGAGCGGACGGCCTGGAGGTCGTGGAGACGATCTCAGGGCTTCAGGCCGCCGAGTTTCCTGATTCACTCGCTTCGCCAGTCTTCGGACACGACATCTTCCGCCGCGGCTCATCGCGATTTCAGCCCCTGCTCTCCGGTCCTGTTCCGGAGGGCTACGAGTTGGGCCCCGGCGACCGCTTGCTCCTGTTGCTGACGGGAGAAGTCGAACTCGTTCACGATCTGGAAGTCACGAGAGAGGGCTTCGTCGTGGTACCCGACGTAGGCCGCATCTCGATCGCCAACCTCGACATTGTCGGCGCTCGCGCGCTCTTCCGAGACCGCCTTGCGAGCTT
>DGOW01000067.1:1240-16063 GCA_002390225.1 Gemmatimonadales bacterium UBA4456 | reverse complement strand
ATCGATTACGCAGAGGTTCCTGCCTTCACGACGTACGGCGTCGTAGGTGTGAAGTGCTGGATCTTCAATGGTGAGATCGTCGAAGAGCGCCGCGGGCGCACCTACTCGACCGGCTCCTGACCGAAGGATTGAGGATTAGACGATGCTAGCGCCGAAGCGAGTAAAGCGCCGGAAAACTCACAAGGGTCGGATGCGGGGCATGGCCTTCCGAGGGAGTAAAGTTTCCTTTGGGGAGTACGGCCTTCAGGCACTCGAGCCGACGTGGATTTCGAACCGTCAGATCGAGTCCGCCCGTGTCGCGATGACGCGTCACATGAAGCGTGGCGGTAAGGTCTGGATTCGGATCTTCCCCGATAAGCCGATCACGCAGAAGCCGGCGGAGACTCGGATGGGCAAGGGTAAGGGTAACCCGGAGAAATGGGTCGCCGTGGTCAAGCCAGGCCGGGTCATGTTCGAGCTCGAGGGTGTGCCCGAAGACGTCGCGAAACGAGCCATGGAACTGGCTGCGGCCAAGCTGCCCATCAAGTGCAAGTTCGTCGTGCGCGACCGGCAGCTTTAGGAGATAGATATGAAGGCTGATGATATCCGCGATTGGGACGACGCCGAGCTTGATACGCGTCTCAAGGAATTGAAAGAAGAGCAGTTCAAGCTGCGCTTCTCGAGTTCGATGATGGAGATGGAAAACAACGCCCTGATCGGGCAGGTGCGGCGGGACATCGCGCGCCTCAAGACGATCATTCGCGAGCGTGAGCTCGCCCAGAACGCGTGATGGAACAGATGAGCGAGAACAGCAGCGAGCGTAACCGTCGGAAGGCCCGCACCGGAGTCGTGGTCAGTAACGCCATGGACAAGACGGTCACGGTCACCGTGGAGCGCCGCTTCGCCCACCCGCTGTACGGAAAGGGAATGAAGCGGTCCAAGAGATTCCACGCGCACGACGAAAACAACGAATACCAGGTGGGCGACACGGTCCGGATCGTGGAGACGAGGCCCTTGTCGAAGACCAAGCGGTGGCGTGTTCTCGAGTTGATCGAGCGCCCGGTCTGACCGATAGCCAGAGCTAGAGAGACACCATGATTCAACAAGAGTCGGTCCTTCGGATCGCCGACAACACGGGCGCGAAAGCTGCGCTGTGCATTCGCGTGCTCGGCGGCTCTCGCCGTCGCTACGCGGGTGTCGGTGACGTGATCGTCGCGACCGTCAAAGACGCCATCCCGAACGCGGGTATCAAGAAAGGCACGGTGGTGAAGGCCGTAGTGGTTCGCACTGCCAAGGAGAGCCGCCGTCGCGACGGGACCTATATCCGGTTCGACGACAATGCTGCGGTAATCATCGACGACAACGGTGAGCCCAGGGGTACCCGCATTTTCGGGCCCGTCGGTCGGGAGCTCCGCGAGAAGAAGTACATGAAGATCGTTTCGTTGGCCCCGGAGGTGCTCTGATGGCCAAGCGGAAGATTATGAAGGGAGACCAGGTCAAGGTCATTCGTGGTAACTACCGTGACATGGTCGGGGCTGTGATGGAGGTGTACCCGGACAAGGACCGCGTGCGGATCGAGGGCGTGAACATGCGCAAGCGACACACCCGTCCGAGTGAGGCCGATCCGGATGGTGGGATCATCAGCTTCGAAGCTCCGATCCACATCTCTAACGTGATGCTGGTCGAGTCCGGCTCTGAAGACGCGAGCCGGGTGCGTATTCAGGTAGAAGAGGACGGCACGAAAGAACGGATCTCCGTGAAAAGCGGAAATCCGATTGCGAAACCGCAGTAAGTCACGCGTGCCGGACACGCCTAGAGCGCCCGGCCGGTAACAGATAAGAGGCAACGCAGTGGAAAAAATTCAACCGAGAATGAAGGCGCACTACCAGACGTATGTGCGCGCGAAGCTCCAGGAGGAGTTCGCGTTCTCGAATCCGCATCAGATCCCGACGCTCGACAAGATCGTGCTCAATGTTGGGGCTGGTGAGGCAGCAAAGGACCAGAAGCTGCTCGACAGTGTGGTCGAGGAGTTGGGTATCATCACGGGACAGAAGGCCAACACGAATCGGGCGAAGAAATCGATCTCGAACTTCCAGCTGCGCGAGGGGATGCCGGTCGGCGCCTCCGTTACGCTGCGGCGCGATCGGATGTGGTTCTTTCTGGATCGTCTGATCGGCACGGCGATCCCTCGTATCCGTGACTTCCGCGGCCTGTCTACCCGTTCGTTCGACGGTCGTGGTAATTACACGATGGGTATCCGTGAGCAGATTATTTTCCCCGAGATCAACTTCGACGACGTCAAGAAGATACACGGGATGGACCTCACGTTCGTGACGTCCACGTACAAGGACGACGAAGGCTTCGCACTTCTGCGTGCGCTGGGCTTCCCCTTCCGTGGAGAGGTGCCGGTTCAAGTCGGCGCTTCCGCATAAGAGAGAGAGAGAGAGTTAGATGGCCAGAAAGGCGCTCATCGAGAAGGCCAAGGGCAAGCAAAAGTTTGCGGTCCGGCATCGTAACCGCTGCCAGCGGTGCGGTCGGCCGCGCGCGTACATGCGCAAGTTCGGCATCTGCCGAATCTGCTTCCGTCAGATGTCGCTGCGTGGCGAGATCCCCGGCATCCGCAAGTCGAGCTGGTAGGGAGAAGACAAATCATGATGACTGATCCTATCGCGGACATGCTCACCCGCATTCGCAACGCCGGTCAGGCGAAGCACAAGTGGGTCGACATGCCTGTGTCGAAACTGAAGGTCGAAGTCGCGCGTCTCCTGCAGGAGAGCCACTTCGTGCACGCACACAAGGTGCTCGAGGATGGCCGCTTTGGTGTGCTGCGCGTCTACCTGAAGTACCACAACGAAAAGCCGATCATCCGTCACCTCGAGCGCGTGTCGCGTCCCGGCCGTCGTCATTACGTCGGCAAGGACGAGATTCCGCGCGTTCGAAACGGTCTCGGCATGGCGATCATGTCCACCTCCGCTGGAGTCCTCTCCGACCGCGAAGCCCGTTCGCAGGGTGTCGGTGGCGAGGTTCTGGCGAGGGTCTGGTAAAGAGGCAGCAACGATGTCCCGTATTGGAAGAATGCCTGTCTCGATCGCCAAAGGCGTCGAGGTGAAGCAATCGAATGGCACACTCACGGTGAAGGGGCCCAAGGGGACCCTTGACCTGCACGTGCATCCGGAGATGAGCGTGGTGGTCGACGATGCCGAGGTTCGCGTCGAGCGGCCCTCGGATCACAAGGATCACCGCGCCCTTCACGGTCTGACTCGATCGCTGATCAACAACATGGTCCTTGGCGTCACCGATGGGTTCTCGAAGACCCTGGAGATCATCGGTGTCGGATACCGCGCCGAGGTGAAAGGGAAGGGGATCACCCTGCACCTCGGTTTCAGCCATGTCGTGAATTACCAGCCTGCTGACGGAGTGCAGCTCGAGTGCCCGAACCAGACGACGGTCGTCGTCTCGGGCCCCGACAAGCAGAAGGTTGGACAGGCGGCGGCTGAGATCCGGTCGTTCCGTCCGCCCGAGCCCTACAAGGGCAAAGGCGTCCGTTATCAGGGCGAACACGTCCGGCGCAAGGCCGGTAAGACCGCCGGAGCATAGAGATGATCAAAGCAAGCAAGCTCAAGAAGAGCCGCGCACTGCAGCGGCAGCGCCGCCACTGGCGGGTTCGCAACAAGGTCGAAGGCACCGCGGAGCGCCCGCGCCTGGTGGTGTCTCGCTCTCTCAAGAACATCGAGGGGCAGATCGTCGACGACATGGCCGGTGCTACGCTGCTTGGTGTGTCGACGCTCAACGCCCAGCTGCGGGACTTCAAGGCCGAAGGCGGCAACCGGCGCACGGAGCATGCATTCGCAGCCGGAAAACTGTTGGCCGAACGGGCCAAAGAGCAGGGAATCGCTACCGTGGTCTTCGATCGCGGCGGATACAAATATCACGGGCGAGTGAAGGCCTTCGCCGATGGCGCCCGTGAGGGCGGCCTGGAGTTCTGATGGCAGACAACGAGCAGAAGAAAGACGCGAGCCCAGAAGCTACGAAGACCACATCCGCTGGTGGCCAGGGTGGCCAGGGTGGCCGTGGTGGGGGTGGTCAGGGCGGCCGCGGTCGTGGCAAAGGTGGCAAAAAGCGCGACAACCGCCGTGGGCGCGACAGCGATATGGTGGAGACTGTCATCTACATCAACCGTGTCGCGAAGGTGGTGAAGGGTGGGCGTCGGTTCTCGTTCTCAGCTCTAGTGGCTGTGGGCGACAAGAAGGGCAATGTGGGGGTCTCGCTAGCCAAGGCGAACGAGGTTGCCGAAGCCATTCGAAAGTCCTTCGAGCGAGCAAAACGCAACATGGTCAAGGTCCCGATCGAGAACGGGACGATTCCGCACGACATCGTCGGTGAGTGGGGTGCGGGCCGTGTGCTCATGCGCCCAGCTGCGCCGGGTACGGGTGTGATCGCGGGTGGTCCGGTGCGCGCTGTTCTCGAGGCGGCGGGCGTGACCGACGTGCTCACCAAGAGCCTCGGGACCAACAACCCGATCAACGTTGTACGCGCAACCATGAACGGACTCGAGGAACTCGTGACCGCGGAGCAGGCAGCCGAGGAGCGAGGGATCTCTGTGGAGACACTGGGAGCACACCGTGGCTAAGAAGAGTGAGGCGAAGAAGGTCCGCATCACCCAGACGCGCAGTGGTATCGGCCGGCAGGACGGTCACCGCCGCACGATCCGGGCTCTGGGGATCAAACGCCACCAGCAGAGCGTAGTGCATGAACTCACACCGGCCATTGAAGGGATGATCAAGAAGATCTCCTTCATGGTCGAGGTCGAAGAGGTCGAGTAATGGCAGAGCTGCATGATCTGAGTCCGTCCAGTGGCTCCCATCGCATGCACAAGCGAAAGGGACGCGGACCGGGGTCAGGGAACGGTAAGAACGCCGGCCGCGGCGAGAAGGGTCAGAAGTCTCGTTCGGGTGGGAGCGTCCATCCGCGGTTCGAGGGTGGCCAGATGCCACTCATCCGCCGGATCCCGAAGCGGGGGTTCAAGAGCCTTAACCGGGTCGAATATCAAGTTGTCAATCTGCGTGACTTCGCGAAGGTCGACGGTTCGGACGTCTCTCCGGAAACGCTGAAGTCAGCTGGCCTCGTTCGATCGCTCAAGAAGCCGGTCAAGGTCCTGGCCGTGGGAGAGGTAGCTGAGAAGTTCGTGGTCAGTGCTCACAAGTTCAGCGCGGCTGCACAGGCAAAGATTGAAGCCGCGGGCGGCTCGGTTACCGTGCTCGCCTCCAGCTCCTCGGACGAGTAGGACACCGCTACGTCATGGCGAACAACCCCGTCGCAAATCTCCTTCGCGCTCCGGAGCTGAAGGAGAAGGTCCTCTTCACGCTCTTCATCCTGCTGATCTACCGGACCGGTGCTCACATCACCGTGCCGGGGCTGGATGTCAACGCGCTGCGCGCGGCGTTCGGAAACCTGCAAAACACCTTCTTCGGCATCTACGACATGTTCGTAGGTGGTGGTCTTTCACGTGCCACGATTCTCGCGCTCGGCATCATGCCGTATATCTCCGCGAGCATCATGTTCCAGCTTCTCGCTGCGGTCTTCCCGACCATTGAGAAGCTTCAGAAGGAAGGTGAGGACGGAAGAAAGAAGCTCACACAGTGGACACGGTACACTACGGTGGTTCTATCGGCCGCGCAGGCCTATGGCTACTCGGTGTTCCTACAGTCGATTCCTGGAGCGGTTTCGAGTCCCGGCTTCCTGTTCATGTTCACGACCGTCGTGGTCCTGACCGTCGGTGCGATCTTCGTGATGTGGCTCGGTGAGCAGATTACGGATCGGGGGATCGGGAATGGAATGTCTCTCCTGATCTTCTTCTCCATCATCGAGACGTTCCCGGCCGCGATCGGCCGTACATGGGAGTCGTTCCTGCTTGGCGAGATCGGGGCGTTCAGTCTGGTGGCTCTGCTCGGCACGGTGGTGTTCATCACCGCGGCAGTGGTCGCGATGACGATGGCCGCGCGGAAGATCCCGGTGCAGATCCCCCGTAAGGTCGTGGGGCGTGGCCGGATTCGCGAAGGTCAAAAGAGCTTCATCCCGCTGCGCGTGAACTCGGCTGGGGTCATGCCGATCATTTTCGCGCAGTCGTTCATCGTGATGCCGGGGACGATGGCGGCGTTCGTCGACGCCGGTCCAGTATCCAGGATGGCTGAGCTGTTCCAGCCGATGACGGTAGGCTACGACGTCACCTACGGGCTGCTCATTCTGTTCTTCACGTACTTTTACACGGCAATCATTTTCAATCCAGTCGATCTGGCAGAGAACCTGAAGAAGCAGGGCGGGTTCATTCCGGGCGTGAAGCCTGGTGCGCGGACTGCCGAATACATCGACCGCGTACTCACCCGGGTGACGCTTCCCGGCTCGGTCTACCTGGCGATCATTGCGCTTGTGCCCTTCTGGATCATGCGCGCGTTTGGCATCCAGACGTTCTTCTTCGGTGGTACGAGTCTCCTGATCGTGGTCGGCGTTGGGCTCGATACGGTACAGCAGGCTCAGCAGCTCCTTCTTCTGAGGCACTATGATGGCTTCATGAAGAAGGGTCGCGTGAAGATGCGCGGCCGCCAGCGCTTCATGTAGCCTGACGGACCAGGCAAGGTAATTCCGAATGGTTGTCGTGCTCCTCGGTCCTCCGGGGGTCGGGAAGGGCACTCAGGCGGTGCGTCTGGTGGACGACCTATCGGCCGCTCACGTATCAACGGGTGATCTGTTGCGAGCTGCGCGTCGCGAGGGCACGGAGCTGGGTAACCTGGCTCAGGGGTTCATGGATCGCGGTGAACTCGTCCCGGATGATCTGATTCTCGATCTCGTGAAGGAACACCTGATCGGGATCGGTGCGTCGAGAGATGTCATTTTCGACGGATTCCCTCGGACCACCGACCAGGCAACCGGACTCGACGTGGTGCTTGAGACGAGCGGACGCAAGGTGGATACGGTCGTCCTCTTCGAGGCACCCGACGATGTGCTGGTCCAGCGCCTGAGCGGTCGGCGTAGCTGCCCAGACTGCGGCGCGGTGCACAACGCGTACTTCAGCCCACCTGCAGTGGAAGGCGTATGCGATCGCTGCGGCGGGACGCTGCAGCATCGTGCGGACGATGAACCTGACACGGTGAAGCGCCGTCTGCAGGTCTATCTGGACCAGACCGCGCCGCTGATCGCTTTCTACGAGGATCACCCGGGCACCATGACCCGCATTGGGGCCGATCGGGATGTCGAAGCGATCTACGCCGAGTTCAATTCGGCCGTGACGGGTTCTTCCGAGGGCGTGTCGTGATCAATCTGCGCACGCAGGGCGAGATGGACACCATCGCCCACGCCGGGTCGATCATCGGGCGATGCCATGCAGAGCTGTCGAAGCTGATCGTGCCGGGTGTGTCGACCGGTGAGGTCGACACGTTTGTCGAAGAGTTCATCGTCGGGCACGACGGTGCGGTCCCTGCGTTCAAGGGCCTGTATGGATTTCCGGGTAGCGCGTGTATTTCCGTGAACGAGGAGGTGGTTCACGGCATCCCGGATACCCAAAGGGTCCTAACTGAAGGCGATGTGGTCTCAGTCGATATCGGCGTCCGCCTCGATGGTTGGTACTCCGACTCGGCCCGGACCTTCGCGGTCGGCCCGATCTCCCCGGAGGCTCGGGCACTTCTGGATGTGACATCCCGGGCCCTGGATGCGGCCATGGAGGTCTCTGTGCCCGGCAAGCACGTGGGTGATATCGGTGCTGCCGTGATCAAGACGTGCGAGGGAACCTCCTACGGAATCATCCGTGAGCTCGTGGGCCATGGCGTCGGCCGAGAGCTTCACGAAGAACCGCAGGTTCCCAACTACGGCAGCCCCGGACACGGGCCGATGCTGCGTGAAGGCATGGTCCTCGCCATAGAGCCCATGCTCTCGGCGGGCACCCCCAGGATCAAGACGCTCGACGACGGCTGGACTGTCATTACCGCTGATCGTTCGCTGTCTGCTCACTTCGAGCACACGGTGGGCATCACCTTAGATGGACCGCGTATTTTGACTCTCGCGGAAGACACTGTCGGTGCAGGACATCCCGGTGCCGACACGCCTTGAGAGGGCTACCAGGGCTAGTTATACTTTCTAGCTCTGCTACAAACGGATTTGGAGACGAGACGTGAAGGTCCGAAGCAGCGTAAAACCGATCTGTGAGCACTGCAAAGTGATCCGCCGCAAAGGGGTGGTTCGCATCATCTGTTCACGGAATCCCAAGCATAAGCAGCGGCAGGGTTAACCATGGCACGTATTGCTGGAGTCGATCTCCCGCGAAGTAAGCGGATCGAGATCGCCCTCACGTACATTTTCGGGATCGGCCCAACGCGGGCGAAAGAGATCCTCGAGGCGTGCGGTGTAGACCCTAATCGTCGTGCCCAGGATCTCGATGATGATGATGTGAATCGTCTTCGTCGCCAGATCGAGGGCAACTATAAAGTAGAAGGCGCGCTTCGTACCGAGCGCTCCATGAACATCAAGCGGCTGATGGATATCGGCTGCTATCGCGGCCTGCGTCATCGTCGCGGCTTGCCCGTCCGTGGTCAGCGCACGAGTACCAACGCGCGCACCCACAAAGGCAAAAAGCGGTCCATCGCCGGTAAGAAAGCGCCGCCGCGCAAATAACCCCGATGCCGTGACGTCGTTGGGTGGTCTTCCGCCAACGCCCCTTACGGTTTCCGATTCATACGAAGTCGATCCGCAGCACAGGACGCATACACGTGGCCAAGCCAGCACCGAAAAAACGTTCGAAGAAGGTCGTTGAAGCCGAGGGCATCGCGCATGTCAAAGCGACCTTCAACAACACCGCGATTACCATCACGGATAACGCGGGAAACACGATTTGCTGGGCGACTGCCGGCAAAGCCGGATTCAAGGGTTCCAAGAAATCGACCCCGTTCGCTGCGACTGTCGCGGGCGAGCAGGTTGGCCGTGAGGCTGCGGCCATGGGCGTCAAGCGGGTCGACGTGCGCGTGCAGGGTCCGGGTTCAGGGCGTGAGTCCGCAATCCAGGCGCTTGCCTCGGCCGGCATCTTTATCAAATCCATCCTCGACGTCACGCCGCTGCCACACAATGGCTGTCGGCCGCCGAAGAAGCGCAGGGTTTAAGTCATGGCTCGCTATACAGGACCCGTCTGCAAACTCTGCCGCCGCGAAGGCCAGAAGCTGTTTCTAAAGGGTCAAAAGTGCTACACGGAGAAGTGCCCCATCGAACGTCGCGCCTACCCGCCAGGCCAGCACGGTCCGGCCCAGGCTCGCCGTCGGAAACAGTCGGACTATGCGGTCCAGCTCCGTGAGAAGCAGAAGGTGAAGAGGATCTACGGGCTGGCCGAGCGGCAGTTCCGCAGTCTTTTCGAATACGCGAACCACATTCCTGGCGTCACGGGTGACAACCTGCTGATCGCCCTGGAGTCGCGGCTCGACAACATCATCTTCCGGATGGGCTTCGCTCAGAGCCGCAATCAGGCTCGCCAGATCGTGCGGCACCGTCACGTCGAGGTGAACGGTCGTGCTGTGGATGTTCCCAGTTTCCGGATCTCTGCGGGCGATGAGATCGCCATCCGCGCGAAGTCGAAGAACATCCTTCCGATCGACGCTTCTCTGGAGGCACGCACGCGGCCTGCTCTCCCTGAGTGGCTGGCTCTGGATGAAAAAGCGCGTGTCGGTCGCATCGTTCGTGTGCCTATGCGCTCGGACATTTCGTTCCCGGTCCAAGAGCAGCTGATCGTGGAGCTCTACTCGAAGTAATGCACTCGCCGTGGCTCCTTTGGGGAATTCACGGCGTCAACGGAGCATTCAGGAGGACATTGTGGATTTAGATCTGAACGGACTCGTACTTCCCGAGCGCGTCGAGCGTCTTGACGTCATGGACAGTGCGCGGTCGGCTCAGTTCGTGATCGAGCCGCTCGAGCGGGGCTTCGGCCATACTCTCGGCAACTCGGTACGGAGGGTTCTGCTTTCGTCGCTGCGCGGTTCGGCCGTTTGGGCCTTCCGCATCGATGGGGTGGTTCACGAGCACCAGACGATCCAGGGCGTTGTCGAAGACGTCCACCAAGTGATCCAGAACCTCAAGTCGCTTGTCGTGACCCTCGATGAAGATGTCGACCAAGCGATTCTGGAGCTGCACGTGGACAAGGCCGGTGCGGTCACCGCGTCAATGATTCAGGCGGCTGCGGGCTCGGAGGTCATGGACGACGACCATCACCTGTTCACGCTGCAGGAAAATCGCTCTGTGAACATGGAGCTATACGTCGACAAGGGCCGTGGCTTCGTTCTGGCCGAGGCGCACCCGATCCCCCAGGGCTCGCCGGTGGACCTGGTTCGAATTGATGCGATCTACAACCCCGTTCGTCGGGCAAATTTCTCCGTCGAGGAGACGCGCGTCGGTCAGCGTACGGACTTCGATCGCCTCACGCTTCACATCGAAACCGACGGGTCAATCGACCCGGAGGGGGCGGTGGCGTACGGCGCCGAGCTGGTCCGCAAGCACTTGGAGTACATGTTGTACTTTGGTGAGGGCGGAATTCCCGAGGTGGTCCCGCAGGGCGCGTCCCCGGTTCCGGAGCGTCTGCAGGATCTTTTCGAGCGCCCGATCGAGGACCTCGCAGAGCTGTCGGTGCGTTCACGTAACTCTCTTCAGAAAGAGAGCATTCGGTCGCTCGCCGACCTCGTGCAGCGGAGCGAGGACTCGATGCTCCAGATCGAGAACTTCGGAAAGAAGTCCCTCAAGGAGATATCGGATTTCCTGGAGGAGCACGGGCTCCGCTTCGGTATGTTGCTCGAGCAGGGAGAGGACGGGCGCCTCTTCTTTGTTGAGGATGAGGCGGAAGCCGCGGCCGGCGGCGAGGAGTAACCGTGCGGCATCGCAAGAAAGGGAGACAGCTCTCCCGTACTCGGAGCCATCGAAAAGCTACGTTGCGCAATCTCGCGACCTCGTTGTTTCTCCATGAGCGCATAGAAACGACCACGGCCAAGGCGAAGGAACTCCGCCCGTATGCGGAGCGCCTGATCACTCTGGCTCGTCGCGGTGACGTTCACGCACGCAGATTAGCGGCCATGAAAATCCAGGACCGTGAGGTGCTGGGAAAGCTGTTCGATGACATCGCACCGCGGTACATGGAACGTCCGGGTGGCTACACTCGGGTGCTCAAGGTCGGGAGCCGGAAAGGTGACGCGGCAGAGATGTCGCTCATCGAGTTGGTCCGTTAAGTTGGCCGCTTTTACAAGCGCAGACTCTTCGAAAGGAAAGACGAAGGACATGTCCGACAACGCTTCACGACGCGGCGCAGTAGACATGGGGATGCCGCTGATGATCCTCGCATTCGCGGTCATCGGCGGATTCATGTTCTGGCTGAATGGTCAGGCTGACGCCGAAAGGGCAGCACAGGTAGCAGCCGCAATAGCTGCAGCCGAGGCCGAAGAGGAATCACGGGCAGCCACGGTCGAGACCGTTGGCATCGGTGATATCGAGGTGGACCCGGGGCCTTTCGTTGGTACAAAGCTCCGCAGCCAGGGTGCGGTCGCCAGTATGCTGGGTTCTCAGGGCTTCTGGCTCGCAACCCCCAGCGGCAACCCGTTCCTCGTGTCATGGTCCGAGGAGTTGCTAGCCGAGGGTGCGATGGTTGCCATGGGTGACACGGTCGCGGTGGAGGGTGTCATCACGACAATGGAGCCTCTGGTTCTGGTGCAGTGGTCAACCAACCAGACAATCTCCGATACCGACCGTATGGTGGCCGAGTTCGCGACACACTTCCTCGCTGCCGATCGCGTAGACATCATGCAGGGTGAGGGTGGTGAGGAAGAATCAGGTTCCGAGGGTGGGGCTGCCGAAGGTAGTTAGGCCCGTAATTCAGACGATCCGAACGAAGCAGGTATAGAGAGATGGCTCGAGTGTGCTACACGTGTGGCAAGGGCCCCGCGACGGGGAACAACGTCAGCCACGCGCACAACAAGACGCGGCGCCGCTGGCTGCCGAACCTCCAGACGGTGAAGATCGTCGACGAGAAGGGCGATCGCCGGCGTGTGCGTGTGTGCACCCGGTGTATCTCCGCAGGCAAGATCACGAAGGCTCCTCCGGTAACGGTCGAGGCCTGACAGGTTGGACGTGCGAACGCGGCTCCATCTGATGGCGCCGGCGTGACAGAACATCGAGGCCCTCCCGGATCGCCGGGAGGGCCTCTAGTTTTGGGTCACGTGCCCTCGATCCTCGCGTAGAACTCCCCAGTCCACTCGGTGCCCCGCCCATGAGCCGACCGAAGATTCTGTACGTGATGGGGTCCCTCGTCGCGAACGACGTTGGCGAAGAGATGGTCGCGATTCTCGGCAGGCTCTCGCGCTCCAGCTTCGAGCCGCGTGTAGTGACCCTCGGAGGGCGTGAGGAGCTCAACCAGCAGATCCAGGGGATGAAGGTCCTCACGTCGACGCTGGGGCTTGTGGGGCCGCTGGGGACGGTGCAGGCCGTCGGCAAGGTCCGCGACCTCATCCGGGAGAGTGGCGTGGATGTCCTGCACGGATGCGCGTCATGGGGTGGAGCGCTGGCTGAGCTTGCTGCGCCCAGGGAGGTCGGGTTGACTTGCGGTGGATATGGTTCGCTTGGCTGCTGACCACCGCTCTCGTGGGGACTCTCTCGCGCATGGCGCGAAGGTGTCCGAGGAGATTGACGTAGCCAACGTGGTGGAGAAGCTGGGGGCGTTGTACGAGTCGGTGCTGGTGAGGGGGACGGGGTGACGTCCATTTCCGCGTCGAGTGCCTTCAGGGCCACTGGCCCTCTGAACGCTGGCGGACGGCCGAGTCCGCGCGTCTGAGCTCAATCCCGGGATCCGCGTGAAGCTCCTAATTACCGGTGGGCGGGGTCTGCTGGGGTCGGAATTCCTCCGAGCCGCCCGCGAGCGTAGTTGGGCTGTTGTGGCACCCTCCAGAGCTGAGATGGACATCACCGATGTGTCGGCCTGCGTGCGGGTTGTGGGTACGGAGTCGCCCGATTGGGTAGTTCACTGCGCCGCGTTCACCGCGGTCGACGCGGCGGAGGAGGAGTCTGGCCAGGCGATGCGTGTGAACCGCGATGGCTCGGCCAATGTCGCTCGCGCTGCTGCGAAGGCCGGTGCCGGTATGGTGCACATCTCGACGGACTATGTCTTCGATGGGGCCAAGGGTTCTCCGTATGTGCCTCAGGACTCGATGTCGCCTCTCGGGGCCTATGCACGATCGAAAGTGGCAGCCGAGGAGGCAGTGGGGGCGGCAGGCGTGGACGGAGATCTGGCGCCGCAAACCACCGGCGCGGCGCAGCTCATTGTCCGCACCGGATGGTTGTACGGTGCAGGGCGGCGGGACTTCGTTGATCTGGTCCTGGGTCGGAAGGTGACGGACGAGCCCCTGCGCATCGTGGACGACCAATGGGGACGGCCCACGTGGACGCGTAACGTCGCTGAGTCAGTGCTGGATCTGATCGTGCGCGGTGCCCGTGGCATCGTACATGTGAACGACGGAGGGGAGGCGACCTGGTATCTCTTTGCTCAGGCGATTCTTGAAGAATCCGGCTCTTCAGGGAAAGTAGATCGGATCTCGTCCCGCGATTTCGACGCTGCAGCGGAGCGCCCGCTGTACTCGGTCCTCGACTTCGCCGCCACAGAGTTTGAGCTTGGAAGGAGCATGGTACCGTGGCGCGAGGCGCTGCGGACGTATCTGAACGAACGAGGTCGGAGTGAGTCGTCAGAATGATCTGGATCGAATTCTCCATGGACTGCGGGCGGCGGCCGAAGCTGTGCGACCCTACACATCCGGGGAGGTCGAATTTCGCACGAAGGAGGAGCGGAATGATCCTGTGACTGCCGCCGACCTGGCTGCCGACCAGGTACTCCGAGAGATCCTTCCTGAATCAGGTGAGGGATGGCTGTCGGAGGAGTCCGTAGACGATCACGTGCGGCTCACGTGCACGCGCGTATGGGTCGTAGACCCGATCGACGGGACACGCGAGTTCATTCAGGGAATCCCGGAGTGGTGTATATCGATTGGTCTGCTCGAGGGTGGAGTCCCCGTCGCCGGCGGGATCTTCAATCCGGCCACGGACGAGCTCATCCTCGGCTCTCTCGAGCATGGAGTTACGCTGAACGGGACCGCGACGTCCGTCACGGAACCGATCATCGGGGACGGTCACCCGGTTTCGGTTCTCGCGAGTCGTTCGGAGATTCGCCGAGGCGAGTGGGACCGATTTCAGGAGGATCGGTTCGAAGTGAAGCCCTGCGGCTCAGTGGCCTACAAGCTTGGTCTGGTTGCTGCTGGCCTTGCCGATGCTACGTGGACTCTGGTGGGGAAGAGCGAATGGGATGTCGTCGGTGGTACGGCGCTTGTGCGTGCGGCCGGCGGCCATGTGTGCCTGCGTGACGGATCGGCACCTGCGTTCAATCAGGAGCGCCCGATCTATCCCAACTTCGTCGCGGCTGGGCAGGCCGTGGCGCATGCCGCGGTAGGAGGTTGGCTAGGATGACGGGTTCGGTGGGGCCATGAAGGGAATCGTGCTGGCGGGGGGGCTAGGAACGCGACTTCTCCCGATGACGCGGGTGACGAACAAGCATCTCTTGCCGGTCTATGATCGGCCCATGATTTACTACCCGCTTCAGCAGCTTGCGGCTGCAGGCATCGAGGACATTCTCGTTGTGACAGGAGGTGATCACGCAGGTGATTTTCTCAAGTTGTTGCGGAACGGCGAAGATTTCGGACTTGGGCATCTTCGCTACGCGTACCAGGACGGAGAGGGCGGCATCGCGGAGGCGCTGGGTCTGGCTGAGCAGTTTGCGAATGGCGAACCGATCGT
>DGOW01000067.1:0-1187 GCA_002390225.1 Gemmatimonadales bacterium UBA4456 | reverse complement strand
ATGATCCGCAGGGCGCCATGCTGCTCCTGAAGTCCGTCGAGGATCCCGAGCGTTTCGGGGTCGCGACCGTCGATCAGGATCGGATCGTTGGCATCGTTGAGAAGCCTCCTCAGCCGGACGGGAATCTGGCCGTGACCGGGTGCTATATTTATGACGCACGCGTATTCGATGTGATTCGTCGTCTGTCGCCGTCCGATCGCAATGAGCTGGAGATCACCGATGTCAACAACCAGTACATCGCGTGGGGAGCCGTTCGGTATGCCGAGCTCACCGGGTGGTGGACGGACGCTGGGACTGTCACTTCTCTTCACCGGGCTGCCGGGCTTGTTGCCGCGGACCCGGATAACATTGTGCTGAACGGGTCGGGTCGTCCCTCGTCTTCCACGCAGAGCTGAGGCGATGCGCATTCTTGTAACCGGAGGGGCCGGCTTCATTGGCTCATCCCTGGTTCGTCGCCTGCTTACCGTGCATCCTCACGCTCAGGTCGTGACACTCGACGCGCTCACCTACGCGGGGCATCTGGAGAACCTCGAGGGTGTGCTCGACGACCCTCGGCACGACTTTGTGCACGGAGACATCTGTGATGCTGCTATGGTGCGTGAGGCGATGTCGGGTGTAGACCTCGTCTTCAATCTCGCGGCAGAGTCTCATGTTGATCGGTCGATCGAGTCTGATCAGCCGTTCGTTCGGACCAACGTGCTCGGGACGGCTACGCTACTGGCAGCGGCAGTCAACGTCGGTGTGGGTCGGTTTGTGCAGGTCTCGACGGACGAAGTCTATGGGGAGCTGCCCTGGTGGGATCCGGACCGCGAGGCGGACACAGCGGACATTGTAGGACAGAAGCGTGACGCGCTGGAGGGGAGTGAACCCCACGCAGCCGCGAGCTTGCGGTTCACCGAGGAGATGCCGCTCGCGCCCCGCTCGCCCTATGCGGCTACGAAAGCAGCGGCCGACCATCTCGTCCATTCCTACCATGTGACCCACGGACTCGACACTGTCATCACACGCAGCTCGAACAACTATGGCCCCCGACAGTATCCGGAAAAACTGATTCCGGTGATGATCAGGAAAGCACTCGCTGGTGACTCGCTTCCCATCTACGGCGATGGATTGAATGTCCGCGACTGGATCCATGTCGAGGACCACTGCCGTGGGCTGGTGGCCGCGGCCCAGCGGGGCGAGCCTGG
>DGOW01000092.1:34886-52412 GCA_002390225.1 Gemmatimonadales bacterium UBA4456 | reverse complement strand
GGGCATCCTGCGGAACCAAGATGATGGCTCGATCGCTTCCGGGACCGGGGGTTGACCACCGCAGGCACTGGGCGTCAGACTCGCCCCCCGCCTAGACTTGTTCGACCGCAGGCGTGGCGTGCATCCACTTCCGGAACTTCAACAATCGCTTCGAGAGTGCCTGATCATGAGCGAGTTCCAGAACAAGCTCGCTGTCGTGACCGGCGGCGGAGCTAGTATCCGCAGGGAGCTGGCCCGGCAGTTGGTATCAGAAGGATCTCACGTCGCTCTGTGTGACGTCCTGATGGACAATCAGGCGTAGACCCATGAACTGTGCACAGCCGCCACGATCCCAAGCCCCTGCGTCCTTACCTGCACCACGACCTTCGAGTCGCCAGTGCCGTACTCCAGATCTTGCTACGTGCAATTCGCACGACGCTCCGGAGCTCCACCCCGGAAGCGCCACTTCACGCCTAGCTCGGAGCCGTCAGCTTTTTTATCCATCCCCGGTGAGGGACCGCTTTCTTAGGCGCTGGCCAAGCCGGCGCCTGCAGCTCTCAGGCCCACTCCCAGAGATCCCAAGTAGCCGATCCTTCAGGATCAACAATCCAGTCGTAAACCACGGCTTTGCCGTTCAGCATCGCAAGCGAAGGCGCTTGAGTCTCGAAGTAGACGACACCTTTGAAGACGAATCCTCCGTCCGGTGTTGGACTTCCAGCACCAGTCGCGCGAAACGTCGCGACCCCGTCAGCGGCCATAATGACACCAGCGTTTGGGCATTCGCCATAAAACGAGCCATCGGCTCGCATGGTCGCGCTGTAGGGGGCAAAGCTCGTGACTTCCGATCCTGCCAGAGTACCGACAAGACCGGACGCGGTCGTTTCAAACGTCGGCATGCCACCGACCGCGGCAATCGATTTCATCGAGGTAGGACCGCTGATCGTTCCTAGGTGCTCTCCAAGCATGGTGACTCCTTTCCTGAATTTTGTGAACGACCCGAGTAACATACCTCTGATCCCAAGACGCAGCACGAACACTCGCAACTCATCAGCAAGCGAGCCCGCGCCGTCGGTGCCAATCGGATCCGCCATGCCTTCCACGGCTACCAGATGGTCGTCAACATCACGATCCTGCTGCACCACGCAGAACAAACCGGCACCTAGCACGGGTTAACGAACCCGGCTTCGTCGGTCTATGGCCACCATGAGCGGCGTGTGGCCTACCCGCCCAGAGCAGCGATCCGCGCCCGGGCCTCGGCCACCTGCGGCTGAAGCGGCTCGCCCACCCTCGACTCCCNNCGTGGCCCTGGAGAGCGTTGGTGCATGGCTCGGGGTTGCGGAGAAAGTCCGCCTCCCCAGTGCCGGAAGTCACAGCTCGCAGTGGGCGGCTATGAACTCGATCGCAGGCAAGGCGGTCCACTCCCGCTCACTGAGCTCTCGCGGCTCGCCCACCCTCGACTCCCTCCGTCATAGGCCCTTTGAACTTCCTATCCGTTGGCGCTGTGGATGTACCTGTCGTCGCTCGATCCGCTCACGACAGGCGCGATGTAGCGCTCCTCAGAGCTCCAGGACCCGAAGGTTCCGCCAGCGCACCTTGATCCCGCCACCGTCGTGAATCTGCAGGGCGATGTGGCCCCGCCCTTCACCGATCTGCTCGTCGTCGAGGTCGATCATCTGCGTGCCGTTGATCCACGTCGTAACCCGGCCGCCGATGACCCGAAGCGTCAACGTATTCCACTCGCCCATACGCAACCCACTGTCGAGCCCCGGCTCAGGCTGAATGAGCCAGCCTCGCCCGTACGACTCGTAAATACCGCCAGAGAACAGACCCGGCGGCGCGACCTCGGCCTGCCAACCGCTGATTCGGACCCCGTCGATCGTAGACCGGAAAAAGACGCCGGAATTTCCGTCGGCCTCCTGATTGAACTCCAGCATGAGCTCGAAGTCGTCGTACATCCTGTCGGTACGCAGGTATCCGTACAGGGCATCGGGACCGCTTTCACACACGAGTTCTCCGTTCTCGACATACCAGAGCTCGGTCCCGTGGATGGTCCAACCGTCCAGATTCTCGCCATTGAAGATGGATCGGGCTTCCTGCGCGGAGAGCGGTGAGGCCCCGCCTGTCAGGGCAGCGGCGGTCATCACCGCGATCGTCATGAGCGTGCCCCTGGCCCTGGCCCTCTCCGATGGGTCTCGGCAGAAGCTATGCATCACCCAACCGCCGGATCTTCATGTTGCGATACCATACGGGCGTCCCGTGGTCCTGGAGCCCGATCGAGCCGGAGGGTGCCCGGGCGAAGTGCTCCTCGACAGAGAACTTGCTCGCCGCGACCCAGCCTTCCCACTCGGGCGAGTACAGCTCGTATTCCACGGCGAGGGCGCCGTTGAGCCAATGCTCGACGTGGTTGCCCTGCAAGACGACGCGACCGGAGTTCCACTCCCCCACCGGATTCACAAGTCGCGACTCGGCTGCCTGTAAATCGTAGTTCTCAGCGGTACGATGGGTGCGGGGGTCCCAGTCCTCCGACTCCGGATACGCCGGGTCGTCGAGGACCTGATACTCGGCCGACACCTGCCACAACCCTTTGCCTTCGACTTCCTGCACGCGGTAGAACACGCCGCTGTTTCCGCTCGGGCCAACCTTGAAGTCGAAGACGAGCTCGAAGTCGGTATACTCGGCGATCGTGACAACGTCTCCGCCGTCCATGTTGCCGCCTTCGGTCTGCAGCATCATCTCGCCGTCGCGGGCGATCCACGTCTCGGGGAGGTCGTCACGCCCGTATCCCCGCCACTGCTCGAGCGACTGTCCGTCGAACAGGAGCTCCCAGCCGGCCGACTCTTCCTCGTCCGTGAGGGTGTTGTGGGCGACGGCCACCTCCGCCGCCGCGGGAGCCGTGTCATCCACGGCACCAGAGCACGCGCCGAACAGCCCCACCAGGGCCACCGCACAGCTCGTCCGCATTACACGCGTCGCCATCAGAGCACCTCCATCGCATCGGGGTCCCAACCGACGACCTTCTTGTCGAAATAGGAGTCGTTGCAGGCGAGCGCCGGAGCCGCCGCGCGCAGCCCGAAGGTCGCGTCCTCCTCCACAGGCGCTCCTTCACGGACCCCGTTGAAAAAGTTCATGAAGTGATCAAAATGGGCACCCCAGTACCCGTCTTCGGCGGTGTACACGGATTCGGCAGGAGGCAGCATCTCCTTCCGGGCACCGGGACCCTGACCGGCCTCGTCCGCCTTCATCTGATTGAATACGTCGGTCGCACCCACAGACTTATTGCGCCTCAGTACGACATCGGTCCAAGTCACGTCCATTGCGCCCTCGCTACCAACCAGACGGAGGAAGGTCGAACCCGACGTACCGTCGACGAAATTCACCCGTAGCGAGAGATTGAACGCTGGGTGTGCCTCGGTCTCCGGATAGTCGAACATGCCGAGGAGCACGTCGGGGACCTCACGCCCATCCTTCCAGTATCGGAGCCCACCCTGGGCCATGATCTCCCGCGGTCCCCTCGATGACGTCACGAAGTGCAGGCTCGAGAAGAGATGCACGAAGAGGTCGCCGGAGACACCCGTGCCGTAGTCCCGGTAGTTGCGCCAACGAAAAATCCGCAGCGGATCAAACGGTCGTGACGGGGCGTCGCCCAAGAACATGTCCCAGTCGACCGTCTCCTCAGATCCGTCCTCGGGGATGGCATACTGCCACGCCCCGATCGGATCGTTACGAGCCCAGAAGCCTTCTGCGTAGTTCAGCTCGCCAATTGCACCCTCCTCGAGCAGCTGCTTCGCCTTCTCGTTGCCGAGTGAGGACATGCCCTGGCTGCCGACCTGGTACGTCTTGCCCGACTCGCGTTCGGCACGGATGACATCCGCTCCTTGGGCGATCTGGTGGACCATGGGCTTCTCGCAATAGACGCTGATCCCTGCCTCCAGCGCATCGACTGAAACCCTATGATGCCAGTGATCGGGCGTTCCGCAGATGACGGCGTCGATGTCGTCGCGGGCGAGGATCTCGCGATAGTCCCGTGTCGTAAACAGATCCGAGCCATGCTCGGCACGAGCCGAGTCGAGGCGCCCGTCATAGCAGTCGGCAGCGGCTACGAGCTTCACGCCCGGGACACGCAGCGCCGTAGATACGTCGGCCATGCCCATCCCACCGGCACCGATAACTGCCAGATTGATCTGATCGTTGGGTGAGCGGTACTGACGAGCCATCCGCTCCGCCACGCGGCGGCGGTCGTCGGCCACGAGGAGGTGCGGGGTCGCACCAGCTGCCAGTGCAGCGGCGCCCAGATTTCCAAGAAAAGAGCGCCGGGAAGATTTGCGCGTTGAGTCGGTCATGCCACCTCCTAATGTAGTGGGCTCAGAATGCGCCACAGGACAAAGCACCGCCAGCGCAACTCTATCGCCTGTCCGACCGACGCACTCGGTTTCCAGTTCATAGAAGAGCCTTTTCGGAGTGGCACCTACAGTCCGAACACCCGGCTTGGCGGCGCTCCCGTCACAATCAGTTCGATGGGCTCGCGAGCAGGCGACGAGCGGCCCACGTTGCCCGGACACTCACGGACGCCAACCCCACCCGAGCAACTATCCCCGCATGAACGAACTCCGCGCACGCGATCCCGCCCAGAATCACCGCGTTCGTACCAGATGGCTGCTCTCCCTTCTCCTCGCCTGTACCGCGTGTACCCCATCCCCACCCAACATCGTCCTCATCTACGCGGACGACCTCGGATGGCGGGACCTGAGTGTGCAGGGTAGCGGCTACTACGAGACACCGAACATCGATCGGCTGGCGGCTGAAGGCATCCGCTTCACCGACGCCTACGCCAACGCCCCAAACTGCGCGCCAAGCCGCGCAGCCCTGATGTCGGGGCAGTACGCTCCCCGGACTGGCATCTACACGGTCGCCTCCGCCGCGCGAGGACCAGCTGAGGAGAGAGCCCTCATCCCGGTCGAAAACGAGACAACCCTCGACCTCGACGTGCGGACGATCGCGGAGGTGCTGTCGGGCGCGGGTTATGCGACGGGACACGCGGGCAAGTGGCACCTGGGTGGCGAGGGATTCCTTCCCGAGAACCAGGGCTTCACCTGGTCGATCGCCGGAAACGAGGCCGGCGCACCCCCGGACTACTTTTTCCCCTATGCGCGCGGGGATCGGATCGTCCCAGGACTGGAGGACGGTACGGAGGGAGAGTACCTACCGGAACGCCTCGTCGACGAAAGCATCGGCTTCATCGACCGGTCGCAGGACGGACCGTTCTTCCTCTATCTCTCTCACTACACGGTGCACACGCCGATTCAGGCGAGGGAGGAGATCACGGAGCGCTACCGTGCAAAGCCCCCGTCGGAGGGACACGAAAACCCCACGTACGCAGCGATGATCGAGAGCCTCGATCAGGGAGTCGGCCGCATTCTCGAGGCACTCGAGGAACGGGGGCTCTCGGACAACACGGTCGTGATCTTTGCGTCAGACAACGGCGGCTTCGGGACGGTCACCTCGATGGCGCCGCTGCGTGGCTCGAAGGGCATGCTCTACGAGGGCGGGATCCGCACCCCTCTGGTCATGCGATGGCCCGACGGGATCAAACCCGGGGCAACGTCCGCGACCCCGGTGATCGGCGTCGATCTGTACCCCACGCTTGCCGAGCTGGCCGGTGCAACTCTTCCCGATCTTCAGCCGCTGGACGGCGTGAGTCTCCTCCCGGCGCTCACGGGATCCGGTGATGTCCCGGATCGGGACCTGATCTGGCACTTCCCGGCGTACCTCGAAGCGGATCGCTCCGTTGCGGGCACGTGGCGCACCACACCCGCGAGCGCGCTTCGTCGCGGAGCGTACAAGGTGATCCACTTCTTCGAGGACGACCGATGGGAGGTGTACGACCTCACGTCGGATGTATCGGAGACGAACGACCTGTCCGCGGCACGCCCCGAGCTCACAGAAGCGCTGCGCTCCGGCCTGCAGACCTGGTGGGCGGATGTCGACGCCTTCATACCGACCGAGCCCAACCCCCTTTACCGAGGCGGGGCGAACTGACGATGGATCGACGAGAGACGCTAAAGCTCATGATGCTGGCCGCGGTCGGCTCCGAACGACTGGGCACGAAGCTTCTGTCCGCTCAGGAACCAGGCTTCGCCAGCCGCTGGCACGAGTGGCCGGACATGCACTGGGTGGGGCCCGAGTACTGGGGTAATCGGCTCCAGGACTGGCGTGTAACGAACGGCGTCCTGGCGTGCAGCGTGCGTGCACCGAACCGAACCCTCCACTGCCTCACGCACATCGCGCACGACGCCGACTTCATGACCTCGGTCGACATCGTCCGGTCCGCCGGCAACCGCAACTCGGTGACCGGCTTCCGCCTGGGCCTCAAGGGTCGCGTCGACGACGTGCGCTCCGCAGCGGTGCACGGCGAGGGGCTGGACGTCGGGATCGACGGGTCCGGGCTCCTTGTGATCGGTGACCGCCGTTCGGATGCCTCGGTCGGAGGTGACGACGCCGTGCGCCTCGAAACGACGGTGACCCGCACGGGCTCGAACACCCGCGTGGACCTCGTTGCCCGATCCGCTGACACCGGTTCCGAGCGCGCGACCTTCACCCGAGACGACCTCCCCGCCGACGACCTGATCGGTAACCTCGCGCTGCTAAGTCACTCGGAGCCGGCCGGACCCGGCGCCGGTGCGGTCTTACACAACTGGGCGATCTCGGGCCGCGGCATCACGGCCGATCCGGATGCTACGTTCGGTCCGATCATGTTCGCGCAGTACACGACGAACCGGGGCGTGCTGAAGCTGACGGCCCAGCTCGCTCCGGTCGAAGAACTGGCGGGGGCACGCTGCAGCCTCGACATCGGATCCCCGGGGGGCATGTGGACGACAGTCGCGAGCGCCGGCATCGACCGGCTTTCGAGGACCACCCGCTTCCGCGTAGAGGAGTGGGATGGGACCCGATCCGCTGAGTACCGTGTGCGCCTCACCCTGCCTCTGAAGAGCGGCGCACGGACGTTCGACTACCCGGGCACGATCGCCGCCGAGCCAAATCGGCTGACCCCGGTCCGGGCCGCCGTCTTCAGCTGCAACGCGGACCACGGCTTCCCGGACGCGGACGTGGTGCGTCACGTCTCGGCGCACCGACCCGACCTCGCGCTCTTCCTCGGTGACCAGTTCTACGAGGGCTCAGGTGGATTTGGGATCCAGACCGATACGATCGAGACCGCCACGCTCGACATGCTCCACAAGTGGTACATGTTCGGCTGGTCGTACCGCGAGATCTTCCGCCACATCCCGGCGGCCTTCATCCCGGACGACCACGACGTCTACCACGGCAACATCTGGGGTGAGGGCGGCCGGCACGCCCCCACCGAGGACGGATGGGGTGCCGAAGCCCAGGACCAGGGCGGATTCAAGATGCCGCCCGAGTGGGTCAACGCGGTCCAGGTCGCACAGACGAGCCATCTCCCCGACCCGTACGACCCGACGCCTGTCGCTCAGGGGATCGGGGTCTACTACACGGGGTGGGACTATGGAGGTGTGAGCTTCGCCATCCTCGAGGACCGGAAGTTCAAGTCATCACCGTCGAACGTGATGCCGCCCGAGGCGGAAGTCCTGAACGGGTGGATCCAGAACCCCGACTTCGACGCGAGAGATCACCGCGATCCACCCGGAGCCGAGCTCCTCGGCGCCCGTCAGATGAACTTCCTCGAGGCGTGGGCGGAAGACTGGAGCAGCTCGGCACACATGAAGGTCGTCCTGTCCCAGACCAACTTCGCCGCCGTCCACTCGATCCCTCAGGACGCGATGAGTGGCGCTGTCCTTCCGTCACTCCCCATGCCGCAGCCCGGCGTGTACGTGGAGGGTGACAAGGTCGCGGTCGACATGGACTCGAACGGCTGGCCCGCGGCCCACCGAGACGACGTGCTGCGCATCCTGCGTCGCTGCTCCGCCTTCCACATTGCCGGCGATCAGCACCTGGCCACCGTCGTGCGTCACGGCATCGACGACTTCGGCGACGCCGGCTTCAGCTTCACCGGCCCCGCCCTCAACAACATCTGGCCCCGTCGCTGGTGGCCACCCCAAGAGGACCGTCAGGCGCCCCTCGAGAACGGCGGCCCAGACTACACCGGTGACTTCTTCGATGGATTCGGGAATCGCGTGACGGTCCACGCGTCCGCCAACCCCCGTACGACCGGTATACAGCCCGAGCTCCTGCACGACCGCGTGACGGGCTACGGGATCGTCACCTTCGACAAGGTCGCGGAGTCGATCACCATCGAGTGCTGGCCGAGACACGTCGATCCGTCACGGGACGACGCGCGCCAATTCGAAGGATGGCCCGTCACCGTGCATCGTGACGCGGGAGACGGGCGCACACCGTTTGGCACCCTTCCGACCGTTCGAGTACGAGGGCTGAAGGACTGGGTCATCGAAGTACGCACCGTTTCTAGCGAACTCGTCTACACGCGGCGCATCCGTGGCTCGGAGTACACCGCACCCGTCTTCGAGCCGGGTGCGTACATCGTACGAGTCGGCGATCCCGATGCAGGCTCGTGGCTCGAGCGCACGGTCGAGGACCGTGCCTGGGGATCGGGAGCGCTGGAGTTCGACTTCATCGGCTGATCGAGACTCATCCTCTCTGCCTTGTGACCGCAGTCCCGCTTGGGGACATTCGTCGATTCTCAACCCTCTCGTGTCGACGATTCATGCGCTCATTGAACCCTGCTCGCGTGGATCTACGACGTGCTACCGCTGCTCGTGAAGTAATCGCGGATACGCTGGAGGGTTAACCTGTCGTGATCCGTCAGGCCGGAACGATAAGAGCACAATAGCCAAAGATCGCGAGCCGATGCCGGTCGACCCTCACCCGGGAATTTGCGCACCATGAACAAAGACGAGTTCCGCCATTGGTCCCACCGCGCCGCTGACTGGGCGGCCGATTACCGTGAATCGGTAGCGCAGCGGCCGGTACGGGCGCAAACCGAGCCAGGCAACATCGCTAGCCTCATTGACGCCTCGCCACCCGAGGAAGCGCAACCTATGCAGCGTATCTTCGCGGATTTCGAGCGTATTGTGCCCGATGGCATGACGCATTGGCAGCATCCGAGATTCTTCGCTTATTTCCCGAGCAACGCAGCGCCGGCCGCCGTTATCGCCGAACAACTGGCGGGCGCCATGGCCGCTCAGTGCATGCTCTGGCAGACCTCGCCGGCGGCGACCGAGCTCGAAATCGCAATGATCGACTGGCTTCGCCAGGCGGTCGGGCTGCCGGAAGGGTTCAAAGGTGTACTGCAGGACACCGCGTCAACCGCCACCTTATGCGCGGTGTTGACCATGCGCGAAACAGCACTCGACTGGCGCGGCAATCAGGCGGGACTGACGGGCCAGCCGGCCTTGCGCATCTACGCCTCTACGCGCACGCACAGCTCCGTCGACAAGGCGCTGTGGGTCGCCGGAATCGGCCAGGACAACCTGGTCAAGATCCCCACCGACGAAAACTTCGCGATGCGTATGGATGAGCTGCGCGCCGCGATCGCACGGGATCGGGCCAACGGCCTCGTGCCGGCAGGAGTTGTCGCCTGCGTAGGCGGCACCTCGATCGGTGCCATGGACGACGTGCGCGAGGTCTGCTTAGTGGCACGCGAGGCAGGCATCTACTCCCACGTAGATGCAGCCTGGGCTGGTTCAGCCATGATCTGCCCAGAGTACCGCCACTTCTGGGACGGCGCAGAACTGGCTGACAGCATCGTGCTCAATCCACACAAGTGGCTGGGCGCGTCCATGGAATGCTCTGCGCATTTCGTGCGGGAGCCGGAGACACTGGTTAAAACCCTGGCGATCCAGCCGGAGTATCTCAAGACGCACGGCAAGGACGGTCTGGTCAATTTCAGCGAGTGGTCGGTGCAGCTCGGTCGCCGTTTCCGGGCGCTCAAGTTGTGGTTTCTGTTGCGTGCCTACGGGCTGCAGGGCCTGCGCGAGCGCATCCACAACCACGTTGCATGGGCGGAGCAGCTTGCGCTGCGGCTGGGTGCCGAGCGCGATTTCGAGATTACCACCGCTCCCATACTTTCGCTGTTCTCGTTCCGCTACAAGCCCGATGACGCTAGCACCGATTTGGACGCGCTCAACCTCAGGCTGGTCAATGCAATCAACGACGACGGCCGCATCTACCTGACCCAGACATCACATGACGGCAGACTGGTAGTGCGCTTCGTGGCTGGCCAGTTCGACGCTCAGGAAAGCGACGTGGAGATCGCATTCGACACGATTTGCGAAGTCGCCCGCGCGTTGCAGCGCTGATCCTGCTACTGCAGCAGCTCCACGGAGGAGCTGGGGTAGGGCGGGTAGTGTGTGGGGCGCCGAGGGAGTCGTCCAGCCCACTCGCGGCTCCCTCGCGTTGGGCCTCCCCTCCGAGAGGTCCTTGCGACCACGGGTTGGTACTCGCGAACAAAACAATCAGAGTGCCTATTCAGATTCGACCGGGCGGGGGTCTCCGATTTCCCTCGTGGCCCTGGCTGATCGAACTCGAGAATATGGGGGGTATGGATGGAGTCGAGCGTGCAGATCGTGGACCGCCCGAGCAAAGCCTTCTTTCTGGCTCTCGGCCTGCTCCCACTCCTATGGGCGTGTGGAGACGATGGGACCGGCCCACCCGTTGAGGTGGAACTTCCTGAAACCGGGTTCGAGCAGCGGAGCGGTGTGGAGTTCACGACCCACGAAGAGGAGCTGGCATTCCTGGGCGACGTCGACGCCGCGTCCGACCGGATTCGCATCACCGAAGTCGGAACGTCCGTCCTGGGGCGCCCGATCCACCTCGCACGACTCGCCTACCCCCAGCCGGCAACCGATGGCCAGATCGCGGCCGGCCCGGCGATCCTCGTTCTCGGCACACAACACGGCAATGAACCGGCTGGCCGAGAGGCTGCCCTCCAATTCCTGCGCGACCTCGCCTTCGCCGAGGCGGCTGGACTTCCCGACGCGATGAGCACCGCAACGGTCCTGGTCATCCCCACCGCCAACCCGGACGGAAGGTTCGCCAACACGCGCGGCAACGCCGAGCTCGTTGACATCAACCGGGATCATCTGGCCCTGGCCACACCCGAAGCCCGAGCCATCGCGCAGGTCATCCGGGATTTCCGACCGGACATCGTTGTGGACGCCCACGAGCGCCCGGGCGCCACGACGCCCGACCTTCAGCTACTGTGGCCCCGGAACCTCAACGTGTTCGCGCCGGTCCAAGACCTTTCACGCACCCTGGTGCAGGACCACCTGTTCGTGGTACTGCCCGTGGGCGGGCTGAGTGTCGAGTTGTACGGCCCGGGTCCAGGCCCCCCCGGCGACGAGAACGAGAGCATCCTGCGCAATGCAGTCGGGCTTCGTCATGCACTCGGACTCCTAGTTGAATCATCGGGTCAGCAGGATCCGCTGAGACGTGTGGCCGTCCACCAGGAGACGATGAACTCGGTCTTGGACTTCTTCGCGGACCGGTCGGGCGAGATCGTGGCGGCCGTCACGGACGCGCCGGGGGCGAAGGAAGCAGCCGGTCGGGATCGTACGGCACCCTTCTACCTGTTCGGCGCGGACGACAATGCGCCAACCCCCGATCAACTCCTCGATCCCCCGCCCTGCGCCTATATGCTCAGCGCGGAACAGGTGACGGCACTTCAGCCTCAGATCAGCCTCTTCGAGCTGCGGACGGAGCCCGACGGCTCCGACGTTCTCCTGCCAATGGATCAACCAATGATGACGGTGATCCCGCTGCTGGCGGACGGCCGTGCAAGGGGGCCGCAGGTATCGGGGGTGGCTAGGGTGTCGGCGATCGAGTGTGGGGTACCCTAGCCAATGCGGTCCAACCCGAAAGGCCGCGCCGAGGGCCGTTCGTGAGGCTGAGCCAAGAGCGCCCAAGCTCCGCCTGATCCGGTGAGATCAAGCGGAGCTTGGGTTTCCCACAGTGGGCCTGGGAAGATTTGAACTTCCGACCTCACGCTTATCAGGCGTGCGCTCTAACCAGCTGAGCTANNCCAACTGAGCTACAGGCCCTTCTTTGGGGCCGAACTACTCGGCGCATCAAGCCGAAAAAGCTAGTAGCGCCCGTGTGCGGCTTCAACCTGTAACCGCCCAAGTTGCCCCTCTCTCCCACCCACCTCCGGTGAGAGTCATCCGCACCACTAGCGTCCTTAACCACTCGCCCTCAGGTTTTCGCGCCTTTCATCGCTCCGAACGTTTACTGTGCGCCGACTCCCCTACCGCTGGCCTGCGTCGCTAGCGATCACGTACTCGATGTCCGTCCTGATCGCTCCCGCCGCCGGAACCGACTCCTCCACTCCTGCGTCCGTATGAGTTCTCTGGCTTGGAGGGGAAGGCGGCCGACGACCGGACGAGAGGGTGCCGTCCGGGCTGTGGCTCTGGCATTCCTGGCACTCGGCACATTGACGGCCCACGCCACATCAACCTCCGCCCAGTCCCCAGGGTCGGCCCAGCAGTACCCGGTCGATCCTCTTTCCGTGCCTCGCCCGGTTATCCACGCGACCCGCGTGGACGAGCCTGTGGTGATCGACGGGTTCCTCGACGACGCAGCCTGGACCCGAGCCCGCGCCGATCGCAACACCTGGATCCAGACGATCCCGGACGCTGGCATGCCAGCATCCCAGGAAACGATCTTGAGGATCATCTACGACGATCAGAACCTGTACATCGGCGCGATCCTGCATGACGACGACACTGGAAGCCTGGCTATCCCTGGTCTCGAGCAGGACTTCGATACGCCGAACTCCGACATCTTCGGCGTCGGGATCGACACCTACCTCGATCGCCAGAACGGCTTTCTGTGGGCGGTGAACCCGGGCGGCGCGCTGTGGGACGCTCAGGCGTTCAATGACCAGCGCGACCTGTCGCCGGCGTGGGAAGGGATCGTCGACGTGCGCACATCGATCAACGACTCGACGTGGGTCGTGGAGATGGCGATCCCCTTTGCTACAATGCGCTTCAATCCGGTCGTCGGTGACCAGGTATGGGGCATCAACTTTTCGCGCCGTATCCGGAGCCGGAACGAGGATGCGATCTGGGCCCCGATCCCGATCCAGTACCGTGTCTACAAGTTCTCGCTCGCTGGGACGATGGAGGGCCTCAGCGACCTGCCCCGCGGTCGAAACCTCTGGATTAAGCCATACGCCCTGGGGGACCGGCTGACCGGAGCGCGGCATTCACCGGCGGAAGAAAGCGGCGCCGTGGGGCTCGACGCAAAGTGGGGGCTCACCCCAAGGATGACGCTCGACCTCACCGTGAATACGGACTTCAGTCAGGTCGAGGTGGATCAGGAGCAGGTGAACCTGAGTCGCTTCTCTCTCTTCTTCCCCGAGCGCCGAGACTTCTTCCTCGAGAACGAGGGCACGTTCGGCTTCCAGGACACCTCGATCCGCAACTACCGTACCGGTAGCAGCCCCAGGAACTTCCGCCTCTTCAACTCCCGCCGGATCGGCCTTTCGAGCACGCGTGAGCCCCTGCCGATCGGGGGTGGGGCTCGTCTCACAGGCCGGATCGGAGACCGCTTCGAGATCGGCATCCTCGACATGCAGACTCGATCGTTCAACGGGCTCTCCGATGGCTCGGACTACTCGGCCGAGAACTTCGCGGTAGCCCGAGCGAAAGGAACGTTCGGCGCAGCGACGATCGGTGGCATGTTCATCAACCGGCAAGAGACGGGCGGCGGCGACCGCTCGGCGTACAGCCGCTCGTGGGGAGTGGACGCGAACATCCAGCTTTCGCAGAACGCGCTGCTGTCCACGTACTGGGCGCGCACCGAGGACGGCGTATCGAACGGTGATGCCAACATCGCCATGCTACAGACGGCGTGGCGGAACCCGTTCTGGAATGTCTCGGGCCTCTTCAAGCACGTCGGTGACGGCTTCAGCCCGGAAACGGGCTTTATCGATCGAACCGCCGTGCGTCGGTACTTCACGACGGTGGGCATCCATCCCCAGGTGAACAGGCTGGGTATCCGTGAGATCAACCCATACGTGGACGTCGACGTGTACACGACCCTCGACGACGCCATCGAAACGCGCGGAGTCGAAGCAGGAACCGTCGTCTCGCTCCTGGCCGGTGGGCAGATCACAGCGCGACTGCGAGACCGCTATGAGCGTCTCTTCGAGACGACGACGATCGGCGGTGTCCCGATCGTGGCCGGTACGTACGAGTGGCTGGAGCCAAGCGTGCGCCTCTCGACCCGTGGAGACCTCCCGGTCTTCCTTTCCGGCGGCGTCCAATGGGGTGACTTCTACGACGGTTCACGCACATCGTACTCAGTCGACGTCACATTCCGACCCAACGAGCACGTATCCGTCGAGCTCGGCGGGCAGAGGAACGACCTGACCCTCGGAGGTGCGGCCTTCAGCGCGGACGTCTACAGCGCCCGCCTCCGATACGCTCTAAACACGCGGGCTTTCTTCCTTGCATTCGTGCAGTACAACGGGGCATCGGAAGAGCTTATCTCGAACGTGCGCATCAACCTGATCCACGCGCCCCTCTCGGACGTGTTCCTCGTGTATACGGAGCGGCGCAGTCTCGTATCCGGCGTTTCTCAACCGCTGCTCGTACGAGGGCTGACGCTGAAGGTCACGAAGCTCCTCGCGTTCTGAAACGAAGCGGGCCAGACACATGCGAGCAGGGTCGGTCAACTCATCGACCCTGATGAGTGTCTCTGAAAGTGACCGACGAGACTCAACATCCACGTACATGACCTGCATCAGACCGAGCGCGCTTCTGGTGCTCTCCATGGGCTCCCTCCTCGCTCTGGTCCCACAGGCGGGTGTCTCTCAGACCCCCATAGACCCCGATGCGGCCCGACGCCCGCTAGCCTCCGCTGCACGCGCCATCGGTCCGATCGACGTCGATGGGATCCTCGACGACGCGACCTGGGCCACGGCCCCCGTGATCGATGAGTTCTGGCAGCAGAAGCCCGACGCGGGCATGCCGGCCACGGAACGGACCGAAGTCCGGATTCTCTTCGACGACGAGCATCTGTACGTCGGTGCCGAGATGATGGATCAGCCCGGGTACCAGCCGATCATCCCGACGCTTCAGCGGGACCCGAACACTCGGGACGGTGACGCGCTGGGCTTGATGTTCGACCCGTTCCTCGATGGGAAGACGGTCTTCACCTTCTTCTTCAACCCCGGCGGCGCGGTCCGCGACATGCAGACCTCCGACGATGGCCGGATCAACAATTCGGCGTGGGATGCCGCATTCGAGGTCAAGACTCGGGTGCACGACAGCGGCTGGACCCTGGAACTCGCGATTCCCTGGTCGCAGCTCCGCTTCGACGCCTCGGCCGAGGAGCAGATCTGGGGCCTGAACATGCTCCGCCGGATCCGGCGCAAAAACGAAGACGCCACGTGGGCGCCCATGGATCTGCGCTGGCAGATCTATGTGAGTTCCAGAGGCGGACGACTGACCGGGCTCGATGGGCTGAGACCGGGCCGGAACCTCTCGGTGAAGCCCTTCGTGCTCGCCGCCGAGCCCTCGGGTGAGCTTCAGACGGATGCCGGCACCGAATTCGACGCCGGCCTCGATCTCAAGTACGGCATCACCCCAGGGATTACGCTCGACCTAACTGCAAACACCGACTTCAGCCAAGTGGAGGTGGATCAGGAGCAGGTCAACCTCACCCGCTTCTCTCTCTTCTTTCCGGAGAAGCGGGAGTTCTTCCTCGAAAACGCCGGCATCTTCCAGTTCGGCGACCAGGGGAACCGCCAGACGCGCTCCGGAGCCACCGACCGCGACTTCACCCTCTTCTACTCGCGGCGGATTGGGCTCAGTCCCGAGGGTGGACCGCTCCCCATCCTCGGGGGTGGGCGTGTCACCGGAACGGCCGGCCCCCTGGGCATCGGCGTTCTCAACATGCAGACACGCACGAAAAGCGACTTCGGAGCAGAGAACTTCACGGTCGCACGGGTCCGGGGTGAGCCGACCCCTGGGCTCAGCCTCGGCGGCATCTTCGTCAATCGCATGGAGACGGGCAGCGGCCAGGCCGACAACCGCAGTTACGGCGTTGATGCGAACCTGCAAGCTATGAACGGCTACCTGCTGGTTCAGTCATACCTGGCGGCGACAGAGGGTACCACGGCGGACGGTGCTCCGATCGAGCGCGAGATGGCCGGCCGGATCTCCGTCGGATGGCGAGACCCCTTCTGGGAGATCTTCACACTGTATCGGAGTTTCGATGACGAATTCTCGCCGGGGGTCGGCTTCGTCCGGCGCAGAGGGATGCGACACGGCTACGGAACGGTGGGCGTCCGGCCACGTGTGGACTGGCCCGGCGTCCTGCAACTGAATCCGTATGTCGAAGGTCACGTGTTCACCGACCTCGGCGGAGGGCTGCAGACTCGTCTCAGCACAGCAGGTCTCGATCTCGACTTCCGCGACGGTGGCAACGCTCGACTGGACGTGACCGATCGGTACGAACGGGTCGACGATTCCTTCTCGGTGCGCGGCCTCCAGGTCGCACCGGGCCGGTATGACTTCGTCGAGGGGTCGCTGGCCTACACGTTCAGTGGCGCACGCCCGATCGGGGGTCGCCTCAACGTGAGCGGCGGCGAGTATTTCGGGGGTGATCGCCGCTCGGTGGGGGGAAGCTTCCTGAGCCGATTCGGACATCAGCTCCTCCTCGATCTCTCCATCAATCACAACGAGATCGAGCTTCCGGGTCAGGGCTCCACGACTGCAGACGTGTTTGGCGCGAAGCTCGACCTCTTCTTCTCGACCACGCTGCTGACCAGTGCGTTCGTGCAGTACAACGAGGCATCAGAAGAGGTGGTGACCAATCTTCGCTTCCGTTGGATCCACGCGCCGCTTTCGGACCTGTACATCGTGCTCACGGAACGGCGAGATACGGCAGCCAACACGGTACTCGACCGCTTCCTCACGGCGAAGTTCACCAAGCTGCTGTCGTTCTGACTCAGAACGCGATCAGATAGGTCAGCTTGGCCACGCCCGTGCGACGGAGCCACCTCGGATCGCGGGGATCAAGCAGATCGCCGGTCAGGTAGCCGGTGTCGAGCACGAGGAACAGGTCGCTGCCCGGCGTGTGGATCCAGTCGATCCGGATATTCGCCCGGAGGACCCTGGACACGTCATCCCACTGAACAAGTGCGTTGGCGAAGAGGTCCCGAGAGACAGCGCCGAGCACGTCGAGGCTCACGAGCGTCGTCGAAAAAGATCCGTCCTCAACCGGGAGGTCGATGTTATTGCGATTTGCCGATCCGGTGAGCGTGAGGTACGGCCCTGTCTTCCACATGAGCGACCCCCCGTAGCTCGTCCGGTCACCGTTCCAGAACTCTCCGAAGGAGACGTTGCCTGAGCCGGACAGGGTGCGACTGGTGTTCGTTCGGAAAGACCCGTCTGCAGAGAAGAACTCATAGTCTCCTTCCGCGAGCGGGCGTCCCTGAATGCTGCTGGCCTCATCGAGCCGCTCGAAGCGACGCCGCACGTTCAGACTTACAAAGTTACCCGACTGAAACGTCAGCATATTATGCGACAACTGGCTCGATGACTGCTGATT
>DGOW01000092.1:9707-34768 GCA_002390225.1 Gemmatimonadales bacterium UBA4456 | reverse complement strand
CTCAAAGCGGGGCGTATACGCAAGCGTCCCTCCGTATTTGACGATATCCCGTCGGCGCACGAAGCCGAGAGAGGGGTCGAAGTTCTCGTCAACACTCTGAAGGTTGCCGGTCACGGAGTACCAGCGCTCTGGCTGAAGCTTCAGTTCCACGGCGCCGGCATTCGAGTTGCCTGCATCGGAGTCGCGCACATTGGCCCACCAGGCATCGAGGCTGCTGCTGTTCCAGAAACGCACCTGAGTGTCGACCCCGACAACGCGATTGTGACCGTCTCCGTTCTGAAGGCTGGTGAAAATCCCGCCCAGCGTGGTACGAGGCATGACATCAGCCCGAAGGCGTAGCACCGAATTGTTCGCGCCTGGTGTCACGACGTTCGGTCCGTCACTCAGGTCGTCTGTCTGGAGGCTGAGCACCCCGATGGAGAGCGGACCCACCTGACCGGTGAGCCGACCGCCACCAATGATGTCATTCGTCCGCCCCACCCGCCGACTGAAAAAGACCTCGGTGTCTCGCGCCTTACCGAAGGAAAAGAGGCCCGCCCGCTCGAGGAAGAACTCCCGTTTCTCGGGAAAGAAGAGCGAGAAGCGAGTCAGGTTGATCTGGACGTTGTCAGCCTCGACCTGGGCAAAGTCGGTGTTGTAGGTGAGATCGAGGGCCAGATTCGAGGTGAGCGCGTACTTGAAATCGACACCGAGATCTTCGATCACATCGCTCTCTTCCCCTGCCCTCTTCT
Organism: Gemmatimonadales bacterium UBA4456; assembly: GCA_002390225.1. Lineage (GTDB taxonomy): Bacteria > Gemmatimonadota > Gemmatimonadetes > Longimicrobiales > Gaopeijiaceae > UBA2589. The sequence goes on along the minus strand of DGOW01000092.1, from coordinate 34,037 downwards.
GAATACCGGCGATACCGAAGGGTTTGACCTCCATATAGCGGCCCCGACTAAGGTCCTCCAGGCCGCTGAGCGTTGCGTACTGCGATACGGTCATGAAGCCGCTGCGGTACTCCTGCGGAATGTGTGGCCAGTAGACCTCTTCGTTCTTCCGCCGGATCGCACGCCGGATCGCGATCCCCATCTCCGGAGCCTCGACGTCCGAAAAGCGGATCGTCGTGAACGGGATGGCGACCTCGAGCGTCCACCCCTCGCTGGTGATTCGCGCTTCGCTCTCATACACGCCCTCCCAGTTCCAGTCGTCGGACGACATCGACTCGTCATTGAACAAGGCGTCGCCCTGCGTGCCGAACGAGTTCAGCTCGAAGATGTACCCGTTACGATCGTCGTTGTACGTGTCGAGTCCGATCCAGATGTGGTCATCCTGATCAATCCGCCCCTCGCGATGCAGGATGCTTCGCCGGATCAGCTCCGGCTGCGAGTCATAGAGAACGAATCCGAAGTAGAGATTGCCCTCATCGTATGCGATCCGCACCTCAGTCCGCTCCGAAGGCAACGCACCATCCACCGGTTCGCGTTGCACGAAGTCGGAGATGACGGGGATCGTTTGCCAGAACGCTTCGTCCAGTACGCCGTCGATCTCGGGAGCGTTCTGAATACGGCTCGCGACCGCCGAGGGTGAACCGATCTGAGCGACGATCTGCTGGGGCGAATCAAACGCTGCCAACGCCAATACGACCAGAACCGACTTCTTCACGTCCACCCCTCTGTCCCGTGTATCCATGTGCGTCGGGTCACCCGATCAACCAAGCCTGGGGTCGGGCGTGACCATACTGGTCCTTCCCACAGCCACACGATAACAGATCGGGTGTGAGCCAAGGTGGACAGGCATCAAAAACGCCGCCCGACACTGATTGTGAATCGATCGTCAAATTCGTTCGCACTGCCCCACTCCACCCTGACCGGACCCACAATCGTGTTCGCTCCAAGAGTCAGAGCCCACGCCCAGAGGGGATCCTCGATGGGGAACTGCCAATCGTCTCTCACAGCACCGACATCCACACCCCAGCGGACGTTCAATCCTGCCGTCAGGTCGACACGTAGGCCAGCACGACCGATCTGAGCGGTACTTCCCGCAAGTTCCTGCGTGGGCACACCGTGGAAGAGCGGTTGGGTGGTATTCGCGAATATGGCCGACGGGTGCGCGCCACCGACCAGAAAGCCGCGGTGAAGAGGTAGATCCAATCCGCGACCAGAGCCGGCAAAAAAGCCGATATCCGCAGTGACCCATTCATGAAGCGGGATGTACAGGCGAGCGGATGAGGAGAAGTGAGAAAACGCCTCCCCGGGCGTCAGGTCCGATATGCCGAATTCCCAACGCGCACGGATGTCAGCCCCTCGAGTCGGCACATCGATCCGATCGAGCGACTCATGATCCAGAACCGCAGAAAGCGAGCCGAGCATGACGTCGGGGTACCCTTGCTCCGCGAGGACCGTCCATTCGCCCAGCGCCTCTGCGCCGAGGAACGTAGTCCGCCCCAGGCCAAGGCCAAACATGGTCGATACACTGCTCACCTCAATACCCGAGCGCGGTCGCCTCAGTCCCGCTAACCGAAGTTCCCCCTGACTCCACCCCAGAGACGTACCACCCTCGAGACGTCCTGTAACCTCCCGTCGTCGCAAGTAGGAAATCCGAGCCTGAGTCTCGGCACCGACCCTCAGATCAAACCGTGTTACCGATCCATAGCGCACCAGATTATGCAGCGTGGCCGTAAAAAGAAGCGCTGCCCGGCGCTCGTCATCGTACCGAAGCCCCAGGCCAGCTTGATTTCTTGGCCTCTCCTCAACGGTCAGCGTGAGTCGGACACCTCCCGGCACCTCATCCAGTCGATAGCGAACAAGCCCGAACAGATCGGTCGTATCCAGGTTTCTAAGACGGTCCTCCAGATCGGCGGCATGAACCCATTCCCCGGGTTGCAGTCCCAGCTGCGCGAGTACAACCGCTTTGCTGCGCTCCCGTTCGACGCCCTGCACCGCAATCGATGCGATCGTAACCGAGTCGGCCTGGCCAATCGGCCAGCGGTCGGCCGTCACGCCGCTCTGGAGGTCAGCGATCTTCACAATGGCATCGTGGTGAGCTCGCACAGCTTCCTCACCCCGCATGAACCACTCTTCAAATTGCGCGAAGTCCAACATCGAGAGGCCGTCCAGCTCGGGGCGAATCAGGACGTCGCAGAGCCGCCTCTGTTCGGCCGTCTTTTCTTCGATGGAAAAGGACATCACCTGATCGAGAACGTCGAGCAGGGAGCCGAGTTCCTCACGCCCCACCGGTTCATCCGAGACATCGCTACAGACAAGCACATCGGCGCCAAGCGCTTGAGCGTCCTCGGCAGGGAGATTGCGGACCACGGCGCCGTCCACGAGTAACCGGCCGTCGATCTCGAAGGGTTCGAGCACCCCCGGAAGCCCAGCGCTCGCCCGCATCGCTTCAGACAGTGTGCCCTTCCGGAGAACGACCGCTTCACCGGTCTCGATATCGGTTGCCACCGCCACGAATGGACGGGGCAGATCGTCAAACGAATGGACCGTCGCGAACGGCCATGTCGACAGTTCGGCCAGGCGCAGAATGTTCGAGCCCGCGGCGACACCCACCGGGAGACCCACCCGACCGTCCTGGATGGGGAGCGTCACTACGGTTCGCTCGTCCAGCCGACGCTCGTGCAGAAAGCGTAACTCCCGATCGACGTCATCGCTGAGCGCTCGGCTCCAATCCGCGCGCCGGATGAGTCCCTTGATCGAGTCGGTGGAGGTACCGATCGCATACAGTCCTCCGACCATGCTCCCCATGCTGGTGCCGGCGACCACGTCGATCCGCAGGCCAGCCTCCTCGAGCGCTTCGATCACGCCAACGTGCGCAAAGCCTTTCGCGCCTCCTCCACTCAAGACCAGGCCCACCCGGGGTGCCTCGGTTGAACTCGGGCCTGTCACCTGCGCAGCCCCGCGCACCGGAGCAGCTACAAGGAGGCCAAGCGTGAGGACGCAGAGGATCCACTGAGCCAAAGTGCCAGTGGTCCTCAGGGCGTTCAGATCACAGTCGCGTCGCGACGTCCAAGTCGGCAGGGGGATCGTCTCAGACCATCCGGTGGAATTTGAGCTGCACAGCTCCTTGGTTCGCGCACAACGCAGGAGCTGGCTGGTTTTCAGGTCCGACTCTTACACACACTCGATGTAGATCGTGCCTTTCGAGTCATCGTACGAGGCCGCGCGCCAGCACAAGGCATCGCGTAATGCCGCACTTTTTGTCCGACCACCGGCAGATAACCATCACTTCGGCGACGACGACTACCGCATGACCCCTTCGAGCCCTAACAAGACTCTGGCCCGCCTCATGCAGTAGATATCATTGTACTGATCGACGAAGCCGATGCCGAAACACACGGAGCCCTGACATGCTCGTTCTCAACCGTTCTCTCACCCGATGTACATGGGCGATGCTCGCACTCACGCTCTTCCTGGGCGGGTGCATCCCCGTGGATCTGTGGGAACTCTTGGGAGACGACGAGGGGGTCTCCGTTCTGACTCTGCTTGAGACGGACGGACGGGAGATCCGCCTTGGTGAGGAGGCGTTGGGGGCACTCTCTGCGTCAGACTACACCTCGGCCAGCGGCACCTATCTGGAGGCGTGGTCGTTCGAGGGGCAGCAGGGTCAGACGGTCTCCGTGGACCTCATCTCGGGGGACTTCGACGCGTACCTCTACATCGTCGGCCCCGGACTTGGCACGCCACTCAGTGACGATGACAGCGGCGGCGCCTGCCACGCCCGAATCGACTTCACGGTCCTCGAGACTGGAACCTTCCGCGTGGTGGCTAGCGCCATTTCCCCCGATATGGCCGGACCGTACCGCTTACGACTGAGCGATTCACCTCAGGCAGCGGCAGAAACCTACTGTGGTGGTGTCGACACTTCTGCGCTCACAGCCGTCCCGCCGCAGGGGTCTATTGAGGTCGGTACTCCGATATCCGGAACCCTGACGGGTGAAGAACGCTCCATCCAGGACGGTCGTCCGATCCAGGTGTGGGAACTTCAGGGGACAGCCGGTGAGACCCTGGTGGTATCACACCGCTCGGATGACTTCGATGCCTACCTCTATCTGACCGGACCAGGGTTGGCCGCAGCGCTCACCGATGACGACAGCGGGGGCGACCTCGACTCGCAGATCACTGTCACGTTCCCGGAGACAGGGACGTACACCGTAGGAGCAGCGGCGCTCAGTACGGGCGCCAGCGGGGCGTACTCACTAACCGTGACTCGGGCGATCCAGATGTCCGAACTGTCTTTTGACGGTCGATCGCTGCGCCTTGGGTCATCCTCCTACGGTACGCTCTCCGAACTGGATCCGACGATTGAGGGACGACCGGTCCAGGCATGGGCGTTTCGGGGAGATGCTGGACAGGGGGTCACGATCGACATGCTCTCCCAAGACTTCGACAGCTACCTGCATCTCATGGGCCCCGGCATCACCGAACGCATGACTGACGACGACAGCGCGGGCAATCTGGACTCGCGCATCGAGTTCACGCTGCCGGAGAGCGGCATCTATCGTGTGGTTGCGTCGTCGCTCGGGAGCGACGGCGGCTCGTACGAGATCCGCGTGCGCTAATCTGCGCCACAAGCACAACGAGTGAGGCCCGCACCCCCGAGGGGGCGTGGGCCTCTGACGTGTGCTGAACGTCGATGGACATCACGCGTTCGAAGCCGAGAGCAGAAGCCGCATGGGTAGCGACGCAACACCCAGCGCCGGTTACTGAATCGGCGGCACCGCCTCCATCAACAACCGGAAGGCCTCTTCCAGGGCATCACCACCCTCGCCCGCACCGGTGTACTTTCCGAGACGCACCACGACGAGCCCGTGGGTCGGAATGATCGTCGTACTCTGACCTCCTGCGCCGAGCATGCGGTACGCAGTGTCCGGAATACCGAGGCCTCCTTCTCCGTTCACCCAGAAGAACGCTCCTCCGTAAATCCGACGACCATCCGCATCCCAGGCCGGCGCCACCTCAGACGCATAGTCAGCGTACCCCTCCGGAAGAACTCTCTCACCCTCCCAGATGCCGTCCTGCAAATAAAGGTTTCCAAGCCTTGCCCAGTCCCTGGCCGGCATGAAGGCCAGTCCCTGACCGAGAAAGTTGCCGTACGGGTCAGTCTCAATCAGTCCGTCACGAACGCCGATCCTGTCGAAAAGATGCTGCTGCGGGAACGAGTGGTAGTCCATTCCAGCCCCTTCGACACCGAGACGAACGAGGTAGCTGGCAAGGACTGGGTCGGTGTTTCTGTAGCGGCCGATGGTGTTGGGTGGCCACTGCTGTGGCCGGGTCGCAGCGTACTCGTAGGAGTTCACCGTTCCCGTATACAGGTAATAATGGTCGGCGTAGAAGTCTTCGTTGAAGTCCGGGTCGGCGGGGGCGTTGATTCTGATGCCGCTCGACATCCGCATGATGTCCCCAATGCGAATCTCCTGACGGGGGTCGCCCTCACCCTGCCATTCGGGGATCGGAGCCGGCTCCCACAGGTCATAGACACCTTGCTCGATGAGCACACCGATCAGCGTGCCCGTCAGGCTCTTCGTCATCGACCAGCTTTCCAGCGGCGTATGGATGTCGATCCCATCTCCATACCGCTCACCGAGGATGCGTCCGTTGTACGTGACGACAAGCCCGAGTGTGCGCGCCTCAGGCGGACCGAAGCCTGCTTCAAGTGCCTGCTCGACCTTCTCCATATCGAGCTCAGCCGGCCACGCGTCGTCAGGCAGGACATCACCCATCGGCCATGGTGTCGTCTCGGCAGGCGGCAGATCCCGCTCGACCTCGGACGGAGTGAAAAACACCTCGCTCTGGCCGATCGGGTGTGCGACACAGCCCTGGTTGCCGTAGCGGCGGGCCGTCCTTGTCACGCCATCGGGAAGCGTGAGGGAAACCATCTGCTGCTCGTAGTCGATCACTGTATCGACCACGTACTGGCGCTCGTCGAACGGTGAGATGAAGCCACCTACGTTCGCTGCAGCATCATCTGCGTCGAGCCCGGTGATGAAGACACCCGAGCAGAGAATCTTCGCGAACCCTGCCGTGTGGTGGTGAAGCGCCTCACCCGGCGGTGGCACGTACTCAGTGTCGAGTTCGTACGATGCAGCCCGAGCAATAAGTTGTTCTTCCGACCCGTCGCTGGTGGGAAATCCCCGCATGTCTTCGCCTCCGCAGCCAACGAGCAGGACGGTGACTCCCAGCCCACCGACGAGCGCTCGCGTCATGTGCTTCATGTATCGATCCGATCAATGTGTTCGCACCCGTTCCCGTCATCCCCCCGACAACATGGGACGCCTGGCCACCGCTCGACAGGACAAATCCGGCACCGGAGGGGACCTGCGCGTGAACCAAACCACCGGACCAGACCCTATGCCCATGTCGGGTGCCATATCGCACGAACCCTCGCCCTGTATTCCGAGTCTCTGCACCTTTCGTCTTCGGGTTCGGTACATCGATCGAACCCTGCGCTCGCCGGAAAGCCTCGAGCGTATCTCGAATCTGGACAGTCGGTCATGCCCCAGCGTCATACCTCCCTTCTGTTTATCGCCCCGGCCGTGCGTGCTGCGACCACCATGCTTGTGAGCGCGGGGCTCTTTCTCTCTCCATCTGCCCTGACGGCACAGGCTCCAGCCGCGTCGGTCCAGCTCGCCGGGGCACTCCAGGCCGCCCCAGCGATGGAACGAGACAAGGCCACGGTGTTCGGTTTTCTCGAGGACGGCTCGATGACAACGCTGCAGGAAGGTGGTGGAGCGCTGATCTGCTTAGCCGACGATCCGACCCGCGATGGGTGGAACGTTGCCTGCTATCACGAGTCACTCGATCCGTTCATGGCCAGAGGTCGCGAGCTCCGCGCACAGGGTGTAACGGATGCCGGTGAACTCGCTCAGCGACGGTGGGCCGAGGCCGACGCAGGAACCCTCTTGATGCCGGAGGTTCCGGCGACGCTCTACGTTCTGACAGGAGACGGCTTCAATGCGGACACGAACACCGTGGAGAACTCGGCCATCCGGTGGGTCGTCTATACCCCCTGGGCGACCAGCGAGTCGACCGGCCTCTCCGCCCAGCCAACGGCGCCCGGAGCTCCCTGGCTGATGTTCCCGGGAACGGCCGGCGCGCACATCATGATCACTCCTGCGACGCCGGGCGCCGGCAACTGAGTATGCCCTGCCGCCGAGCATTCCTCCGCTCCGTTCCGATGCTTTCCGCAGCCCTGGTCCTTGCTCCGCGACGGGCCGTCGCAGCCATCGATCACCCCGAGCCTCGAACGGGCATCGACTCTGCCGACGTCCTGACGGCTGAACAGCTGTCGGCGTTTCCGGAATCGATACTCGAGATCTACGAGATGATCCGTGAAATCCCGCACGTCGCAGACGGGATCGGGTGCGGGTGCGGCTGTGCCGCAATGCCGCACTACCGGTCACTCCTCACATGCTACCACGCACGTGGCTTGGCAACGGGATGCCCCATCTGCCAGGGTGAAGCGAGGCTTGCGTACCGCCGACATAAGGAAGGGCAGAGTCTGGATCAGATCCGACGGGCCATTGACGCGCGCTGGGGCTGACCTACGAAGGAGACAAGGCCGCCTCAACTGTCCGGTGACGCCACCTCAACCTCGATGACGCCCGACCCGCGCGTCCTGTCAGCCACGAGCGTTCGGGCCTCCTCAATCTCACTGGACGGAATCAAAAGCTCGAGGCTCACATCCGAGCTGAAGCTCTCATCGAGGAGAATCCATTCGCGCTCGGATACGAGCCGCTGGATCGAGTCGACGTCAGGATAGCCGACGGTGAGTCGAACAGCCCGCCGGTCGACCTTTTCTTCTCGCGGCATCTCGTCGAGCGCGAGCACGACACCGCCTGAGTAGGCTCGACTGAGACCACCCGTGCCGAGCTTGACGCCCCCGTAGTATCGAGTCGATACCGCGACGATCTCACCGACGCCCGAGTGCAGAAGTGACGTGAGCATGGGGCGTCCTGCTGTGCCATGTGGCTCACCGTCGTCGCTCATGCCGATTCGCGTGGTGCTGCCGGGTGGTCCTGCGACGAAGGCCCAGCAGTGGTGCGTGGCATCCGGAAATTCGCTGCGCATGCGCGCGACGAACGCATGGGCTGCCTCAGGATCCGGTGCGTGCGCGACCGTTGTGGTGAACCGGCTTCGCTGGATGACCTGTTCGACCCGATGTACACGTGCAGGAATCGGGAACCGGCCTGGATCCGTCACCGAAGCACCATTGCGCGTGAGCGCGGTCTACGGAGGGGCACCACGATCAGATCAACTTGCTGCCATTCGGTCCAGGAATGACCGTTCCGACTGACTCAGCGCGCCTGCTCCGTCCGCATTCGCCTTGTCCAGCAGGCGCTCGACCTCCTCGCGATTCAGCTCATGGAGCCCCGCGATGGAAATCTCCTTCCATCGTTCCATCGCCACCCGATCGTTGACGAAGCCTCCTCCATTCGACGGGGTGTCTATTGCTCGCTTGAAGTCACGTTTTGCAGACCCACGTCTGTAATCCGACCACCACAGATAGCCGAGCGCCACAGCGGCCCCACCCAGGTGAGCGAAGTGCGCGACCCCACCACCGATTCGAGCCGCGCTGAGACCGGCATACAGAGACCAGAGGATATAGAGACCGACAAGCAGCCAGGCCTGGATCGGAATCGGGATTGGGAAGAGGATGATCGTATCCCGCGGCCAGTAGTAGGCGAAGCCAGCCAGGATTCCGAACACACCACCCGATGCGCCCACCATGGACACCGGCCCCACGAAGAGGGCGAGCATGGACTCGAAGAAGGCCCCACCGATACCGGCGGCGAAATAGAGTGTCAGGAAGCCCTTCGTACCCAGACGTTGCTCCAGCCGCGGGCCGAAGAAGAAGACCCCGATCATGTTGCCGAATAGGTGACCGAAGTCGGCGTGCAGGAACATGTACGTGATCGGTGTCCAAGGCGTCTCGAGAACCGACCCGGGACGGAACACGAGCGCGTTCGCGATCGAGTTTCCCAGCTCCGAGGGAAGACCTCGCAGAACGAGATAGATGCCGATGTTCGCGACCAGCAGTCGGGTAACCCACGGCGTCATCTGATACATGAGAGTCCCTGCCCCTTCAAAATCAGGAAGTGTTCCCGTGACTGAACGACGGGTCCGTCGTCACGGCTCAGAACCACGCTACGGATCACGACCTTCTCTCCCGTTTCCTGCGCCTTCGATTTCTTCTTCCTCGGGCGCTGTCCAGAAGTCATCGTTGACCGGTGTCTGGGCGGCAACGGACGCCGTGTACAAGGTGGCGTTGAAGAGCATTTTGAACGTGCCGAAGGGCTGCCCACGCCACTGAGGCTTCATACCGATCATGACGATCCGTCCCTGCCCGTGCTGCACGTCGAGGGCGGATGCGTACCCATTTACATGCTCCTCCCCCAGGAAGTACCCGGAGAGCAACGGTGATCCGTTCTCCGGATACTTGGCGAGTACCTGACCCTCGAAGCCATCGAGCGTCTTGAAGACCGGACTCGAGCCGACGAACACCTTGGAACGCGCGGCCATACCGCTCATGACGGGGTGAGACGGATCGGTAAGCATCTCCACGATTGCGCCGTCGGCGAAGTACTCGTCGCGGGGCAATCCGCTGACAATGTTCTCCACCGGCAGATGGAACTGATCGATCGCGAAATTGCTGGAGCCGTTGAGCGTGACAAGCGTTCCACCCGCGCGAACGAACGCCTCGAGTTCACGTACGCCCTCTGGACCAATGCCGCCCTCGTACCGCGGCGGCACCGAGCCTTTCGCAAAACCGTTGATGATGCCGTTGGCGCGCATATCCGCGAGTACGATCACGTCGTACCGCGACCGGAGATCGCCCGCACGCACGTCCGCGTTCATCAGGCTCGCAAAATCAAGCTCGAACATCTCGTACAACCACCGCGTCCAGCCCTCATCCATCGACGCGTTCCAGGGACGATACAGCCCGACACGCGGTTTCTGAATCGTCTCGCCCGCGCCCGACCCTGCCGCCGCCTGCAGCCTCAGGTCAGAGACGAGTGAGGATCGCTGTGAGCCGCTCAGACCCTCGATCATCCAGGATCCGGAGATACCACCGGCTCCTTCAGAACCTGCCACGCCGGGGGAGAAGCGAACGCGCGCCCCCATGTCCCACGCACGGCTGATCGCCCTATACGTGTTGTTTTCCGCGGCATCGAGCACGAGGGCTGCGCCACCGCCCTGCACCGAGCCTTCCGGCGGCACGATGGCACGCGCGACAGGGTGACTGTCAAATCCCACCCCAGGAGGCGAATCCCACGACTGCGCGTCCCCCTCGGCATTCCAGGCCAAGGCCTCTGCATTCAGGTCAGCCAGGTTGCCGCGGACCTCGCTGCCGAGCGGCGTGCGCGCCTCTACGACCCGGACGTCGAACTGGTACGGGAGCGTCCACCCCGACACGTCATACGGCTGTTCGGGCGGCCCCTCCGGATACTCGCGAAGGTCCGGGTACTCCTGAACCGCAAAGAGCTGACGCACGAAGTTGGCATTCGCCTGATCCATCGGGATCACCCACGTGCCCGCCGGGTGGGTGACGCCGTCGAACGTCACGGCAGCAGTGAGCTGCTGGACGTTGACGCCGTTGTAGGCAAGCCTCCGGAGCATCTCGACCGCGGCGACCGGATCGCGCTGCTGCTGGGGAATGAAGAAGCCGTAAGGAGGCCCCTCACGGTGAGCTGCAATGACGTCGCGAGCAGCCTGGTAGCGGTTGTACAGCAAGTCGTGCCGGTATTTCGCTGCAACGTCCAGGACCGTGACCGAAGCGGTCAGCATGTACGACACTGCATCACCGATCCGCCACCATCCACCTTCCCAGGGCGAGGCGTACAACGACTGCGGACGAAGGTCTCGACGGTTCGCAGGAAAGTCCGAGACCGTATAGAAGTGCGGCGTCGCGTACCGGTATAGCGCCGTTTCGGTGAGAAAAGAGACGACGTTATGAAAGGAGTTCGCGTGGTCGGCGAAACCCGGGTACCAGTTGTCGAAGACGATCTGGTGCACGGCGCCCTTCTGGCCACGCTCCTCTAGGCCCTGGGCCATAGCCATGCCCACCAGATTCACCGTTCGCCAGACGAGAGGGTGCACGTTCGGGCTCACCGGCTCCGCGAAGGGGGGAATCCAGATCCGCGCCGGGAAGGGTGCCGTCTGGTGGTGGTTGTAGATGATCTGGGGCTCCCAGTGTCGATCCACGCGGGTGACGGTGCGGGACTCGATCTGGTTGATCGCGTAGCCATCCCGATTGTTGTCATGCCCGACGTATTTCTGGTACAGGAAGGGCGCGCTCGCGACCTCGTACTGTGTGCCGAGATTCGAGTAGTACCAGTCCGAGATCATCGTCTGGCCGTCCGGGTTGATACTCGGCCACAGCAATAGGATCACGTTGTCGAGGATCGCGGCGATCTCTGGATCGTCATCCCCGGTCACCAGGTCGTATGCGAGCTGGATCGTGTGCTGCGCGTGCGCGACCTCGGACGCGTGCATTCCGCCGTCGATGTGGACGATCGCCTTTCCTTCCGCGGCGAGGCGTCGTGCGTCGTCGTCGGTCATGTCGTCGGATGGATACGCAAGCTGCTGCGCAATCTCTCGGTATCGCTCGACGTCCCGGAGGTTCTCGGCGGACGAAATGAGCGCGATGTACGATGGGCGCCCGAAGCTCGTCCGGCCGATCTCGCGGAGCTCGATCCGGTCCGACGCGGCATCGAGCGCCTCGAAGTACGCAATCGACTGTTCGTAGTTTGCCAGCTCAAAGTCCGATCCCACGGGGTAGCCAAGGACGGACTCGGGCGTCGGAACCTGCCCAAGAGTAGTGGACGGGGTGAGGGCGAACGCGAACAGGAGGGTCGCGAGGGCACGGGGACCGCGCATCGAAAAGATCCGGTATCGAACGGTAGTCGGACCCGCCGGCGGGCGGGACCCAGGGTCGAGAAAGGTGGAGCAGACTCGACGACCGGGCTAGCGCGTGCCTCCTGGCTCAGCCCCGGTGGCCACCGGCAAATCGTCCCGCGTGCCCCAGTCGCGCCACGACCCGTCATAGAATCTGGTCTCGTACCCGAGCAGGCGTGCGGCCAGGTAGGTATAGCTGGCTCGCCATCCCACCATACAGTACGCCACGACCGTGTCGCCCTCGGAAACGCCAGCGCCCTCGAACAACGCAGCCAGCTCAGACCGCTCGAGCAGATAGGGTGACTCACGGCTCTCGATCAGCTCTTCCCAGTACATCTGATGCGCGCCCGGGACATGTCCGGGGTTGGCCATGCCGCCCATGCCCCCGTCGGCACCTGTGTATTCATCGTCGGGCCGAGCGTCCACGAGAGCGACCTCGTCATCCTCCAGTCGCTCGTTGATCCAGTCGGCCGAGACGAGCACGTCATTCGCAACGCTCAGGGTCAAGGTCCCGCCACCGGCCGAGACGGGTTCCTGCGTGCTGAGCTCACGACCAGAGTCGATCCAGCCGGTCTGCCCACCATCGAGGACGTGCACCCTGCCCTCCAGGCCCATGACCTCCATCGTCATGAACGCCCGTGAAGCGAACAGCGGATTGGACCCATAGACGACGACATGCTCGACCCCATCGTGCAGACCGAGGGTCCGCAGTGCGCCCCCGACCTCCTCGGACGACCTCATCTCCGTTCCCCATGCGGGGTCGCCGTCCCAGACGAATCGGTTCAGGTCCAGGAAGCGCGCGCCGGGGATGTGGCCCTCGTCGTAGGGCGCCCGCCGCATGTCTGCGTGAAGAAGCAGAAGCTGTGCGTCACCCATGTTCCGGGCCAGCCAGTCGGCGTCGACCACCGGACCCGGAGAGGTCTGAGCGGCGACAGGTCCCGCGATCGAGATCACAACCGCGGCCATGAGCACCACGCACGTACACGGCCTCACGACGAAACCTCGGCGAGGGTCACGACTCGTCTTCCTCATCGCCCATCCAGAGGTCGTCCTCTTCCTCCTCATCCTCTTCCTCGTCCCACTCTTCGTCATCCCAATCTTCCTCGTCTTCGTCATCCCAAACCTCGCCATCGATCTCATCATCCTCATCCAGATCGTCCTCGGAGCGTGCGCAGGTCTCTTGAACTGCTCCACGCACACGGAGAAGTGTGCTCATCTCAAACCCTCAGAGCTGGAAGGTCTCGCGCCCGATCGGCCCGTGCCGTCCAAAGACGCAACCCGTGAAGCCGCGAATGAAGAACGGGGCTTCCCTCATGTCAATGTGTCATCTCTCCTGCCTCGCATTCCAGACTTGCCTCGGTTCGGCAGGTGACCTGTTCCACGTCTCGTCCGGTTCGGCACTGGAACGCACGACGACGCGGGGTACCTTTTGCGCATCACTCCACGCCAAGCGCACCCATCCATGACGACCGAAACCAACCCCTTACTCACTGGGGCCTATCGGATTCCCTTCCAGGCGATCAGGGCCGAGCATGTGGAGCCGGGCATCCGTCAGGCCCTTGCCGATGCACAAGTGGAGGTGGACGCAGTAGCGTCAGAGCGTTCGGCACCTTCATGGGACAACACGCTGGGGCGCCTGGACCGGGCGCTCGAGACGCTGTCGGAGCGAATGGCTCCGGTCGGCCATCTGGTCTCGGTCGCAGAGACGCAGGCACTACGCGACGCGTACAACGCGGTCCTGCCGGAGATCTCGACCTTCTGGTCCAGCATCCCGTTGAATGCCGAGCTTTGGAAGCGACTGGAGGGATACGCGGCCACCGACGAGGCGGTGACGCTCGAGGGGATTCGACGTCGGCATCTCGACAAGACTGTCGACGAGTTCAAGCGTGCGGGAGCCGACCTCCCGTCGGACAAGAAGGAGTCTCTTCAGGCCCTGCAGGTCGAACTGGCTCAAATCCAGCAGAAGTTCAGCGAAAATGTCCTCGACGCGACCGCGGAGTGGGCGCTGGTGGTCACGGAGGAGTCCCGACTGGACGGGGTACCCGATGCGCCGAAACGCCGCTTTCGCGCCCGCGCCGAGGAGAACGGCGACGACGGATGGACGCTGACACTCGACTACCCGTCGGTGGAGCCCATCCTCAAGTACTGCCGTGATCGCGAGCTACGCCGAGAGGTGCTCGTCGCGTATACGACGCGTTGCCGCGAGGGAGAGCATGACAACCGACCCCTGCTCGCTCGCATCATCCGGATGCGCGACGAAGTATCGGACATTCTCGGCTACGGCGGCTTTCCCGACTACGTGCTTGCAGACCGGATGGCGGGCACGGGAGTCCGCGCCATCTCGTTCGAGCGCGACCTGACCGAACGAACGCGACCCTACTGGGAGCGGGACGCGGCCCAGCTCGAGGCCCACGCCAGCTCGCTCGGCCTGGACTCCCTGGAACCCTGGGACGTCGGCTTTGTGACCGAGGACCTGCGAAAGAGTCGGTACGACATCGACGACGAGACCCTCCGCCCATACTTCCCGCTGAGTCAGGTCATTGGCGGGATGTTCGAGATCGTCCGGCAGACCTTCGGCTTCCGGTTCGAGGAGAAGGAGATCGAAGAGGTGTGGCATGAGGACGTCCACTTCTACGAGATCTTCGATGAGTCCGGAACCAGGCTGGGTGCATTCTATACGGACTGGTTCCCGCGCAAAGAGAAGCGGCAGGGAGCCTGGATGAACAACTTCATTACAGGTGGGCCCGGCATCGACGGATTCGCGCCCCACCTCGGTGTCATGTGCGGCAACTTCACGCCGCCTGAGGGCGAGGGCGAGGCGCTGCTGACCCATCGTGAGGTGCAAACCACATTCCACGAGTTCGGTCATCTCCTCCACCACTGTACGTCACGCGTACCGATCCCCTCGCGCGCCGGCATCCACGTGGCGTGGGACTGGGTTGAGCTTCCCAGCCAGCTCATGGAAAACTGGACATGGGAGCGCGAGGCTCTGGATCTCTTCGCGAAACACCATGAGACCGGTGAAGCGTTCCCGGACGATCTCTACGAACGACTGGTGGCGGCGCGACGCTTCATGGGTGGCTGGGCACAGATGCGTCAGCTTTCGCTGGGCACCGTCGATCTCGAGCTCCATGAGGAACTAGCGCCGAGACTGCGCGACGAGGCTGAGGGGCGCGAGGACGACGAGCACCTCGACACCACCCAGGGAGACGAGGTCATGGCGTTCGCCCGTGCCCGGTTCGCCGATTTCAGCCCGAATCCGGACTTCGCGGAGCTCCACATCCTGACGTCGTTTACTCACCTCTTCGCGGGTGGGTACGCGGCCGGCTACTACAGCTACCTATGGTCCGAGGTACTCGATGCAGATGTGTTCACGCGCTTCCGTGAAGAAGGGATTTTCAATCGGGACACTGGTCGTCGATACGTCGAAGCGATCCTCTCCAGGGGTGACTCGGCGGACCCGGATTCGCTCTTCCTGGAGTTCATGGGCCGTAGCCCCGACCCCGACGCGCTCCTTGAGCGAAACCTTGGCCAGCTCGCATCCTGAGGCATCCGGGTATGACACACCCCGGTACGCCCTGCGTATAATCGGTTGAGCCGATGAAACCGCTCCCAGAGGCACAATGACCATCAAGCGAAGTCAGATCCGTTCAACCTTCATCACCATGTCCGTCCTCGCGTTCACAGCGTGTGACGAAGTCCCTCTCAGCTATGGTGACGCGAACAGCATCATCGCAGCCGTCGCCGCCGAACCGTGGGCTACGGTTCAGGACGATGTCTATGGCGCACTGGAAGCGACGATCACGACGGTCCGCGCAGAGAAGACCTTCACGGTTACGTACCAGGAGCCAGGAGCTCCGTACTGGGACAACCTGCGGCGGTTCAGGCAGATGCTAGTGGTCGGGAGTCGTGAGGACTTCTGGGTCCAGCAAGTTTTGGACGACGCCCGTGATCCGATCACTCAGAACGGAGTGCATCAGGTCTATGACGTCTGGTCACGCGGTCAGACGATCACGCTCATCCTTCTGGATCAGGGGTGGGATCGCGACGAACTGCTTCCCTATCTGCCCGAGGTCAATACACTCCTCGACAGCCAGTACCGGCAGTATGCGAAGAACCGCATGTACATGTCCGGCACGGACTCGACACTGGCAGATACGCTGGCTCTGCGCGCTGGCTTCTCGATGATGTTGCCCAACGTATATCGATGGCAGACACGTGATTCGGTGTACATCTTCCGCAACGACAATCCCGATCCCTCTGAGCTTATCCGTCAGGTCGCGGTCACATGGATCACCCCGGCTGCCGACATGCTCGATCAGGAGCGCGTGGTAGCCTGGCGCAATGAGATGGCCGCAGAGCACTACACAGAGCCCCAGGAAGTCATGCTCGAGGGGTCGGGTGAGCAGTCGTTCGACGCGAATGGCAACCGCGCCTATGAGCTAATGGCTCAGTGGCGGAATCCCCCGGATCGTGGCTGGCCCGCTGGTGGGCCGCTCATCACACGCGTCGTGACCTGCGATGCCCAAGATCGCACGTACCTGCTCGATGCCTGGCTCTACGCACCGGGCAAGGAAAAGTACGAGTACATGATCCAGCTCGAGACGCTGCTCGACACCTTCTCCTGCAAGACCTGACCAGGCAGAAAGAAAGGAACCGACAGCAAGCGAGACGGATTTCCGGAGCTCCACAGCGAGGCCACCCTCCTGTTGACGAGAGCCGGCACCTCTTTGGCGTTCGGGGGCGGGTGCGGCATTTCGTGATGCCCATCTCTTCACCCCCATGTGCATCCGAAGCTTTTCGGGCAGCGCCTCATCGGGACGACTGGCGTCGCTTCTCCACGGGGTTACGTTGCGTCCCACCCCTGAGATTCCCCGAAAATTCGCCGTCGCGTCGCCGCCCTCCGTGAGTTTCGTACACCTCCACACGCACTCCGAATACTCGCTGCTAGACGGCGCAAATCGACTCGGTGATCTCATTCGGAAGGCCAACGAATACGAGATGCCGGGCCTCGCCCTGACCGACCACGGCTGCATGTTCGGCGCGTGGAATTTCCACAAGATGGCGCGGAAGGAGGGGATCAAGCCGATCATTGGGATGGAGGCGTACGTTGCACCCGGCGACCGTCGAGATCGCTCTCGCGGGGGGCAGGGCGACCGCGCCTACTACCACCTGGTCCTTCTGGCGCGAGATCTCCAGGGGTACAAGAACCTCTGCAAGCTCTCCTCGATCGGATATACGGAGGGTTTCTACCACAAGCCACGGATCGACCGGGAAGTCCTCGCCCAATACCACGAGGGGATCATCGTCTCCTCCGCATGCATGGCCGGTGAGGTCGCTCGCCATCTGCAAGCCGGCAATCCCGCAGGGGCCAAGGAAACTGCGGAGTGGTACGCGAATCTCTTCCAGGACCGGTATTACCTCGAGGTGCAGGCGCACGGAACCCCCGGACAGGCCGACTTGAATCAGAAGGTCTTCGACCTGGCCGGTGAGATTGGACTGCCCGTGGTCGCAACGAACGACGCCCATTTCTGCATGCCCGAGGACCACGAGGCCCACGATATCCTGCTCTGCATCGGCCTCGGGAAGGACCGGGACGATCCGAACCGGATGAAGTACGACGAGGGCCTCTATTTCAAGAACGCCGACGAGATCGCAGCGCAATTCCCGACGCACCCGGAGGTCCTTGAAAACACGCTCGCCGTCGCCGATGCTGTCGATCTCGTCTTCGAGAAGAAGTACTACGTACCGGAGTTCCCCGTCCCGGAGGAGCACGGCAGCGAAGCCGAATACCTCGAGCACCTGTCCCTCGAGGGCGCGAAGGAGCGCTATGGTGACCCACTGCCTCCAGAACACCAGGAGCGCTTCGATTATGAGATGGGGGTCATCAAAGGGACCGGGTACGCCGGCTACTTCCTGATCACCCAGGACTTCATACGATGGGCCCGCGAGCAGGACATCCCGGTGGGTCCAGGGCGTGGATCGGCCGCCGGCTCACTGGTCGCCTACGCCCTTGGCATCACGAACCTCGACCCGATCGAGTTCGATCTACTGTTCGAGCGTTTCCTGAATCCCGAGCGGATCTCGATGCCGGATATCGACATTGATTTCTGCTACGAACGCCGTGGCGAGGTCATCGAGTACACGCGCGAGAAATACGGGAAAGACGCGGTCGGTCAGATCATCACCTTCGGAACGATGAAGAGCCGGGCGGTCATCAAGGACGTCGGTCGCGCACTCGGCTTCGAACCGTCCGAGACAGACCGTATCGCAAAGCTGATTCCGAACGCGCCAGGCCAGGCCTTCACCGTGCAGGAGGCCGTCGAGGGACTTAAGGAGGTGAAGACCCTCTACAAGCAGGACGACCGCCATCGTCAACTTTTCGACTACTCAATGACGCTCGAGGGTCTGGCTCGTCACGCGTCGGTGCATGCCGCCGGCGTGGTGATCGCGCCCGGTCCGATCGACGACTACGTCCCGGTCTCCATCCAGAAGGGTGGGAACGGAGGCAATGAGGACGCGATGGTCGTCACGCAGTACGACATGAACGCGCTCGAGGACGCGGGCATGTTGAAGATGGACTTCCTCGGCCTGAAGACCCTGACCGTCATCCACGATGCTGTGGAAATGGTGAAGACCCGGTACGGCAAGCTCACCAACCCCGACACAGGGGAAGAGTACTCGACAGTCGATGACATCCCACTCGACGATCCCGCCGTCTACAAGATGATGGCCCGCGGCGGGAATGCCGGGATCTTCCAGTTCGAGTCAAATCTCGCGAACGACAAGCTCCGGTCGATGCGTTGCGACCGCTTCGAGGATCTCGTTGCCACGAACGCGCTGATCCGTCCGGGACCGCTCGACTCGGGCATGACGGACGTCTTCATCGACCGAAAGCTCGGGAAGGAGGCCGTCACCTATCAGCACCCGACACTGGAGAAGGTGCTGGAGCCGACGTACGGCGTCATCGTCTACCAGGAGCAGGTGATGCGCATCGCGTCCGAGCTCGCCGGCTTCACGCTCGGCGAAGCGGACGTACTCCGGAAGGCGGTCGGGAAGAAAAACGCCGAGCTGATCAGGGCAGAGCTCGGCAAGTTCGTGACGCGGGCAGTCGAGCGGGATATCCCGCACGACATCGCCACGGATCTGGCTGATCAGATCGAAACCTTCGGTCGGTATGGCTTCAACAGGAGCCACTCAGCAGCGTACTCGCTGGTTTCGTAC
This sequence comes from Gemmatimonadales bacterium UBA4456, assembly GCA_002390225.1. Classification (GTDB taxonomy): domain Bacteria; phylum Gemmatimonadota; class Gemmatimonadetes; order Longimicrobiales; family Gaopeijiaceae; genus UBA2589. Next base: position 14,819 of record DGOW01000092.1, on the reverse strand, counting down.
CACACCGCGTGGCTGAAGGCGCACTACCCGGCCGAGTTCATGGCCGCGCTGCTCTCGTCGGTCCTCGACACCACAGACAGCGTGGTGAAGTACATCAGCGCGTGCCGCGACCTGCCACGCTACCTGACCAAGCTGAAGGACCCGGTCGAGGTCCTGCCGCCCGACGTCAACGAATCCGGCTGGAAGTTCACGGTAACCGAGGCCGGACGAATCCGCTTCGGAATGGGCGCCGTGAAGGGTGTCGGGCATGGCGCCGTTCAGTCCGTCCTGAAAGCTCGGCAGGATAGAGCCTTCACGACGCTCTTCGATTTCCTCGAGCGAATCGATATCCGCGCACTGAACAAGCGCGCGTGCGAAGCCTTGATCGCGGCGGGCGCGCTCGACGCCTTCGGACTGCGGTCACAGCTCATTGCCGGGCTGGACTCAGCCTACTCGGAAGTACAGGCGAGACAGGCCGAGATTGAATCCGGTCAGGGTTCCCTGTTCGGCGAATCGTCCTCCCTGCCGCGCTCCGCGCCGTCCCTGCCGAACGTACCGGAGTGGCCCGAGCCCGACCTGCTCGCCCGCGAAAAGGCGTCGCTCGGCTTCTTCATTTCGGGTCACCCCCTCGACCGATATCGGGAAGTCGTGCGCGCGCTCGGACCGGCCAACTCGCGCTCGCTCGCTGAGCGCACAGGCCAATCCGTCGAGCTATCGTGCGTCGTGACCTCGGTGACCCGGCAGATCTCCAAGAAGAACAACCAGGAGTGGGGCAAGATCACGGTCGAGGACTTCGAGGGTACCGCCACCATCCTTGCCTTTCGCGAGACATGGCAGACGTTCAAGGAGATCCTGGCTCAGGATGCAGTCGTTTTGATCCGCGGCAAGGTCAGTTCCAACGAGCGAGACGAAGAGGATCCGCCGGTCTTCCTGGATCATGCCCGCCTGCTCGATGAGGTAACCGAGGGAGGCGAACTGGCGCTTCAGATCGAGATCGATCTCGAAGCCGAATACAGGGACGAGGCGTTCGCCAAAGCACGCCAGGTCTTCCTCGCCCATCCAGGCGAGTCTCCAATCTGGCTGCAGGTCGGCCGCGACAACGGAGAGCCTGCCCCCAAGCTTCGCTCGAAGACACTCAAGGCCAAGCCGGACTCCGAGACGGTCGAGGCACTTCAGGAGATCTTCGGTTCCGGCGCCGTGCGGCTCATCCGGGCGATCATCCCGGTGGTCGAAGAGGATCCACGGGAGTTCTGGCGCAACAAGGCTCGCAACGGCGGTTGACCAGCGGTCGACAATGCATGTCGACCGAGGCGGCATTCAGGATTGTGTCACCCCCTTTTCCATTCGCGCCGGAGTCGGTCGATCCTCCCTTCCCATCCCCGATCCACACTGAGAAACTTCACCTCTGATCCATCCCGGCGCCCTCGCGTCGTCACTTCGACCCCGTCGGCCATGAACACCGAACACATTCTCCGCACCCTCGGCATCGAAGAGTCCAACCTCGGCGGCTTTGCCGGCGAATGGGTCGGTTCCGGCCCAGACATCGAGGTGTTCACGCCGATCGACGGCAGCCGCCTCGGCACTGTACGTGAGGTCACGGTAGCGGAGTATGACGAGATCGTGGAGCGTGCCCACGCCGCATTCCTGGAGTGGCGAAAGCTTCCAGCCCCGAAGCGCGGCGAGATCATTCGTCAGCTCGGCAACCGGCTCCGAGAGGTAAAGGCGGAGCTCGGTGCCCTGGTCACCCTGGAGATGGGCAAGATCAAGGCGGAGGGTGAGGGCGAGGTTCAGGAGATGATCGACATCTGCGACTTCGCGACGGGTCTCTCGCGTCAGCTGTACGGTCTCACGCTTGCCAGTGAGCGTGAGGATCACCACATGCGTGAGCAGTGGCATCCCCTGGGCGTAGTCGGGGTGATCAGTGCATTCAATTTTCCTGTCGCCGTCTGGAGCTGGAACGCAGCGCTCGCGGCGGTCTGTGGAGACTCGACGCTCTGGAAGCCGTCCGAGCGAACCCCCCTGACCGCAGTCGCGGTGACGAAGCTCGCTGCCGGCGTCTGTCGTGAAAACGACGTCGATCCGGCCATCTTCTCTCTCGCGATCGGCCATGGAGCGACGATCGGTGAGCGTATGCTGAACGACCGCCGCGTCCCGCTCGTTTCCGCTACCGGATCATGCCGTATGGGCAGGCGCGTCGGTGAGGTCGTCGGTGCCCGGCTCGGCAAATCGATTCTGGAGCTCGGCGGCAACAACGCGATCGTCGTCACACCTCACGCCAACCTCGACCTGGCGCTTCCAGGCATCGTCTTCGGATCGGTGGGCACCGCGGGGCAGCGTTGCACCAGCACCCGTCGCATCATCGTACATCGCTCGGTGAAGGACGAGCTCGTTCGGCGCCTGATCAAGGCGTACGAGGGCGTCCGGATCGGAAACCCGCTCGCAGACGGCACCCTCATGGGCCCCCTCCTCAACGAGGAGTCCGTCAGTGCGTTCGTCGCAGCTCAGGAGAAGGTCGTCACCGAGGGCGGTGAGATTCTCTTCGGCGGCGCGGTACTGGACGGTGACGAATACCCGGGTGGCCGTTACGTCCAGCCGTGCATCGCATCCGCAGAAAACGGCTTCCAGATCGTGCAGGACGAGACGTTCGCGCCAATCCTGTACATCATCGAGTACGGAACAGCTAACGCTTCGCCCTCCGAAGCCATCGCGCAGATGGATGAAGCCCTGCAGATCCACAATGACGTCCCTCAGGGGCTCTCTTCCTCGATCTTCACGGACAACTTCCGTGAGGCTGAGTACTTCCTGTCCCACCGTGGGTCCGATTGCGGCATCGCAAACGTGAACATCGGAACCTCGGGCGCGGAGATCGGCGGCGCATTCGGGGGCGAAAAGGACACGGGTGGTGGGCGCGAGTCTGGTTCGGATGCCTGGAGAGCCTATATGCGCCGCCAGACCAATACGGTGAACTGGAGCACGGAGCTCCCGCTGGCGCAGGGGATCTCTTTCGGTTGATAGGTGGCGTGCTCCGGGGCGGTCTTGTTACCGAGGACACAGATCGGTCCTGAAAGGCCGTCTATGATCCCGGTGTCACGTCCTCCCGTGACGGCGCCACGCGATCAGCTCTGAACGAAGACACGCTGTAGAGAAAGTCGGCTCGCGCCGTACGCGCCCATCGGTCTCCCTCACCATCACCGAGGCGGACGGTCGCAAGGGCTTCACCATCTGCCGAACGTGCGATCGTCACCGTCGCTTCCGACAGCTTCGCAATCGAGTCGCTTTCGGTCAGGAAGCCCGTAGCCATCAGATTCGACAGTTCGCTGAGAATGCCCTGTACCGCATTCGCATCAGCCTCCTCACCGCTCGAAAACGCCCAGGTGCTGTCCCTGCGCACGAGCGTGTAGTCTGCACCTGCGCCCGTGACCTCGATCACGTTGATGGTTGTGGTATCCACCGCAGCCATCGATCGGTCTCGCCAGTCATCTTGAGCCCTTGTCGCGTGCCCGCGGAGATCTCCATCCACTAGATACACGTCGTCACTCTCGGGAAGACGGAGATAAGCCGGGCCGAATTGCCGCCCTGCGTACCCGAGCAGGAACGCCCGGTCCGTAAGGTCTGTGGTCATGGTCACCGCGACAGCGGAATCGACGGAGACACCCATCCGGTCGTGGTTCGCCGGATTACTCGCCGTGAGGTCTCCGACCCGCAGATCTCGGAGCGCATCGCTGAACCGGGCGATCATGACCGGATCCGCAGGATAGCCGTTGACCTGCCAACCTTCCGGCTTCCGGGTCAGCGCCACTTCTTCACCCCTGTACACGAAGGAAGCAGACTCCAGTTCACCGGTACCCAGCCCGTCGAAGAGACGTGTGACCTCGCCGGTCGCCTCGATGGAACCCGACCCAGACCCCACGAGGTTCGTCACGACCCAGATCGTCGCCATCACGGCAAAGGCCCCCACCAACTGCTTCAACATACGCTCAGTCATGAGATGACCTCCCCCCAGCGGAGTTCGGCTCGCCGGCGACGCCCCGTCACACGAGCCACACCGACCAGAACGAAGAGCAGCGGAACACCGACCAGGTTGCCCCACTTCAGACGATTACGGACCGCGTCGGACTCGAAGACCAGGCTCGGAGGGGTCCGGTTCTTCGAGCGGATGCTGATGAGTGCCTCGTCCTGCGCGAGCCAGTCGATTGCGTTCGCCAGGAACAGCAGGTTTCCAGGGTTCGACTGCATGTAGTTGGGTTCGGTGAAGGAGGCGTCTCCAACCACGATCATGCGGCCACGGTCGTCCCCCTCCTCAGGCAGTACCGCCACCGCAACGGTGCGCACACCAAGTTCGACTGGTTCGAAGATCCAGTCCTGATCAGGCATGATCGGTGCGTTCAGAGGGCTGATGGCCGCACTTTCGGTCGTTTGCCACAGGGGTGACACGCCGGCGGCCTCGACACCCACGGTGATGGCAGAACCCCATCCGAGCGTAAGCGCATTGAGCCCGTTTGTGATCGGATGGTCACCAGCAGGGAGCGTGATCGGCCAAAGTGGATACGGTGAGATCACGCTGAAGAGCCCGCGCTGTCCGAGCGAGACGCGTTCACTGGACGCCATGTCCGCGACCAACCCCGGCTCGATCGTGATACCTCGTTCCTCCACCAACGGGGTCAGCCCTGACATGGCCGGCATCGGCATCGGGGACTGTGGGTTCAGCACGATCGGCTCCATCAGCATGAGCGTCGCACCGCCGGCTTCAATGAAGTCTCGAACGCGGATCAGCGCGGCACGATCGAGCGGCTCAGTGGCTCCGGCCAGAACCAGCACTTCGGTCGAGTCCGATGAGATCACCGCAGCAGAATCGCCTGCGATGTACACGGTCCGCAGGTTGTATCGATCTGCCAACGACTCCTGGAGGCCTGGGATCTGAGTCGAGGTCTTCGCACCGTACCCGCTCACGAAGCCCACCCCGGACCGCTCCGTAGTAGTCATGCGATAAATTTGGGAAACGAGACGGAACTCCAGGTCGTCCGTCCGCTGGATGATCGGCATGACCTCGTTCTCGTCGGCATAGACCACAGCCAGGCCATAGTAGCCCTGACGGACCTCGAAATTGTCGTCACGCAGGACGTTGAACTCGAC
>DGOW01000092.1:0-9599 GCA_002390225.1 Gemmatimonadales bacterium UBA4456 | reverse complement strand
ATCCCGAACGTCACGCAGCTGGAGTTGGACTTCGGGGGGCAGTTCGCTGGAGGCGAACAGCTTGACCTGCACGATATCGTCGAGGTCACCGAGTAGATCGCGCGTTCCCGAGGAGAGCGTGTACAGGTTGTCACGGGTCAGATCGAGTCGCCCACGGACCCTCGCGCTTACCAGATTGAGGACGATCACCAGCCCGACGATCACCGCGGAGCCAATCCGAAGGCGACCGAACTCCGGCCGTATCCGACTCAGCCGTTCCGACCGCACGGCCATGAGCGCCAGGGAGAGAAAGACGCCCGCCATCGAAACGAAATACAACACGTCTCGAAGGTCGATCACCCCTCGTGCGACATTCTCGAAATGACTGAGCACGCTGAGTTGAGCGATCCCACCTGCCACGTACGGTGGCAGGCCGATCTGTACGATCGGAAGACCGATCAGGAACAGAAAAAAGGCCGCAGTCGACCCGACGATGAACGCGGTGATCTGATTTCGAGTGATGCTCGACGCCCACACCCCAAGAGCAGTCAGCTGTCCTGCGAGGAGCGAGGCTCCGATGTACTGCGCAAACACGATACCGGGATCGGCCTCCGACACCCAGAGGATTCCGAATGCAGTCGGAGCGGTGCCAGCCAGGGCGAGGAGTACGAACGCCCACACGCCCAGAAACTTGCCGATGACCAGTTGAGACTCGGTGATCGGTTGTGCCATAAGCCAGTCGAGCGTCTTACCGCGACGTTCTTCGGCCAGACTCCGCATCGTCGCAGCGGGGATGAAGACCGCGAACAGGATCGGGAGCAGATCGAAGATCGGTCGGAGCGACGCAACCTGCATTGCGTACATGGTCCGAAACGCGAGAAACAGTGAAATCGTGAGAAAAGCCACGATCAGCACGTACGCTGTGGATTGGTCGAGGTACCCCCGAAGTTCGCGGCGAGCGACAGTCAGGATGCCGTGCATCACGACACCTCTTCGTCTGACGTGAGATCCCGGAAGAGCTGTTCCAGACTCACTTTCTCACGATGCAGCTCCCACAGCGTCCAACCCCGATCCTGAGCGGTCCGGAAAATTTCCGGTCGAAGCTCGAGCGCATCAAGCGAATCGAGATGGACCCGGGTCCGACCCTCGATGGATTCAGCGGTATGCCCGGAGACGCCCTCGAGTTCCGAAAGTACATCGACCACGCCGTCACCCTGTGCCTCCACAAGATATCGCGCGCCACCGCTGCGGTTCGCGATCAGGGCCTGCACCTCGCCTTCGACGGCGAGCCGGCCCCGGCGAAGAATCACGAGCCGCGAGCACGTCGCCTCCACCTCCTGCATGACGTGCGTGCTGAGGAGTACGGTCCGCTCACGCCCGAGGGAGTTCACGAGCCGCCGGATCTCCACGCGCTGATTCGGATCCAGACCCTCGGTCGGCTCGTCGAGGATCAGAACCTCGGGCCGATGAAGGATGGCCGCCGCCAGGCCGATGCGCTGCCGATAGCCCTTCGAGCACTCGCCGATCGGGCGGTAGAAGACGGATGCGATGTCCGTTTCGTCTACCGCATCCGAGATCCCCGATCGAGCGTCCGCAAGCGGGAGATCCCTCAGCTCACTCACATACTCCAGATATTCCGCTACGAGCATCTCGTCATAGAGCGGATTCGCCTCAGGCAGGTACCCCACCCTTCGCTTTGCGCCGATTAAATCGTCGGCGATCAAGGCGCCATCGAAGAGCACGTTGCCTTCGTCCGGCTGCAAGGTCCCGGTGATCATCTTCATCGTCGTGGACTTACCCGCCCCGTTCGGGCCCAGGAAGCCGACGACCTCTCCGCGCGCGACTTCGAAACTGAGGTCGTCCACCGCGAGAACGTCTCCGTAGCGTTTCGTCACGCCTTCGACCGTGATCATTCCAACTCCTCAAAAGAAAAAACCACGTCGGGCCGTTGCTCGACGTGGCGCTTACGTGAGGGACCACGAACAGGGATTTGCGCGGCCAGTCGCGCACAGCTCTTCAAGTTGCGAACGCCTCGATTGTACAGGGGGCCAGCAAGCGTGTCCACCGAATTTTCATGCACTCCGGGCGTCCGGTCGCGTGCGACGGCTGCGGCATCTAGTACGCGGATGTGCGCAACGCGAGACTTCGATTGGAGCGATCTTCGTCGCAGGCGGTGCGATCGGTTCTCCGGTAGGACCTCACGGAGCTGCTGCTGGATGGAGGTGATCCTCTGGCCCCACCGCCAACGCGTCTTCCCGCTCCAGAGGTAAGGCTCCCCGACGACGCAGAAAACGACTGAGGCAACCAGACAAGACGAACCCCGACCCGAGGCGACAGATCAGGGGTTCGTGGACTCCGCGTGATCAGACATCAGGAGCGTTTCTTACGCTTCTTCGGCTTGCGGCCCTGGTTCGGGTGCTCGAGATGCTTCCACGTCTCGCCCCGACGAAGCATATAGATCGTGCTGGGAGAGACCTTGAGCGTCCGGGCCCATGCCGCACCGGACCGGCGCCACCGGTCCTTCTCTTCGTCCCAATCATCAAGGACCTTTTGAGCCTTCTTGAGTGTCAGCTCCGAATGCGGGGAGTTCTCACCGCGGAGCCAGACATTCGACCCGTACCAGCGATCCACTCGCTGAATCGGGCCACCCAGTTTGCGACCGGTGTGTCCAAGGCAGTAGTGGCGAACCTGGTCCACGGAGAACCCCGGATGCATCCGGGCGATCTCCGCATACAGGAACCCGTCTTCGGCCAGCTTTCGCCACTTGATGACGAGTTTGGCGTCGGGTTTCGACATCGTGTACCGCGTCTCCTGGGGGGGAGGTAATTGAATCGAGGCCCCTTATACCACCCCCGAACCTCAGGTTCCGTCCTCAACGATGAACCGCGCCGAGATCGAAGAACTCATGGGCAGATACCCCACGATCCCTGCACGATCGGGCTATCCCGCATAGACCAGCCGATGCGCGAACCGTTGGCGGAACTTGGCGACTTTCGGTGCAATGACAGCAGCACAGTAGGGCTGTCCGCCGTTCCGGGCGAAGTAGTCGTCGTGGGCATCTTCGGCCGGATAGAAGACATCCATTGACTCGATCGTGGTGACGATCGGATCGTCCCACGGCCCGTCAGCGTTCACATCAGTCAGCACCAAACGCGCGACTGCGGCCTGTTCATCCGAGTGCGGGAAGATTACAGACCGATACTGGGTGCCGACATCACCACCTTGGCGGTTCAGGGTGGTCGGATCATGGATTCCAAAGAAGATCTCGAGCAGATCGGCATACCCGATCACTTCGGGATCGAACTCGACCTGGACGACTTCGGCGTGACCGGTCTGGCCAGTGCACACTTGCCTGTATGTCGGATCGGTGGTCTGGCCACCCGCGTAGCCGGACTTACTGTGCTTCACACCTTCGACCAGATCAAAGACGGCTTCCAAGCACCAGAAGCAGCCGCCACCCAGGGTTGCAAACTCGGTTTTCATCAGGAGATCATCTTTGGGTCTTCCTTCTCTGGTCGGGTCCAGGGCTCCCATTCAATCCCCCGGACGTACTTCTGGATCCATCGGATCTCCTCGACGTCCCGAGTGCGCTGATGACGCGGTTCCCGAAAGCCGTGCGGCTCTCTGGGGAATCGTATGTACCGCGTCGTCTTGTCCTGATCCCGCAGCGCCTGGAAGAACATCATGCTCTGCGGCTCGGTGTCCGTTCGGTCGTTCATGCCATGCAGAATCAACGTCGGCGTGGTGATGTTCGCCACATGCGTCAGAGCCGACCGCGCGCGCCACTCCTCCGGATTTTCCCAGGGCGTGCCGCCGATGTACCAGAGCGACACGTCATGGTTGAATCCGGGTCCGTACTCCGACGTCCAATCGGCGACCATCGCGCCTACAGAGGCCCCTTTGAAGCGCTCTGTCTGCGTGACGGTCCAGCCGCCTAGAATGCCGCCGTAGCTCCACCCACGCAGACCGAGCTGATCTTCATCGGCGATCCCCTGCTCGATCACCGCGTCGACGCCCGTCATGAGGTCCCAGTAGTCACCCCCACCGATGTCGTTCATGTTGCCGCGGAGCAGCGCGTCCGTATATCCGGAGCTGCCGCGAACGTTCGGCGATAACTGTGCGTAGCCCAGACCAGCCCAGACGTGGGCCCGCGCGTTGAACGTGTTCGTGAACACGCCGGCGGGGCCGCCGTGAATGTGCAGGAGCAGCGGCAGGTCTTCCGAAGCGCCTTCGGGCACGGTGAGAATCCCTTCGATCTCGAGCCCGTCACTGCTCTCCCATTGGATTAGCCGTGACTCACCCATGACCAGATCAGTGGCAACCCAGGGGTTCGCATCGGTCAGCTGCCGACCATCCGTCCCAATCGTCGGACCGGCCCAGACATCCGGCGGCGTGTCCCAGTCTTGGACCACATACGCCATCATCGAGCGGTCTTTCGAGAACGAGGACGGCGAAAGCGACCCCTCATGCTGCGTGATCTGCTCGACGCGACCGTTACCAAGATCCAGGCGGTAAAGATTGTTGTTCGTACCCTGAAGCCCACTGAACAGGATGGCGGACGCGTCCGAGCTCCACACGAACTGACGGATATTCCCGTCGAAGGCCCCGGACACCATCTCCTTCTCAGCGGACTCGACATCCATGACCCAGATCTTGTCGAGTCGAAGCTCCCAGTCGCCATCACTCGGCGCCTCGTACGCGATCCGGCGCCCGTCGGGCGCCCACGTCAGCCTTCCCTCAGGAGCCTGATTCTCAGTCAGCTGACGGGTGTCTCCAGTGCCGATGTCCAGGAGGTAGATCTCGGAACGGTTACCCTGATTGCGTCGGTTCTCCGTGCGCGATGTGAACACGACCTGGCGCCCGTCCGGCGATACCGAGAATGACCCGATCCGGTTGTCCGACTCCGTAAGCCGAGTCTCCGTTTTCGTAGCGACATCAAGAACCCAGAAGTCGTTCCACTGTCCTACCGTCTGACCGTTTGGGCCTTCGTCGACGAAGATCGCGTCGCTGCCGGCCTTCTGTTCTTTCTCCTCTTCGTCACTGCGCTTGTGACTCGCGACGAAGAAGATTCGAGCGCCATCGTCCGTCCACTGATACGACCCGACCGCAGTCTCGTGCTCACTCAGCTGAACAGCTTCCCCACCACCGGTGCGCATAACGAAGAGCTGGCGCTTTTCATCCACGGTTCGGGTGAACGAAAGCCATTGCCCATCCGGAGAGAACTGAAAAGCACTTCCACCTTCCTCACCTATGAACTGCCACGGTTCTTCGCTGCCGTCCGCAGGGGCCTTCCACCACGTGGTCTTTCGCTCATTCTCATTCCAGTCCAGTTCGGACCTCGAGAACAATACCCAGCTGCCGTCCGGAGAGATGGTCGCACCGCCGACCGAGACCATGTCGAGCGCGTCATCGGTGGTCATCGCCCGTCGCTCTTGAGCCGAGAGCGGGGTGACGAACGTGATCAGCACGAGAAGGGACAATACGTTGCGCACGGAATCCTCCTGAGTCCTTTGTTCGGGGCCACATCGTCACTCAAGGTCCCACCCGGCACAAGAGGACGAGGGACACCTCCGGCGCCGGTGCTCCGCGGGTAGGGCAGCATGGCTGGAACCGAACTTACCGCTCCAGGAATCCCCGTAGCCTGAGAATCTCGTCCACGACGAGCTGTGGCTGATCGCGTAGCACGTCGTGTCCACTGCGATCGGCCAGGATGCGGCGCGGCACGGCGGCGCCCTGAAGGATCTCGGCGTGGAGCTGACGGCTTGCCTAGGAGATGAACTGACTATTCCAACCCTCGCTTCCGGATCGCTGGGCGGCGGTCAGGACCGTCACGGGGACCCGAGGTGTGCGCAGGCGCCGCAACCGAGTGTCCAGCGATACCTTCCGAATGCCATCCAAATTCGGGACGCTGCGCTGTTCGATCCACTCCAGACGCTCTCGTTCAGGCATACCTGCTGCGAAACGGTCAGGCATGTCCTCATGTGAGGGATCCACGAGAAGGAGGGCACCCAGCTCGCGCGGCCGGTCGATGACGTACATGCGTGCATACAGGCCACCAAGGCCATGGCCGACGAGCAGGTAATCGCGATCGAAGCCAAGCGTGCGATGGACGTGGCGAAGCTCGTCGAGGAACTGATACCACCCGCGCTCCGACGGTGGTGGGACACTCATACCACTTCCCCTGCGGTCGTAGGCGCAGGCACCGACATACTCGTCGAGTCGTTCGAGCACGGGGGGCCACGAATCCGATGTCGAGCCCACGTCATGAAGGAGTAGTGCGTCGCGAGGTCTGTCAGTACACAGCGCCCGCACGGTGACATCGCCGATCGTGATCTGAAGCTCGTGCACCCCCCGCGGGGCACCCATTAAACCGAGCGTCGTAGCGACCGCCAGCAGCCATGCGACAGCCGCAGCGGTAGCGGTAGCGGTCACACCGCGGACGGCGGGACGATGTCGAAGTCGCGCACCTGCTCGATGAGCCGATATCCAATCGTCTGGTAGATCCCGTTCGAGGTCGGGTTGGACATGTCGGTATACAGGACGCAAAAGTTACATCCATCATCGAGCATGGCCTGGCTGACCTGGGCGACTAGAGCGCTAGCGTATCCCCGACGGCGTGCCTCAGGCGGCGTATACACGTATCCGATTCGGATGCCCACGGGCGTCCGACCATGAGCCACCGTGATCGATACCGGCACGCCCTCGTCCTCCCACATATAGAGAAGCCCGTGGTTGATCCACGACTCCACGACCGCTTTTGCGGTGGGAAACACGACTCCCGTGTCCTGCGCGAAGCCCTCGCCCCATGCGATGGCCAGCTCCAACTCGTCCGGGCGAGCCAGCCTCATCTGGCCACCAACCCCGTCAGGAGCCTCGACCTGGTCGAGGCGATACACGCCCTGCTCCATCCCTGGGCGCCACCCACCACCCCTGACAGCTACCCATTCCATGGCAAACGCTTCTGCTGAATCCGTGGGACCCAGCACGGCGGGGATCTCCTCGACCCGGTCTGCGAACGCGCGAACCAGCGATGGGATCCCGATCGGAGCCACCGGAGTGACAAGCACTTTGTACGGAGGCGTCCGGAGAGCACACCCGGCCACCGTCCCTCCCTGTTCGACGACCGCCCATATCGCGTCGGACTCAGCGCGACCGGTCTCGGCACGAGCGTACGAGAGCGACAGGAGGAGACTGTTGTGATCCTCGCGCTCGAGCAGCCACGTCTCGGCATGCGCGAGAAAAGCCTCCGGCCGTTCGTGGATCGTGACCTGAACCACGAATCAGGTTGCTCCGTGAACGCCTGCCGGCTGAGCGATATCGCGCGCCGAGGCGACGTGCGTCATAATCTCGATGGCCTCACCGACGTCGACGTCGGTGAGATCGCGGTGCAGCACCGCACGCATTCCATGCGTGCCATTCGGCAGCATATACACACCACTCTGGTGACACAGCGTGGCAAATGTCCCGGCATCCATCTCAACTTCGAAACGGACGATGTTGGACTGAACGCTGTCGAGGTCCACACGGAAGCCAGGAGTGGCCGCGAGAGCCTCTGCTAGCCGGCTGGCCCGCTCGACATCCGTACGCAGGTCGGCCCGGTGATGTTCGATCGCGTGCAGAGCTGCCGCAGCGATCACTCCGGCCTGTCGCATGCCACCACCGAACTGCTGTCTGAACCGACGAGCCCGATCGATAAAGGGTTTCTCTCCGACAAGCGCTGAGCCGATTGGTGCACCGAGGCCTTTGCTGAAGCACACATTCACGGTGTCGAACGGCTCGGCGTACTCGCGCTCGCTGACGCCCGATGCCGCCGAGGCATGCCAGAGCCGAGCCCCATCGAGGTGTAGCGTCAGCTGGTGTGCACGACCGGTCTCGCACACGCGATGCAGCGCTTCGAGCGGCCAGACACACCCACCGGCGCCGTTGTGCGTGTTCTCCACGCACAGGAGCGTCGGAGGCGAGGGCAGCGTGCTCGGGTTGAACGGATGTGGACGGCCGAGGGTCTCGGTCACCTGCTCCCCGGAGAAGACACCGTACACGCCGTCGAGCGGGCGCATGGTGACGCCGCTCAACGCTGCGCCTCCTCCACCCTCGCTTCGTACGATGTGCGCACCCCGCTCGATGATCACCAGATCACCCGGCTCCGTATGGGTTCGGAGTGCGATCTGGTTGGACATGCTTCCGGTCGGGACCAGAACCGCGGCTTCCTTGCCGAGAAGGTCTGCTACGACAGCCTCGAGCTCGTTTACCGTAGGGTCGTCCGAGTAGACGTCATCCCCGACGACGGCATGAGCCATCACCTCTCTCATGGCCGGTGTCGGCTTCGTGACGGTATCGCTTCGGAGATCGATCATCAGCTCCTCCAGGGGGCGTTCGGGCAGAACCTCCAAGGTCCTCGGCACCGGGGCAAGGCGGTCGACCCGCGACTGTGTACGCGACGCCGAACTTGACGGCGGCGGCGCACCCTCCAAGATGATGGGACGTCGATTCGCGCCTGGAGTTCCCCAATGCCCCGCACCATCAGACGATCCTCGCTACGAGGACAGCTCGCCCGCCTCCCTGTCGTCTGCCTCGCGCTCCTCGGCTCGATGGCCTGCACCGGCGAGGAAGCGCCACCGGACCCGGATGCCGAACTCCGACGCGACCCTCTGCTTCGCGCGAACAACTACGCTGAACGAGCTCCCGCGCGTTTCCAGGTCACGCTCGAGACGTCCGCCGGAACTGTCGTGATCGACGTACACCGACGCTGGGCACCCCTGGGGGCGGATCGCTTCTACAGCCTCGTGAGAGGGGGTTATTACGACGACACGCGCGTCTACCGCATCGTCGATGGGTTCATGGCTCAATTCGGGCTGAACGGGAATCCGTACGTGAACCAGGTATGGAAGTCCGAGTTGCTGGTGGACGATCCGGTCGTGGAAACCAACTCACGCGGCCGAGTCGCCTTCGCCAAGGGAGGCCGTCATACGCGGACGACCGAGGTGTTCATCAGCTACAAGGACAACTCGGCGCTCGACGGCGAAGGCTTCGCGCCCTTCGGCGAAGTCATCGAAGGCATGGACGTGGTCGACGCGTTTTACTCCGAGTACGGCGATGGCCCTCCCCGCGGTGACGGGCCGTATCAGGCGATGGCCGCCGCGCGCGGGAATGACTACCTCGACGCCGATTTCCCCGAGCTGACGCAGATCATCCGGGCCACGATCACCACAGGGGGCTGACGCAGCTACGGCCCGCCGGTGCGTCACCGGCGGGCCGTAATTGTGGACCCTCGTCTTCGGTCACCTGCGTCCGATCAGGCTCCACCACCGACTGCAGCCACCTCCGTCGTGGTGGCCGGCTGCTGCATGAGCGCGTTGAAGAGAAACTTGTACGTCCCATGCGTCTGAGCCCGGTGCTGAGTCCGGAAACCGAGCATGAGGACCGTACCTTCGCCCCTGTTCACCACAGCGATCGCAGCCTTCTCTGCAATGGCTTCTTCGCCCAGGAGCCAGCCACTCTCCAGGATGTCGCGCTGCGGGTACGTCGCCAGTCGATGAACATCAGAGCTCTGCGCACCGGAACGGGTCTCGTACACCTGGCCCCCGGCAAGGAAGGCCGCGAGCGCTCGGTCCGGCATGCCG
>DGOW01000011.1:35899-44070 GCA_002390225.1 Gemmatimonadales bacterium UBA4456 | reverse complement strand
GAAATCATGCGAACTCACCGTCCCGATCGGGGGCGGATATGCCATACGGTTGCTCGAACGGCCCGGACCCTTCTGCACCCCGGCTCTGCCGCCGGTGACGGTATGTGGTGCTATCTCGCCGAGTACGGGCCGTGGTCACGCCCGACTCTGTTCGATACCCGCACCCCGAGCCGTTCGAACGAGGGCCACGGCTTTTATGATCTGGACGACCGGCAGAAGCTCTCCGTGCTCGAGTACATGAAGACTCTCTAGGCTCCTCGCCTCACGATCGGGTCTTCTCGGACGCGAGACGGATCGCATGATCGATGGCCTCGCCCAGGGTCCCACCGCCAAAACCACGACGGGCCAGCCAGGAGGTGAGGCGTCGACGAGCTTTCTGTCTCGCATCCGACCAGCTGTCGTCGGCGAGCGCTTCGAGCACGGCCGGGTTCTGACGCGCGACCCATTTCTCGACAGCGGTGCGGGCGAGATCCGGGTCGCTTGTCTGCTCCGTCTCGAAGACGCCGTCGATCGTGCGGTGAGCGAGCTCCTGGGGGATACCCTTCGTGCGGAGCTCCGCTGTGAGTGCCGATCGGCCCTTGGGGCGAAGCCGAAGCCGATCGCGAACAAAGGCGGCGGCCACGGCGGCGTCATCGATCAGCCCACGCTCCTGAAGCCGATCGAGGCAGGTGTCAATCCGTGCCGGGAGAAAACCCTTCTGCCTGAGGCGTTTGCGCAGCTCGGACCGCGTACGCGCCCGGTACGAAAGAATGTTCAATGCTGCATCGCGCACGCGTACGTCGGCGTCATTGTTGAGGAGTGTTTGGCGTACCGTGCTCGGCAGCGAGTCTCCAACGCCTAGGTGGCTGCGTTCTAGTGCCTCCAGCATCACTTCGAACGGTTCCGAGTCGTCGTCGAGGTGGACGAGGACCTTCAGCCCGCGTTGTCCTTTGGGCTGAATACGCTTGATGAGTGGGGCAGAGCTCATGGGGCGGGGCTCAAGGAGCTCAGGGCGTGAACTATGCCGCCCGTGCTGTGGGCTGCGAGAAAGCCGGTGACGATCACTGTACCGAACAGGGCCCCGATGAGGAGGCTCCCAAGGGTCCAGTCGAGTGTGTTGCGCTTTGGCTTGTCCACGTGATTCCGAGAGATCAGGTGTGGGTCAGCGGACCGTACCATCGGGATATGAAGCGGTTCCCGCGGGCACGCCATGCCCGGATCAGCCGTGTTGGACGTACCACTCGTCGATGAGCAGGTCGTGATAGAGCGTCAGTACCGTTCCGTCGTCGAGGACGACCGTCAGGTAGTCCCGCGAAATCGCCTGACGCCACCACTCGTCGTCGATGCGCCAGCGCTCTCGGACAACAGCGATGCGTCGAGCGGGTTTCCCCGGTAGACGGACATGCACGGGATCGCCCTGGTTGTCCGTACGGACAACGACGGACTTCGGTGTTCTGAGAGGTTTGAGATGGGGGCGATAGTTCATGGTCGAGGGTCGTGGCGTACGGTCAGAAGTCGACGCTGAGCAGGGCATGGCGGCGTTCAGGGATCCTGGACCAGGGGTCGACCTCTACGACTCGATACAGCGGAGCGTACCCGATACGTAACTTGAGCTCTTTGACTGCATCTCTAATAGAGACAGGGACTTCGCCTTCGTTGAAATCGAGGCCTCCAGTGGCCCGACTTCCTTCGGTTTTGCGGTCGAAGAGTTGTGTTTGCGTGCTTTGAACCCCGAACTCGGTGAACTCCAGCAGGAGCGTCTCGACCGCACGTGGAGGAGGGACGATCGCCATCTTCGCACGCAGTGGCGCAGCGATGCGTTCACGGTCGGACGTCGGCTCATGGAGGACTGTTTCGACGAACCAGGAGCCTCCTCCTTCGAGGTGTGCACCGATCCGGACACCCGTGACGCTGCGTCCGCGGCGTGCTGTACGGGTCAGCGCGCGCTCGACGAGCCGATCCAGGGCGCTGTGCAGAGTGCCTGTGAGTCCGACGGGGTTGGAGAATTCGAGTGAGACACGGATCGGGTGTGGGCGATGCCAGGGGCGAACCGGATCGATTCGGTGTGCCGTGGACCAGGCGAGGGCGTTTCGACCATCCTCACCGAATTGGGCTACCAGGGCTGGCTCGGGGAAACGACGAAGCTCCCCGAGGGTGTGGACGCCGAGCCGCTCGAGCCTTTGAATGACGAGAGGATCGACGGGTAAAGACCCGATCGGGCACTCTGTAAGGAAGGAACCCAGGTGGGCTTCTGGAATGAGTACCGGCCGTCCGGATCGTGCGGAGGCCGCGGCGACCCACGCACCGAACTTACCGGGAGCTAGACCAGCACGGGTTGCGGCGACTAGAGGGGCCGGAAAAACCTGAAAGAGCAGCCTCAACGCACGATCTATCTGATGATTCGAGGAGCCGAAGAGCCGGTCGAGGCCGTCCATGCCCAGGAAGACACGACCGCGGCCGGCAGGCTCGATCACCGGGGTGAGTTCCGTCAGAACCTCAAGCATCGTGTCGACGGCGGCGTCGTAGTGAGCTGGATCGGGTTCGAGGAGCGTCAATGAGGTGCAGAGGGAGACCGCCTGAGAGACGAGCTGGCCTGGCCGGACACCGGCTTCGTGGGCGCGCTCCGAGACCTGCCAGACCGTACGACGGGTGCTCTCGCCGTCGGAGAGCAGGGCAACCGAGGTGCTGTCGAGCTCGGGTGAGCGGACTAGCTCGAGACGAAGCTCGAAGGTGGGAAGCCAGAGGCAGAGGGCCTGGCGGCTCTCGGTCGAGGTCCGAGCGGATGCGGGCTGGAAAACGGTCCCAGCACCAGGCCCGCTGGCCCAGCTGGTGTCGGCGGCTGCCGTGTTCAGCCAGTCATTGTCGGTGCTGTGGTTATGAGCCCACCCACGACCTTGGCGGGTGGGAACAGATTGCGCAGATGCGCGGGAACGAGCCATGGCTGTTTGAGACACCTGAACGTGGATATTGGAGACGACGATCCCCGGTCCCGAGCGTCTCTCACACCACACGCCACACCACTAGCCGGTACCGGGGATCGTACCCGAACAAAAGCCGAATACTGTACCCGAAGATAAGCCGAAGATCGTCGGGCGCAAGCAGAGCTAGGAGATGCGATTCCCAGCCGGGAAGCGTATTTTGCTACAACGCATGTTCGAGCTTCGAACTCGAGGTCCCCTCCATATTCGTAGGCTACCTTGCTGCCGCCCTGAGCGCGAAGAAGTTCGAACCGGAAATGCCACTCTGGGCGGGTATTGGCGCCGCCTTCGATGTCGATCTGATCTGGTCCGTCTTCCTGCTGGCCGGTCTCGAGATCGTCGAAGTCGATCCGAGTGCCACGGCGTTCACTCCACTGGACTTCGTATCGTATCTGTGGACGTACAGTCTCGTCCTCGTCGGTGTATGAAGCGTTCTCGGCGGCGCCGCGGCGCCGCGGCTCAGCGGATCTTCAGGAACAGGGGGTGACTGCTCTCCTCGGCGCGCTCGTCTTGAGCCACTGGGTCCTGGATGCGATCGCGCATCGACCGGATCTGCCCCTCTGGCCGGGGGGGGCGGTGGTCGGACTCGGGCTCTGGTACTCGATCCCGGGAGCCCTGATTCTGGAGAGCCCCCTGCTCCTGGACGACGTGTGGCTCTACACATCGATCACCCGAGCGACGTCTCGCACCGGTACGTGGTCGCTGGTGGGCTTGCTCGGTCTTACTACGGCCATCTGGGTGAGTCAGCCCTGGCCCCCGCCCGCTCCGAGCGCTGGCGCTGTTGCGGGGACCGCGCTGGCGCTTTGGATCCTCCTGCCATGGGCTCGGTGGATCGAGCAGGGGCAGGGAGACATACCGAGGCTGATGAACCCGCGGATTCCGAATACGGGTGCCTTCAAAGAAGCCGTCCATGACAGGGCTGTTACAGTACTGTAACAGCAGCGTAACAACATCCTTGAGGGCGCCGAAGAGGGCCTTGGCTCAGTTGAAGCTTGCTACACCTGCGGTAGATTCGCGCTACGATGAAGTCGAGTGCACGATCGACCGTCCAGACAGGACGAACGGGCGATGATCAATTTCCGGGCCGAGGGGCACGCGGCCACGCGATGAAGGCTGAAACTGGCTCGAGGGTTCCGGTGAGTTCCGGTTCCGCGCTCTCTTCCGGTGTTTCCGATCCCCAGAGGGCCAACCCGATGCCCGCCGGGTCTCGGCGCCTGCCGATTAGACAACGCCTCTTTGCCGGCTTCGCTGGTGTCGTCGTGGTCATGACGCTCCTCGCAGTCGTCCTGGTAACGTCGGGCCTGCGCCGCGTACTGACGGAGACGTTCCAGGAGGAACTCGCCCGGCAGCTCGCGCTCGGAGAGTGGATCCTTGAGGGCGTTTCGGATGCTGAGCCGGATGTGCTCGCCCGTGAGATCACCGAACGGGTCGGCTATCGCGTCTCGCTGATCTCATCCGACGGTGTCGTGCTTGGCGACTCGTACGTGGAGCCGGGTCGCCTCACAGAGGTCGAGGATCACTCGGATCGCCCCGAGGTTCGCGGAGCACTTGCTGGACAGGAGTCATTCGCCCAGCGGACGTCGACCACCGTCGACGAGCCGCTTCTCTATGGCGCCAGACTGGTCACGCTCGGAGGCGAGGCGATCGTTCTTCGCCTCGCAGCGCCGCTGACGGATGTCGAGCGTGCCGTTGGCCGGGCCCGTGACGCGCTGGTCCTCGGCGGATTGCTGGCGATGATGGTGGCCCTGGTCATCGCCTACTTCGTCAGCGGCGCCCTCAGTAGGCCCCTGGAGCGGTTCGTATCCATGGCTGGCCGCGTCGCTGGGGGCGCGTTCGACGGTCGTGCACCGTCGAATTCGGGCGTGCCCGAGCTCGACGAGCTCGCGACGGCGCTCAACCGTCTTACGGAAGAACTCGAGACGCGCCTCTCGGAGTTGAGTCAGGAGCGGGATGGGGTACAAGCCCTCATCGATTGTATGGCCGAGGGCGTCGTGGCGCTCACGGACGATGCGCGCGTATTTCGCACGAATCGGGCTGCCCGCGCGCTGCTGAACCTCCAGACATTCCAAGAGGGCACCCCTGTTCAGGAGCTGGTGCGGCACACCGAACTCAGGCGCGTTCTCGTAGAGTCGGCGGTCCGCCCGATCAGTCAGCGTGAGGTCCAGTTCGGTGGATCCCACTTGATTGTCTCGTCTCGGACCCTCGACACCGGCGGGGCGGTCACGACGCTGCTCGACGTATCCGAGATCCGACGACTCGAGAACGTCCGTCGCGACTTCGTGGCCAACGCGTCTCACGAGCTCAAAACTCCTCTGACCTCGATCCGTGGGTACGCGGAGACGCTGATGCAGGGTGATGCGCCGGAGGATCTTCGCGACGCCTTCGTTGCGTCGATCCGTAACAACGCTCTTCGGTTACAACACCTCGTCGACGATCTGCTGGACCTGTCGCGACTCGAGTCCGGTGGCTGGGTCGCCCGCTCGCAGTTCGTCTCTGTCCAAGCCGCTGCTGAGGAGGCAGGCAGCTGGTGTTCAGACGCCGTGGCAGCCCGGGAGATCACGATCGTCATCGACGCCGAGACAGAGGTCTACGCCGACCCGAAGGGGCTCAGTCAGAGTCTTCGCAACCTTCTCGAGAACGCGATCAGGCATAGTGATGACGGGGGCGTGATCAGGGTCGTCTCCCGGGAGGTCGGGCAGGGCCTCGCGCACATCGAGGTGGTGGACGAGGGCGAGGGGATCCCAGCCAAGGCCCTCCCAAGGATCTTCGAGCGTTTCTACAGGGCTGATTCGTCCCGGGCTCGCGATTTCGGGGGTACCGGGCTGGGACTGGCCATTGTTCGACACCTCATCGAGGGGATGGGTGGCCGCGTCGAAGCAGAAAGTCAGTTGGGGGCCGGTGCAACCATTCGTCTGGTCCTCCCGACGCGAGCGCCTCTGGGAGGCCTCGAGGAGGACGGTGGAGACACCGTCCGAGAGGCATCCAAAGTCACGCAGGACCCCGCGGTAGGGCGGGGGAAGTCTTCTACACTCTTTCCCGGAGCTGCGAATGGCGCGGCTGCGTAGGAATCAAACTCAACTGGAGGTATTTCCTTGAAGCGTCTGTTCACAATCCTCAGCCTGCCGCTCGTACTTCTCGCCTGTGGCGGGGGTGAGGGGCGTTCGATCATCCAGAATACGGGATCGGATACGCTACTCAGCGTAGCTCAGGCCTGGGCCGAAGCCTATGCGGAGGTCGATTCGACCGTGGCCATCGCCGTCAGCGGTGGTGGGTCCGGTACGGGTATCTCGTCCATGATCAACGGCACGGTCGACATCGCCAACGCAAGCCGTAGCATGAGGGACAGTGAGTTCGTGCAGGCTCGGGACCAGGGATACGATCCCGTCGAGTTCATCGTCGGGTACGACGCTCTCGCGGTGTTTCTCCACCCCGAGAATCCGCTCAGCGCGATCTCGATGGATCAGCTGGTAGGAATCTACGGGGAGAACGGGGACATCGAGACGTGGTCCCAGCTGGGCATCTCCGTACCCGGATGTGGCAGTGATGAGATTGTGCGCGTGAGCCGACAGAACAACTCGGGCACCTACGCGTACTTCCGTGACGCGGTGCTCGAAGAGTCCGAGTTCAAGCTCGGATCGCGTGACATGCACGGGTCCAAGGATGTCGTGGACCTCGTCGAAAATACGCCTTGCGCCATCGGGTATAGTGGGCTGGCCTACGCCACAGAGCACGTAGCAATGCCCTGCGTCAGCCGTGGTGAGGGAACACCTTGTGTGGCACCGTCCGTAGACACTGCGATCGACGGTTCCTACTCTATCGCCCGCCCGCTGTTCATGTATACGGCCGAGCAGCCCTCCGGTGGTGTGAGGGTCTACATGGACTGGATTCTCAGCGATGTCGGGCAGTGCATCATTTTAGAGAAGGGATATGCGCCGGTCTCAACCGTGACCTGCACGTAGACCCTCGGGTCGCATCAGTGGCGAGGAGCCCAGTGAAAGAGTCCACATATACGCATTACGAAGAGCGGATGCAGTCGGATCTCGACGAAATCCGCGACAAGGTCGACCGCCTGGCGACTCTGATCGAGAGTCAGGTCGGTGACGCAGTTCATTCGTTCCTTGAGGAGGACCGCACTCTCGCCAACGACGTGGTGCTCGGTGACCGCCGGGTCAATCGCAAGATCCGCGACATCGACCACCTGTGTCACGCCTTCATCGTACGTCACGCGCCGAGCGCGGGGCACCTCCGATATGTATCGGCGGTGCTTCGCCTCGACGTGGCCCTCGAGCGGATCGGTGATTACGCCAGCACGATCGGACGAGAGATTGTTCAGCTCAGTGGCCGGCCGCCTGAGCGGATCGTTCGCGACGTAGAACTGATTAGCCACCAGGCGCGCCGAACGCTCCATCAGTCTCTGGTTGCCTTTCAGGAGGCTGACGCCGACCTCGCGAATGAGACGTACGGGATGGCGGGGCAGACCGACTCCACCCTGGAGAAGGTTTTCGAGGAACTGCTGTCCGCGGGTGAGGGCAATGAAGTCCCTATGCGTGACGTCTTCGCCCTGCTTCGGATCATCAACCTGTTGAAGCGCGTCGCCGAACAGGCTGAGAACGTGTGCGAACAGACGCTGTTCGCGGTCACCGGCGACCCGAAGGATCCCAAGTCGTTTCGGATCCTGTTTCTCGACGAGCGGAACGACGGGGTGTCGCAAATGGCGGAGTCCTACGCGGCCAAGGCCTTTCCCGAGAGCGGGAGCTACGCGAGCGCAGGCTGGGATCCGGTCGCATCACTCGATCCTGGCCTTGTCGAGTTCATGGATCGGAGCCGCATCGACATGCGTGGCAGAAAGCCCTCGATGTTACGGCCAATCCATGAGGAGCCCCGGCACTGGCACATCGTCGTGGGGCTTCACCCGGAAGCCCGCAAGCACATTCCGCTGCTCCCGTTCCGCACGCTTTTCCTCGATTGGACCAACATGATCTCAGTGGTGGACTACCCCGAGGACTTAACTGAAGAGCAGATGAACGAGGTGCTCGAGAGCGTGAAACTCAGTGTCCGTGACTTGTTGCTCACGCTGCGGGGGCCCGATGCCCGCTGAGGTCCAGACGGACGCCCCTTCCAGCAGGATCGTCAACGATCTCAACACGCGGGGGCTTGATTGGTACATGGACCGAGCCGTCTCGGTGGGTGTCTTCGTCGGGGGCGTCTCCGCGA
>DGOW01000011.1:0-35871 GCA_002390225.1 Gemmatimonadales bacterium UBA4456 | reverse complement strand
CTGGACTTCGTGATCGGGCCGATGGACGCGAAAGAGTTCTTCACGTCGATCAATTGGCGCCCCACCTCAGAGCGAAATCCGACGTACGGAATTCTCGCTCTGATGGCCGGTACGGCCAGCGTCACCGGCCTGGCCATGCTCGTCGCCGTGCCCTTCTCGCTCGGCGCGGCGATCTACATAGCGGAATTCGCAACGGGCAAGATGCGCGAATCCCTCAAGGTCCTCGTCGAGCTCCTCGCGGCGATCCCGTCGGTCGTCTGGGGTTTCGTCGGCATGACCATCATGAACCCGCTGATTATCGAGTTCTTCGACGTACCGGTCGGGCTGAGTGTGCTCAATGCCGGCGTGATCCTGGGACTCATGGCCGCACCGATCATGACGACGATCGCCGAGGATGCGCTCAAGGCGGTCCCGGACAGCTACCGTGAGGCTGCTGAAGCCATGGGCGCCACCCGCTGGCAGGTCGTCTTCAAAGTCGTTCTACCGGCGGCGAAGAGTGGTCTCATGGCTGCGGTTCTACTCGGTGTGGGTCGCGGGTTCGGCGAGACCATGGCCGTCTTGATGGCCAGTGGACACGCGATCAATCTTCCGACTAGTCCGTTCGACTCGGTGCGGGCGCTCACCGCTACGATCGCTGCCGAACTCGGCGATACCGCCCGCGGCTCTGACCACTATGGCGTGCTCTTCACGCTCGGGATCTTCCTCTTCGTGGTGACGTTCGTCATCAACCTCACCGCCGACATCGTGGTGAAGGGGGTAGGCCGAAAATGAGCATGTTCGCACGCACTCCGCTCGACCAGCAGAACCGCCGTGTCGAGTGGCTGGTGAAGACGCTTTTCCTGATGATGACCGTGCTGTTGATCGTGCCGGTCGCCCTCATCATGTCTATTCTGATCTACCGCGGGGCTCCTGCGCTTTCTCTGGAGTTTCTGACGCAGGTCCCGACGAACGGGATGACCGCCGGCGGCATCATGACCGCGCTCGTCGGGACGATCTGGATCGTCACCGTGGCTCTCATCGCGTCAGTTCCGATCGGCGTAGCCGCGGCTGTTTATTTATCAGAGTATGCCCCCGATAACTGGCTTACTCGAGCCATCAATCTGGCGATCATCAACCTCGCCGGTGTGCCGTCGATCGTGCACGCCCTCTTCGGTCTCGGGGCCTTCGTCGTCTTCTTCGGATTCGGGCGCAGCATCCTCGCCGCATCGTTAACGCTCGCCGTGATGACGCTTCCCGTCGTGATCGTCTCCACGAGGGAATCACTTCAGGCCGTACCCCACGCGTTCCGTGAAGCATGCTGGAATATGGGTGCCACCCGATGGCAGACGATCTGGCGGGTGGTTCTCCCGAATTCGATCAGTGGCATTCTGACAGGTGTGATCCTCGAGGTGTCGAGGACGGCAGGAGAGACTGCTCCCATCATGTTCACCGGTGCCGCAGCCTTCCTGCCCTTCTTGCCGCAGGGCGTGCTCGATCAGACGATGGCGATGTCGCTGCATCTCTACGTTGTGGCGACTCAAGTACCGAATGTCCCTGAGGCACTGCCGTTCGGGGTCGCCCTGGTGCTGATCTCGATGGTACTGATGATGAACGCGACGTCGATCGCCTTTCGGGTCTACCTGCGGAACAAGCGGAAATGGTAGTGGCGTCTCCCAAGCTCTCGGTGCGCGACCTCACGGTCCGGTACGGTGACAAGACCGCGCTCGATGCGGTCAGTCTCGATGTGCTCCCGAATGAGATCTTCGGGATCATCGGACCCGCGAACAGTGGCAAGACATCCTTCCTTCGCGCACTCAATCGGATGGAAGAGTTCAATCCGGACATGACGGTGCAGGGGGATATCTTCTTCGAGGGACAGGACATCACGGCAATCCGGAATGTGTACGCACTCCGGCGAAAGGTCGGCGTCGTATTTCCCCTGCCGGTCGGGCTCCCGATGAGCGTCTATGACAACGTCGCCTTTGCGCCCAGGCTCGCCGGGATTCGCAAGCGAGCGGAACTCGATGGCATCGTGGAGCGGTGCCTCACCCGTGCGGCCCTCTGGGATGAGGTGAAAGACCGACTGGGCGCCCTCGGGAGTCTCCTGTCCGGTGGGCAGCAACAGCGTCTGACCATTGCGCGGGCGCTCTCGCAGGACCCCGAACTTCTCTTGCTGGATGAGTTCTCGATCGCGGTCGACCCCGTGACGACCATGCGTATTGAAGATGTTCTCAAAGAGCTCAAGCATGAGATCACCATCGTGCTCGTGACCAATCTGGTGCAGCAGGCGCGACGTCTGGCTGATCGGACGGCGTTCTTCCTGGAGAGTGAACTGATCGAGATCGCGGAGACCGAAGAGCTGTTTACGGGCGCGGTCCAGGATCAGAGGACCCGTGACTACGTGGAGGGCCGTTTTGGCTGAGATCGCCATCGAGACACGAGATCTAAGTCTCTGGTACGGGACGTTCCAGGCGCTGTTCGATGTGAACATCCAGGTGAAGCAGGGGATGATCACCTCGCTCATCGGCCCGTCTGGTTGCGGGAAGTCCACGCTTCTGCGGACCGTCAATCGGATGAACGAACGGTTGGGCTACGTCCGCACGGCCGGCGAAGTCGATGTCATGGGTGAAAACATCTTTGCCGAGGAGGTGGAGCTGGCTCGGCTTCGCCGTGAAGTCGGGATGGTGTTCCAGAGGCCGAACCCGCTTCCGTTGTCGATCCGTGACAACGTCCTGTTCAGTCACCGGATCCATCGCGCGGCAGATGAGAAAATATCCCGGGCGGACGAGGACGCGCTTCTGGAAGACGCGCTCCGTCAGGTTCTGCTGTGGGATCACGTGAAAGACCGGCTCAACAGCCGGGCGACGCAGCTGTCACTCGAGGAGCAGCAGAAGCTGTGCATCGCGCGCCTGCTGCCCGTGAAGCCGTCGGTCCTTCTCATGGACGAGCCTACATCCGCGCTCGATCCCAAAGCTACAGAAGCCCTGGAAGCACTGATCTGGGGGCTCCGGGGCACGTACACCATTCTCATCGTGACGCACAACATGGCGCAGGCCCGCCGCGCCAGTGAGGAGTGCGCGTTCATGCTGCTCGGCAAGATGATGGAGATGAGCGCGACCGAACATCTCTTCCTGTCGCCGAAACTCTCCGAGACGGCGGACTACATCGAGGGTCGCTACGGCTGATTTCGGATCCAGCTACCGGAGTCTTTGGACCATCGCGGCGGCGGTCAGGCAGCAATTACGCCGTCCCCGGCTCTCTCGACCGTGGGCGGCTCGCGGATTCAGGCTTCGTGACCCGGTTGTTACAGAAACATCCGACCAACCGTGACGGGCCGGGGATATTGTTTCGGTGAGGTGCCGGCGCTGTAGTGAACGGGCGAGGAACGCACCCTCGAAAGCTTGAAGACACACGCCCCAAACCCACGCGACCGTGACTGACCGACACATCGACACCAAGGAGTTGACCTGATGATGATCCGTACCCGAGGACAGCGTATGAGCTGGAAATTGGTGGGTTCCTCCGTCGCTCTCCTGAGCCTGCTCGTCGTCGCTTCGCCGGTGGCGGCTCAAAGCGATCCCTCCGCCTTTGAACAGATCTTGAGCCTTGCCGAATGGTACGACAACGACGAAAACCCTGTTATACAGACCATGGTCCTCAGCGGACGGTTCCAGGCTGACTACGCACGAGTGAGTGACGAGGCTCTCTCGCACGACGAGTGGAACGTGCGTCGCTTCCGATTCG
The DNA here is from genome assembly GCA_002390225.1 of Gemmatimonadales bacterium UBA4456. GTDB lineage: Bacteria > Gemmatimonadota > Gemmatimonadetes > Longimicrobiales > Gaopeijiaceae > UBA2589. Next base: position 32,148 of record DGOW01000011.1, on the reverse strand, counting down.
GGGCGAAGTGGGGGCTCTTCAGCCAGTTCACGCTGCAGATCGAGGCGGACCTCAATCCGCAAGAGCGGGATCCGTTCTACACGCGTCTGACCGACGCGAAGCTGGAATGGGCACCCAACGACGACATCGAGTTCGCGATCGGAAAGCAGAGCGTGGCTTTTACGCTGGACGGTGCGACATCCTCGAAGGAGCTGCTGACGATCGACCGCAGCAATCTGGCTAACAATATGTGGTTCACTGCGGAGTATATGCCCGGCGTCAGCGTTGCTGGCGAAAGCTCAGGATGGAGGTACCGTGCGGGCGCGTACTCGGCCGGTGAGGCGAACCGGGAGTTCGGTGAGTTCAACGGAGCAATCTTCACGCTGGTATCCGTCGGGTACGACATCTCTGAGCGGCTTGGTGTTGCGGAGGCGGACGTCAGGGCCGACTACGTACACCAGAGTGAAGATCCTCAGAACTCCTTCACTCGGGCGCTCGAGCACGTCGGCTCTCTGAGCTTCCGTCTGGCGGACGGCCAATGGGGCGTGCGCGCCGATGTGACGACTGGTGTCGGGTACCGCGACCAGAGCGATTTATGGGGCGCCCAGCTCATGCCGCACGTCGAGTTGAGCGAAGAGATCCAGCTGGTCGGCCGCTTCACCCATGTAACGAGTGATGCCGCGAATGGCGTTCGCCTCGCACGCTACGAGAATCAGGCGATTTCGGGCAGGGGCGATCGTTTCCGTGAGTTCTACGCCGGGCTCAACTACTACATCTACGGACACAAGCTGAAGCTGCAGAGTGGTCTCGCATTCGGTGACATGCAGGACACTGCCGCGGACGGTGGCAGCTACTCGGGTACGTCCTGGGTGACCGGGCTCCGCATCAGCTGGTAGCTCGATCTCCACCGATCCCGATTCAGAAGCCCGTGTGCCGCCGCAGGGCCTGCTGCGTGACCACTTCGCGGACTGCGCGTGCCGGTCCTATACTGTCGCGCCGCGCCCTGTGATAGCCCGCTCAACGCTGGCTTGAAGGCGCACCGCGATCACCCTCGATTCTGGCCACCACATGACCCGTTCTCCGTCGATCATCTACACCTGGACCGACGAAGCTCCGTACCTTGCCACGCATGCGTTCCTGCCCGTCATCAGGGCGTTCGCCGGAGCGACCGGCGTCCCAGTCGAGACGCGGGACATTTCTCTTTCGGGCCGGATTCTGGCGGTCTTCGCTGATGCGTTGGAGGTCGATAGGGTGGCCCCCGACGACCTGTCAGAACTCGGTGCCCTCGTCGAGGCCCCCGAAGCCAACGTCATCAAGCTACCGAACATCAGCGCCTCGATTCCACAGCTTAAGGCGTGCGTTGCGGAGCTGCAGGCTCAGGGGTACCGGTTGCCGGACTATCCGGATGAGCCCGTCACGGACAAGGATCACGGGATCAGGGCACGCTACGATTCGGTGAAGGGAAGCGCCGTGAATCCCGTTCTACGGCAAGGCAACTCGGACCGTCGGGCGCCGAAGTCGGTGAAGGACTTCGCGCGCGCGAACCCGCCCCGGATGCGCGCGTGGCCCGATCATTCGGCCTCTTATGTATCGACGATGCCCTCCGGCGACTTCCGTCACAACGAGAAGTCGGTCGCGCTCGCCGCCGCAACGACGGCCCGGATCGTCCACGTCGCTGCGGACGGGACGACGACTGTCCTGAAGGAGGGCCTGGCCCTGCAGGAGGGTGAGGTGCTCGACGCCACCTTCATGAGCCGGGACGCGCTCGTCGACTTCCTGCGTGACCAGGTGCGTGGAGCCAGAGAGCAGGGCGTCCTGTTTTCGCTGCACCTGAAGGCGACGATGATGAAGGTCTCGGACCCGATCATTTTCGGGCACGCAGTCCGGGTCTTCTTCGAGACGCTCTTCGAGAAACACGGCTCGACATTCGATCGACTGGGTGTTTCCGAGAACAACGGTTTTGGCGATGTGCTCGCCAAGATCTCGGGGCTCCCCGAGTCCGAGCGGGCTGCGATCGAAGCCGACATCGAGGCGGTATACGCCAACGGGCCCGGTGTCGCGATGGTCGATTCGGACCGAGGCATCACGAATCTCCACGTGCCGAGCGACATCATCATCGACGCATCCATTCCTCCGATGATCCGGGATTCCGGACAGTTGTGGAATGCCGATGGCGCGCTTCAGGACACGAACGCGGTCATTCCCGACTCGAGCTACGCGGGCATCTACGACGCCGTGGTGCGGGACTGCCAGGCGAATGGGCAGCTGGACCCGTCGACGATGGGCAGCGTGCCGAACGTCGGACTGATGGCCCAGAAGGCGGAGGAGTACGGCTCGCACGACAAGACCTTCGAGATGGCCGCGTCGGGGACGGTTCAGATCGTCCAGGCGGACGGTTCTGTGTTACTCGAACATGAAGTCGGCGAGGGAGATATCTGGCGCGCGTGTCAGACGAAGGATACACCGGTCCGGGACTGGGTCGGCCTTGCGGTTCGGCGAGCTCGCGCTTCGGGCGTGCCGGCCGTCTTCTGGCTGAACCGCGACCGCGCCCACGATGCCGAGCTGATCCGAAAGGTCGAGGCATACCTGCCGGATCATGACACCGACGGCCTCCAGATCGAGATCCTGGCACCGGTCGACGCCATGGCATTCTCGCTCGAGCGGATTCGACGGGGTGAGGACACCATCTCGGTGACTGGAAACGTATTGCGTGACTACCTGACCGATCTTTTTCCGATCCTGGAGATCGGAACTAGTGCCCGTATGCTCTCGATCGTGCCGCTGCTGAACGGGGGCGGTCTCTTCGAAACCGGTGCTGGGGGCTCGGCACCCAAGCACGTTCAGCAGTTTGAGAAGGAGGGTCACCTGCGCTGGGACTCTCTTGGCGAATACATGGCCCTCGCCGCCTCGCTACAGCATCTCGGTGAAGATTTCGATAATCCGGGCGCGCGCGTGTTGGGTGACGCGCTGGACACGGCAACTGCCGACTATCTCGAAAACGCGCGCTCCCCATCTCGGAAAGTCAACGAGCTCGACAACCGTGGCAGCACTTTTTACCTGACCCTCTACTGGGCTCAGGCCCTCGCCTCGCAAGGCACCGATACTGCCCTCGCGGAGCGCTTCTCACCGGTCGCCGCGGCGCTCGCAGAGCATGAAGAGCAGATCCTGCGTGAGCTGAACTCTGCTCAGGGCGATGCTCAGGATCTCGGGGGTTATTACCGGCCGAACAATGCCCGGGCTGCGGCAGCCATGTGTCCTAGTGAGACGCTCAACGGTATCATCGCAGGAGTGTGACTGTGAAGGATCCGTCCCTGTCGCTGGGGATCGAGGAAGAGTATCAGATCGTCGATCCGGACACACGTGAACTCAGGTCTTATATCACGCAGATCCTGGATGCCGACGGACAGATCACGGTAGAGGGGATCAAGCCGGAGTTACACCAGTCCGTCGTCGAGGTCGGGAGCGGGGTGTGCGCGACGCCCTCCGAGATTCGAAGTGAAGTGCTTCGCCTTCGAAAGTCGGTCATCGATCTGGCAGCCGAGGACGGGCTTTCCGTGCTCGCGGCCGGCACACATCCTTTCTCATCGTGGATGGACCAGCAGATCACGCCTCTGGAGCGGTATTTGGGGGTGGAGCAGGACCTGCAGGATCTGGCACGGAAGAATCTGATCTTCGGTATGCATGTGCACGTCGGAATCGAGGACCGGGACTTCCTCGTCGATGCCATGAAAGTGTCCCGGTACTTCCTGCCGCACATCTTGGCGCTCTCGACGAGTTCTCCGTTCTGGATGGGTCGCAGCACAGGCCTGCGCTCGTACCGAAGTGTGCAGTGGAGAAACTTCCCGCGCACCGGGATCCCGCCGACGTTCGGGAGCTATGAGGAGTACGAGCACATGGTGCGGTCACTCGTCAATGCCAACGCGATCCCTGATGCATCCAAGATCTGGTGGGATGTGCGGCCGCATCACCTGTATCCGACGCTCGAGTTCCGACTGTGCGATATCTGCACGCGGATCGATGAGGCCGTGTGTATTGCTGCGATCATCCAGGCGCTCGTCGCCAAGCTCTGGAAGCTGCGCCGGGACAACATGACATTCCGGGTCTATCCCATGTCTCTCATCGAAGAGAACAAGTGGCGTGCCGTTCGGTTCGGCGTCGCAGGCAACTTGCTCGACCTGGGCAAGGAGACCGAACGCCCGGCACGCGAACTGCTCGAAGAGTTCATCGGCTGGTTCCTCGACGATGTCCTCGACGATCTGGGCAGCCGAGCTGAAGTAGAGTATGCGTACACCATTCTCGAGCGTGGGACGAGCGCCGACCGTCAGCTGGCCGTCTTCGAGGAGACGGGCGATCTGAAGGCCGTCGTCGATCATCTGGTGGCCGAAACTCGTGAGGGTATCAGCGACTGATTCGAAGCGTCGAAACGCGTTCGGCGCGCCATGGAACCTCGATCGGTTGGCCGGTAACTAAAGGTGCCGATCGTCAACAATCCTAAGGGGATGTTCGATGCAGCTTCGCTACATCGAGGACCTGGCCCAGGGGCAGGAAACACCACTACTCGCCATCGCGGTTGCAGATGGAGCGAGCGCGACTGAGGCGTATCTGAGTGCGATCGACTCGGTCCTCCGAGGTGGTGTCGAAGCGGTGATGACCGCTGGCGACGTGACGGGCAAGTCGTCGGACGAGGTCGTGCTCTACGGGCAGGCCGAGGGGCCGCGTCGTGTCGTTCTGCTTGGTGTCGGGAAGGCTGATGACCTTGACGCGGAGAAGCTCCGACGCTTCGCGGGCCGGGCGGTCCGTGTCGCCGAACGCCTGAAACTCGAGGCGCTCACGATTTCTCTCGAGGGGATGGATGGCGTGGACGCCGAGGTGGCCGCGCAGGCTGTCGCCGAGGGCGCTGGCCTGGCGGCGTGGAAGTTTACTGAGCTTCAGGCTGAGGACGAGGAGTCACCCACCGTTCTGGTAAATGCGGTCGATCTGGTCGGTGGGGACACAGCTGCGTCCTCAGCGGGCGCGATGGCAGGAGCCGCGATCGCCCGTGCGGTCAACTTCTGCCGTTCGTTGCAGGATCGGCCCGGGAACGTCGCGACTCCAACGCACCTCGCAGACGAGGCGGAGCGCATGTGCAGCGCGATGGGGCTCGACGTCACGATCTTCGACGAGGCCCGGATGCGCGAAGAGGATATGCATGCGCTGCTCTCCGTGACGCGTGGCTCCGACGAAGAGGCTCGCTTCATCATCATGGAGCATCGCGGAGGTGAAGACGGTGAAGCACCGCTGATCCTGGTCGGGAAGGGGCTGACCTTCGATTCGGGCGGCATCTCCATCAAGCCGTCTCAGGGCATGGAGGAGATGAAGTACGACATGTCGGGCGGGGCCGCGGTCATCGGTGCAATGCAGGCAATCGCCGAGCTTGGCGTACACGCTAACGTCGTGGGCCTGGTCCCGGCCTCGGACAACATGCCGTCGGGTACAGCCACCAAGCCGGGCGACGTGATCTCGAGCCTGGCCGGCAAGACCATCGAGGTGATCAACACCGATGCCGAGGGGCGGCTGATCCTCGCTGATGCACTGGCCTGGGGCGCCCGGATGAAGCCGGCCGCGATGGTCGACTGTGCCACGCTCACGGGCTCGGTGATCATCGCGCTTGGGCATCATGCAGCTGCGGTGATCAGTAATGACGATGCGCTCGTCGCAGAGCTGCGCGAAGCGGGTGATTCATCGGGCGAGCGCTGCTGGCAGCTACCGCTCTGGGACGAGTATCGGAAACAGCTCGACTCCGGTGCGGCAGATCTGCAGAACATCGGTGGCCGACCGGCTGGGTCGATCACGGCGGCTGCGTTCCTGAAGGAGTTTGTCGCGGACGTGCCCTGGGCCCACCTCGACATCGCGGGTACGGCCTGGGGTGAAGGGAAGCTGCCCTATCAGAGGAAGGGTGGTACCGGCTTTCCGACACGGCTCCTGGTGGAATGGGTCCGGAGGCGCGCGGGGTGAAACACCTCTGCGCCCGGCTCGGAAGGGCTGCGGTGCTGACCGTCGTTGTCACCCTAGCGGCGGCGGGCTCCTTGCGTGCCCAGGAGCCGCCTGACTCGGTCGTGGTGGTCGATTCGATGGTGGTGCAGGACTCACTCGCTCTCGATTCGCTGGCGGTCGCCGATACGCTGCTCCCGGGGGACTCGGTGTCGGCGGATACGATCTTCTACAATCTCCCCCGTAGCCGGGCTGCGGAGCCCGCCTCCTTCGCGACCGGGGTCTGGGAGTGGGGTCGCGACGACATCATGGCCGATGGGGCCAATACCCTCGCCGAACTGTTCCAGAGGCTGCCCGGCGTCATCGCGCTCCTTGGTGGTGACTACGGCACACCTGCGGCCGTATCGGCCTTTGGGCAGGGTGGGGGCGGTTATCGGATTCTTCGCGACGGGCTCGAGATCTACGCCATCGAGGGGGGCGTCCCGAATCTCCAGCTCGTCGGCCTGGCCGGGATCTCACGGGTGCGCCTCGACCGTTCGATGGGGCAGATGCTCATCGAGCTGTGGTCACATGAGTACGACGACGGGCGACCATTTTCCGTCATCGAAGCGGGTACCGGTGACCTTGACACGAATCTGTTCAGGGGCATCTACGCGGACCCGACCGCACTCGGCGGCAGTATCGCTGCCGGTCTCGAGCGCATGGATACCCGGGGTAGAGGCCGAGAAGGCACCGAGAGTGGGAATCGCACGGGTGCGTGGGTCCGCTACCAGTTTCACGCTGGGGAGCGTTTCGGTCTCGGGCTGGATTACCGGAGCATCTCGGCTCAGACCAAGGTCGAGGAATACACCCCCACGTCCGAGCGGGGTGATCTATCGCTGCGAGCGGCGTACAGGCCTCTGGGTGGCGTGACAGTATCGGCGTTCGCCGGACGCACCACGTATGGGGTGGAGTCCTCTGCCGACTCCTCACTCTTCGTGGGAGGCTCGCGATATCAACTCGGGGGCGGGTTGGGACTCGAGCGCGGGGCGCTGTGGCTGCGTGGGTCGTACCGGAGCTTCGAAGGGTCGCTGCCCTCTGGGCGGATCGAAGCCCGGGGGGGGGTCTCGCACGAACGGTGGGGCGGCATCTCGGGTCAGTGGTCATCCAGCTCGTGGAACGACGCCGACGCGTCGAGTTACGGGGCTCGGGCCTGGGTCAAACCCGTCTCGTTCGCGACCCTCTTCGCCTCGTACGAGGACGGTACATACGGTAGCCGGGTCGGGGCCCTTGCAGAGGGTCCGGGCCTGCCTCCATTGGATCCCACCCGTCGGAGTTCCTCCGGCCCCGAGTTGATGGCCGAACGGACGGGTGCCCGGGCGGGCCTTCTGCTTTCGCGGTGGGGCGTCACGCTTGGGGGGGCAGCGCTCTACAACTACTCAGACCAGGTCCTGCCCCTCGGACTGGAACTGGATGACCAGGCGACGCCCGTTACGGGGGTGCACCGGAAGGGGTACGAGGGCACGGCCGTGTTGCCCACCTTCATGAATGGCCTCACGCTCGAGGGATCCTACCAGTACTGGGACGAGGAAGGCCCGAATCAACCCGCTGAAGTCTACCGCGGGTCGTTCGAATTCCACCGCGTGTTCATGGAGTCGGGCAACCTCGAGTTGTGGGCCTCTTTCGGCGTGCGTGGCCACGATCCGATGCTGACGTTCGTGGCGGACGACATGAGCGAGGCAGGGAGCGTTGTACAGGTTCCATTCTACCAGAGCTGGTACGCTCAGATTCAGGTCCGTGTGGTCACCGTTCGCTTCTGGCTGGGCATGGACAACGTCACCTTCCGCCGGAACCTGCAGATGTATCCGGATCGGATCCTTCCATTCGGACGGTCGTTCTTTGCGTTAAGGTGGGACTTATGGAATTAGCTTATCCGTTCATGGAGACCATCGAATGATCCGAAGCATGACCGGGTACGGCGACGCCGAGGTAGATGCCCCGGCTGGACGTCTGAGGCTCGAAGTGAAGACGGTGAACCACCGCTTCTTCAACACGAACGTCAAGACGCCGTCCGGCTTCGATCGCTTTGAAAAGGCGATGACTGACGCGCTCAAGCCGTTCATCGCCCGAGGGCACGTCAATGCGTACCTGTCGCTCGATCGCTCAGTCGTGGCGCTTCAGCCCGGTGCCTCGATCGACCTGGTGAAGGCGCGTGCCTACCAGGCGGCACTCAAGGGGCTGAAGGATGAGCTGGAACTGCCCGGGGAGCCGACGCTCGAGATGCTCGCGCGCTTCAGCGACATCTTCCGGGTGCCGGAGACCGACCGGACGGCCGGGATCGAGGAGGTCGACCTCGTCGCTCTGGTGCAAACTGCAGCGGCTGCGCTTCGGGCCATGCGTGAAGCCGAGGGGCTCCGTCTGGCCGCTGATCTCGACGAGCGCCTCACCGCAATCGGGGCACACCTCGACGAGGTTGAAGGCCGTGCACCGAAACGTCTGGTCGAACAGCGTGACAAGCTCCGGGCGGCGGTCCAGGAGCTCACGGCTCAGGTGGACATCGACGACGACCGCCTCGCGCGTGAGATCGCCTATCTCGCCGAAAAATGGGACATCAATGAGGAAATCGTCCGATTCCGATCCCACATCGAGCTCTTCCGCGAGGCGATCGAAGGAGACGGGTCGGAACCTGTCGGGAAACGACTTGGATTCCTCGTGCAGGAAATGCTTCGCGAGGCGAACACTGTAGGGTCCAAGGCGAATGATGCAGCGCTGGCTCAGGCCTCGGTCGCCATCAAGGAAGAGATCGAAAGGATCCGGGAGCAGGTGGAGAACGTCGAGTGACGCGACGAGCCGCTCCCCTGGCCCTCGTCGCGACCTCCGGGACCGGGAAGACGACCCTCGCGCACCGGCTGGTGGATGGCCCGGGGCGTTATGTGTTCTCGATTTCCGCGACTACGCGTCCGCCGCGTCCGCTTGAGCGGGACGGGGTCGACTACTACTTCCTCACCCGGAGAGCCTTTGAGGAACGAGTCGAGCGAGGATGGTTCGCGGAATGGGCCTCCGTCCACAATCGCATGTACGGGACGCCGCATTCGGAGTTGGATGCGGCTGCGGAGCGCGGCGATCATGTGGTTCTGGACATCGACATCCAGGGTGCGCGGCAGATCCGAGATGCGGTCCCGGATGCGACGCTCATCTTCGTGCTTCCGCCATCCGTCGATATCATGATGGCCCGTCTGGCCGGACGGGGAACCGAGGAACCCGAGAATATCGCGCGCAGACTGGAATCAGCTCTCGATGAGCTTCAGGCTGTTCCGGAGTTCGACTACGTTGTGGTCAACGATGATCTGGATGAGTGTCTGTTGGAAATCCGGAGCATTGTTGAACAGGGAGAGGCTCCAGCCCCACCCGAGCAGGACGCCGAAGGCATGCGCCGCACGATCGTGGAGCTGCTCGAAGGCGAGTACAGTGCATATCTGCAGGACTCTGAATAGGACGGACCCATGCGTGTATTTACCCCGGACGAGGTCGCGGCCAGCACCGAGAGCAAGTATCTCGGCGTGCTCGTTGCAGCCAAGTACACTCGCGAACTCAACTCTCTGCCGAGTGAGGCGATGCCTCTCGGTGAGGAGAAGAAGCTTACGACGCGGGCGCTAGAGGCACTGACCTCCGGTCAGATCGAGTTCCGTCTCGTCAAGCGCCGGCGCCGCGAAGACCCCTAACGGCGGGCCGTCGCGATGCCCGCAGACCCTCTCGAGCCGCGCCGCCCGTGGAACGGGAAGCGCATCGTGCTCGGGGTTACGGGTGGGATAGCGGCGTACAAGACGATCCAGGTAGCGCGTGACCTTACACGACTCGGCGGTGAGGTCGACGTCGTTCTGACCCGGTCGGCTCAGAAGTTCGTGGCGCCACTCACCTTCGAAGGTGTGACCGGTCGCCCCGCGCTGACTAACCTCTTTTCAGCGGAAGGGGCGGCGCTGCATATAAGGCTGGGTCGGGACGCGGATGTCGTGTGCGTCGCTCCAGCCACGGCCGACTTTCTGGCACGGGCGGCCCACGGCCGTGCCGACGACCTGATCTGTACGACGCTCCTGGCCACTCAGGCGCCCGTCGTCGTGTGCCCCGCGATGAACGACCGGATGTACGCGCACGTGCAGGTCCAGGAAAACCTCGCTCACCTTCGGAATCGTCTCGGGTATCAGATCGCCGGGCCGGTGACGGGTGCCCTCGCCGCAGGGGAGGGATCCGGGCCCGGGCGCATGATCGAACCGTGGCAGATCGAAGAAGCGATCGGTCGTGCACTGGCCGCGGACGAGGCGTTCTCGGGGACACATGTGCTAGTCACGGCTGGCCCTACCCATGAGCCGATTGATCCGGTCCGCTACGTCGGTAACCGCTCCTCCGGCAGGATGGGCTATGCCATCGCTCAGGCTGCGTGGCGCCGTGGGGCCAAGGTCACGCTGGTCAGTGGGCCCTCATTGCTCGACCCGCCCTTCGGTGTCGAGCTGATACGGGTAGAAACCGCGCAGGAGATGCACGACGCAGTCGCCACCAGGATCGGCGATACCAACGTGAATGTCTTTTCTGCGGCGGTGGCCGATTTCCGGCCGGCGGACGCCCGTCAAAGCAAGCTGAAGCGCTCGGACACAGGTGGCACCATGACGGTGGACCTGACGCAGAACCCGGATGTCGCGAATGACACCCGAAGCGCGCGGAAGGCCGGGAGCATCAATGTCGGTTTCGCTCTGGAAACGGGCGACGTCCTTGTCCACGCCGCAGCAAAGCTCGAGCGAAAGGGGTTCGACCTCCTCGTGGCCAACGACGCGACGGAGGAAGGAGCTGGCTTCGGTGTGTCGACGAATCGAGTGACCGTGCTCCTGCCCGATGGTTCGAACGAACCGCTCCCGTTGCTTTCGAAGGATGAGGTCGCGGACGAAGTGCTCGACCGCGTCCGACCGCTCCTCCAGCGGAGAGAGGTGTGAGCGGTTCGGATCGTTCGCCCCGCCTCTCTCCACAGGAGGCGGCTCGACTGCTCCGGCAGCGCCTCGAGATGGGCGGTGGAGAGCTCTACCTCGACGGCATGACCCGTGAGGAGGCGCTTGAGCAGGTGTCCCGGGCGAAGGGGGAGGGGACTCAGCAGCGCTCGGCTCAGGCCCAGACCGGACCCTCCACGCGGGTGACGGGGAAGTCCAGCGCCGCTCTCCCGGTTGTCCTTCCGGATGATTATGCCGAGCTGCGTGAGGTCGCTCTCGCGTGCACGAGGTGCGGGCTCGCCAGCGGTCGCACGCAGGTCGTCTTCTCCGACGGCCCGCCGACGGCGCGCCTGATGTTGGTGGGTGAGGCCCCGGGGGCCAACGAGGACGCGAGCGGCGTTCCCTTCGTCGGTATGTCTGGCCAGTTCCTCGACCTCCTGCTCGCGACGGTTGAGCTGAGTCGGAAAGACTCTGTCTACATTGCCAACGTCCTCAAGTGTAGGCCTCCGGGGAACCGGGATCCGCAGCCTGAAGAGATCGAGGCATGCTCGCCGTTCCTGCTCAGGCAGATTGATCTGGTGAAGCCGAGAGCGATTCTTGCTGTGGGCTCCTTTTCGGCCCGTCTTCTGACGGGTCGGGACGGGGTGGCGCTTGGCAAGCTCCGCGGGGCTGTGCACACCTACCATGGTGTCCCGCTCGTGGTCACGTACCATCCGGCCGCTCTGCTTCGTAACCGTCGCTGGATTCGCTCTTTCTGGGATGATCTGCAGCTACTGCGGTCGGTGATCGACGGAGACCACGCCTAGCTCGACGGGCTCTCCCACGGCCGCCTGTCAGCTCAATGGTCCATCGCTTTAGCGCATACGCTGCGCACTATGCGGGGTCGGGGTTGGCTCGCGTCGCATGAGCCGGTACAATCGTCAGCCGCCATTACCGCTGCCCGCCACACTGACGCCGTTGTCCGACCCAATCCCCCATTCTGCCGCCTGGGATCGCCCGATGCCCGCCTCCCTGGAGGCTGAGACGGCGGTACTTGGGGGTATGATGATCGATCGCGAGGCAGTGATTCGTGCGATCGAAAAGGTCAATTCGGCAGCGTTCTACCGCGAAGGAAACCGTCGGATTTTCCATGCGATGTCGCGGCTTTTCGAGCGTGGCGACGTCATCGACCCCATCACGGTCTCTGAGGAACTCAAGAAGACCGGCGAGCTCGAAGCAGCGGGAGGCCTGGACTACCTGGCTACGCTGGTGGATGCCGTTCCGACCGCGGCCAACATCGAGTACCACGCGAACATCGTTCGCGAAAAAGCCTTGCTCCGTCGGCTGGTGGATCGGGCCTCGTCGATCATTCGCGACGTGTATGACCAGGGCGAGCGCGATGTAGAAGAACTTCTCGACATCGCCGAGGCCAAGATCTTCGAGGTTGCGGACAGCCATAAGCGCGAAGGCTTTGTCTGGATCAAGGACATTCTGTGGAAGACCTTCGAGAAGATCGAGGAGCGTCAGACGTCCGGTTCGGGCATCACCGGTGTCGCGACGGGCTTCACCGATCTCGATCGGATGACGACGGGGCTCCAGAAAGGAGACCTGTGCATCATCGCCGCACGTCCGTCGATGGGGAAAACGGCGTTCGCGCTGAACGTGGCCTCGTCTGCGGCGATCAATCACCAGGCCGCCGTCGGGATCTTCTCCCTAGAGATGTCTTCAGAGCAGCTCGTGCAGCGCATCCTCTGCTCGGAAGGACGTGTCGACGCGCAGAATCTCCGTCGCGGACGACTCTCACCGGAAGAGAACTCGCGCCTGGCCAAGGCGGCCGGCCATCTCAACACGGCTCCCATCTGGATCGACGACCAGCCGGGCTCGAACGTGCTCGAAGTCCGGGCAAAGGCTCGCCGGATGCAGTCAGACCTGCGCGCCGATGGACAGGAGCTCGGCATGATTGTGATCGACTACATGCAGCTGATGTCGGGTACCGGTAAGTCGGAAAGTCGCGTGCAGGAGGTCAGTCAGATCTCCCGCGGACTCAAGGCCCTGGCACGTGAGCTCGATGTGCCCCTGATCGCGCTCTCTCAGCTCAGTCGAGGCCCCGAGCAACGGACCGACAAGCGCCCGATGCTTTCCGACCTGCGTGAGTCCGGTTCGATCGAGCAGGATGCCGATATCGTCATGTTCCTGTTCCGACCCGAATACTACGCTTCGGCAGAGAACCGACACGAGATGGAGGGCAAGGCGGAGTTGATCATCTCGAAGCAGAGAAACGGCCCTACCGGCGTCGTGCCGCTCTTCTTCCACAAAGCCTACACCCGATTCGACTCTGTGGTTGGCGAGACGTCCGGAGGTGGGGGTGGAGATGGGTACGGTGGCGGGAACGGCGACGGCTTCGGTCCGTGAGCGATGGAGGCCCGGACGCGCCCGCGACGGTCGGGGTCGCGGTCCCGGCGGCCGGCTTGGGTCGACGGATGGGAGGAGTTCGAAAACCACTCCTGCAGCTCGCCGGCGAGCCGATCCTGCTTCGTGCCCTTAGGCCGTTCCTCGCTGACCCGCGCGTCATATCCATCGTGGTCGCGATGGCAGCGGAAGACGCACTTGATCCACCGGAGTGGCTCCGGGGCTTCGATCAGCGTATCACTCTGGTTGAGGGTGGCGACACCCGGGGTGCGTCGGTCGCTCGAGCGGTTGCCGCGCTTCCGCAGGAGGTATCCGTGATCGCTGTGCACGATGCGGCACGACCACTGGTCTCGGCTGACGTGATCGGGCGTTGCATCGACCTGGCGCATGCGGGGTTTGGCGCTGTGGCAGGTACACCTGCGGTCGATACGATCAAGCGTGTGGATGCGAGGGCGTTCGTCACGGGCACGCCGGATCGATCTACCCTGTGGCTGGCGCACACGCCTCAGGTGTTTCCGGCGGCCGAGCTGCGTTCGGCATACGCCTCGGGTATTGATACCGCGACGGACGACGCTGCCCTGGTGGAAGCGGCCGGTGGACGAATCCGCATGGTCGATGACGGCGGCACTAATCTCAAGGTGACTCGCGCGCTCGATCTGGTTGTGGCGGAAGCGATCCTAGCCGTTCAGGATGCCTCGAGCTGACAAACCCTGACGTGGTGCGGGTCGTGGACCTGCGTGGAGATCCGGACGCCGATCTCGGTGTGGTCGTCCAGCATATCCGGGCGGGTGGCCTGGTCGCCTATCCGACCGAGACGGTATACGGGATCGGTGGGGCGTGTACGTCAGAGGCGGCTGCCCGTGTTCGTGAGGTGAAGGGGCGAGGCGAGGGGAAGCCCCTGATTGCGCTGGTACCAGGCCGTGAGTGGATCGAGGCGCTCGACTGGACCGCTGATGCCAGGGAGTTGGCCACGATCTTCTGGCCCGGTTCGGTGACCCTCGTTCTCCGCGATCCGGACGGGCTGTTCCCGACCGGCGTGCGTGATCCGGGGCGCAACACCGTAGGCGTTCGCGTCAGCCCTCACCCGATCGCCTCTCGGCTGGTTGAGGCGCTCGGCGCGCCGCTCACCTCTACGAGCCTTAACCAATCTGGAGAACCGCCGATTACCACGGCCTCCGATGCCCGAGCCTTCCTGAAGACGATCGATGCGCCCGATGTCTGGCTCATCGACGGCGGGACGCTCCCTGCGTCTGCGGCGTCCACGGTGGTAGACTGTACGGGTCCACGCCCCCGTGTGCTGCGGGAAGGGGCCATTCCCACCGGCCGGCTGCGCTGCGCTATCCGGGAGATCGATGGATCCGTCGACTGACATAGAGCCATTCCACCTGCTCTTCGTATGTACCGGTAACACGTGCCGGTCCCCGATGGCCGAGGTCATCGCGCGGCATCGGATCGAGCAGTTGGGCTGGAGTCAGGTTCAGGTAGGCTCAGCAGGGGTCGGCGCCTGGGACGGGAGTCCCGCCTCGGGTGGGGCGGTGCGCGCGGCGCAACGGAGCTCGCTCGATCTTTCTGTGCACGCCTCGACGTATCTGACACCCGAGATCGTCGAGTCAGCGGACCTGATCCTGACCATGTCGGCGAGCCACCTGATGCGTGCCGTCGAGCTCGGAGGGGGGGAGCGTGCTGAGATGCTCACCGGCTTTGCGGCCGGTGACGACGGACCCGACGGCGCCACCGGGATCCCCGACCCGATCGGTGGTACGGACGAGGAATACTCGGCCACCTTCGAGGTTTTAGACGACCTCATTGAGCAGGCCTTGCTCAGACTCGAGTCCACGATGAAGCCATGAAGGTCACGTCCACGACTCGAGTCCTGACACTCCTGGGCGACCCCGTCGCTCATTCAGCTTCTCCTGAGCTGCAAAACGCCGCATTCGCGGCCGCTGGGGTCGACGGGGTGTACGTCGCGGTCCGGTGTGCTCCGGATGATCTGGTGGGCTTCATGCGTGGCCTCGCGCGGGCAGGGGGCGGCGGCAACGTGACATTGCCTCACAAGGAGAAAGCCGCGTCGATCCTGGATATTCGCAGTGAAGCCGTGCGGCGAACGGGAGCCTGTAACACCTTCTGGGGCGACGACGAGGGCCGTGTGCATGGGGATAACACGGACGTGGAGGGCTTCCGTCGCGCGCTCGAAACCTTCCTCGAGGGGCCCACGGCCGGGATCCGGGTTCTGCTACTCGGGGCAGGCGGAGCGGCCCGAGCGGCGCTCGCCGCCCTCGTCGCGGACAGGGCGGGCGAGATCCTCCTCTACAACCGCTCACAGGAGCGCGCGCGCGCCGTCTCTCGACGCATCGGTGGGCCGAAGGTCAGGGTGGTGCCGATCGCGCGTGAACTCGAAGGCGAGGATTTCGACCTGGTTGTGAATGCGACCCGTCTCGGACTCGCGCCAGGTGACCCTTCTCCGGTCGACTTCAGAAAGCTGAACCGCGCCGGCGCCGCCATGGATCTGGTGTACGGGCGTCATACCACGGGATTCGTGCAGGCCGCGGAGGCCGCTGGGATCCGGGCTACGGACGGGATGGACATGCTGATCCAGCAGGGGGCGGTCTCGTTTGAGCGCTGGTGGGGCCACGTCGCGCCGGTCGAGGCGATGCGTGAGGCTGTCGCCGAGAGGCAAACGGGCTGAGAAGGTGACTGGCCTGAGGAGACGCCGAGTCTGATGGGTGGGGCGGTCGCCCGAGCCCTCGACCTTCTGCTTCCTGCCGGCTGCGTTTCTTGCCGGACATGGATGCCACGATCCGAAGCGCGCGATAGGGCGCCCATTTGTGCACGGTGTCGGTCCCGATTGCGTATGGCCAGTTGGCCGCGCTGCCCCCGATGTCATGCCCCTCGGGGCACTGGAGTCGCAGGTCTGACCGATCCTGGCCCCCTCGACTGCCACGAATGCCGACCCTGGTCGACGGCGCTGTCATCAGCCCGCAGCGCGTTCATTCTCGCAGCACCTGCCGCAGACCTGGTGCATGCCTTGAAGTATGAGGGGTGGAGTGAGCTAGCCGGCTTCATGGCTGGGCGTATGGTTGGAGCGGCGCGGGAATCGGCGAATCGAGCGTCTTTGGACGTGGTTCAGCCCGAAGGCGCCCTCGACACCCGGCTGATCGTAGTGACACCGATGCCGACGACGCCGGCCCGCGAGCGAAGACGCGGATATAACCAGGCTGCACTGCTTGCCGAGGGCCTGGCGTCCGAACTCGGTCTCCCGCTAAAGCGACTTCTGACCCGGACTCTGGATCGGCGCTCTCAGATCAAACTCGAACCGAGCCAGCGTCGGGCGAACGTACGTGGCGTGTTTGCCGCGAACCCCGCGATGGGAGCGCTATCAGGCACGTCCGTTGTCCTGGTGGACGACGTGCTCACGACCGGCGCGACAGCCTCCGAAGCGGCCAGGGTTCTGATGGAGCAGGGAGTCAGCTCGGTTCACCTCGTGACCTTTGCTCGAGCGCTTCCCGAGGCCTTTTCATCGTTATCTTGAGGGGCGGAATACCACCTTCTCAACTCACCCTTCGGGAGTTATCACAGCATGGCGATCCGGGCAGCGATCAACGGATTCGGACGTATCGGACGAAACGTCCTCCGCAGCGCCAAGCAGGCTGGCAATACAGACATCGACTTCGTGGCCGTCAACGATCTGACGAGTCCCGAGACGCTAGCCCACCTCCTCAAATACGATTCGGTACATGGGAAATATCCCGGCACCGTAGGGGTTTCCGACGGCGGTCTGGTCGTCGATGGTGACGAGATCAAGGTGCTCAGCGAGCGCGATCCTGCCGCTCTACCGTGGCGTGATCTCGGCATCGACATCGTGATCGAGTCGACCGGGATCTTCCGCGACCACGTGGGGGCTTCCAAGCATATCGATGCCGGAGCGAAGAAGGTGATCATCTCGGCTCCGGGTAAGAACGAGGATATCACGATTGTTCTGGGCGTGAACCAGGCCGACTACGATCCGGCCAGCCATCACATCATCTCCAATGCGAGCTGCACCACGAACTGCCTAGCACCTGTCGTTAAGGTGCTGAGCGACTCGTTCGGCTTCCGCCATGGCCTGATGACGACGATCCACGCGTATACCAACGATCAGCGAATCCTCGATCTTCCACACTCCGATCTGCGCCGCGCACGAGCCGCCGCGATGTCCATGATCCCCACCACCACGGGTGCGGCCAAGGCGACGGGCCTTGTGCTACCTGAGGTGCAGGGGCGTATCGACGGCATGGCGATCCGTGTGCCCACCGCCGACGTCTCTCTCGTTGACCTGGTCGCTGAACTCGAAAAGGACGTTACCGAGGCAGAAGTGAACGCTGCGTTCCAGGCCGCGGCCGACGGACCGATGGCCGGAGTTCTTGGTGTCTCGCACGAGCCTCTGGTCTCGATCGACTACACCAGTGATCCCCACAGTTCGACGATCGATGCTTTGTCCACGGCAGTAATGGACGGCCGTATGGTCAAGGTCCTTTCATGGTACGACAACGAATGGGGCTATTCGTCACGTGTTGTAGACCTAGTCGGCTTCGTCGGCGAGAAGCTCTGAGATACTTGATTGCGCGCTATCCACCGCGGTGAACGAGTGGTGGGTGGAACACACGGTGTGCGCTACGATTGCTGACCTCTACTACGGCGGAGTTTTTGGCGATGCGGGAGAGGTCTGGGTACGTTTCGGAGGATACAAGAATATTCACATCATCGACGATGGCGGTGGACGTCTGACCGAGTTCTGGAACTGCGGCAGTGGCCCCGATATCACGTTCGTCCGCAGGGTCTTATCGGAGAGGACGGACCTGACGCCCGAAGCGCGTGCCTACGTCGACGACCTTGGGAAGATTTTCCCACCACAGTGATCAAGAAGACTATTTCGGACGTCGGTAGCGACGGCCTCCAAGGGCGCACCGTGATCGTTCGTGCAGATCTCAACGTGCCTCTCGACAACGGCTCCATTTCGGACGACCAGCGGATCCGCGCGTCCTTGCCCACGCTTCAGACGCTGACCGATGCAGGCGCCCGGGTCATCCTCCTGTCGCACCTTGGACGACCCAAGGGTCAGGTCGATCCGGCCTATTCGCTCGCACCAGTCGCCGTTCGACTTAACGAACTCCTCGACCCACCGGTTCATTTCGTGCCACACACTCATGGCACAGCGGCCGCCGGAGCGCTCGAAGACATCGGCAACGGAGAGATCGCGATCCTGGAGAACACGCGCTTCGAGGCGGGAGAGACGGCCAACGCACCCGAACTCTCCCGTTCCTGGGCCGCGCTCGGCGATATGTTCGTGAACGATGCGTTCGGTACGGCTCACCGAGCCCACGCCTCTACGGCAGGGTTGGCAGACGCCATACGAGCAAAAGGCGGAGAGGCCGTCGCAGGTCTTCTGATGGCCACGGAACTCGAGTTCCTGGAAGAGGCGCTTCGCGTTCCGGAGCGACCCTTCGTGGCCATTATCGGGGGAGCCAAGATCTCGTCGAAGATCGGTGTCATATCGGCTCTGCTGCCTCGGGTCGATCGTCTCCTCATAGGTGGAGCCATGGCCAACACCTTCTTCCGCGCACTGGGTCTCGACACCGGTGACAGTCTGGTCGAGGAAGACTCGATCGGAGTGGCCCGTGACCTTCTTGCAACGGGCGGCGACCGTCTGGTGCTCCCGGTCGACTGTGCGGTCGCTAAGGAGATGGTCGAGGACGCTCAGCGCCGTGCCGTGGACCGCACTGGAGTGCAGCCGGGTGAGAAGATCCTCGATGTTGGCCCCCGTACCCGTGTGCTCTTTGTCGACGTGGTCCGGGGAGCGAAGACGATCGTGTGGAACGGTCCTATGGGCGTCTTCGAGATCGACTCCTTCGCTGAAGGAACCATGGATATCGCGCACGCGGTGGCAGACGCATGTGATGCTGGAGCCATGGTGATCCTGGGCGGGGGTGACTCCGCGGCCGCCGCCGAACGAGCGGACGTGGTCGACCGACTCACTCATGTGTCCACGGGAGGCGGAGCCTCTCTCGAGCTCCTCGCCGGAGCGGAGCTGCCCGGTGTCAACGCACTCACCGACCGGAGCGGCTGATGGCCGTGATCGCAGGAAACTGGAAAATGCATCACGGTCCGGCCGCAGCTGTAGGCTTCTTGTCGGACTTCGAGATCGGATCGCTGCCGTCGGCGCACGAGCTGATCGTATTTCCGCCGACCGCATCGCTTCACGCCGTCGCATCGTCCGACCGTCGAGACGCTCGCCTCCAGGTGGGTGTGCAGAACATCTACTGGGAGGCCGCGGGCGCGTTCACGGGAGAGACGTCGGCGCCGATGGCCGCGGACGCGGGTGCATCTTTCGCCCTCGTTGGACATTCTGAGCGCCGGCACGTGTTTGGTGAAACGGACGAAGACACCCGCCGGAAGGTCGAGGCTGCCGTGCGGGCGAACCTCGTGCCGGTTCTTTGCGTTGGGGAGACTCTCGACGAGCGCAGGGCGGGTCGAGTGGAACAGGTGATCCTACGGCAGCTGGATGCTGCCTTGGGCGGCCTCCGGGCCGCCAAGCGTTTCCTGGTAGCATACGAGCCGGTCTGGGCCATCGGTACCGGCGAAACAGCGACACTGGCCGACGCCGCGTCTGCGCATGGAAGCCTTCGGGGCCGGTTGGCAGAGGCTATGGGCGTGGCTTCATCCGCGACCGTGCCGATCCTTTATGGGGGCTCTGTCAAGCCGGCAAATGCGGCGGAACTCATGTCTGCTGCGGACGTAGATGGCGTACTCGTGGGGGGGGCGAGCCTGGACCCGGCTTCCTTCAGGGAGATTGTCGACGCAGCGGGCTGAACGGCCCGTTGACACCCTTTCCGGCCTCTCCGACGTTTATCGTCTCACCCCGAAGGGAATCTGTTCGATGTATGGATTTTTGCTGGCCCTGTTTGTGCTCGTCGGCCTTTTCCTCTCTGTCGTGATCCTGCTGCAGGCAGGTAAGGGTGGCGGTCTCGCGGCCGTCGGTGGGAGTGGCGGCACGATGGCGGATGGCGTGCTGGGCGGTCGACAGGCGACCACGGTCCTAACGCGTGCGACCTGGGGTGCAGGAGCGGCCTTCATGGTCCTCGCCTTGGTGCTGTCGATCATGTCGTCGCGCTCGGTTGTCCCTGAGTCCGTGATTCAGGTGGATGCGCCCGCTGCGCAGACCGCGCCGGCTCCGGTGCTTCCCGGTCTTGACCAGCCTGCAGCGGATGGGGCTGAAGGCAACTCTGGCAACGAGGGCAACTGACCCCTTGAACCGCGAAAGCGGGACGTTGCCTTGCGATCCGCGGAATGGCGGAGCTTGTTGGGGCCACCGACCCTGTATGCTGGAAGCGCGCCGTGTCTGATTCGGCTTTCGGTCTCAGTAATACCGAACTTCAAGAGCTTTACCGCGGACTCTGTGTGACGCGAGCGGCTGAGGAGCGCTTGGAGCTTCTTCAGAAGCAGGGGCACGTGACCGGCGGCGTGTACCGTTGCCTGGGGCAGGAAGCCGGGGCTGTGGGTGCTGCGTTCGCCCTCCGTCGCCGTACTGACGGGACGGGCGACATGCTGTGCCACACGATCCGCGCTGCGGGCGCTCTCTTCCTGTTTGGGGGCGAGCTGATCGATTATTACCGACAGTACATGGCGAAAGGAACCAGCCCCACGCGTGGCCGCGAGGCCAACGTGCATTGGTTCGACTTCGACAGGGGCTTCGTCGGGCCCGTTTCTCCGCTGGGGACCATGATCGAGATCATGGCCGGGATGACATTGTCCTTCCGCCTGCGTGGTGAAGAGCGGATCGGCATCGTCTTCTATGGAGATGGAGCGTCCTCTACGGGAGCTTGGCATGAAGGGTTGAACTTCGCTGCGGTCCAGCGCTGCCCGATGATCCTCATGGTCGAGAACAACCAGTGGGCGTTCTCGACTCCGACGTCCAAGAACACCCGCGTCTCCAGCTTCACGGAGAAGGGACCCGGTTATGGTATCGGCGCCGAATCAGTAGACGGAACCGACGTTCTTGCCGTATTCGACGCGGTTCGCCGCGCGGCCAGTCTCGTGCGTTCTGGCGAGGGCACCCGGATGGTCGAGCTCAAGTACTTCCGACGTAAGGGTCACGCCCAGCATGATCCTCAGGACTACGTTGACCCCGCCCTGATTCGCGAGTGGGAGAAAAAGGATCCGCTCGACCTCTACCGTGCGCGTCTGCTCGAACATGATTGGGCGTCCGAGTCTGAATTGGTCGCGATCGAGCAGGACGCGTTTGACTCGTGCCGCGTGGCCGCCGAGGAGGCAATCGGTGAGGCCTATCCGGACGGGCCCGATGCGGTCAAGGATGTCTATACGGATGTGACGACGCCGCACCCCTGGACCCGGGCGGACAGCCCTGATCCGACCCTGGCCTGAACGATCGAGGAATGATGGACGGCGAGATTCCGGAGCACCTTCTCAAGACCAGGAATGGCGAGCCGGTCACAATGCTCGAAGCGATCTCCGAGGCGCTTTTCGAGGAGATGACCCGCGATGACTCCGTCTTTCTCATGGGGGAGGACATTGGCATTTATGGCGGCGCCTTCAAGGTCACGCGGGACTTCCTCGCCCATTTCGGCGAGAACCGTGTCATCGACACGCCGATCGCAGAGGGTGGGTTCACGGGCGCTGCGGCCGGGGCGGCCCACATGGGATTGCGGCCTGTGGTCGAGATCCAGTTCATGGATTTCATCTCGCCGGCGTACGACGTGATTACCAACTACATCGCGACGTCGAACTACCGCGGCGCCGGCCCGATGCCGCTTGTGATCCGCGGGCCGGTCGGCGGCGGGAATCGGGGAGGACCGTTCCACTCTCAGAACGTGGAGATGGCGTTCTTCCACACGCCGGGCTTGAAGATCGTCTATCCGAGTACAGCAAAGGACGCCAAGGGGTTGCTCAAGGCGTCCATTCGCGACGAGAATCCGGTGATCTTCGAAGAGCACAAAGGGCTCTACCGAGCTCCTGCGCTTCGTGAGGTGCTCCCCGACGACGACTACATTATCCCGTTGGGTGAGGCACGGACGGTGCGCGAGGGTACCGATATCACGATCGTCACGTATGGCGCGATGGTACACAAGAGCGTCGAAGCTGCGGAGACACTTGAGTCGGAAGACGGAGTGTCCGTCGAGATCATAGATCTGCGCACACTTCTTCCGCTCGACGAAGACGCGATCGTCGAGAGTGTGAAGAAGACGAACAAGCTGCTCGTAGTGCACGAGGATACGCGTACGGGTGGGATCGCTGGAGAAATCGCGATTCGCGTGAGCGAGAAAGCCTTCGAATGGCTGGATGGACCGATTCTGAGGGTGACGGCGATCGACGCACCTGTGCCTTACTCAGGATCACTGGAAGATTACTTTTTACCGCAGACTGGCGACGTCGTGAACGCTGCCCGGTACCTCGCGGCATACTGACAAACACGGAGTGATCGAGCGTGGCTCGAATTGAAGTCCCGATGCCCCAGATGGGTGAGTCCATCGCCGAGGGGACGGTCTCACAGTGGCTCAAGCAGGTCGGCGATACGGTCGAGCGTGACGAGCCCATTCTTGAGATCTCGACGGACAAGGTAGATGCGGAGATCCCATCCCCTTCGGATGGGACCCTGGTCGAAATCTTGGTGCAGGAAGGCGAAACGGTCGAAGTCGGGACCATCGTCGCGTTCATCGACACGGAAGCCGGTGCCGCTGTGGCAGCACCGCCACCCGTGGCGACTGAGGCTGTGCCTGAGTCTGCCGGACCCGCTCCCGTGGTTGCGCCCGCGGCGCCGGCAGCAGCGCCTGCGCCAGTCGCCGCCGTGGCCAGCGACGGTCCCCAGAGCGCTGAGGATCGCCTGCGGACCCGGTCTACGCCGGTTGTGCGCAAGATCGCCGAGGAGCACGGAGTGGACATTCAGTCCGTGCGTGGTACTGGTCACGCAGGACGCGTGACCAAGCAGGACATCCTCGACTTCATCGAGCAGGGAGGGGCAGCAGTAGCTCCGCCAGCGCCTGCTGCGGCACCCGCGCCGCCGCCGGTTCCTGCCGTCGCTCCGGCGGCCAGCTCGGCACCGTCCGATCTATGGACGAGGTTCTACCGCGAAGTCCGGCATCCGGAGTTCCCGGTACGTGCGGCCGACACGGTTGAGCCGATGGACAAGATCCGTCGTCTCACGGCCGAGCACATGGTGATCGCCAAGCGCGTGGCGCCCCATGTCCACTCGTTCATCGAGATCGACTTCTCGGCAATTGACGTTGTACGAGCTGAGAGCAAGGAGCGTTGGGCTGCTCAGGGGGCTCGGGTGAGCTACACCGCCTTCGTCGCGTGGGTTGTCTCTCGCGTGCTCCGCGAGTTTCCGACCGTGAACGCCACGATCTCCGGAAACAACGTGATCTATCGTGGGAACGTGAGCCTTGGTATGGCGGTCGATCTCAATCCAGGGCTGATCGTCCCGGTTGTGCGCGATGCCGATCACCTCGGACTCGTAGGGATCGGCAACAAGATCGTCGACCTGGCGACCCGGGCGCGTGATCGGAAGCTGATGCCGGACGAGATTCAAGGCGGGACCTTCACAATCACGAACCCCGGCGTACTCGGCACACTCGTCGGTTTGCCGGTGATCCCGAAGGGTACGTCTGCTATCCTGGGTCTTGGGGCGATCGAAAAGCGCGTCGTCGTGGTGACGGATCCGAGTACCGGCTCGGACTCGATGGCGATCCGGAAGCGTTGCCTTTTCTCTCTCGGTTACGATCACCGGATCGTGGATGGGGCCGATGCAGCCCGCTTCCTGGCACGCCTGAAGGAAACGCTGGAGAATTTCCCGAACGACGCGTGATCGTTCGCTGTCTTCGGAACGTCTTGGCCCCCGGAGCCTCGTGGCTGTCGGGGGCCTCGGTGTATCCATGAGCGAGCTTCGGTCACTCGAAGTGCTGCGGCCTGGTCGAGTGCCCTATGCGGAAGGCCTCGAACTCCAGGCTGATCTGGTTCGGCGGCGCAGGTCGGGTGAGATCCATGACACGCTCGTGCTCCTCGAGCATCCACACGTGATCACGCTGGGGTCGAGCACGGATGTATCGAATGTCCTGGCGGACGAGCAGGAGCGTGCCCGCCTAGGTATCGAGCTGCACAAGGCTGGACGGGGCGGGGACGTTACCTATCACGGACCTGGCCAGCTAGTCGCGTATCCGATTCTGGACCTGAAGCCTGACCGCAAGGACTTGCACCGCTACCTCCGGGATCTCGAGACCGTGCTCATCAGGCTGGCTGCGGAGTACGGGATTGAATCGGAGCGGGACGACGCGGGCACGGGCGTGTGGACGGAGACAGGGAAACTGGCCGCGATCGGGATCCGGGTCTCGTCGGGCTGGATTACCTCACACGGCATTGCCCTGAACGTCGATTCGGATCTCAGCTACTTCGGTACCATCGTCCCGTGCGGTATTTCAGACCGCGAGGTGACCTCTCTGGCACGGGAGCTGAAGCGCCCTCCAACCGTGCCTGAGGCCGGCGACACCTTCATTCGGCACTTCTGCGATGTCTTTGAGCGGCAGATTTCAGAAGCGTAGGCGACAGTGTCTCTCGCCTCAGGAGCTATAGCGCTCCGACGGGGCCTGAAATTCCATGTAATCCAGGAAATCTCCCTTCTCCCGGCGCTCATCGAGCCATTCACTGAAGCCCGAGGGTGCGAGGCCTCCCGAGCTCGACTGCTCCGCAGCAGCTCGCGTTGCAAGAAAGTCGACGTATTCGTTCTCTGGATGACCGTCGTGGCCGCGTACCCAACGAGCGGTCACATCGTGGCGCTCAACGAGGACATCGACCCTTTTCCACAGCTCGAGATTGAGGATCTGCCCGGACTTCCGCTTCCAGCCGGCGCGCTTCCAACCGTGCCGCCATTCATTGATCCCCTTGACCAGATACTGGCTGTCCGATGTGAACACGATCAGACAGCGACGCTTCAAGAGGGTCAGGGGCTCGATGATGCTGTGCAGCGCCATCCGATTGTTGGTAGTGTCGGATTCGGAGAGCCAGTAGTCACGGCGTTCCCACGCGCCGTCTTTCCACACCTCCACGAGCCCTCCGGCCCCGCCGGGGCTGGATTTCTTCTGGTTCTGGTTGCCCAGACAGGACTCGTCGGCGTGAATGTAGAGCGTGGCCATGGACTCCAAACTAACCTCCACCGTCGAGTTCGGTTGACCCTCTTTCTGGCCGAGGTAGTTTTCGGCTGAGCGGGCGCTGACACAGTGTCCACCCACGCCCCCGGCACAGCCAGGAGTACCTCCCTGAACCACACAGCCTATCTCCTGCTCGAGGACGGACGTCGGTTCGACGGCGCATTGCTGGGCGCCGCGGATGTGGCGTTCGGTGAGGTAGTCTTCAATACGTCCATGTCCGGGTATCAAGAGGTGCTCACGGACCCTTCATATACCGGACAACTGGTGACAATGACGTACCCGTTGATCGGCAATTATGGAGTGAATGGGGAGGATCTCGAGTCGCCGGTGCCTCAGGTTTCCGGCTTCGTCGTGCGTGAAGCCTCCCGGATGCACTCGAATTGGAGAGCGGAGGCTGGACTCGGCGACTATCTGAAAGAGCACGGCATCACCGGTATCTCCGAGATCGACACCCGGGCGCTCACGCGGCATATCAGGTCCGAGGGGGCGATGCGTGGCGCGATTGCTCCAGTTGAGATGGATTCGGAGCTGCTCCTCTCACAGATCCTCGAGCAACCCGATATGGAGGGGCTCGACCTCGCTTGCGGGGTGTCTACCGACCAGCCTTACGAGGTGCCGGCAGTGGGAGAGGAGCGCTTCCATGTTCTGGCTTACGATTTCGGTGTGAAGGCTCATTCGCCCAAAATGATGGCTGAGCGTGGGTGTCGGGTGACGGTGATCCCCGCCGAGACCACGTTGGAAGAGATTCTTGCAGCCGAGCCCGACGGGTTGTTCGTATCGAATGGTCCGGGAGACCCGGCAGCGGTCGGCGCCGCAGAGAAGGCGATTCTGGCTCTGGCGGAGGCGGACGTCCCGATCTTTGGCATTTGCCTCGGGCATCAGCTCATTTGCAGGGCGTTCGGGGCGAGAACCTACAAGCTGCCGTTCGGGCATCATGGCGGAAACCACCCGGTGCGGAACCTGGATCGCGAGGCTGTCGAGATCACGTCTCAGAACCACGGCTTCTCTGTCGAGTCCGGGGCGGGTGATGAAATCCCCGGTGCGCCGGGCCTTCGCCTCACGCATGTGAACCTGTACGACGGGACGGCTGAGGGTGTGCGGCACAGGGAATTCCCTGTGATCTCAGTGCAGTACCACCCGGAGGCAGCACCGGGTCCGCACGACAGTCGATACCTGTTCGAGGAGTTCATCGCCCTCATGGAGGAACGCGCCGGGGCGTGACCGACGGCTCGTCGGGCTTGCCGGCAGTGCCGCAAGTCACTATCCCGCAACGACTCCGACTTACCTTGCGATCGAAGTCTGCCCTCGCTACCGTCTGGATTCACTGGTCGGAACGGACGCCGAGCAGGGCTCTCCTGGAGGTAACATGACGAAGGCAGACTTGGTGGAGCAGGTGGCAGACGCCATCGGTCCTGGGATCACCAAGAAGGACTGCGGGCTCGTCGTAGATGGCTTCCTAAACGCAGTGAAGCTGGCGCTTGCCAACGGCGAGAACATCGAGATCCGGGGTTTCGGGACGTTCAAGGTCCGGAAGCGGAAGACCCGGATGGCCAGGAACCCGCGCACGGGCGATGCAGTCGAGGTTCCGTCGAGGTCCGTTCCTGTGTTCAAGCCTTCGAAGCACCTGCGCGCCCGAGTCGAGAAGCTCGACGACGTCGGTTTCTGACCGAGCCGCCTTATGGCGGTGTCGATCACGCGGGTCGATGCGTTTAACACTTTGGACTCCCAAGCGTCCAAACATCTGTGACGGACGATTCACAAGGGGGCCACGCGGTCTCTGACGGTGAGCTGGTCGAACTTGGCCGGTCAGGAGACCATGCTGCGCTGGACGGGCTGGTCCGGCGGCATCATGCCTCCGCCTACCGAGTGGCGATCTCCATCACGCGACGAGATGACGTCGCCCAGGACGTGGTGCAGGACGCCTTTATCAAGGCCTTCCGCGCCCTACGCGATTTTCGGGGAGATGCTTCCTTTCGGACGTGGCTGATGACAATTACAGCGAACGAAGCTCGAGTGGCGCTGCGAAAGCGCGGCCGTTGGAGCGAGTTCGCGATCGACGATGCAGGTCCGATCGCGATCGAGGATCCTGATCCTGCCGAGCAGGCGGTGACCGGCCAGGAGGCCTCGAGGGCTCGGGCGCTGCTCGAGACACTGCCGGAAAAGCAGCGACTTTCCGTCTCGCTCAGGGTCGACGAAGGGCTCAGCTTTCGGGAGATCGGCGACTTGATCGAGTCAACGGAAGGTGCAGCGAGGGTAAACTACTTTCACGGCATCCGCCGGCTGAGGGAGTTGATGGAATGAGCCAGACAGATTGTGGGACGATTCGAGAGTGCCTCCCGGACTTTGCAGCTGGACGGCTGGACGACGACGCAGGCAATGCCGTAACGGCGCACCTGCCGACCTGCGCGGAGTGCCGAGCGGAACTCGAGTTGATCCAGATGCTGCTCGCCGCGCCACCTATGGTGCCGGCCGCACTGGAGGATCAGTTGACAACTGCGGTGCGCACATCGCGCCAACCGACGGGCCGGCCCTGGTGGGGTATCTCGGCGGCTGCGGTTGCGGCCTTGGCGCTCGGGATCGGAGTGTCCACCGACCGGCCGGAAGCGATCGATGGCCCCGTACCGGACTTCGCGTCCGAGACCGGGGAAGGCGAACTCTGGCCGAGCGATGACGGTCTGCTGGCAGGGGAGCCGTCACTTGACGGGCTTTCCGACGAAGCGTTGATAGAGCTGCTGGAAGAGCTCACTGGCGAGGGAGCAGCATGATGAAGACGGCACCTGCAGGATTCCACATCACCCTCGCGCTGATGACCGCGCTGGTCGTGCTACCGGCGTATGCCGAGGCCCAGAATCGTGGCGGCCGACCACAAAACCGCCAGGAAATGGAACAGCGGGTTCGTCGACAGATGGGTCGCATGATCCAGGAACGGCTCTCACTCGACGACGCTCAGGCCGAAGCGCTCTCGAACGTGGTCCGGGGCTTGGAAGGTCGGCGTCAAGAGCTTCGGCGGGCCGAGATGGCTGTGCGGCGTAGGGTCGAGGCCTTCATGCTCGAGAGCGGAGTGGAGGATGCCGAGGCTCAGCAGCTTCTGACGAGGATGATCGAGCTGCGCGCCGAAGAGGCCCAGCTGTATGCCGAGGAGCAGGAGGCGCTGCTTGAAGTCCTGAGCCCGGTGCAGGTGCTCCAGCTTCAGTCACTCCGCGAGGATCTCGGTCAGAGGATCCGCTCACTGAGGGATGGGAACGGGCCTTCTTCGCGGAGGCGTGGGGGGGCACGGGACTCGACGGGGTGGCTTGGAACTGACGTGTCACTCGATGAGCCACTGCCGGACTTGTGGTTTCCGGGCTGATCTCGCCGATCCAATCGGGAACGTTGACGACCGCTCAGGGGTCGCTCTATGTCTAGGAGTTCTCAGCACCTCTGCTGCATATTGGCAGATCAGCTTCGCGAATTGTCCTCGTTACCCGGCCGGCCCACGTGCCCCTCTCCGTCAACACACTCTTCTTCGCCTCTTATCGTGAGCTCGTGGGTGCGTCCATGCTCTCGGTCGAGCTCGAGGAAGGTGCGACAGTGGGTGACCTGGTCCAGGAACTCAGGGGCAGGGGCGCACCCTTCGACGCACTGCCTGCAGAGCCGGCTATTGCGGTGAATCATACCTATGCGATGCTGGACGAACCGCTCGGTCAGGGTGACGAAATCGCCTTCATTCCACCGGTTGCCGGAGGCTGATGACATGGGCGACGCACGTGTGATTCACTGCTCGGTTGGGCCGGACGTAATCGACCCGATCGAAGTTCTTTCACAGGTGGGCTCGGATGAGGACGGCGCAGCTCTTCTCTTCGTCGGAGTTGTGCGGAACCACGCGGACGGTCGGCCCGTCTCCGGCATGCGCTACGACGCGTACCTCGAGATGGCTCAAAAGGAACTCGGCGAGATCGCAGGAGAGGCGGCCGAAAAGCTGGGGACCGATCGTGTGGCGGTCGAGCACCGTACGGGTGAACTCGAGATCGGAGAGGTCTCTGTGGCCATCGCCGTCTCGAGCCCGCATCGGGCGCAGTCGTTCGACGCTGCTCGCTACGTGATCGAGGAGATCAAGAAGCGTCTTCCCGTCTGGAAGAAGGAACACTATCAGGACGGGACCGAGGGTTGGGTCAAGGGCGCGGTACCGCCCGGGACTGCTGCAGCCACCGGGGGCGTCGCCAAGGCGGGAACGACCACGTGACCCAGAGAGACGATACGATGCCAATGGACAGCGCGATCCAGACGGATGGCATGATCGATCAGTTCGGGCGGAGGGTCGAATACCTGCGCATCTCGGTCACCGACAAGTGCAACCTGCGCTGCGTCTACTGTATGCCCATGGAGGGCCTGCCGTGGCTTAAGCGTGATCAGCTCCTCAGCTATGAGGAGATCGCTCAGATCGTCCAGACCATGGCTGGCATGGGGCTGAAACGGGTACGTATTACAGGCGGTGAGCCTCTCGTGCGGCGAGACCTTCCGGACCTGGTGCGCATGATCGCTGCCGTGCCTGAGATCGAAGATCTCTCGCTGTCGACGAATGCCGTACTGCTTGCGGAGCACGCGGACGAACTCCGTGACGCTGGTATCCAGCGTTTGAACGTCTCGCTCGACTCCCTGCGCCCTGACCGCGTCGACGCGATCGCACGGCGCCCCGGTTCCTTCCCCAAGATCATGGAAGGGCTGGATGCGGCCGAGGCTGCCGGTTTCGCACCCATCAAGATCAACGTCGTTCTCATCCGGGGTCAGAATGATGACGAGATCGAGGACTTCGCCGAGATCACCCGTGAGCGCCCCTGGCACGTTCGCTTCATCGAGATGATGCCGACCGGGGCGAATCTGGACCTCAGCGCGAATCAGTTCATCTCGTGCACTGACGCCCTGCGCAGGATCGAGCGTATCGAGGCCCTCGAGCCGGTGCAGGGGCCCTTCGGAAATGGACCCGCGCGGTACTATCAGTTTCACGGCGCTCCTGGGACCATCGGTGTGATTACGCCGATGAGCCACAACTACTGTGACCGCTGCAACCGGATGCGTCTCACCGCGGACGGGCAACTCCGGCCGTGCCTCTTCGGTTCAATCCAGACCAACCTCCGGGATCCGCTGCGCGCCGGTGAAGATCTCGTGCCGCACATTGTCGAAACCCTCGAGATCAAGCCTGAGCGGCACTACCTGATCCAGGGCAGTGACGTCGGCTCTGGCGGTCTGGTTGCACTGTCGCAGACTGGCGGCTGACGGTCACCTTCCTAGGTCGTTCGCAGCAGGCACCGCGTGTCTCGGACAGCCCCGGGTTTGTCCGGGTAGACCTCTCCCTGAGCCTCGTTATACTCTTGCGGGTCTTCCGTCCGGACGGCCATCGGTCCTGCCGGTCGCGTGCGTCCAGCGGGCTCGAATCTTCACTGGATACACCCTGCCGCGGAGTCGACGTTTCCCCATGAGCGCCAAGAAGATCACTGTCGTCGGAGCCGGTCACGTCGGTGCGACGTGCTCGCAGCTTCTGTCACAGAAGGAACTCGCCAAAGAGATTATCCTCGTCGACATCGCCGATGGGATCCCTCAGGGCAAAGGGCTCGACCAGTGGGAGAGCGCTCCGATCGAGGGCTTCGACGCCCGGGTCTCCGGCTCCAACGACTACGAGTCGTCCGCCGGTGCCGACATCTTTATCGTGACGGCCGGGATTGCGCGTAAGCCAGGCATGAGTCGCGACGATCTTCTCAAGACGAATGCGAATGTCATCCGGTCAGTCTCGAAGGAGATCGCCCGCGTCGCTCCGGACTCGATCATCATCATGGTGACCAACCCGCTCGACGTCATGGCACAGGTGGCCATGGAGGCGTCTGGATTCCCGCGGGAGCGTGTCATCGGGATGGCTGGCGTGCTCGATACGGCCCGGTATCGGTCATTCATCGCGCTCGAGCTCGACGTTTCGATCGAAGATATCCAGGCTCTGGTGCTCGGTGGACACGGTGACACTATGGTTCCACTCGCCAGCTACACCTCAGTGAGCGGAATTCCGCTGACGCAGATGCTCGAGCAGGACCGTATCGATGCGCTCGTGGAGCGGACACGGAAGGGCGGGGGCGAGATCGTCTCGTACCTGAAGACAGGAAGCGCCTACTACGCACCGGCCGCTGCGGCTGTTCAGATGGCCGAAGCTATCGTCAAAGATAAGCGCCGAATTCTACCGTGCGCAGCGTGGCTCCAGGGTGAGTATGGGTTCAACGATATCTATCTAGGCGTGCCGTGCATGCTCGGTGAGAACGGACTCGAGCGGATTCTCGAGGTCGAGCTTGGCGACGAAGAGCAGGCGGCGCTCGCGACGAGCGCTGAGCATGTGAAATCGACGGTCGAAGCGCTCAAGGCCATCGAAGCCGCCGGCTGAGTCGAGACGATCGCGATCCCTGCCAGGGATCGCGATCGCACTGAACTGGTCTCGCCTGCGAATCCTACTGCGGCGCGGCGAATACCTCCATGTCCAGCTCCGGATTGAACTCGAAATCGTGCGTGTGGAGCACCTTTGTGAGCTGGCCCTCGTCGTTGTAGTGGACGCGGCGTCCGACGAAGGTAAATCCGTTCACGGTCCGAACGTCCTCGAACCGTAGCAGGTTCCAGTTCGTTCGATTCTCTTCCTTGTAGGCGACCTGTACGGG
>DGOW01000073.1:238-21506 GCA_002390225.1 Gemmatimonadales bacterium UBA4456 | reverse complement strand
CGTCTGTCCGTACGGGACCGCGAGTTCCTGCGCCGCAAGCAACATCGGCCCACCCACGATCGCCCACTCACCCCCGGCTGACGGTACGAAAAGGTTCAGCACCCCACCGGTCATCCACGCGACCACCGCGAACGTGTCCTGGGTCGCGATAGACAGCAGCGCCTCGGTCATCGTGTCGACGAGACCGGTACCGGTCATGATCCCGATGATACCGGCATAGAACGGAAACTGAAGAATCACCCCCGCACTGCCACGCACGGCGTCGTTGAACTCACGCTGGTATCGGGCAGGGCTGCTGTACAGCAGCATCCCGATCACCAGGAACCCGAAGTTGAAGACGTTCAGGTTGAGTGCCCCCAGTCCCTGGGTCTTGAACGCGTATCCGAAGAGGATCAGCCCTGTGACGGCCAGCACGCCGCCCAGAACCTTCGAGTTGTCGATGCGATCTGCAGGTGAATCGGCAGCTGTCGAGACGACGTTGGCCTCGGGTGCCTCGGCTCCATCCTCGTGCAATAGTTCCGCCTCGGTCTCCTGATCGGAGAGGTCGACGAACTGTTCGATGCCCCGCGCGTTCTGATCCGGGGGGGCCAACAGCCAGAGCATGAGGGACCCGTACAGAATCGAGAGAACCGTCAGGATCAGCGGATATGGATGGAAGACCCACTCCGTCGCAGGCACGACCCGGTCGATGATGCCCTGCACCATGAAGATGTTGCCGTCGGTCGCCTGCAGAAGACCGGCCGAACTGGAAAGCCCCCAACCCCATGTCAGGCTCATGCCCAGGTAACCAGCCACCGCCAGAAGTGGATAGTGGACGGCCATCCCGGCCCTGTGTGCGGCCTTGCCCATCTCTCGCGCCAGAATCGCGCCGAAGATCAGCCCCAGGCCCCAGGAGATCCATCCGACCAGCATCGAGCCGATGCCCACCAGAACGACTGCCTGACGTCCGTTATTCGGAAGCTGCACCAGTCGCTGGATCCCACCCCGTACGCTCGGGTGATACGCAACCACGGTCCCGGTCACGAGGATGATCACCATCTGCATGGCGAACGTGAGAAGATTCCAGAATCCGCCGTACCAGGCGAGCGCGACCTCGACCGGTGACGAGCCCTCGGAGATAAACGCGGCAATCGCCGCGATGTAGGTGAGCAGAATCGCAAAGACGAAGGGCGACGGCATCCACCGCTCGACCCGGTCGGCGATAGCTTCACCAAACTTCTGGACAGGGGTCAGGTAGAGCTCAGTGTCTGACATGCCGACTCCGAATCAGGAGATCATGGATTGTGGAGAGGAGAAAACGCCTCAACGGGGGGCCGGAACCCTCCGCCGGACACCTGGCTCACCATCATTTTCGCCGACGATCCGCACTGCCCAGGGGTCGTTCGTGCCCGCCAGGTCGCAGAAGTCGCCGGTATCGAGAAAGTGCGTGTGAAGGCACTCGGTCGTCGACCCGAGATTGGTGAGGAGTTCGACCGTCTCGGGGAACGCCACACGCGTGAAGAAGCCGGCCCGTCCACCGCGCGCCATATCCGCCGTCGACTGACCAAGGCGCGTCACGACCGTGACATCGCCACCCTGATCCACCAGGTATCGGATGAGTTCATTGTCACCCCGCGACGCGGCGTAGTGCATGGGCGTGTAGCCCCACGAGTCGAGCATGTTCACGTCGACACCTAGCTCTTCGACCAGGTACTTCACAACCGGAATGAAGCTGCCTGGGACGTTACGAATGCTGAACGAACCGAGGCCGGTGAAGCCTCCCCCGGCGGCCACATGGATCGGGTACGCGTTAAACGCATCCTCCGGGATCCAAGGCAGAGCGGAATCCTCCTGCTGCCGACCGTCCTGCTGGCGGCGTTCACGCATGCCAACAGCAGGCCACGAGGTCGGGATGTTCGGGTCTGCGCCGTAGGCCACGAGAAGCTTCATCATCTCGAGGTCCTGCGCATAGGCGGCGCGCCAGAACGGGGTCGCGCCCTTCAGATCCGTACCGATCTTCGTCAGCCCGTACTCGAAGTACCAGAGGTGCGTGTTCAAGCGGAGGTTCGGATCCGCACCGTTTCCGAGAAGCGCCTCGACCAGCTGTGCGTACTCGGTGCGCTGGTTGTCCTGAGCCCGAGGCTGCGGGTAGTTCGACTTCGGCGCCCAGTGCGTGTTCAGCGTGGCAAAGAGGGCCGTCTGCCCGTCGGTCGTCGCCTGCAAGTTCGGGTCGGCGCCTCGACCGGCCAACTCCATGGCTACGTCGAACTGACCATTGAGAGCCGCCATGACGAGGGCACTCGTTCGGTCGCCTCCGCTGACCTGATCGATGTCCGTACCGCCATCCAGCAGAGCGACAGCCGCCTCCAGGTTACCCTCACGGGCTGCGAAGAGCAGCGCGGTCATGCCACCGGTCTTCCCAACCAGCGTTTCACGGTACGGAGGACGCGGCACGTCAGGGCCACCCGGGTAGTCCGGTCGGTAATTGACCAGCTCTTCGGGATCGTACTGCCGGTAGGGCTCACCTGACATCAGGTATGAACGTTGCTGGCGGATCGCCTCCTGCACCTGCTCAGCAGTCGGTTCCCAGTCAGCCCCGCCCCCCTCGGCCTCTCGAAAATTCTGGATCGTACGACGTAGATGGCGCTCGGCGTCGCGGTCGGCGATCAGGTGCTGGAGCACGTCCACGACGTCCGTCTCTATGGCAGGGTCCGCACCGGCTGCCATCAGCAGCTCGATGGACACTGCCCGATCGTTCGCTGCAGCGAACATGAGTGGCGTCTGCCCAGCCGACACCTCGACCGCGTTCGGGTCAGCACCCGCACGGAGGAGCGCGTCGACCGCGCTCGAGCCATCTACCGCGGCAGCAGCGAGGTGGAGCGGTGTAACGCCGCTGGTCGTAGTCAGTCGGTTCGGATCCACGCCCGCGTCGAGGAGCGCACGGACGATCTCACCGCTTCCCCTGCGCGCCGCGATATGCAGTGGGGTGTAGGCGCCAATACGCGTCCCCGCTTCGAGCGGTGCCCCCGCGTCGATCAGCACGGCCGCCACATGAGCCTGTCCTCTCTCCGCAGCCAGGTGCAGCGCGCTCATGCCGTCGCCACGGGTCGCCGTCACATCTGCGCCGGACCGCACCAGAGCGAGCACCGCATCGAGATCTCCGTCTTGAGCTGCGGTCATGAGGTCCTGTGCCGCACCCGGCATCACAAGCGTCGCCGACAGAAGAACCGTGCTCCCCAAACCTCGGACTGCCATCCGACGGCCCACCGTCAGCCTCCCTTGGGGAACGTCAGTGGCAGCGAGCCTGTGCTGTCGCCGAAGGCGTGCATGTCATGTCCTATGCCCTGCATCAGGCTGACGAACGCATTCGCCATCGGCGTGCCCTTCGGGGCCCGCACGTGAATCCCGCCCTCGAGCGCACCGTTCGCCTTGCCCATTAAAATAAGCGGGCAGCGACGGTGGTTATGGAGGTTCGGATCGCCCATCGGCGAGCCCCAGACGATCGCCGTCTTGTCGAGCAGAGACTGGTCGCCGTCCATCGTGGTACGCATCCGCTCGAGGAAGTACGCCATCATGCCCAGGCGGTGGGTGTTGATCTTGTTGAAGTCCATGATGTCGGTGGGGACGTTGCCATGGTGCGACGCGCCGTGAATCGACTTCGTGGTGCCGCTGGTGGGGAACGTCCGATTTGACTGATCGAACCCGGTCTTGAACGTGATGACCCTTGTCATGTCGGTCTGCAGCGCGAGCACCTGCAGATCGAACATCAACTCCATGTGCTCTTCCCAGGAGTCCGGTATACCCGAGGGAGCTTCGGGCATCTCTCGCTCTTCCCCACTCAGGTTGCGCTGCTCGACGAGCTGAATGCGTCGTTCGATCTCACGCACATGGGTGAGGTACTCGTCCATGGCCGCGCGGTCAGTTGCACCGAGGGAGTGCCGAAGGCGCGAGACCTCGTCCGTGATCCAGTCGAGCATGCTGGCGTTCGTGCGCCGACGCGCCTGACGGTCCGCCTTGGAATCTCCGGCACCAAAGAGCCGCTCGAAGACCGCCCGCGGCTCACGAATCGCAGGAAGCGGCTGACTCGGTGACGACCAGGCGAGTGAGGTCGTGTAGGCACAGTGATAGTTGTATGCACACCCGCCGCCTCGGTCGATCACCTCGGTGCACAGCTCGAGCGAGGGAAGCGCCGTTTCCCGACCGAAGCGCTGCGCATGCAGCTGATCGAGCGAGGTACCCAGGAAAATGTCGGAGCCCTGAGTCTGCTTCGGATGGGCCTGCGTGAGGAAGACGGCGGTCGAACGATCGTGGTCGCCTCCGATCTCCTCCGCACGGTACGGCTCGGCCATCCGGCAGTCGGTTTGACTCACGATGGTCAGATATTCGCGGTAGGCCTCGAGCTGCTTGAGCTGACTGTCGGCGTGGAATTCGAAGTCTCGCCCTACACTGGCCGGTGCGAAGAGATTTCGAGCGTCACCCCAGTCGCTGCCGCCCGCGCAGCCCATCGATTCCTCGATTGCTACGAAGCGCGTGAACTGTGACTCATCGGTCGGGTTCCGCCACCCTCGACCCGCCGGGACCATGGCGTCGAGGAGGGGCAGAGCGACGGTCGTGCCCATCCCCTTCACGAAGGTTCGGCGATCGAGATGCTTTCCGGTCAAGAATTCCATATCAGGCTCCGTCGGCCGACTCCTCGGCCCGCATCATCTGGAAGGGACCGCTCTTCACGATCCCGAGAATGAATGAAGAAATCCGGTAGTCGTCGTCTTGAGCGTCCCGGACAATCTGGCGTACTGTCGGTTGGTCGAAATACTCGACACGACGACCGATGGCGTACGCGAGCAGGTTCTGGGTGAAATTGCGCAGGAGCGGGAGCGGCCGATCCATCAGTACGCCATTCAGATCACCTGGCGTCGTAAGCTCGGTCCCGTCGTAATACGTGCCGCGAGTATCCAGCGGCATACCATCTTCACGAATCCTCCAGCGGCCCGTCACATCGAAGTTGTCAAGCGCGAGACCGATCGGGTCCATCATCCGATGACACGCGTCACAGGTCGGGTTGGCGCGGTGAATCTCCATCCGCTCGCGTGTGGTCAGCCGTCGTCCGTCCGCGGCGCCCTCGGTCTCTTCAAAGGCGGGGACGTTGGGAGGAGGCGGTGGTGGTGGTGATCCCATCAGGACTTCCATGACCCATTTGCCCCGCAGTACCGGGGAGGTCCTGGCCGACATCGAGGTCGCCAACAGCACCGAGCCGTGACCGAGAATCCCACGGCGCGTCTCGTCCGGATACGGCACGCGCCGAAACTCGGAGCCCGTCACACCGGGGATGCCGTAGTGCAGAGCTACCCGCTCGTTCATGAACGAGTAGTCGGACGTGTAGAAGTCGAGGAAGCTGCGATCCTGCTCGATCAGGTGTGAGAAGAAGAGCTGTGTTTCGCGGATCAGGTCGTTTCCGAGCTGCCCCGAGAAATCCGGATAGAGATACAGTTCCGGTTGATTCTTCTCCGCTTCCTGGAGCCGAAGCCACTGAGAGGCGAAGCGGGTGGAGAGTGCCTCCGAACGTGGATCCGTCAGCATACGTCGGACCTGTTCCTCCAGCACACGGTCATCCGTGAGATCACCCTGAGCCGCAACCTCGATCAGCTCACGGTCAGGTCCAGTCCCCCAGAGGAAAAACGCCAGGCGGGCCGCCAGGTCCGAATCCTTGAGACGGTAGGACATGCCGGGCTGCACGTCGGCAGGGAGTTCCTCGAGACGGAACAGAAACGACGGCGATGCAAGAATCGCTTGAAGCGCAGTGCGTACGCCGACCTCGAAGCCACCCTCGGCCAGGCCAGCGTCATAAAAGGACATCGGTCCGCGCACATCCTCGTCGGTCACCGGACGACGATACGCCTCCGTCGCGATTCGACGCACGATCGACTCGGCGCATGCGCGCTCCCCACCCGGTGATACCGGGTCCACCGCTCCATGGGGCCCACTCACCTGCGCAGCGTCGGGGTGGCACGAGAAGACCCTCGCACGACTGGGTGTCTGCGACACGCTCAACGGATTGAGCGGCCCGGTGACCATGACGTCGGCGACGTGCGGAAGCGCGGTAATCCCGTAGTTGGCCCATTGGATCGCATCCTCACCCCCGACAAATGACCAGTCGAACGGGCTGAGACGGTCCTCGTACGGGCCCTCGATTCGACGGATGAACGCGGCCGCGATCTGTCGTTGTCCAGCCTGCACGAAAATCGGTTCGGTTTTCACCGGCACATTCGTTTGTCGACCGTTTTCGAGCCTCAGCTGAGCGACACCCGTCCCGTTGACCGAGACATCCAGATTCTGGTCACCGGTCCCGCCCCCGAAGAGCATGTCGAACGTGAAGACATACTCGCCATCGACCGGGAAATTGTGGGTGACGACCATACCCCCGCGGGTACCGTACGGCGTGCCATCGAGGTGGTCCCAGGCATGCTGTGAGATCTCGATCGGGTTCGTGTATTTGGCCGAGACTGCAGGCGCCTCGGGATTGCCAACGGCGATGCGGCTTACCTCGGTGGCAGCGCGCAGATACGCCTCGAGCAGAGTGGTCGAGAGGCCCTGAGCAGCCGAGAGGTTGTCGAAGTTGCCGAGGTAGGTATCCGCGGGGAGCCAGCGTCCCGCGTCGATCTCGAGTCCCAGCAGCTCGACAATGACTCGTTCGTACTCGGACCGGTTGAGGCGCTGAAAGCGACGAGCACCTGGGTTCGGGTTGGCAGCGGCCGACGCGTCGATCACGGACTCGAGTGTTTCGACGAGCGTTTGAAGCGTATCTACGGTGGGACGACGCGCCCCCGGTGGAGGCATCATGCCGGCCCGCAGCTTCACGATCACCTTCTCGGCGATCGCCGCGCGATCGTCAGCCGAGCCGGGATCAAAGCCCGCCAGGTCGAGATTTCCGGTCATCCGGCGCTCGTTATGGCACCGCACGCAATACTGATCGACAACATCGGCGAGCGCCGCGGCAGACACCCGATCGACTCCGTTGTCCGGGTCTGGGTTGGCCGCCGCGGTCGCCTGGATCGGATCGGGGGAGGCGACGTGCATGGGCGTGCTCGTCCCGAGGGTCTGGCTGCCGATCACAAGCCAGAGCCCCAGCAGCGCAGAGCTGACAGAGATCGTCTTCAAGGCAAACTCCCTCCGGAACCGCCGAACGCCTCGCGAATACGAGGCGTTAGAGGGTTATCGGACTCATCGCAATGTACGGGCCGACCCCGGAACTGGCCATCAGAACCGCATCAAATACGTGATCTTGGTCACAAGTCCACGATCCGAAAGGGACCAGCCGGTGATCTCGTCCCGGCGGTTCTCCGTGAAGACGATGAAGAGGTCGCTGCCTGGCCTGTGGATGAAGTTGACCCGGACATTCGTGGACACATCACCATCGAGGCTGTTGTACTGCACGAGGGCGTTCGCGAAGAGCCGGGTCGAAAAGGAGAATGAAGCCCGCAGGGAAGAGATGTCGGCCGTGAAATCACCGTCGGGGACCTCGACCACATTGCGTGTGAAGCCCGGCTCCAGCTGGAAGCGGGAGGACAGGGCTGCGGTCGCGGTGAACCCGGCGCTCGCCAGTGAGCCGCCGTAGAACTGAGAGAGCATACCGTTCACCTGCATGCTCAGCAGCCGGGCACGGCTGGTCCCACCGAACCATCCGATGTGACTGTTCTCGTACTGCCCCACCGGGACGTCGACATCGTCTGACAGCTCAAACTCTTCGTCGACGACGGTTTGAGCCACATTCGCGAAGACGCTGAGGTTGTCGCCCGAGCGCCAGGTCGGTGTCGTGAAGAAGCCGACTTTCCAGTCCTGGATGCGATTGTCTGCCATGGTCGAGGCGTACGACCCGCCCAGGAAGAACTGGAATTCACGCAGCCCGAGTGCAGAGGGTCTCCACGTGCGGCCACCGTACAGTTCGGTGCTGCGGTAGTTCTCACGGGTAATGAAGCCCGCCGAGGCCTCCGCCTCTTCTCCCACCCCGAAGTGGTTGAAGAACGAGCCCCAGTTCTCCCCGTTGTACTGGTAGCCCACACGGTACGCCGTGTCGTCCCCACCCTCCCCTTCGGTAAAGCTTCGCGAGACGAAGGCATTCCAGACCCACGCCTGTCCGAGCAGGAACTGGCCGTCGATGCCTGCGGACGTGTTCGTGGCGTCATTGCCCCGGCGGTCCACGACCATCGCCCCGATGTAGTTGCTCTCACCGACGTCCCGCTTCACACGAGCGACCGAAAACAGCTCACGGTCGACCGCCTCGAAGTCCGGGCCGTCAGGGACCGCATCGGTCGCGACGCTCATGAAGCCAAGCGTCTGCGCCCCGACACGGCCCGTGAGCCGGGCACCCCCGACAATCGGGACTTCGCCGTCCTCGGAGATCCCGATCTGGCGACTGAAGAACATCTGGTACGCGGGCGGCTCGAGTGGATTCCCGGGAATACCGAAATCGAAGACGCCGGCGTTCTCCAGAAAGAAGTCACGCTTCTCGGGGAAGAAGAGACTGAAGCGGGTCAGGTTGACCTGTGCGTCATCCACCTCGACCTGCGCGAAGTCCGTGTTCATGGTCAGATCGAGCAGCAGACCGGGCAGAATTTCACTCTTGAGGTCGAGCCCGACTGCCCGATCCGTAGACGAACCGAGTACGTCGACGTTGTCTCGCTCCTGAGCCCTTCCAAGCAGCGCGTACGGCTTGGCTTCGACATTCAGGCCCTGTCGCGGCAGTTCCGTCAGGCCCTCCATATGGCCAGCGCGGCTGACCCGCTGCAGGCCACCACCCTCCCGTTCCCACGAACGCCACAGGACCTGCTCGTTCTTGCTCCGGATGACCCGGAAAAAGTTGATACCCCACGGTTCGCCCTCCACTGCGTCGGGGTAACGAAGCGTGCGCCAGGGGATCGCGAACTCGGCGCTCCATCCATCGGGAGTTCTGGTTCCAGCCACCTCCCAGACACCACGCCAGTCGATATTGATCGAGCTCCCTTCGTCCGTGATCAGGGCCTCGAACTCGGCTCCATTCGGGTTGGTCGCAAAGACCACGCCGTTACGGTGATCGTGGAACGGGTCGAGCATGATCGCGAAGACGTCGTCACCTGCGTCCTGCAGCCCGGTCTGACCGAAGGGGTCCGCCTCGAGAATCCGGTCACGCTGCATGACCCGGGCGACCACCTGATTCGGCCGGGTATCGAACGCCCGAACGGCGACATAGAGGGCATCGTCATCGTACACGACGCGGACCTCGGTGCGCTCCGTCGCGGCGTCCGACTCGATCGGGTTCTGCTGGCGAAATCCACCTGTCGGGAGGATCCGCTCCCAGAGCGGCTCATCGACCCGACCGTCAATGCGCAGGCGGTCGGCTTCGGACGCGGACAAACGCACGGCATTCAGCACATCGTCCAGAGCCGGTGGTGCCACCTGCGCGCCGACACCGGCTGCCAGGCCCGCACATAGGAGCACGACGGTCGCGAGGATCCTGCCCATGCCGGTCGTGCCGCTCTGTCCACCACCCACCCACACCACCTTTTCTGGTCTAGTTCGCGCCGACGACGAGCACGTCGAGCGCATCCGACGTTCGTCGAAACTGGTGTGGTGTGCCAGACGTGATGTAGGCGATCGTCCCCGGTTCCGCCTCCAGGCCACCATCCCCGATGTCAAACCGTGCGCCTCCCTCGATGACGATCTTCAGCTCGTCATACGGGTGCTCACGTACGAACGGATCGCCCCCGTTCTTCGGGATCATGTACATGCCGAGTCGCATGCCGGACGCGTCGAGGAGATCCGTGAACACGTTCTGCTCGTCGTCTCGCGCCGCCACAAGTTCCTCGGCGGCGAAGGCCGAGAGCTCGGGATCTGTCGGCGCGGCGGAGCCCAGTGAGAAGACCACCAGCACATCCACGATCGACGTGCCACGCGCGATCCGGTGCTCGATCCCCTCACGTATGAAGAAGACATGCCCGGGTTCGAACGGCACGGAGTCCGCGGCCGTGACCACCGCCCCGCTGCCATTCAGGAAACGGTTCATCGTGCTGTTCGGATGCTCGATCGGTGGGTCGAGATCCCCCGGCTGCCGCCGAA
Source organism: Gemmatimonadales bacterium UBA4456 (assembly GCA_002390225.1). Lineage (GTDB taxonomy): Bacteria > Gemmatimonadota > Gemmatimonadetes > Longimicrobiales > Gaopeijiaceae > UBA2589. The sequence continues at coordinate 11,438 of DGOW01000073.1, read as the reverse complement.
GAACTCCGATCTCGAACGACGGCGTGCCGGTCAGCGCCCGGTAGAACGTCGCGCCTGACTGTGCCTGCCTCAGCAGCACATTCTGCAGATCGAGCACGACCCACGAGCCGTCGTCAGCGACCTCGTTGGTGCTTCGGATCGGTGACGAGAGGTTGTCCAGGGAGCACCCGCCGAGGGTGACGAGCAGAAGGGCCACGACGACACCCGGTGAGGTGCCGTCGCGACTCCATCCTGCCCATCGGCCCGACGGCATCGTGTCAGCTGGGGTCCAGGATCGCGTCGATCCGCACGATCGCATCATGGAAATGCAGCTGAGTCGCTCGATCCGACGTCGTCGCGGCAGTCAGCTGGTCGCGAAGCATCTGCAGCTCGGCGCGCGCGAACGGTGCGATATCGGTTTGCAGAGCGTCCTCGTCTTCGAGGAGCGCGCCCATACGGTCGAGGTAGGCCCGCTGCAGGTTTCGCCGGTACGCGTCCGTATCGCGACCGGACGAGACCTCGGACCATGCACCCTCGCGCAGGTCCTCGAACATCTCACCGAGCGAGTAGGCCTCGTTCCCGTGGAAGGCCTCCTGCTCGATGAGGCGTTTCATGCGCGCCACATTCAGGAGCTGATTGAGCGCACCCGCCTGCCGCGCACGTACAAGGTCCGTGGAACCGCTTCCCTGAAACCGGTCCAGAATATCGGCGTCCAGGAGCCAGTCCGGCGTCGCGAAGACCTGCCGGTTGAGGTACGCCACCGCACGCTCCTGCTTGTCCGACGGCACCATCGCGTACTGTCCGCCATCCTGCCCCTGCCGCTTCCGGGTGTGCACCACGCCACCGACGTTCGCGACGACATGGCCCGTGTAGCGATTCCACTGGCCGACGACGTTGTTGTAGAGCTCCTCCAGATCGGCGTAGTCCTCACCGTCGACGTACGTCCAGTCGATCAGGTTGTCGGTGATGCGCTTCAGGTTCTCGACCCCGTAGTCCGATGCACGCATCGCGTCATCGCCGATCGCCTCCGTGAGCGCAGACGGGTCTGCCCCCGTCGGGCTGGAGAACAGGTAGATCGGGTCTTCCTGCATCTCTTCCGTGAAATCGCGCAGACCATCCTGCTCCGAATAACGATCTGCCTCGGGGTGCATTCTGTACCCCCACTCGATGGCGAACTTGTCGTAGGGTCCGACCAGCGGCATGAGGCAGGTGTCATCGCCCGGCTGAGCGACGTAGTTGAACCGGGCATAGTCCATGATCGACGGGGCGACACCCATCTCACAGACGAAGCGTGTGCGAAGATCCTCGACCGAATAGGCGGACGACGACTGCATGTTGTGCTGCAGCCCGATGGTGTGACCAACCTCGTGTGCCGAGACGAAGCGGACGAGCTCACCCATGAGTTCGTCCGAGAACTCCACCCCCCGTGCGTCTTCGTTCACCGCGGACGTCTGAATGAAGAACCAGTTCCGCAGAAGGTTCATCACGTTGTGGTACCACTGGATGTCACTCTCCAGGATCTCGCCCGTCCGGGGATCGTGGACGTGCGGTCCCGACGCGTTCTGGACATCGGATGCGAGGTAGCGGATGACGGAATAGCGAGCGTCCTCCGCGCTCCAGTTCGGATCGTCGGGCGCATCCATCGCGATGATCGCGTTGCTGAAGCCGGCGGCTTCGAACGCGACCTGCCAATCTTCCACGCCCTGCTTCAGGTAGGGCACCCACTTCGCGGGCGTCGCCGGGTCGATGTAGTAGATGATCGGCTGGACCGGGTCGACCACATCGCCACGCGCATACGCCACGGGGTCACTCGGCTCGAGGCGCCAGCGTGTCACGTAGCACGTCTCCACGGCACGCTGGGTGTCGAGCCCGTAGTCCGTCTGCCGCGTGCTGAAGAAGCCGACCCTTTCGTCACAGAGACGTGGCTCGATCGGATCGTCCGGCAGGACGAGCAGGGAATGGTGCATCTCCATGGAGAGCGTGTTGCTTGCCTCGTTCGATGGCGCATCCGTCGCGTCGTACGTCAGTACGCGGCGCACCTCGACGTTCCGGGGGAAAGCGTTCGCGCGGACGATGTACGTGCGATCCGAGTCCACGCGCCGGACCCCGTAGGTCGAGCGGCGGCGCTTCTGCAGCCCGAGCATCGCCACGTCCTCCGTGAAGAGGTCTGTGACATTCACGACGACCGCACTGGAGTCTTCGGACATGACCTCCACGTCGAACGCCATGATGATCGGCTCGAAGTTCGAGTTTCGAACTGCTGCGGCGATCGTCGTGGAGTCGCCCGCGACGTTGTCGTAGCTGACAAGGCGCAGCCGGACACGGTCACCGTCACGTTCCCAGCGTACGGTCGACGTATTCGACTTCGAGCCGCCATAGCCGGCCCCGTCCGGAGTGCGGGCGATTCGACTCAGCAGGAGCATCTCGCGATCCAGCATCGCGAGCGGAATCTCGTAGAAGAGATCCGTCCCGATCATGTGCGTATCAAAGAGGCCTTCGCTGGTGATCGCCTCATCGGTGATCACGTCCGAGTAGGTCGTCTCGTCCGCCTCCTGTTCTTCTTCCTGTTCCTGGTCCTGCTGAAACGCGGAGACGGGAGCGGAGAGTGCGGCGAACAGGGCGAGGACGAGGAGTCCGGGAAGCGTCGATCTACGAGGCATGGCGAGGTCTGGCATCAGAGTTTTCGGTTACACGGGGTGGGGAGGGGATGCACATCCTCTAGTGCCCCTCGGGTACGTTCATCGAAATCCCGGCATCGTCGAGCCGCTCGGCGATCGCACCAGCACGCTCGAGCATCTCCTCGGCCTCGATCATCGCGTGCTCGAGCGCGGGCTTCGACGCGTAGTAACGATCGATGAGCGCATCGCTTGGCGGCTCCCAGAACGAGAGGATTTCATCCTTCAATCCGCTGACGTGACCAAAGACGTTGGCCGGGTTCGCGCCACCACCCCCGAAACGGCGCCCACCCTGCTGCCTCGGAACACCAAACTTCACACGCAGCTCGTCCCATGCCTCCTGAAACGACTCAAAATCACCTTGGAGGTCTGCGGCGACGTCCTCACCTTCGAGTTGTGCAACGACCGCGGTCACTTCGTCGTGCAGCGCTCCCAGGATGTTCGCGATGTGCTGGCCCCGACGCTGCAGCTCATGCAGGTCATTGGCCACATTGTCGTATGCCACACGCTCGGCCCCGGTCAGCTCGACCTCGGAGTCCATGACAATCGTCATCGACTCGGTATCGACGACCTCACCATCGACGACCAGTGCGACCTGGTACATACCCGGGGTCACGAAGGGCCCAGCGTCTCCGCTCGGCCCGTCTTCTTCCGTCTCGCACAGGTCACGGGACAGGTAGCCCGGCGCTGGAGCTGGTGTCGGCACACCCTCTATCTCGGCGTTGCCTCCACCTCGACCAAAACCGCCGAAGCCACCCGCCGGGCCCCTCATGACAGGCTCCACGCGCTGATCCCAGCACATTGTACGAATCCCCGGCTGCCTCCGACTCTCCGGAGCGACCAGTTCACGAACCACGTTTCCCGACGCATCCGAGATGCGCAGCGAAAGCTCCTCGACGTCGTCGTCCAGGTAGTACTGAACGAGGGCCTCAGCCGGTGGGTTCTCACCGACGAAGTACTGGTGACCCCAGAACTCGTCATTGCGATCGTCCATACGCTTGAACTGCAGAGCCGTCGGGATGCTGAACAGTTGAGCATTCTCCATCCGGGCCGACTCGTACTGCTGGATCGGCTCGAGATGATCGAGGATGAACAGCGCCCGGCCGTGGGTAGCCACGATCATCGCGTTGTCGCGTTCATGTAGTGTGATCTCGTCGACACGAACGGTCGGCAGGTTGGCACGCAGCCGGCGCCAGCTGTTTCCACGATCGAGCGTGAGGAAGATGCCCGTCTCGGTTCCCACATAGAGGACGTCGGGATTTCGGTGATCCTCCGTCAGCGTCCGGATGTTCTCACCCTGCAAGCCATCCGTGATCGAGCGGAACGTCGCGCCGTAGTCCTCACTCACCCATACGTAAGGGTCGTAGTCGTTGTTGAGGTGGTTGTCGATCGTCACGTAGATGCGTCCCGCCTCGAAACCAGACGGCACGACCTCGGAGACCCACCCCATGTGCGGCGCTTCCGGGAGCCGGTCACCGAGACTCTCCCACGACCCTCCACCATCGCGGGACACGTGAACTGTCCCGTCGTCGCCACCCGTGTAGTAGACCCCGGCCGAGACAGGGGATTCGGCAAGGGAGACAAGCGTCGGCCAGTTCGAGATGCCGTCATTACGTGAGATGGTCACCTCACTGTTAACAACACCCATCGTCGTGATCGTGTCGCGGTCAGCGCCAGAAGACAGGTCTGGGCTGATCGCAGTCCACGAGTCGCCACGATCCGACGACCGAAAGACCTTCTGCGCTGCTGCGATGAGCACGCCCGGATCATTAGGGGAGCGGATGAACGGCGTATCCCAGTGCCAGCGGTAGCTCACCCCTTCCTCGTGGTTTACCACGTTTGTAGCGGACGGCCGGATGCTCTTGGACTCGCCGGTCACGATGTCTCGTCGAACCATGTTCCCGCCCTGGGACTCGGCGTACACGATCCGCGGATTCCGGAGATCGGGCATCGCGACGAAGCCGTCGCCGCCACGCACCTGGTACCAGTCGTCGTTGGTGATACCGACGTTCTGACGCGTCGCGCTCGGGCCGCACCAGCTGTAGTTGTCCTGCATGCCGCCACAGACATTGAACGGGCGCTGCATGTCGTAGTTCACATGGTAGAACAGCCCGACCGGAAGGTTCGGCAGAAAGCCCCAGGTGCGACTGGCATCCCAAGAGACGGCGAGCCCCCCATCGTTCCCGATCAGAACATGATCCGGATTGGCCGGGTTGATCCAGATGGCGTGCACATCGTCGTGAGTGAGACGCGCCGCGTCAGTCGCGAAGGTCTCACCGCCATCGATGGTCAGGTGCAGTCCGACACCGCCCATGTACACCCGCTCCGGATCGGCCGGATCGACGCGAACCTGACTGAAGTACATCGGCCGCGGGTTCGTGTTGCTCATGAGCTCCCACGTCGAACCTCCATCCTGAGATCGATAGAGACCGTTGAGGTTCTGGACCTCTTCCTCGTCACCCTCCTCGGCGTCACCGCCGTTGCCCGTGAAACGTGGACCCTCGATCAGGGCATACACGGTCTGATCATCAAGGCCGTACACATCGACTTCAATGCGACCGAGTGGACCATCCGGCAAACCACCGCCGTTCACCCGGACCCAGTTGTCTCCGCCATCCGTCGACTTCCAGATCCCGCTGCCGGTCCCTCCGCCATTCATGCAGCAGGCGTGGCGGCGACGCTGGTACGTCGACGCGTACAGCGTATTGGGGTTGGTCCCGGAGCGCACGAGCGCGTTGGCACCGGTGTCGTCATCGACTCCGAGGACCTGGATCCAGTTCTCACCACCATCTGTCGTCTTGAAGACACCGCGGTCCCCTCCCGGACCGAAGAGCGGTCCGGTCGCAGCAACGAGCACCACATCGCTGTTTCGAGGATCGATCGAGATACGGTTGATGTGGCGCGAGTTCTCCAGCCCCATGTGCTCGAAGGTCTGACCGCCATCGATCGACTTGTAGATACCACCGCCCCACGAGGTCGTCTGTCGGTTGTTCGACTCACCGGCCCCGACCCAGACAAGATCGGGATCAGTCTGAGAGATCGCGACGTCGCCGAGCGCGATCAGTCCTTCATTCTGAAAGAGCGGCTCGAAGAGGGCCCCTCCCGACGTGGTCTTCCACAGTCCGCTGTGCGCCGTAGCGACGTAGTAGATGGCCGGGTTCGCCTCATACACAGCCAGATCGGAGACCCGACCCGACATGGTCGCCGGCCCGATCGAGCGGAAGTGGAGAGAATCGAATTCTTCGGCGATCGACTGTGCCTGAAGAGGGGCGACATCGGCCAACCCCGCTGCACACACCAGTGCGAGTAAGGGACGGATAGAAGGCTTCATGAGGCGTCTCAAGACGTCGGGGAGCCAGCTGTAGCGGACGCGCAGCACGTCCCCCCGGGAGTGATTCTATGGGACGCCAATGTCGGCCGGGGACGTAATCCCGGAAAGGGCCCATGGACCGAACTCGGCCATTCACTGAGTTCGGGCATATCTGCAAACTGCTCGATATAGCCCGATCGATGGACGTTCTGGAGATGAATCCGGGGACGGATTAGCCCCGGGCCGGTCCGACGCTACTCGAACCCTGGCGGTGGCCCACCGATTTCCGGCGGCCGCCAGGGCAGGTAGCGGACCAGCCGCTGACGGTTCACTTCGCCCGCATAGATATTGCCATCGAAGTCGACGCCAAGAAATTCGATGCCTGGGCCGATGTTCACGTCGTACTGAGGGATGAAGTGCGTGACCCAGGCCTGCTCGGTCTTCAGGTCACCGATCCGAATCCCCTTCTCCCAGCCGAAGTTGCTGCGCCAGTCATCCGGGGTACCCGTCCGGAGGTCCCCGGAGAGCCCGTCCCCGACATAGAGTATGTCGTTCTGGTCAATGAACAGACCGCTCGGCTTACCGTACTGCGTCCAGATATAGAGGAGCTCACCGTCGGAGTTGAATACCTGAATGCGGCTGTTGCCCCGGTCGGCCACTAGGACGCGTCCGCGCGAGTCGACTTTGATGTCATGAGCATCGCTGAAGCGGGCCGGCTCCCTGCTTTCGGAGCCGATCCCACCGCCGACGTCCAGAATGAACGTTCCGTCCGGGGCGAGCTTAACGATCCGATTGTTGCCGCCCCTGTGTCCATCTGCAATCCAGATGTGACCGTCCGGGGCAATGGCCACACCAGAGGGACCGTTGAAGTGCGTCTCATCATCGCCATGCTCACCGGCCTCGCCGATGGTCATGACGACCTCGCCCTGCCGGGTGAGCTTGAAGACCTGATGGCCCATACCCATCGACTCACCCAGGGCGGCCCGTGCATCACCGTGAGCCCCGCCTTCCGTAACCCACAAGTAGCCTTCATGGTCGAGCGCAAAGCCATGGGGGAAGGCGAAAAGACCAGCCCCGAAACTGTCGACCAGATTTCCGTCGAGGTCGAATTTGAGAATCGGGTCCAGGTCGGAGCCAGCGCACTGGTTGGCACCACACCGGTCGAGGATCCACAGATGCTCACCGTCCGGATCGGGCCAGACGCCACTGATGATGCCCAGCGTGCGGCCCTCGGGAAGCAGCTCCCAGCCAAGCGCGGCCCGATATGGGTTGGTCGTGGTGGTCTGAGCTGCAACACCGATCTGCACGAGGAGCAGCGGGATCGCAGCGAGGGTCCAGAGACGGTAGCGGACACTCATGGTTTCTCCGGGTCAGGGATGTCAGACCCGATCCTAAGGCGCGAAGGCACGACGCGCCTCCTTCTGGGGATGGTCGAGCCCGGGGGTCGGGAGTTTACCTCGGTACAGGGTGGGAAATCACCGAAGTGGCCGGACTGGATACCCAGCCTCGCTGGACGGCCGGCCCGAGATCCGGTACAACCATCATGATCAGCTCTCCATCCTAGGCAGCCGCACTGCACGTGCACGACCTCTCCGAAATTCTGGCTGGCACGTGGACGTCCCTTGCCGACGGCCTTGCTCACGCGCGAGATCCTTTTCACACCCCCACGGTCGGTACCGTGCGGGAGGGACGCCCGGTGGTCCGGACGGTGGTTCTGCGACATCTCGATGCGGATGAGGGCGTCATCGGCTTCAATACGGATCGTCGCAGCCCCAAGCTGGCGGACCTCGAGACCACGCCGGAACTCGCCTGGCATCTGTACGACCGAGCCCGCAAGCTCCAGCTCCGTCTGCGAGGCGCAGCTAGCGTCCACATCAATGACGACGTGGCGGATCGGGCGTGGGACGAAGTGACCCCGCTCGGCCGACGCTGCTACGGACAGGCACTCAAGCCGGGTGCCTCGAGTGACGATCCGCAGCTTCCCCTGCCCTCTCTGGAGGATCTCGAGGCCGGCGATCCTGCACTCCTGGCCCAATGCCGGGAGAACTTCTCCGTCGTTCGGTGCCGGGTGACAGAAATCGACTGGCTCTACCTGGAGTTCCGCGGCCACCAGCGGGCGCGCTTCACGCGCGTGGAATCCGAATGGCAGGGGCGCTGGATCGCGCCCTGATACTCGGCATGTCCTCTGCTCAGCGACCCCTCTTCGCCTCGACGAACTGAGCGATCCGCTGCATGGCCACGCCCAGCTCGTCCGGCTGGACACACGGGTAGACAAGTCGGAAGAGCCCATGCTTCGTGTGCCCGAACCCCACCCCGGGGGTCAGCAACACGCCCGCATTCTCGAACAGTTCACGCCACAGCCGGAGCTCACCGTCTTCGGACGGTTCGTCCAGGAACTCCGAAAGATCGATCCACAGAAAAAGGCTTCCACGGCTCGGGACATAGGGAACGCTCATCTCACGCAGGGCCCGCGCAGTGCGCGCGTAGGATGCGGTCAGCCGTTCCTGATTCCGAGCGACGTAGTCGCGCATGAAGTCATCTTCGACCAACAGGCGGCTCACCACCCACTGCGTGTAGTTCGACAACGAATGAGTGAGGTTCAGGTTCTCATACGCCTCGATCGCGGTGGTATTCAGACTCCACAACAGCCCCACCCGGAAGCCGGAGATACCAAGATCCTTCGAGAGCGCGTACCAGAGGTGGAGGTAGTCGCTCTGCTGCTCCTGCATCACGTGCGCAAATGACGTGAAGGCAAGCTCCGACCCGTAGTCGTTCGCGATATCAGGATGGGCTGTATCGATGATCGATAGACCGTAGATCTCGTTCACGATCAGGTGGATGTGGTGCTGAATGCACCAGTCGGCAATCACACGGAGCCGTTCGATCGAATAGATCCCGCCTGTCGGGTTGTCGGGCGACGTAAGGACGAGCATACGGAAGCGTCGACCTGAGGCGGTGATCTCCGTGAGCGCGCGCTCCAGATCATCCGTCGAAAGGACGGGGGCGTCCACGATCTCGGACGGCTCGTGGTGTGTGATCAGATCGTAGCGCTCGATCTCGGAAAAATTGCCCAGGTCCTTCGAGTAGACCGGATAGCAGGGCGCCGGGATGACGGCTACGTCACCGGGCTCTGCGAGCACGAACGCAGTCATCTCGATGACGCCCGTAGCACCGGGAGAAGCGACAATGGCTGCGGGATCAATCGGGCATCCTGTCAGGTGCACCTGGAGGAAGTGCGCGAGCGCCTCACGGAACTCGGGAGCACCACCGGTCGGCGCGTAACTAGGCACCCAGTCAGGGATCGAAGCACCGGACACGATCGACTCGATCTTCGCGCGCAGCGCCGACCAGCTCAGCCGATTCTCGGCGATATTGAGCGGGATCTTGCCCCCTGGATTGTCCCTGGGGTGATACCGGTCGTCTTCGGTCTGCCTGAACGCCTCGTAGTCGATCCGCAGCGGACTGGCGGCGGCTTGTGCGCCGCGAGACGAGAGAGATTGGCTCACGGCCGGTCGTTACGCCTCTGTAGGTGGTACCCCGCTGGCCAATGGCTCAACCGACGGATCTCCGGACAGAAGGGCCAAGCGGCCAGGGTCGCAGGGGGGATGAGTTGCATGGCGATGAAGTTATCGCGTTCCGTCGTTCATGGCCTCAGCTGTGCCGTGCAGTAGTCGGTCGGCAAGCCGAACCCTAGCTTCTGCCCCGTCTCATCCGTCACTCCCGGGAGCGCAGCGTTGGGCCTGACCTTCGTAGACGCGATCGCCTTCGTCGCCTTCCTGGCGACTGTAATCGGCATCTCGTTATATGCGTCCCGTGAGGAAGACACATCCGAGGACTACTTCCTCGCCGGGCGCAGCCTCACATGGTGGCTCATCGGGTTCAGCCTGATCGCATCGAACATCTCGACCGAGTGACGTGCCCCCCAGTGCGATACCACTTCCTAAGTTAGTCCTGCAGCCATCGGCGGTCCTTGGAGCTCAGGCATCCTGAGGAACCAAGGTGATGGTTTGATCGCCTCCGGGGCCGGGGGTCGGCCGCCGCAGGCGGTGTGGGGTCGAACGGTATTGTACAGGCGTCTCCACTGCTCGACGAGGACGACGGCCTCACTCAGCGTGTAGAAGATCTCGCCGTTGAGGAACTCGTCTCTGAGCTTGCCGTTGAAGCTTTCGTTGTAGCCGTTCTCCCACGGGCTGCCGGGTTCGATGAAAAGCGTCTGTACGCCGACCCTGGCCAGCCATCGGCGCACGAGCCTGGCCGTGAACTCCGGGCCGTTGTCCGAGCGTAGGTGCTTCGGCGCTCCACGCTTGGTGAACAGATCGGCGAGCGCCTCGAGCACGTGATGCGCCTTCATCGAACGTCGGACCTCGATCGCCATGCACTCGCGTGTGTACTCGTCGAGCACGGTCAGAAGCTTCAGCGGCCGAACGTCGTGCGTCCGGGTGCTCACGAAGTCGTACGACCACACGTGGCAGGCATACAACGGACGGAGTCGGATGCACGATCCGTCGTTGAGCCATAGACGCCCCCGTTTCGGCTGACGCTTTGGTACCTTCAGCCCCTCGGCTCGCCAGATCCGCTCGACGCGCTTGTGGTTGACCCGCCAGCCCTCGATCCGAAGCAGGTTCGTGATCTGCCGGTAGCCGTAGCGCCCGAAGCGGCCGGCGAGGCGCACCACATCGCTGCGCAGGGCCGCCTCGTCTGATCGAACCGTCTTTACCCTGCGCTGCGTCGCACGAGACTGACCCAACACGCGACATGCGTGGCGCTCACTCACCCCGAGTCGTTGACGAACCTGCACCACGCACCTCCGCCTGCGCTCGGGGCTCAGAAGTTTCCCTTGGCCGCTTCCTCCAGGATCAGCTTGTCCACCGTCAGGTTCGCCACCGCTCGCTTCAGCCGTGCGTTCTCCTTCTGCAGCTCCTTGAACTCACGAGCCTGGTCCACCTTCATCCCGCCGAACTCCTTGCGCCACCGGTAGTACGTCTGCTCGCTCATCCCGAACTCCCGGCTCACCTCGCCTACCGTCTTGCCGTTCGCCAGACCGACTTCGGCCTCCCGCAGTGCCGTGATGATCTGCTCCGGCGTGTGCCTCCTCCTGATTCTGCGACCCGCGCCTCATCCTAACATTCGCGCTGGTCTCGGTTCAGGGGGGCACGTCACCTCCCCGCCCATCCGCGCATCTCCGCGGCCAATCACCACACGCTGGGCTCTCGCCGCACTCTCGCGCCGCGTCGCC
>DGOW01000073.1:0-167 GCA_002390225.1 Gemmatimonadales bacterium UBA4456 | reverse complement strand
GTCTCACTGTGACGTCCGTTTTGTCCCTCGCTGACGCCCTCACCGAGTTCAGTCCCACGGTGGTAGCGCCATCTCAGAGCGATGTTGTTGCGAGTGATCGGGTCGAACATGCGCGCAAGATGAGTACCTCGTCTGCGAGTGGGCAACTCGGGCTACCGGGTCCGGGG
>DGOW01000069.1:37267-65090 GCA_002390225.1 Gemmatimonadales bacterium UBA4456 | reverse complement strand
CGGAATGGCGGCCGGCCGTTGACCCCGCACGATGAGTTCATCATCCCCTTCGAGGAGCTCCCGGAGGGCTTCGCCAAGACGATCGAAGATCCGCCCGACATGCCGGTAGCGCCTCGGGCGGCGGCGACCATCGTCCTGCTTCGGGACGGTGAGGGTGGCATGGAAGTGCTCCTCATGCGCCGGAGCCGGAAGGCCGGATTCGTGCCGGGTGCGTACGTCTTCCCCGGGGGCCGTGTCGACAACTCCGACGCCCTCCCCGGGGTCGTCTCGCTGCTGGATGACCTGGATACCGATACGGCGCGCGATCGCCTCGAGCACGACGGTGACCCACCAGCGATCGCCTATTACCTCGCAGCACTCCGAGAAGCATTCGAGGAGACGGGCATTATGGTCGGGCTCCGCGCCGACGGATCTGCGCCCGCCACCGCAGCGGAAGACCCGGCCATCGATGAGATTCGCGATGCGCTCATGGGCGACCGGCTGAGCTTTGAGGAGGCGATCGCGCGCATGGAATGCCGGATCGCAGGCGACGCCATCGAGTACATCGCGCACTGGATCACCCCCGAACCAGAGCCAAGGCGCTACGACACCCGCTTCTTCGCGGCGAAGGTGCGACCTGGCGCGACCGCAATCGTCGACCCACGAGAGATGACGGACGCGCTCTGGCTCTCGCCACGGGAAGCACTCGGACGACTGGATCGTGGTGAGCTCCCGATGGTCTTCCCCACAATCAAAACGATCGAGGCACTGTCGCGATACGAGTCTGCCGACGACGCACTGGAGGGGTACGGCGCAGAACCGGTCCGTACGATTCTGCCCACTCTCGTCGTGACGCCGACCGGGATCGGCCTGGACATCGGGGACGACGCCTGACGGACCTTTTTCCTTGCTCCGTGCGAAACACCGTTGAGTGTTGCCCGAATGGGAGGGATCCGCGATTCCCCCATCATCACCGTCCGAAGCGAGGAGTGGCCTCCGGGCCTGTCCATGAGATGATACGCTTTCTTCTGCATTCCACACTCGCCGCCGCCCTGGCGCTGAGCCAGACAGCCCCTGCGTCCGCCCAGGATCTCGGCGCGGCCCCGCTCGAGGTGCTGTACGGATTCACACTCATCGACGGCCGCGGTGGACCGCCCATCGAGGACGCCGCCATGGCGATCCGCGGCAACGAGATCCTGACCGTCTCGAGCCGGCGTGAGCTGCTGTCCGGCCCGGACGCACCTCGCGACGCAGTCGCCATCAATCTGGGTGGGGGATTCGTGATCCCCGGTCTCATCGACTCGCACGTACACCTCGCCACGGCGCCGAATCGTGAACGCGCCGAGGCCGAGCTGTACCGCATGCTGTACGCGGGCATCACTGGAGTCCGTGACATGGCGGGGGACGGCAGGGCCCTGGCCGGTCTGGCTCGAGATTCACGTCTTGGCGTGATCGACGCCCCGGACGTCTACTTCTCGGCGCTCATGGCTGGGCCCTCCTTCCTGGCAGATCCGCGTCCCCAGTCCTCGGCGGCCGGAGAAACCGCGGGCGAGGTACCGTGGATGCAGGCGATCACACGCGAGACCGATCTGGTCACCGCGGTAGCACAAGCGAAGGGCACCTACGCGACGGGCATCAAGGTCTACGCAAACCTCGAGCGCGAGATCGTGAGGGACATCACGACGGAGGCTCACCGCCAGGGCATGCGCGTGTGGGCACACAGCATGGTCTTCCCGACGCGTCCACTCGAGGTCGTCAACAGCGGGGTGGATGTGGTCTCCCACGTCTGTCGCCTCGCGTGGGAAGGCATGGCCGAAGCGCCCACCGAATACCATCACGACCAGGTACCTCCGTACGGTAATCTCGACGCCGAATCGGCCATCTTCACCGAGCTGTTCGACGCCATGCAGGTTCACGGAACCATTCTCGACGCGACGCTCGCCATGTACGCCCGCGCCGCCGAGGACCCCGACAACCCGCTCTCGGACCGCTGCGACGTGGACTTCGCCCGCGCGCTCGTCGGGCAAGCACACCGCCAGGGTATCCCCATCATCGCGGGCACGGATTTCTCGACGCCACGATCGGACCCGTACCCAGCCCTCCACAGGGAGCTCGAGGAGCTGGTCAATTTTGGAGGTCTCTCTCCGATGGCCGCGATCGAGTCCGCAACTCGGGTCGCAGCGGAAGCGATCGGGGTCTCCGACAAGCACGGGGTCCTCGAGCATGGCCGGCCCGTGACCTTCGTACTGCTGGACCGGAATCCGCTCGAGGACATCGGCAACGTTCGGTCCGTGAAGGCCGTGTGGAAGAACGGTGAGCGTTTCGAGCGCTCGGCCTACCGGGCCCCGGCCACCGAAGAAGAGGTGCGCGCCCGGCAGACCGTCGTGCGGGGACCGGCATCCGCCCAACAGGCGCTCGACCAGTGGATCGCCATGTGGCGGCGCTACGACCTCGACGCGGTCGGCGACGTGTTTCTACAGGACCCCGCACTGACCTTGTTCGCGTCCGGCGGGGGCTGAGTCAGGATGGTCATGAAGCAGCCCACGCCCTCCCGACCCTGCGCGGCACTGCTCGCCTCACTGGTGGTCATCGCGCTGTCTGGGTGCACACAGCTGTCCGAATCCGAGAATCAACGACTGCGAGAGGCGGAGCTGACCGCCCGCTCGCTCATGGCGGCGTGGGAGAGCGCCGACCGAGAGCTGATCGAGGATCTGTTCTGGCCCGAGGCCACCTATGACGACTTCCCGAATCAGCATACGTACCAGGGCATCCAGGAGATTGTCGCATACGTCGACGCCATGCATGCCTGGGCCGACGACGTCTACATGAACGTCGGGAAAGTGCACGTGACCTCGAGCGGTGCGGTGATCGAGTGGGTCTTTTCGGCGATCCAGGCCCGACCGATGGGCGCGGTCAGCGTCGGCACCGGAGCCGAGGTTGTCACGAACGGAGTCACGGTGATCGAGTTTCAGGGTGACCGGATCATTCGGGCGGCCGACTACGCCGACACGGCTCCCATGATGCTCCAGTTAGGCGGTCGCATCGAGCTCCCCGGGGGTGAAGTACTCGAGATGGAAGAAGCTCCGTCACGGTGATCGGGGCTTGATGCCGAAGCCCCCGATGTAGAACCGGAGCAGACCTACATCTGCCGGTAAGCCGGCCCGCTCCCGCCCTCGCGCGGCGTCCACCGCGGTCCGAGCACATCGGTCGCCTTGCAGTCCACACAGTTCGGCGCATTGACCACCAGCTTGTCCCCGTCCCGCTCGTAGACGCCGGCCGGACAGAGGTGCACATACATCTCCGCGACCTCGGGGCTCACGTCCTCGCCCACGATCAGGTGTGACGGGATGTCGTCCCGTGTCTGGTTCCCAGACTTGTAGACCGCATCGACCTTAGAGAAGGTCAGCTTCCCGTCGGGAACGAACGGGTCCGCCTCACCTTCGAGCCGCTTAGGATCAGCCGCGTCCTCCTCGATGGAGATCTTCCCACCCGGGAACGCCCCCTTCGTAAGAGTCATCAGCCCGGCCTTCGCACCGCCGGAGAAGAATCCGCCTTTGAACGCCAGACGCATGTTCCGGCGTTCTTTGAGGTCTTTCATGATCACGCTGTCATCTACGGCGGTCGTGTAGCCAGCCAGGGCATCCGCAGAGGCGTCATCCTTCTTCAACGCTTCGAAGATTTGGCGGGCGGCCATGATTCCGGAATGCATCGCGTAGTGGATGCCCTTCAGAGAGGAGACTTCTACGTAGCCCGCTGCGTCTCCGATCACGATCAGGCCGTCACCATGACGACGCTCGGCGACCGAGTAATACCCACCTTCAGGAATCGTCTTAGCCCCCCACTCGATCATCTCACCGCCTTCGAGAATCCCACGAAAGAGTGGATGCAGCTTCATCCGTTGCAGCAGCTCATGCACGTCGAGCCGCGCGTCCCCATAGTCGAGACCGACGACGAGGCCGACCGCCACGGTGGTATCAGAAAGCGGGTACATGAAGCTGCCGCCAAACGCATCGGTCGGCAGGGGCCAGGCCATGGTGTGGATGATCCTGTCGAGCGGCTGCTTCACCTCCCAGATCTCCTTCACCCCGAGTGCGAAGATCTGGGGGTTCTCGGCCTTCACGTTCTGCCAGTCGAACCACGCCTGTGAAAGTGGACCTCGCGATCCCTCCGAGATCACGGTCACGCGGGCGGTCAGATCGACGGCAGGCATCGCGTCCGCGCTGGCTGGCTCACCATCTCGCCCGAGTCCCGAAGGCGTCGTTCGAACGCCGATCACGTTGTCGCCTTCAACAAGCAGGGAGTCGACGGGGAAGCCCGGGAACACGTTGACCCCGAGCCCTTCCGCCTGTTCACCAAGCCAGCGAACAATCTCCGAGATCGACCCGATCCAGTTGCCGTGGTTCTTCATCGTCGGTGGAGTCGGAATCCGGAAGGACTTCGACTCGGTCATGACGTAGACGGCCTCCTTCGTGACCGGCTGACGAAGCGGCAGGTCTTCGATCGAAAGATCCGGGAAGAGCTCCTTGAAGGCGCTCGGGTTCACGACAGCACCCGAGAGATTGTGCTCGCCGAGCTGGCCCGCCTTTTCCAGCACCGCGATCTCGATCTCGCCGATCCCACCCCCGTTCTCATTATCTTCCTTCACCAGCCGCGCCAGTTCGATCGCCCCCGCGAGCCCACCCGGGCCGCCACCGACGAAGACTACGTCCATCGGAATCGCTTCTTCATCGGGCTGGTCAGCAACGATGAATCGGTCACGCGGAAGGGGCGGCTGAGCATCGCGAGACCGAACGATGCTCTTGAGGACGGCTGTGCCCTCGGACATGACGACTCCAGGCTGCTGTTGAAGGGGGATCCGCGCCGTTGGACGCGTGTACCGTTTGGCCTTCAAAGGTCGCCAAGACGCGCTGTGCCCTCTACCCTCGACGCCCGTCGAACCGGACAGTACCCATGAGCCAGTCCCTCCCCTCCACTCTCGGAGAACTCACGGCCAGCGGCTACGCCCACCGCTCGGTCAAGGATGAGATGCGGCACAATCTCGTTCAGAAGCTGAAGTCGAGTGAGGAGCTCTTCCCGGGTGTGCAGGGATACGACGAAACGGTCGTGCCGCAGATCGTAAATGCGGTCCTCGCCCGCCACGATTTCATCCTTCTGGGACTGCGAGGCCAGGCGAAGAGCCGGATCCTTCGTCAGCTCGGTCTGCTCTTCGACGAGCACATCCCGATCATCTCGGGCAGCGAGGTGAACGATGACCCACTCCGCCCGATCTCCAAGTACGGACGGCAGATGATCGAGGAGCATGGTGACGCCACCCCCATCGAGTGGATCGACCGCGATGCGCGGTACGTGGAAAAGCTCGCGACACCCGACGTGACGATCGCGGACATGATCGGCGACGTAGATCCGATCAAGGCGGCTCGGGGCGGGCACATCCTCGGCGACGAGCTGACGATTCACTATGGACTGCTCCCACGCGCCAACCGCGGCATTTTTGCGATCAACGAGCTACCTGACCTGGCGGGCAAGATCCAGGTGGGTCTCTTCAACATCCTCCAGGAGGGGGACGTGCAGGTGAAGGGCTATCCGATTCGTCTCGCGCTCGACGTACTCATGGTCTTCACGGCCAACCCCGAGGACTACACGGCACGCGGAAAGATCATCACCCCGCTCAAGGACCGCATCGGAGCCGAGATCCGGACGCACTACCCGGAGGATCTCGAGATCGGTGTCGAGATCACGCGCCAGGAAGCATGGGTGGCCCGCGACGACACGTGCGTCCAGGTCCCCGACTTCCTGCAGGAAGTCGTCGAGCGGATCGCATTCCTGGGCCGGGACGACAAGCGCATCGACCAGCGTTCCGGCGTGAGCCAGCGTATGCCGATCACGGTGATCGAGACCGTGGTCTCGAATGCGGAACAGCGCGCCCTCCAGCACAGTGAAGACGTTGCCGTCCCCAGGGTCGCCGACCTCTACGCGGCGCTGCCGGCGATCACGGGCAAGATGGAGCTCGAGTACGAAGGGGAGCTGCACGGCGCCGGACGCATCGCGCGGGAGCTTATCCAGCAGGCGTGCTCTCAGGCCTTCGACGTCAGGGCAGCGGGTGCCGATGTCGACGACATCATCGACTACTTCGAGACAGGCGGGGCGCTGCAGGTCGGAGACGACTCAGCCGCGAACGCGTGCGTGCTGGGCTTCTCGACGATCCCTGGCCTGCTGGAGCTCATCAGCAACGTAGGCCTCGTCGCTGAAAGCTCGAACGACGGCCACCGGGCCGCGGCTTGTGAGCTCGTACTCGAGGCGTTGGTCGCGCAGCGTCGGATCAGCCGGAGCAGCGCAGGTTACACGCGCGCTCCGCACGAGGGACCGACGCCGGGCAAGGGACACCAGGGCTTCGACCCGCTCGGGGGACTGAACATCTAAGTCGCGTTCGCTGCGACCGAAGTCAGGCGGCCGTAGCCCAGACCCTGGCCAACGCCTGATCGAGATCGGCCCAAAGGTCCTCCACGTTCTCGAGCCCGACGGACAGGCGTAGCAGGTTGTCGCTGACTCCGGAGCCCGTCCGGTCTTCAGCTTCGACGACCCGGTGCGTCAGCAGGGCCGGCGCCTGAATCAGCGTATCGACGGACCCGAGTGATACGGCCGGAGTGATCAGTCGAAGCTGTTCGACAATCGCTGCCGCGGTGGACGTCCCTCCACGTACGCAGAAGGAGAGGACGGAGCCCGGTCCACGCATCTGACGTCCGACCAGCTCGGCATCGCCCTCGGTATAGCCGGGAAAGTGGACCGATGTGACTGCCACGTGAGCCGCCAGTCGTTCCGCCAGCTTGATGGCGTTCGCCTGCTGTTGGCGCACCCGGACCGGGAGGGTCTGAAGGCCCCGGTGCAGGAGGTACCCGCCCAGTGGGTGCAGCAGACCTCCGGTGACCATCCGGACCTGTCGGAGTCGTGCCGCCCACTCCTCAGAACAGGCGATGATCCCGCCCATGACGTCCCCATGTCCGCCCAGGAACTTGGTCGCGCTGTGCAGGACGAGGTCGGCTCCCTGGGCGGTAGGGTTCTGGAGAATGGGCGTCGCGAAGGTGGAGTCGACCGCGAGTGCCGCCGAGGCGCCCACGTGCAGTCGAGCGGCCTTCACCTGTCGAGCGACAGCCTCGATATCGAGCAGCTCGAGGGTGGGGTTGGCCGGTGTCTCGATGAAGACCAGCCCGGTATCCGGGCGGATGGCCTCACCCACCTCTTCAGCGTCGACCCACGACACTTCGGTGCCGAGCAGGCCGGTGGAGAGCAGGTGGTCCGTGCCGCCATATACGGGACGGACCGCGACCACGTGGGGACGCCGCGTCGATTCCGTGGCGCTCGTAGCAATCAGCAGAGCCGACGTCGCCGCCATGCCCGAGGAGAACGCAACGGCAGCATCGGCTCCTTCGAGTTGCGCGAGCGCGTCCTCGAATCGTGCGACCGTAGGATTGTGCAGTCGGGCGTATACCGGGTTGGGAGCGTCATGCGCGCCCTCGAGCAAGGAGTCCATCGACTCGGCCACAGACGACGAGCGGTGGAACCCGTATGTCGTCGACAAGTCGATCCCGGGAACGTGAGGAATGCCATGATCGACGCCGGACTCGGCGGCCTGCGCCCAATCCGTGGGTGTTTCGCCTCGGGCAGCTCGTACTGCTGTCGTTTCCATGAGCATGACAGATCTCTCCGCTCGACCGTTGGTATTCATCGAGGATTGGTTGCTGATTACGATGTTAACTAGCAACTTATTCGTCGTATATGCCACTTGGCCGCATTATTTGCGTCATATGACCACCGAACCCGCAGTTGACCGAATCGACCGAGCGATTCTGACCCATCTGGCGAAGAATGCTCGGATGACCAACAAGGAACTCGCCTCAGAGGTGGGACTCTCCCAGTCCGCCTGCCTCGAGCGGGTGCGACGCCTGAACGACCTCGACATCATCCGAGGTACCCATGTGGACGTAGACCCCGCAGCGTTCGGGATCGGGCTCCAGGCGATGGTCGCAGTGCAGCTGAAGCGTCACACACGCAGCGCCGTCGCACGGTTCGAGCAGAGTGCGATCACACTGCCTCAGGTGGTAGCGCTCTATCATCTGACGGGCCGGATGGACTACGTGGTCCATGCCGTGGCGCAGGACATGGATCACCTTCGCGACTTCACGCTCGACGCAATCACGTCGCTACCGGACGTCTCCCGGGTAGAGACGTCCCTGCTCTTCCGAGCAACCAAGAAGCAGGTCTGGCCTAACCTCACGGAAGAGGACTGAGGCCTACTTCCCCCCGTCCACCGGTAGCACGACACCCGAGATCCAGCTGGCCTGCTCGGAGGCCAGGAAGAGGACCGCATGGGCGATGTCGGCGGGCGTGCCCAGGTGCTTGAGGGCGATCCCGTCGAGCAGTTGCTGCTGACCGTCGGGGCCGAGGGCCTCCCACTGACGCTCGGTCGCCGGGTTCGAGAGCACGAAGCCCGGCGCGACATTGTTCACCGTGATGCCCCACGGACCGAGCTCATGCGCCAGCTGGCGGGTGAGCCCGATCTGGCCGGCCTTTGCCGAAGCATACGCCTGGATGCCCGTTTTACTGATCCCGAGCCCTGCCCCGCTCGAGATGTTGATGATTCGACCGCTCCGGGCCTCCTTCATTGCCGGCGAGACCGCCTGGGCGGTCCAGAATGCAGCCGACTGGTTCACCGAAACGATCGCCTGCCACTCTTCGACGGACACCTGTTCGAGGGGCTGCCCGACCTGCCCGAGCACACCTCCGGCGTTGTTCACGAGGACGTCGATACGACCTGTGCGCGCCCATGCCGATTGGACCCATGCCTCGACCTCGACCCGGTTCGTGACGTCTACCTTCGCCACGTCACCGTGCTCACCCAGGAGCTGTAGCGTCTCACCCAGCTCGCGCTCGACGACGTCGCACGCGAATACCCTCGCCCCCCTCGTCGCGAAGGCGGCCGCGATCGCCCGACCGAAGCCGTGCGCAGCGCCCGTGACAAGAACCGTCTGACCACGAACGTCGATGTTCATGACGACCAGCCCGACTCGAGCTTCGCCCGCGTCTCCGACACGGCGACCGCCCAGACCGCCTTCATCTCCTCGTCGGAGCGTTCGTACCAACCTCCAAACGAGCCGTCACCCATGATCTCCTTGAAGCCCTGAGGGGAGATCTCGTCGCGGCCCGAGAGGTCGACGGGAGCCTTATGCTCCTGCGGTACGTCGACACCGTCGACCCGCGTCCATGGAAACGTCTCCATCCACGAGGCGTGTGAGGCGTCCGGGTCGATCTCGTCGATCGCCTCCCGCACGTCCGGCGCCTTCCACCAGTTGTGCCAGAGCAGCTGCACTCCGTCCTTGCGTCCCGCCCACGCTTCGACGGCAGGCCGCGCAGGGCTGTTACCTCCGTGCCCGTTCACGACCAGGATTCGACGAAATCCATGCCGGCGAATACTCCCCAGGATCTCCTGCAGCAGCTGTTCGTACGTGCTGGGCGAGATCGTCACGGTGCCCGGATAGCCCATGAAGTACGGTGTGATGCCGTACGCCAGAACTGGAAAGACCGGAACGGAAAACGGCTCGGCAACCTCGAGCGCCAGGCGCTCCGACAGAATCGAATCCGTCGCGAGGCTGATGTACGCGTGCTGCTCCGTGCTTCCGAGCGGGAGCACACAACGGTCGTCTGTCTTCAGGTACTCCTCGACCTGCATCCACGTCATCTCCGCGATCTTCACGACGCGCTCACTCCATGCTCTCCAGCCATGATTCGAACACCTTACGTTGAGCCACGGGGAGCGCGGTATCGCTTCGCCCCTCCGCACCGATCCATCGGAGGTCTTCGCCCGGCCACGGGGCAGCCCCCGATTCTGCATCATCGTCCGATGCCAGGTTCACGGCCGGCCGTGGTTCGACCTCCAGTACCGCCGGAACGTAACGCGCGTGCAGATGCGTGAACCGATGCTCCACGTCGGGCAACGTCCCGGAATCACCCCGCGGCGTCAGCCCCAGGCTAAGCGCACAGTCCTCGAGGCCGAGTTCGTTCAGCTCGGGGAAGGCCCACAGGCCGGCCAGCAGGCCGTTGGCCGGACGCCGCTGCACCAGCGCCTTCCCCGACGTGTGATACACCGCCAGCGGAATCACCCGCGTTGGAACTTCGCGCTTCCTGGGCGGCGCAGGTCGCTCGTCCACAGTCCCGGCCGCATGCGCAGCACACCACGCCACCACGGGACACTCGACACACGCCGGTGTTCTCGGGGTGCACACCGTCGCGCCCAGCTCCATTAGCGCCTGAGTCCAATCCCCCGGGCGATCCTCAGAGACGAACCGACCAGCGACCACCCTCAACCATGACGGCGTCGGCGCCGCTTCGTCGAAGAGCCTCGCGAAGACACGACGTACGTTCCCGTCCACCGCAGGGGCCGGAATCCCGAAGGCGATACTGGAGACAGCACCCGTCGTATACTCCCCGACACCAGGTAACGCACGCAGCGCCTCTGGATCCGAGGGGATGGCGCCATCGTAGCGTTCGGCGACGATTTGGGACGCCTTGTGGAGATTCCGCGCCCGGCGGTAATAGCCGAGTCCCTCCCACGCCTTCAGCACCTGGTCCTCGTCCGCCGCGGCGAGTGCCTCGACCGAGGGGAACCGCTCGAGCCACGGCTCGTAGTACTTGATCACCGTTTCGACCCGGGTCTGCTGCAGCATGAACTCCGACACCAGCACCCGGTACGGATCGGTATCCCGCCTCCAGGGCAGGTCACGCGCGGTCCGGTCGTAGTGGTCCAGCAGGGAGCGTCGAACCCCTGAAGCGGTGGCAGGAGGGATGAGTTCAGGCTTCATGGCCGGAAGGTACCCCGACCCGTAGGATGGTGTCATGCGCTTCACGACCTATTCGAAATACAAGGGCAAGTGGCTGGATGCCCTGAACCTCGAGTCCCTCCTCGAGCACCTCTCGGACTTCCTCATGGACGGGGGATTCGCAGGCGGCCCGAACTATCACCCGTACTGGGGATGGTCCGGCGACGACGACGTCAACTCGACGGACTCCCTGAAGAATCAACTCCTGCGTGCGCTGCTCGAGAGCGGTCAGCTCACCCCCGAGATGATCGAGGAATTACGGGGAGACGGCGGAGGGGACGAGGAGATCCAGCAGAAGATCGCCGAGCTGCTCGACGATCTCGTGCAGCGTATGGTCGAGGAAGGCTACATCGATCTGGAGAGCGGTAGCCCGCAGATTCCGGGGGCGACCTACGACGTCACCGGCGCCGGCGACATCGACGAAGCGAAGCAGGCCGCACAGCAGGTCAATTTCAACCTGACGCAGAAGGGGATGGACTTCCTGGGGTACCGCTCTTTGAAGGGGCTACTCGGCGCACTCGGGAAATCCAGCGCGGGCTCACACGATACGCCCCACCTGGCGACGGGTATCGAAGCGGAAGCCGCGTCCCGGCCTTATGAGTTCGGCGACACGATGAACCTCGACATCCCCGCGACGCTCAAGAATGTCATCGAGCGCGAGGGGCTCAAGGTCCCGCTGGAGCTGGACTACGGGGACCTCATGGTCCACCAGTCCGAGTTCCGCTCGTCATGTGCGACCGTCCTGCTTCTCGATATCAGTCACTCTATGGTGCTGTACGGCGAGGACCGGTTCGCTCCGGCGAAGCGCGTTGCACTCGCCATGTCGCACATGATCCGCACGCAGTTCCCCGGAGACTCCCTGCGCGTCGTCACCTTCGGTGATCGGGCTCAGGAGATTCCCCTGTCCCAGCTCGGAAAGGCGCAGGTGGGTCCGTTCCATACGAACACGGCCGAGGGACTCGAAATCGCGCGGCGCATCCTGAACGGGCAGAAGAAGGACATGCGGCAGATCATCATGATCACCGACGGGAAGCCCAGCGCGATGACGCTACCCGACGGTCGCGTCTACACGAACTCGGGCGGCCTCGACCCCATGATCCTGAAGCGTACCTTCGACGAGGTCGCCGCATGCCGGAAGGGCGGGATCCTCATCAACACGTTCATGCTCGCCCAGGATCCCTACCTAGTTCAGTTTGTGCAGAAGGTCTCTGAGATCGCGCGTGGTAAAGCGTACTTCACCAGCACGCTGACACTCGGCCAGCACATCATGATGGACTTCATGAAGAACAAGCGGCGCCGGGCGGGATGAGGGTTCCAGTGCTCTCCGTGCTCGGTACCCTTCTCGCCGTCGCGTGCATGACCGAGGCACCGACCGGGCGTGAACAGGAATCGGCTGAATACGCTCGTGCGCATCGCTCGTGGTCGAATCCTCTCCTTCGGTCATAGCCTCCGGATCTCCGACTCGAGCCCTCTGCTCAGGCCCACATTCGAGTCGTGCGAAGACTGCGCACGCAAGAGCTGTAGACCGATGACGTGATCGCCGTGCACGCAAATCAACTCGACGAGATTGGGCTCATATACGGTGTCTCGACGAGTTCAACGGCCTCCAAGTCCAACGCGAGCCCCTACGTACAATTGCCGACCCGGTGCAGCAAAGCCGAAGACCTCCTGGTATTCCGCACCAAGGAGGTTATCGGCGCGCAGCGTAAGCGCCAGAGACGCCCCAGCCGCCCCGTCCAACAGAGCGAACTCCCCACCGGCACTGAGAAGCGTGTACGCCTGCAGGGTGACGGGCGTCGCCGGGAACGTCGAGAAGTCACGATCTTCCCGTTCGCCGATCTGGCGGACTGCTGCCCTCAGCGTAGCTCGCCCATCGACGCGGTATCCGACCGAACCGCCAAGAACGAGGTGAGGCCTCCGGAGTAGTCGCTCCCCTTCGACAAAGGTCGCGCCCTCTCCCGAGTCAAAGCCCGAGTCGATCACCTCCGTATCAAGCCAGGTGACGTCACCGGACGCAGTAAGACTGCCGCTGGACACGAGAACGCCCAACTCGACACCGCGCGCACTCGCCTCAGCGATGTTGAAGTAGTTGGGATCTCCAGGGGTCGGTGGCGAGAAGGTGTACTGGATCAGATCCTGGAAGCCTTGATCGAACCAGGTACCGGAGATCTGAAGCGCACCTCTAAAGACGTCCTGTTCCACGCCGATCTCCCACGACGTAGAACGCTCAGGGTCGAGATCTGGATTCCCCAGCGCAAAGCCGCTCGCATAGTTCTCGAAGAACGTCGGCTCTTTGATTCCGGTACCGGCTGCACCGCGTACCCGGCCAGACGTCGAGTACGGCCAGGATGCGCCGACCTGCCACGTCGTCGATCGCCCGAAGAGCTCGTTGTCCTCCACGCGCACCCCGGCATTCAGGTTGAGCGCCGCGACGTCCGAAACAAGATGAGCGAAGCCGGCCCGGTTCCAACGTTCGTTCTGGCTCTCACCGTTCGACGGTCCAAATTGACTCATGGACTCACTGAACGAGCGCTGCTCCTGGTCCGAGAGTTCCATGCCCACCGTTCCCGTAGTCGCTTCACCGAGCAGGACGTGAGACTGAGCGCGCGCACGCGTGCGTCGAAGAGAGTTCAGACTGGTGAAGGCGTAGAAACCGAGCGTATCCGCCGGCGTGTCGATCGCGTCGTCCGTGCCGCCGTCCGACTCGTACGAAGACAAAGCAAACTCCAGTCGCACGCGATTCGACAGCTGACGCACGATGTCGAGTCCGAGAGTGATTTCGTCCGCGTAACTGAAGGCGTTTTCGTCCTCGACGTTCCCGGAACCGTCGGTCGGAAAGTGGAACTCCCTTCCCCCTGTGCGGGCCGATATCTCAATACGAGAACGATCATCCGGAAGCAGGCGGACGACACCACTCAGGGCTCGGTTATTGAACGCGTTGTTGAACTCCAGGATGCCGTCCGTATGGTTGTCGGACACGGCGAAGCCGTACGAGACCGTCTCCGTGCCCCCACGCAGGTCGAGGGACCATTCGCGTCGACCGTAGCTGCCTCCCCTTATGGAGACCCCTCCCGTCGGTGCGCCCGCTCCGCTCTGTGTGATGATGTGAATCACACCCCCGACAGCATCCGAGCCATACAGGGCGCTCGCAGGTCCGCGCAGGACTTCGATCCGTTGCACGTTATCCGTCGTAAGGCCGGAGAAATCGAACGCCCCACCGGGCTGGTTCACCTGCACGCCGTCGACCAGCACCTGGACGTAGTCGCTTTCAGCTCCTCGTAGAAAGAGTGACGCGACCCCACCGAACGATCCTCCCTCCACGAACGCCAGCCCCGGAACAGTCCGGAGAGCGTCGATGACCCGGGTCACACCTAGAGCCCGGAGTTCGATCCCATCGAGCACGGTCACGGTCGCACCCATCGCCGACTCGGCGCGCGGCTGCGGCACACCCGTGACTACGAGGCCATCCAGAACGTAGCCGGGTCCCTGCCCGGACGACGGTGGCACCTGCTGGGATGAAGCGGGGGTTGTGATGACCATGAGCGCCAGTATACACGCGAAACGTCGCATCTCGTCTCCTCATCCCGCCCACGCGGGACTGAATCGGCCGACGAAAGAGAGGCGAGGCGAACCGGTGCTCCGACGGACGAACGACATCCCACGGTGCAAACCTGCTCCCCTGGACTCCCCCTCGGAGACCCTCATACGGGGTGCTGGTGGGTCAGGTCTCCTGGCTCGAGGCCGTCCGCGCTCACCTTCCCAAGGATGACTCCTCAGTGGCATTCCGAGCCGACGTTCCGGTTGACAACCGGGCCTCTCACAGTGGCGGGGCCGCGCCGGATTCACACCGGCTTCCGTTTGACCCACCCGCGAATTGAATTGTGATGAGAGCTTCGAGGCTTCAGCCGTTCATGTCAACCGGACGAGGTCGAACCGTCATGGGAAAGGGGCACCACTTGTGGCGCGCCTGCACCCGGCCCGAGTCCCTCCGGCGCCGTCACGAGCACCGGCCAACGGTAGACACGACCGATCGTATCGGCCGTGATGACGTCGTCGGGGGAGCCCAAAGCCTCGATGTGTCCCTTGCTGAGAAGCAACAACCGGGACGCATAGCGCGCCGCCAAGTTCAGGTTGTGGGTAGCGACGACAACCGTGAACGAATGTTCTTCGGTGAGCTCCCGCATCAACTCGAACGTCTCCATTTCGAAATGGAGATCGAGCGCAGCCGTCGGTTCATCCAGGACCAGGATCTTTGGCTCCTGTGCCAGAGCACGTGCGATCCGGACTCGCTGCCGCTCACCGCCCGACAGGTTACGAATGCTCCGGCCGCCGAGATCCATGATACCCGCGCGCTCCATGGCTCCGTCGACCGCAGCCCGGTCCTCCGGCCCCATGCGCCCGAGGACACCGATGTGAGGATATCGACCCATCTCGACGAGTGAGCGGACGTTCATGGGAAACGCCATCGGCTCCGCCTGCGGGACGAAGGCGACCTCCATCGCGATCTCACGTCGACCCCATGAGTCACTGGGACGACCCGAAAAGGTCACCGAACCGTCTGAGGTCTCAAGCTCCCCGAGGAGCACACGAAGCAGCGTCGACTTTCCCGAGCCGTTCGGGCCGAGCATGGCGAAGACCGAGCCAGCTTCGACATCCAGCGTGATCCCTTCGAGCGCCGACTGACCGGCTCCAGGGTAGCGATAGGAGACATTACGCAGCTCGAAGAGGCTCACGTGCCCTCCTGGTAGCGGATGAGGAGCCACAGAAAGACCGGTACCCCAGCCAGCGCAGTCACGACTCCGACCGGGAGTTCGGCCGGCGCGACAACGGTCCGAGCGATCGTGTCTGCCAAAACGAGGAATGCTCCTCCGGTAAGAGCACACGCCGGCAGGAGCCATCGGTGGTCACTGCCGCCGACAAGCCTGAGCGCATGTGGGACGACCAGGCCGACGAACCCGATCGCGCCCGACCCTGCGACGCAGACGCCAACTACAAGAGACGTCCCGACGTACAGCATGAGCTTGAGCTTGCCAACATCGACGCCAAGGTGAAACGCACTTTGCTCGCCCACCGACATGAGGTTGAGTGGACGAGCAAGTAGTGTCAGCGCTAGCAGCGCTGGCAGAACCCATACAGCGACCGTGGTCACGCTCTCGCTCGTGGCACCGCTGAAGGATCCCATGATCCACAGCATGGCGGCCCGGAATGTCTCAAGGTCCGCAAAGTTCACGAGGAGAAGGATGATCGCGTTGAAGAAGGCGCCGATCACGACCCCGGCCAGGAGCAGCACGTGGGTGTCGAGCCCCCGCCCTGCCGCGGCGGCCATCCCCAGGACCAGCGTGATGGCCACAACCGCGCCTGAGAAGGCTGCGATCGGCAGCGCGAGCATCGACGTCGTCGTCATACCAAAGACGATCGCGGTCACGGCTCCGACCGCGGCTCCGCTGGAGACTCCAAGCACATAGGGCTCGGCAAGCGGATTACGAAGTAGTGCCTGAAAGACCGCGCCAGAGATGGCCAGACCAGCTCCGACCTCAGCGGCCAGAAGCACGCGGGGAAGACGGAGACCCACGACGATCGTGCGTGTCCGCGGGTCACCTGAGCCGGTCAGCGCCTCGAGCACCTCGCCGATCGGGATGCCGACAGCTCCTACCGCAAGACCAACCACGAGCGAGACCGCGAACGCGGCGACCAGTCCGACAAGCAGCACGGCGTGACGCGTCACGGTGTCGAGCTGCCGAACGCCGTCGGGTGCAGCGCGCGTGCGAGATCCATCGCCGCGTCCGCCAGTTCCGGACCCGGACGATTGAAGCGATCGGAGTCGACAAAGACGACCCGTCCCCTCTGGACCGCCTCCAGATCCCTCCACCCGGGCATATCCTTCACAGCGTCCAGGGTCAGCTCGGAATCATCGCCCTTCGGCCAGATGATCACCGACGGGTTTCGACGCACGATCGACTCGTACCCTACGGTGGGCCATCGCATAGGTGAATCGGAGAAGACGTTGTATCCACCGGCAATCGAGATGAGTTCGTCAATGTACGATCCGGCAGCCGTCGTCATCGGAGGGTCGGACCAGATGACGTACATCACCGACACCGGCGGGCGATCCCCAATCACTTGGCTGATGTTCGCCAGTCGCTGAGCGATGTCATCAGAAAGCCTTTGCGCCGGACCTGTACGATCGACTAGGACCCCCAGGCGCTCGATCGAATCGTAGAGGTCATCGACGGTCTCTGTTCGGAACCCGACCGCCGAGATGCCCAGCCCCCCCAGCCGCGCAGCAAGCGCCGGCATGTCCTCACCTTCCGGCATAAGCACCACGTCGACGTCGAGCTCGACGAGTGCCTCCAGACTTGGGTCCAGACCCCCTCCAACGGACGGGAGGTCGGCAATCGCTGGATGGGTATCGTAGTCGGTTCGAGCCACGAGTAACTCCTCGGCACCGATGGTGACGACAAGTTCTGCCAGGGAGGGCACAAGGCTCACAATCTGGCCCACCTTTTTCGAACCCTGGGTGGACACGACGTCCGATCCTGGCTCCGTGTCTGATGTGGTACCGCATGCGGCAATCGACACCATGAGGCACAAAAGCACGACCTGTACGGGGCGCACCACGCCTGAACGGCGGAGTCGGAGCAGCACGAGAGCACAGAGCTCCCGGGTCCGAGCTTTCATCTGGTTCTCTCGACCGGAGGACAATAGCATCCTGCGGCACAGGTCTCCTGGCTCAGGGCCGAACCGTTCGCCTTCCCGGGCCGAAGCCCAGTGGCGTATCGAACGTCCGTTTCGGTCGGCGAAAACGTGGTGTTTCGCTGAGACCGAGCCCAACACAGTGGCGGGACCGCGCCGGAATCTCACCGGCTTCCGAGATGTGCCGCTCGTGACGTTAGACGCAGCTCGCGGGCATGACAACCCGCCCGAGCCAAACTCCTAGTCGAGCGACTCGGAGTCGACCATGTCCTGGTCCATGTCACGCGTCCGCTTCCGGATGTACATCCCGGCACCCGCCACCATGCCTAGGGGGAGCAGGCTCAAGAAGGCAGTGGTGGCGATGAAGGCCTGACGGTTCTCGTCGCTCGAGTCGAAGCAGACCGGACATGCCCAGGCAGCCTCGGGCAGCAAAGCCACCAAGGCAAGCGCCACCAAGGCGATGAAGGCGACGCGCATCAGAGGTACACCTGCCAATAGAGGATCGGCCAGAGGAGGACCACGAAGTACCAGAAGGCAGATACCGTGGCCAACTGCGACGACCGCAGCATGTCCTTGTTCAGACGATCATAGGTCCACATCAAGGCGACGAGTGCACCGACCGCATGAATCGCATGTGAGCCGACGATGAGGTAGAAGAAACCACCATACGCGCTCGACTGCATCGTGAGGCCATCGGCGAGCAGTGCGACCCACTCTGTGCCCTGGAATCCAACGAAGATGCTTCCGAGAACGATCGACAGCATCAGCGGAATCCGAGCCTGCCCGGAGTCACGCTTGAAGGCGAACCAGGTGAAGACGAGGACCATGCCGCTGACCAGGAGAGCGAGCGAATTGAGGGCCGTCTCCTCGATCGGAAGGCGTGGCTGACCATACGGGGGCCACATCTGACCTGCCGCTTGAGACTTCACGATGGTGTGCGCAGAGATCAGGCCGGAGAAGAACATGATCTCCGTGAAGATGAAGATCATCATCCCGAGCACGCCGCTCGGAATGATCGGCTCGCCTCGAGTCGGCCTCGCTGTCGGGTATGTCGCTGACTCTGAGTTCATCGTGCTTCAGATTCTATTCGTCAGGGCGGAACGACATCACGAAATCCACCATCTCTTCGAGCTGGTCGTCTGTGTAGAGGGCACCCCAGGGGGCCATCAGCGCCGAGACTCCAATCGCGGGACCACCGTCGCGGATCACCGTGAGCACACGCTCTCGCAAGTTGTCAGTCCGGATAGGATCGTTCCAGAAGGCGGGGTCCGTGAAGTTGGCCGGAGCGGGATCAAGCGCCGCACCTGCAATCCCGTCACCCGCACCCCCCGCACCGTGGCACGTCGCGCAGATTTGTCCGTACGACGTGGCGGCACTGAAGCCAGCAGCCGCCACCACGAGCTCGGCTTCTCCCTCGGCCTCTCCCTCGCCATCGGAGTATCCCGCCGCCTCAGCTAGACCCCTTTGAACGGCCTCCTTGGCGGCAAGGTTCTCCCAGTTGTTCCCCTCGTGATTCATCACGTCAGGCGCCACACCCGCCACCATCAGGAACATCAGAATCACAGACGTCGCCAGAACCCACTTCATGATCCGCTTTTCCCAGGCGAGATGCATGAAGTTGTTGATCACCAGGCGAGCCTTCACAAGCGCGATACCAAAGGCCGTGACGAGCGTGATCCAGGGTAGCCCCAGGCGCTCACCGACCTCCGGACCCGCCACGGAGATTAGGAACAGGATCAGAAGAGCAAAATAGATCCCGCGGTAATTGATGTGATGGCCGTCGTCGTGGCTGTCGTTGTTCTCGGACATGTCGCTACTTCGCGATGTAGAGAAGCGGGAAGAGGAAGATCCAGACCACGTCGACGAAGTGCCAATAGATGCCGATGATCTCGACGCGGTGGAGTTCACGACCGCGGTACGCATCGACCGCAATGAAGCCCATGATGATCGCACCGGCGATCACGTGAAGGGCGTGCAGTCCCGCCGCCGTGTAGTAGAACGACCAGAAGTTGTTCGCCGTAATGGTGTAACCAGCAACGATCTCGCCGTACCACTCGTACGACTTGATCATCAGGAACATCAGGGCCCCGAGGATCGTGAAGCCCAGCAGCTTCGCGGCCTCCTTGCCCTTGCCCTTCTCCGCAGCCTGATGCGCGAGCACCGCCGTAAAGCTGGACGTGAGAAGGACGAAGGTGTTGATGGCCCCGAGCCACGTCTGCGTGTGCGACGCGGCCTCAGCCCATTCCGGGTGCCCAATACGATGCATCAGGTAGACGCCAAGCAGGCCGCCGAAAATGACGACTTCTGAGGCCAGGATCCACCACACCGCCAGACGTGCTGTGGGGATCCCAGTGGCGCTCCGGGTCGTTGCGATCGGTCTTACGTGTGCCATCAGTTGGGGAGGTTTTGGGGCCAGTAGTCTTCTTCGCGATCCGGATGGCCGTACTCGTACGGCCCCCGGTACACGGTCGGCAACTCATCCACGGGCCAATTGCCGTGTGGCGCCGGCGACTCCGTGGTCCATTCGAGAGTGTTCGCCTTCCAGGGATTCTTGCCAGCCTTTTCTCCGCGCATCCAGCTCGAGATGACGTTGTAGAAGAAGACCAGCTGGAACGCCAGCATGACCAGGAGCGCGATCGTCGCGAGCTCGCGGAGCTGGAAGTACTCGGGACCCGCAATCTGCGGGAAGTGCTGGAAGTTGTAGATGCGGCGGTGCTGACCACCCATCCCAAGCACGAAGAGCGGGATGAAGATGAAGTTGAACGGAATGACCGTACCCCAGAAGTGAATCTTGCCCAGGGTATCGTTCATCATCTTCCCGAACATCTTCGGGAACCAATACGTGAAGGCGCAGAACGATCCGATAATCGCGATCGGGAAGAACGTGTAGTGGAAGTGCGCCAGAACGAAATAGGTGTCGTGGAAGTAGATATCCGCGCCGCTGGCACCGAGGAAGATTCCCGTCACGCCTCCAATGAGGAACTCGGCCATGAAGGCGAGCGCCCAGAGCATCGGGGTAGTCAACCTGATCGAACCTCCGTACAACGTCGCGATCATCACGAAGAGCATCTCTGCGATCGGCACGGAAATCAGAAGCGTGGTGATCGTGAAGACGTTCGCCATGCGCGGGTCGATGCCGGCGATGAACTGATGGTGGGCCCAGACAAAGAAGCTCAGTACACCCGTCGCGACGGCTGTGTACAGAACCAGCTTGTATCCGAAGATCTTCTTCCGGGCGAAGGTCGCCATGACCTCGACCGTGATGCCGATTGCCGGAAGGAGCACGACATACACTTCCGGGTGACCGAAGAACCAGAAGAGATGCTGCCAGAGGATCGGGTCACCGCCCCGGGCCGGATCGTAGAACCCAGTCCCCAGCGTCTGGTCGAACAGTAGCATCACTGCACCGGCAAGAAGCGGCCCCACCGACAGCATGAAGAGGATGCTCGCGATCACGATCATCCAGCACACCAGAGGGATGTCGTACGCTTTCATGCCGGGCGCGCGCGAGTTCATCAGGGTGGTGATAAAGTTGATACCACCCAGCAGGAACGCGACGAATTCGAGCGCCACCGCGATAAGCCAGAGAGATGCGCCTAACTGGGTCTGGTTGTAATCCCCGTTCGCGGACAGCGGTGGATACGAGGTCCAGGCACCTCCGAAGCCCCCTCCTTCGACAAACAGGGACCCCAGCAGAACGATCGAGCTGAGGAAGAAAATCTGGAACGAGAGGCGGTTGATCCTGGGGAAGACCATGTCATCCGCGCCGATCATCAGCGGAATCAGGAAATTCCCGAAGGCAGCGATCAGGACGGGCATCGCCACCCAGAAAATCATGATCGTGCCGTGGTTCGTGATCAGCGCGTTGTACTCACCCGGTGACACCTGACCGAACCCGGGGACCGAAATGCCCGGGAACGCGAGCTGCATCCGGAACACGTAGGCCATGTAGCCACCGATCACAGCCATGAAAATGCCCGTGAACATGTACTGCATGCCGATGATCTTGTGATCCGTAGAGAAGACGTACTTCTCTAGCCAGCTCTGATCGTGATGATGGTCGTCATGACCATGAGCCTCGTGCTGGTGGACGTCGGCTACTGTATCTGCCATCTGACTTCGCCCTTTACGGTGTGGTCGCTGCGGACGCCGACGAGATCCACGCCGCATGCGTGTTCGCGTCGTCGATGTGGATCCGGGCGGCCATCACACCGTGGCCGATACCGCAGATCTCTGCACACTGAACGTCGTACTCGCCGATTAAGGTCGGCTCGAACCACCCTGTGATCGAGCGCCCCGGAATCGCATCCTGCTTGAGGCGGAAGACGGGCACCGAGAACGAGTGGAGTACGTCTCGGGACTCGAGTTTGAAGTGGTAGGTCTTTTCGACCTCCACATGCAGATCGTTCACCGTGAAGATGTCGTCTGACGTGTCGAGTTCGTTGTCAGCCCCAGGATGCTGAAACGTCCAGGCCCACTGTTGTCCCGTCACCCGGATGACCGAATCGGGCTCGGGAAGTTGCTGCTTCACGTTGTACCAGACCCGGACTGCGCCGACGACGATGAAGACGTCGCACACCAGGACCAGTGCGTGGGGAATCGTGATCCACCGCTTCACATGCTTTTCGTTGCCGACGAGATACTGCGACTTCTCACCCGGCTTGGCGCGAAATTTCCAGATCAACCAGAAGAAGAGGCCCTCGGCGAGCAGGAACCAGACCCCGACGATGATGCCGATGAAGAGGATCAGGTTGTCGATCGAGGCCGCATAGGTCGAGGCCTGTACCAGTTCTAGCATCGGACTAACCCATCCTCGTCCGCAGGATGATGAGGAGCGCCGAGAGTCCGAAGAGAACCGCCCCGATCACGGTCATCTTGAAGGTCTTCTCCGCGTCTAGTAGCGCTTCGTTTTCAGAGTCCGACACCGGGGCCGGTCCTCCGGACTTCTCTTCGGTGAAACCGTGTTCAGCCATGGTGTCGTCCTACCTGAGGGTCTGGACGTAGGCGATGACGTCCTGCATCGCTTCGTCGGTCAGAACCAGAGAGTTCACGCGCATCGTAGCCCCCCAGACATCGTCGGGCCGCGCACCGCGCGCTCCCTTCTTGTAGTTGCGTAGCTGGTTGAGCAGGTACCAGTCATCAAGCTGCACAATGGGAGGCGAATGCAGGTCGGCGTTGCCGAGGCCGTCCTCCCCGTGACAGGCGACACACACCGCGTACGACGCCGCGCCCAAGCCGGCGTTCCCATGGAGTGTGCTCTCGGGATAGACCGCGTCGAGTGACGCTACGAACTGTGCGACCGACTCGACATCTCCCTCTCGCGTGAGCGAAACCGCCATCGGACGCATACGCAGCCCGGGCAGATCCTCGGCATGGTCGCCGCGATATTCGTTCTGAAAACCGCGAAGCTGATCCTCGACGTACCACTGGGGAAGGCCGGCAATCGAAGGAGCTGCGATGTCCACGTTGCCTGAACCAGCATCACCATGGCACGGAGCGCAGGTCTCATAGAGTTCGGCGCCCCGCTCCATACCAACCGGCGGGGGCGTAGCGTCACAAGCAGCCGCGCCGATGAGCAGCAGCGGCAGCAGCAACGTTTTTCCAGCAATCGGAAGTCGTACCATCATGCCTGTGTGGGTAGTGGGATGGACTCGTCGATCAACATGATCGGGATGTCATCCCGTACCGGATAAAGAACGTCACCATCGTCTCGGATGAGCGCTTCGTTCACGGCGACCGTAACCGTCTCACCGCCACGATTCGTGACCGAACCAGCCGTGATCGACGCGTTCAACGTCTCCAACAGCACCACGTCCGCGACACGAAGCGACTGCTTCGTTTCTGGACATACGAGGATGTCGAGGAGATTGTGATCGATCATAACTGAGCGCTCCATGCGTTTCCTGGAACAAGTCGCTGTTCGCAACTCTACCAGTATCGTCGGGTCCGGGATAACCCTGACACTCTCATCCGGGACCTTTCGAAGGCGCGGTAAGTTATACCCGTTTCGGGCTTATTGGGAGCCTACATATGTTACTTCGTGAACTTTTTCACAATACTGATCGGACCAATAGCCGCGCCGTTTTTAGCCTTCTGGTACTCTGGGTCGGAGCGGCCGCATGCGCGGACGCAGCCGCGGTGCCCGTCGACAGTCGGAACAACTCCGAGACGGAAGTCGT
This sequence comes from Gemmatimonadales bacterium UBA4456, assembly GCA_002390225.1. Lineage (GTDB taxonomy): Bacteria > Gemmatimonadota > Gemmatimonadetes > Longimicrobiales > Gaopeijiaceae > UBA2589. Next base: position 41,368 of record DGOW01000069.1, on the reverse strand, counting down.
GGCGGCTGCATCGAGATCGGAAACATCTGATCTCGGCGCCCTGCCGCCCGCAGGATATGCGTGGGTCATCTTCGGGGCCGACACCGTAGTCGCAGAAGTCGCGGCAACCGCCGACGAGCGGGCTCAGGGGCTCATGTACCGGGACGAAATACCTGACGGTACCGGCATGCTCTTCGTCTTCCAGGACAGCCAGCCACGCTCGTTTTGGATGGCGAACACCTATGTAGCCCTCGACATCGCGTACTTGGATCCAGCCTACCGCATCGTAGACGTGATCGCGATGGAGCCACTCGTGACCGACTCGTATCCGAGTGACGCCCCCGCCATGTTCGCGCTGGAAGTCCGACAGGGCTGGTTTGGCGAGCAGGAGATCCGTGTGGGCGCGCAGGCCAACATCGTCTTCGGCGTGCAAGGACGCTGACGGAGCCGTTTAGCGGACTGCCCCCTTCAATACCTCGAGCAGCACTCCGACATCCACTTCGTCATTGTAGACGTTCGGAGAAACCCGCAGCGCGCTCCCTCGCAGTGAAGCGGAAACTTTGCGCGCGGCCAGCGTTTCCTTGAGTCCGACCAGGTCGATGCCCTCGGGCATACGTAGTCCGAAGAGGTGGCTTCCTCGCCACTTGTCGTCCTCGACCGAGTAGCCGAGTTCGGCCGACTCGGTCAGAAAGTCTTTCGTCAGGTCACGGCAATAGCGCTGGACGCGCTCTGGCGTCCACTCAAGGATCAGCTCGAGACTGGCTCGAGCGATTGGAGCGAGGAAGAAGCTCGACCGCTCCGCCATGTCGTAACGCACCGCACCGGGAATGTATTCCTCCTGATAGTCAACGAGATGCTGGAAGTCCCGACTGTTCTTACGGGCGATCCACGTCTCTTCGATCGGAACCCCATCCTCGAATCGCTCCGAGAACCAGGTCAGCGCCAGGGAATAGGGCCCTAGGAGCCATTTATAGGTCGCGCATACGACGACGTCCGGCTGAACTGCGGCCACATCGAACGGGAGGGCCCCCACCGACTGGGTCGCGTCCACGACCAGCGCCGCACCAACCTCCCGGCACCGGCCTCCGATTGCCTCGAGGTCGAAAAGCGTACCATCCGTCCAGTGAACATTGGGGACCGAGACGATTCCCGTGCTGGAATCGATCGACTCCAATAGGCGCTCATTCCAGCGACGACCGCGGTCTGCTCCTTCGCCGGGATCGACCGCCCGAAGCTGGGCCCCGGATTCGCCGGCGAGGCGATGCCAGGAATACACATTGCCAGGGAACTGCTCGTGGGTCAGGACGATGTTCTGACCAGACGACAACGGCAGGTTCTTTGCCGCTGTCGCCACTGCATACGAGACACCGGGCTGAATCGCCACTCGAGTCGGATCATCCGCGCGAATCAGACGAGCGTAGAGTTCCCTTAACGCATCGGTGTCCCAGAAAGAGTCGGGCGGGGTGATCCGGGTAGGTACGGCCTTACGCTGAATCGCAGCGAAACCCGCCTCTTCCGCCACACGAGGCAATGGCCCCATGTAGGCGCAGTTGAAGTAGTGGTCCTCGCGGGCGAGCTGAAAGGCATCTCGCTGACAAACCAGTGGTTCGCTCACTCGTCCTCCGTCTTCGATCGCGCGTGCTGCGCCGCGTACATGATCAGCCAGAAAAACCCAACGGTAAGCACGACCAAAATGAAGATTTCCCAGATTTCCATTATTCAGCCCTTCTCCTCGCCCTCACACGCGGGGTACAGCCGCAGAGTCTCGACCTCACGCTGGAGGACCTGGTAAGCACTGCCCGTTGTGTTCGAATCGGCATTCTCCGCCCACGATCCACGTCGCTCACCTGCGCGAAAACTGCCCATGAACCGCACTCGACCATTCGGGTGATATATGACAAGCTCGCCATCGAAGGCGCCGTCACGAAGAGTGCCTTCCAGCTGGACCTCATCGGGCTGTGCTGCAAAGTACCGGACAATCGACCCCGTGAACGGTTCGGCTATCGCCGGGGCAACATACACGCTTTCGACGAACTGCAGAACGCTGAGGTCTGTGGCTACTCGATCACTGCAGGTGGCGCCCGACAGCATTAGCGATGCGAGACAGAGGAGCGGACGCGTCGTGACCGAAAACGAGGACGAACGAGGTCGTTCATGCGCCTCCTTCGTCCTCGTTGTTCCACTCGAGTCGTCACAACGCCGGTACAGCCCCGTCCGGCCAAGTTGGAGCGCTGTACGCGACCGAGGTCAGCCTGCCACTTCAGCTTCTCCATCAGAGAGCATCCCATAAACCGCCCCGATCGCACCCCAACTCACAAGCAGTAACACCGCGCTCGCTCCTGCCACAGCCATGCCACGCTGTCCCGTCAACAGATAGAAGACGTCCACGAGAAGGATCTGCGAGAGGGCAACAGTCATCGCGCCCTTCATTGCGTGGCCCATCTGCTGGACCACCCAGTCGTAGAGCACGACAGACAATATGGAGGTGACAATCAGGGCCGCGGCGGCCGGGACCATTGGACCTGCAGGGGCGTCATTGGCCTGAAGAGGCCCAAAAAAGTACGTGAGGCCAAGAAAATTGACCGCAATTCCCGTCACGACTGCTGCGAGAATCGGCTTCATGCGTTCGCTCATATCAAACTCCTGGTGGAAGGGCAGCGCACGGGCTGCCCGGATAGGCAGCCGGGCGGAGCATCCTCGTTACTTATCCGCAACGCAGCTTGCCCGCAACCGATAGCTGGCCACGACCTCTCCGAATCACATGCCGAGTTCGACCACAGCCGCACCGCGCGGCTGCTGGCGGGTCAGTACGACGAGGTGCATGTCCCCGGCTTGGAGATGTTCGCGGTGGGTCACAGAGAGATCCGCGACGACACGGCCAGCGACCTGACCGGCCCGCAGTACTAGGTGAGCAACCTGCCATCCACCGTCCTCGTTCGGATATCGCAAAGCGACCCCTACGACTTCCTGCGCATCAACGCCGACTAGCTCGATGTCGAACAGCAGGCGGTTCACTACGGGCTCAAGAACGACAGTCCCTTGGATCGACAGGTCTGCCGGGCTCCGCATCCGCATGAACACATCCATACGTGGCGGCGCTAATGCGTCCACGAGTGGTGGGGTATGCGGTGGGATTCGTCGGTGATCCGTTCTCTGCTCGAACGCGAAGGCCATCGCTACCAGGTGAGCATCTTCAAGCATACGCGCCATCATCTCCATCCCGATGGGTACCCCGGATGTGAAGCCGACAGGCACGCTGATCGACGGCAGTCCAGTGTTTGCGCCCAGGCTGCAGCTCGACCCTCGTTGCGGGTCGCCGATCACCGCCGGAATGGTCCGTACGGTCGGAAAGACCAGAGCATCCAGGGAGTGCCGGTTGAGCGTCGCCTCGACCGCGTGTCGCAGAGGCTCGCGCTTGGCGAGTGCCGCCAGGTACTCCTCCGAGTTCCGCTCTTCGGACTCGTTTCGAGTACGCATGCGCGGCACGAGCGCCTCGTGTACGAGCCCGGTTTCGAGGATCTCACCGAGAGAGGACACCGGCGCGTCAGGGGTAAGCTCAAAATAGTCGATGAGGTCCCACTTGGTCTCGTAGCCGATCACACCGGACCCGGAAATGAGCTCGTCCAGGTTGGGGATCTCGATCGTTACCGTGTCCGCTCCGAGTTCGACCATCCGATCGATCGCGGCTCGAACCAGTCGAGCGGCGGCAGCTTCTTCCGGGGCGGATCCGAAGTAGTCTTCGAGAATTCCAATGCGGGCGCCCTGAAGCGCAGTCGCATCGAGGGCGTCGACAAAGCGTGGGAGCTCGACACCCTCCACAAGCGCCGTCGCCGGGTCGTTCGGGTCGGGGCCGACGACCACGTCGAGCGAGATTGCGAGATCGCGCACGGTCCGGGCGAGCGGCCCTCCCACATCCTGTGTGTGGGCGAGCGGGATGATCCCGTCGATGCTGGACAGTCCCTTCGTAGGGCGCAGACCCACCAGGTCGTTTTGCGCCGCCGGAATACGAATGGACCCGCAGGTGTCACTGCCCCACCCGACCGTAGCGAAGCTGGCCGCGATCGCGGCTCCAGTCCCACCACTCGATCCGCCCGGGTTGCGGGTCAGGTCATAGGGATTCCT
>DGOW01000069.1:0-37152 GCA_002390225.1 Gemmatimonadales bacterium UBA4456 | reverse complement strand
GCAAAGTTGCTGGCGAGCGCGAGGGAGCCGGCAGCCGTTGGCATCTCGGGTGTGTCGTAGTTGTCTTTCAGAATCACTGGAACGCCATGCATCGCACTCCGCGGGCCCCGCTCCGCCCGCTCTCGATCCAGGGCCTCAGCATCGGACAGTGCATTCGGGTTCAGCCAGACCATCGCGTTGATGGAGGGGCCCTGCTGGTCGTATGCCTCGATCCGGTCGAGGTACGCTTGCGTGATGTCCGCCGAAGAGGCCTCCCCACTCGACATCAGTTCCTGCAGCTGAGTGATCGACAGCTCCGCGATGGTGACCTGCGCGCCGAGTGAAGTCGCGGTGAGACAAAGCGCGGCACCAAACAGAGCCGAGCATAGTCCGCGGGGTGGCATCGGAAGCAGTCGCATCAAAGTTCGATCCTTTGAAAAAGGAGGTTCAGGACACGGCCGTTCGAGACACGAAACGTCTGGGGGATGCCGCCACCAACACCGCTACTACTCGACTCGAACACGACAGTCCCGAAGAAGCCTGGACCCTCGAATGTCATCGGAGCCATCGCCTCGAGCTCGAATGTCCCATGCCGGCGATGGCGCCCCATCAGCATGCCGTCCTCGACATACAGGGTATAGACCGTCTCGAGCTCCTCGCTGTAGTACGAGCCAGACAGACTGGTGAGCTGGGTCGCGGTGGGGCTCCATGACTCGGACTCCTCATCTTCGTCAGAATCCTCATCGTCGGCAGGTAGGTCAGCAGACAGTGGCTGGAGATGATCCCCGAAGAAGATCTCGAGCACGTCGGCCGGCATACCCGAACCGATGTTGGACCGGTTGCTGAGGGTGATGACCCCACCCTCGAGCTCGGGCAGGAAGGTGAAGCTCGCGCGGAATCCAGCGCTGGACCCCGTGTGCCGGATCACACGCTGACCGCGAAGCTCTCCGACGTTGATGCCGAACGCGTAGGAGAGCGCCTCGCCGCTGTTCAGGACTCCCTGCTCCTGCATCTGCTCAATGACGGCAGCTCCTCCGACGGAGGCGCTGCCGTAGTTGTCCATCCAGGCGACGAGATCGTCGACCGTCGAGTACATCCCGCCCGCGCCATAGAGGCTGCTGTTGTCGTAGACGCGAACGAAACCAACTTCGTCGGACGCGTAGGACTCGGCGACCCCGGGAATCGACTGACCGAGCTTCGACATGATCGTCGTGTGGTGCATTCCCACTGGACCAAAGACGCGTTCGGCCATGAACTCCGGGAACGGCATGCCCGACGTGCGTGACACGATGTCAGCCAGCATCATATACGCGGTGTTGCAGTACAGGTACTGCTCACCCGGCGTGAAGTTGAGCTCGTGCATGTGCTCGGTGAGCCGGAGTGCATCAGCCTGCTGCATCGCATCACCGTTCTGCCGCCCAGCCAGCGACTCCGAGTTGTAGATCTCACGGAGTCCGCTCATGTGATGGATCATGTGTCGCACGGTGATCACCTGGCCGAAATCAGGCACCTCCGGCAAATGGATCCGGATGTTGTCATCCAGAGAGAGGGCTCCGTCGTCCGCAAGCAACGCGACCGCGAAAGCAGTGAACTGCTTGGCTACCGAACCGATATCGAGGACCGTCTCGCGCCCGAGCGGGATTCCGTGCTCGAGGTTCGCGACGCCGTAGCCTTCGGCAAGAACCACCTTGCCCTCTCGGACGATCGCGACAACAGCCCCTGGCTCACCGGCATATTCGGCCATGCGTTCGTCGAGTTGGTCACGCTCCGCGAGCGTCGCAACCTGAGCCGTGGCCAGTTGAGGCACGGCGAACGATGCAAGAGACGCGAAGCTAGCCACGAGCGAGATGCGGAGGGCAAGACCTGCTGCCGTCCAGCGGAAACCGTGCATGAACATTCTGCCTGTTGAGGTCTTCGAACGAAGACCAACAGAATGTGGTCAGGTCAGAGCCCCAGCCAGTAGTTCACCTTCACAATGAACCGGTTTTCGGACGGCGTACTCCACAGACCGGCAAATTCACGATCGAAGTCGAAGTCGCCGCGCTGGAAGCTGCCATACTGGTTCCGCTGCCAGACGAAGAAGATCGTCGAACCCGGACGGTACTCCCATCGGAGCACCGTATTACCAACCAGAGACCGTACGTTGAAGTCGCGGTCACGGAAGGAGTAGTCGGCCTCTCCGTCGCCGTCGAAGTCGACGTTCTGATACGTCGTGCCGCTCTGATCGGTCTCGCAGATCGAACTACTGCAGAGGATTCCTGATGGCTGCTCGTCCGTGACGCCCGGCGTGAACGTATTGAAGTCGAACGTCTGGGACTCGGCGAGCTGCTTGTACGCTACATAGTCGCCAGAGGAGAGTAGCGGCTGCATGAACAGCTCGAGCGTGAGCGTCGGGCTGAATGTCCAGTTCAACCGAGTCTGTATGGAGACCGTGTTCCGGTCGAGGTCGGAGAAGATATACCGCGATCCGAAGGTCGGGTCGTACGGAAGCGTACTCGTCGCGGTCACGTACTGGTCGCCAGACGTCGAAACCTCATAGCTCGGGTTGAACGAGATGGAGAGGTTGTCCGACGGGCGGAGGTTGAAGTTCGCCTTGATCTGACGACGGCCACCCCGTCCGAGACGATCGTCACTCTGATCGTAGTCCAGTCCGAAACTGATCGACTTCCGCCAATCCGTATTCACGTGAGCATTCCACGAGAACTTGGCCGGCCCAACCATCATCGGTCCGCCACGAGTTGCTCGCCGGGTCATCTTCTGCGGCTCGTATCGCGCGCTAGCCCGCACGTCCCACCAGTTCGCCAGCTTCGCGTTCGCACGGAGGGAGTAGTTTCCGTTCGTGCGGGCGTCGTGCCAGGAATCTATGGACCAAGTGTCGTCGAGGGCCTCGTGGCTCCAGTTGTGGAAGCTGGAGAGTGTAAAGTTGTAGTCCCGCAGGTACCGACCTGGCTGGATCTCCCTGTAACCGACACGGAAGCCTCCATCCAGGCGCTCGGCATTTGTGGAAAAGCCGATGTCGCCCACCTCGAACACATCGGACACTTCCGCAGCCCAGATGGATCCGGTCCAGTGCGTGCCATTTCGCTTATCGAGTTGGAGGCGCCAGTCCCGGCCGCTCAGCGACGTCGCAGCCTCGTCGACGGAAAATCGAGTGGCGTCGGGTCGCTGAAGGTAGTGCGTGGAGGACCGCTGAACCCGGGTCATCGCCACTTCGGAGCCACGCACGTGGCTGCCCGCAAAGAAACCCCAGATAGCCCAGTTGCGGTCGTTCCACTGATGCTCGAAGCGAAGGCCTGCGTCGAAGGCCTTCGAGGTGAGCCAGTCGAACGCACCATCCGCAGGTAAGTCTCGACTCATGACGGCGCCGAGGCCCCGTATCTGTGTCGTGCCCTCGTTGAAGTCCTGGCCGAGGCTGAAGACGCCGAACGTCGTTCGGGGCTCGACCAGGAAGCCTCCCTGCTGACCCGTCTCGTAGATGCCTCGTCCGAACTCGTTCCCTGTGACGGCGGTCATCGCACCTACCGACAGGCCGCTTGAGGTCCGCCCTGCGAGCTTCGCTGCGCCGAGGATTGTAGCGTTTTGAGGAACGTCGGAGAATTCGACACCGCCGGGGGCCCGACCCTGAGGGGACCGTCCAATGCGTCGACTGTAGAAGAGCGAGTTCCGCCCGCCCGACAGACCGAAGTCGAAGTTACGTGCATCTTCCACGAAGAACGGACGCTGTTCTGGAAAGAAGGTCTCGAAAGCCGAAAGGTTGATGACAGCAGGGTCCGCCTCGACCTGCCCGAAATCCGGGTTGACGGTCGCGTCCAGAGTGAACGCAGCCCCGAGTCCGTAGCTGATATCTACACCCATACGGCTGCCGGCTGCCGAGCCATCGAAGAATGGATCTCCCTCTACGGTGGGACCGCGCTCGAGACTGCTCACGGCATACGGCAGCACTTCGAGCCGCCGGGCTGGTCGAGACACCTCGATGTTGTCGATCCGACCCATCTGGCTCACGATCCCCTTCCGGGTCCGAGAGATCAGGGAATAGTAGCTGCGCTCGTTCGAGGCGATCCGGAACCGGTGGAAGTTGATGCCCCACGTCTGCGGATCATCCGAGGCCTCGTAGCGGATCTGCGAGAGCGGGATGCGCATCTCCGCGGTCCATCCCTGATCATCGAGGTCCACAGCGGACGACCAGACCGCGTTCCACGCGCCGTCCATCTTGTCGTCCGCGTAGAAGTAGAGGTCTCCCTGCACGCCCGCTGCACTGACCCGGAAGTTGTAGCCGGTGAGCCCGTCGAGATTCGGGTCCAGATGAATGCTGAACTGGTCGTATGTGCCTTGCTGATCTCGTCGTGTGAGGCGCCGATCGATGCGTTCGGGTTCGTTATCCCACATGCGGGCCGCGATCCAGATCGCATCGTCGCCGAACAGCACACGGACCTCTGTGTCGTGGTCCGCAGGACCACCCTCTACAGGTTCGCGCTGAGTGAAGCCCGTGAAGACTTGAGCCGTTTCCCAATCTGCCTCGATGATCCGCCCGTCGATCTCGATGTCCTCGAGGTCACGGGTCGAGTTGAGGGCTACAGGGAGCCGCGCATCCGCCCCGCGGGCCTCACGGAACTCAGCGAGAACCTTGGTCTCGGGTGACACGGACGTCTCCTGCCCAACCTGTGCCGACCCCGGCTCAGGGAGAAGTAGAAATCCGAATGTCAGAAGGGCGGTACGCCCTATAGATCTTAGCATCACGGCAATAAACGTACGTTTACCAGAGAGCCTGATCCACCCTTACCTTTCCGAAATCCAGCGGGTTACGGCCGGGTGAAGCGGGATCGGCGCCGTGGACAGATCATCCAGGTCTATTTGCCGGGCCATGTCGTGCACCTGCTCCAAGGAGACACGATCATTCTCGAAAATGTTGAGGAGCGTCGTCACGACGTCGTCCGGCAAACTCTCGAGCGCAAACACCCAGTTCATGACAGCCAGCGTCTTGATCGGTGCCTCGACCCCGCGATACGCGCCTTCGGGAATCAGCCCTTCCGAGTAGTAGGGATGCTCCTGATACATCTCATCGAGTACCTCGTCGGAAAAACCGATCAGGCGCATGGCTGATGTTGTCGTGGCTTCCAGCACCGCCGCCGCCGGATATCCGACCGAGATGATCGCCGCATCGATCGCACCGTCCCTCAACGCCGCCGAGGACTCGGCGAACGACAGGTACTGCGGAGTCAGGTCATCGTAGGTAAGCCCATGCGCAGAAAGCACGTGGCGCGCCAGCTGCTCCGTGCCGCTCCCCGCCGCGCCAACCGAGACACGCAAACCCCCGAAGTCGGCCACCGACAGCGCTGGTGACGATGACGGCACGAGAATGTGCGTCACATTTGCATAAAGCGGTGCAATCGCCCGAAGCTCGGAGAGGGCCGTGGTGAAGTCGCCCTCACCCCGCTGGGCCTGATACATGGTCGAGGCGATTGCCATCGCGACATCCATTTGTCCCGAAGCAATGCGGTTCACGTTCTCGACCGAGCCTCCGCTGACCTCAGCCGTGTACTGGCGAGCGTCATCCGCGATCGATAACCGACTCGCGATCGCACCGCCGAGGGGATAGTAGATGCCCCCAGTGCCTGCGGTACCGAGAGACAGAAACTCCTGCGAGCCGACTGATACACCCGGCGATGCCGTCGCATTCGGGGGTGTCACCACCGCATTTGTCGCCGGACCGGCTGGAGGCGTCAGAACGAAGAATCCTGCGACCACGCCGGCCGCGAGCGTCGCGCCGGCCCAACGGGTCCAGGCTACCACAGGCTGTTCGGGAGCCCGGAAGAAGACTAGAGCGACGCCCGCCAATCCCGCCAGATCAGAGGCCAACCCGGGGTACACGAGCAAAGCGGCCGCCAGCAGCGCGAGCACCCGCTCCCAGCCCTCGAGTCTCGCGCGCGCGAACCCGACACCTCCAGCAGCAAGCGCCGTGACGCCGATGATCGCCGTGACCGTCGCAATCATGATCGTGATCGGCGTACCTTCGAGGAGGAGGAGTTCCGGTCCGTACACGAACATGAATGGAACCACGAAGCCGGCACCCGCCAGCATGGCAGCGTACAGTGCCGTCTTGATCGGTGGAGCACCTGAAATACCGGCCGCCGCGAACGCCGCCAGCGAGACCGGAGGCGTCACGTTCGAGATGCAGCCGAAGTAGAAGATGAACATGTGTGCCGCGAGTAACGGCACGCCCAGTTGCACCAGAGCTGGAGCACCGAGGGCAGCAAGGACCACGTACGCCGCTGTGGTCGGTAATCCCATGCCCAGGACAATCGAGCCCAGGCCGGTGAGCAGAAGCGCCCCGAAGAGGTTGCCCTGCGAGAGCGTGATGATCAGCTCGGACATCCGTAGTCCGATACCGGTCAACGATGCCACACCCACCACGATCCCGGCTGCCGCACACGCAGCAGCGACCTGAACAGCACCGCGACCCGCCCGCTCCATGATGGCGCGGAGCTGCTGAGGCGACGGGCGAGTCGATGGACGGGCCAGTGCCATCAGGAGCGCGGTCGAGACGCCCCAGAACGCAGCGCGCATCGGTGAGCGACCCATACCGAGCAGGACCACGATGATCGCGAGCGGCAGCAGCAGGTGAAGACGATCGGCGATCGGCTCGGGTTCCTGCTCCGTCGCAGGCTCGATGCCCATGCGGGCGGCACGGAAGTGAATGGCCGCCAGCAGCGCCGTGTAGTACAGGATCGCCGGGATGATCGCCGCGACCGCCACCTGCAGGTACGGAATGTTCGTCCACGTTGCGAGGATGAATGCACCCGCACCCATGACCGGAGGCATCAGCTGGCCACCAGTGCTGGCCGCTGCTTCAATCGCGCCGGCAAAGAACGGACGAAAGCCCGCCCGCTTCATAAGCGGAATGGTGAATGTCCCGGTCGTCACCACGTTCGCGACGGCACTACCTGAGAGGGACCCCATCAACGCGCTGGCCAGCGCTGCCGTCTTCGCGGGGCCACCCCGTGTTCGGCCCGCCACCCGGTTCGCCATCGCGATCAGAAGGGCGCCTCCTCCAGCAGTTTCCAGCACTGCGCCAAAGAGCACGAACAGGTAGACGAAGTCTGCCGATACGCCGAGCGGAATCCCCCAGACGCCCTCCGTCGACAGATAGAGGTGCTCGATCAGGCGAGTGACGCCGTATCCGCGGTGCGCAAGAAAGCCCGGCAGATACGGTCCGGCGAACGCATACCCCAGTGCGAGGCCACAAACTGTAATCAGTCCCCAGCCAGTTGCCCGCCGGGCAAGCTCGATCACGAGGAGAATCGTGATCGCACCCATGATCAGATCCATCTGCGTCGGACTACCCGATCGCGCAACGAGCTCCTGGTTTTCGAGTGCCAGGTACGCGCATGCGATGACCGACATAATGGCGAAGAACCAGCCCGTCACCTCGCTGATACGCTCGCTGGTCGTCGGTCTCGCGTCCTCTGCATCTGCGCGAAGCCGCCTCTGAACACCTACGCCGAGGAAGCCGAGCACCGACATCAGGGCCAGGTGCACCGGTCGCTGCACGAGTGCGGTGAAGGGCGAGATGCCCGCGGCATACATGTGGAACAATGCCGCGGCCGACGAAACTACCGCAATCAGAATGGCCGTCAGGCGGCCGCGCACAATACTCACGTCGTCCCTCGTCGGGCTGGCGTCAGGCGATCGATCGCGCCTGCAGAAGGCCGATGCCGAGCGCATAAAGTAGGAAGATGGTCAGCATGATCGTGGCGGCACTCGCGAAGGAGCGCCGCTCGTCGATCGCATGAGCACCCTGCGCGATTACGAGAATCGACCATATCACCGTCAGGTCCAAGAGCTTGGCAACGTTCCGCAAGAACCCCGGCTCGAAGAAAGACGCGATGAAAACATCGATCGTCAGTCGCAGCTCGAGGTTCTCAGTCTGGATCACCAACGGAAGCAACAGAACGCTAATCAGGACCGGAATGAACCACCCGTGTGAAACGGCCGCAAGATACTGCACATAACGGCCGTCATCTCCGAGGACGAAGCTGAAGAGGACTGAGTACAGCGCAGCGATCCCGAATTGCAGAAGCAGAGAGAAGATCACGGCGGCAGGGACTCGACCGTAGCGAAGGGCATTCATCTGAGCGTCGCCTAACTCCCCGAAATCAACACCCTGAGCGAGCATCTGCTGACGGATGGTCTCAAAGATCAGATCAGCAGGCACAAGCGCCGCCGTCACGCCCGAGACGATCGTGGTGAGCAGAACAATCCCCATCCACTTCGGCTGGTCGGCCAGTTGATCCATCAGCTTGCCGGGGCTGACGAAGGCGTTGATCAGCCGGATCGGCAGACTGTCGATGTGTGGCTCGTCCGAGTGACTTCCATTGTCTTCGTGAGACGACTCAGGCAGGTAGGGCTCCGGTCCGTCGGTTCGCTCATTCATCGTGGCCTACCGGTCCTCGAGTCGTGCCCGCTCGGTCGACTCGATGCGAATCGGCAACGGGCCAGGCGCTAGTGGGACCCTTACCGAACCTTCTCCCGAGGCCGTACGCTGGCTCTCGAACATGACCGAAGCCTGAACGTCCCAGAGCACGTAGCCCTTTACACGCAGATCAGATGACTGCGTTACGGACATGCCCTGCACGTTGAGGTCGAATTCCGATTCGGTGGTGCCTTCCATCTCCACGACCAGGAGAGGACGCCCCGTAATGACCGTGTCTCCCGTCATCGTGTAGGTGAGCACCGTCGTCTCCGACCGAATGCCCATGTCCGTCTCACCTCTGTACGATACGGTATCCACCCATTGGTCACCGGCTGTTACCGCGCGACCCGGAAGGCGGGGAAAGAATCCATAAGCGAGAGAGATCCCGGAGAACATCTGGCTGGCCTCCTCCCGGACGTCAGGCTCCGAACGAAGTGTCGTGTTGCCCCTCCGGTCGAGTGAGAACTCGAGGCTCCCATCAATCGCGTCCTCGTCAATCATGGTGGGTGCCCCCATCGGATTCGAGATCCTCGCCTCAAGTTCCGCAACGGTGAGTCGAACGTCGACGCCCAGATCGGTGGGCGTCAGACCTACCGCATACGTAGCGGTTCCTTCCTGGCTCAGCGCCAGGCTCTGACCCATCATCGAAATCGATACTGTGGTCTCGGAAGAGTAGCCGTAGGTCAGGTCACGAGGCTCCGAAGTCACGTACTCGAGTGACGGAGGGGCGGGAGGGGCACCTCCACAGGCGGAGATCATCAAAGCTGCGAGGAGGGCGGCAGCAGACTTCTTCATAGGGTCTGAACTCATGGAATGGACGCGCCGAGTGGCGTACCTGAAGGATAGTATGCGGGGGCCTTCCCCGCCCCCGCTGGGCGTGCGGGCGCCCTTGGCGGGCTAGGGGCCGGCTGATATCCTCCTGCTCCGCGATTTCGCCCTAGACCAAAGTACCGAACGAACCTCGGCACTACCGTGAAGGTTGTCATGAGCTACCGCACCAACCCCGACCGAATTCTCGACAACATTGACCGCGCCCGGAACCGGGCCGCGGAAGCCGCGGGGTTGTATGTAGAGCGGCAGGCGATCGGTCGGGAGCTCGACACCGAGATGCCTGATGTCGATGCGACCACTACGGAGCGTATGAAGCGGATCTTCAGCATCCTCGAGCGTGCGTACACCAACTGCGCCCAACGCACCGAACTCGGGCGCCTTGCATCTCGCTTCCAGGCTGTTGGCGACATTCATCATCACCACGCACGCGGAGACGTCAGCATCTCGATCCAGTACATGGATCACGAGCGCTATGACGACGTCGGTGTTTCTCCCTTCGAGGTCCGGCCATATCAGGTCGCGGACGCGAAGAAGGAAACGAAGACCAGCCGTGCCGATGTGAACGCGCTCAAGATCCTTCGTGGCGAGCTGCGTAATGGTCTCCGCGCGACATACCAGAAGCTCGAGCCGCGCATCAAAGACGCCCTCCGCGACCGGGCCGACATGGGTCACGTGCAGGTACAAGTCACGGTCGACCTCCGACCGGCGGAGTAGGCGCTCGGCTCCTGACCCGACGGCTTCTCCTCCTCTTTCTCGACGGGGTCGGAATCGGAGCGGACGATCCGTCCATCAATCCTTTCTTCTCTGCTGAGCTCCCGACCCTGCGAGACCTGAGCGGAGGGCAGCTGCCTTCGCTCGACGATCCGACACCTTCGGCGTCGGTGCTTCCCCTCGATGCAAGATTGGACGTACCCGGTATCCCGCAGAGCGGAACAGGCCAGGCTGCACTGCTCACCGGTGCGAGCGCCGCGGAGTTGAACGGCGGCCACTTCGGTCCCTGGACGCCGGTCGGCCTCCGTCCACTGGTAGAGAATCGCAGCGTGCTAAGCCGAGCCGTCGAGGCTGGTCGGAGCGCAGCCTTCGCCAATGCCTACCCGCGTGGGTGGCCCGGACCTCGTGGGAGCCGCCGGGTGGCTGGGCCACCCCTGGCCGCCAGAGGCGCCGGTCTGCTGGACCGGCATGAGGAGCGACTCGGAGACGGCGACGCCGTGTCGAGCGAGATCGTGAACGACGGGTGGAAGACACACCTGGGTCACGAATCGCTACCGGACGTCACACCGGATCAGGCCGGCTCGAACCTCGCTCGCATCGCGAGCAGCCACGATCTCACCCTCTACGCGCACTATGCCACGGACACGGCGGGGCACCGGGGTGGTATGGAGGGCGCCGGTCGCGCGCTGGAACGAGTCGACCGCTTCCTGTGTGGACTACTCGCTACGCTCGACCCGTCAGTGCTGCTGTTCATTGTGAGCGACCACGGCAACATCGAAGACGTGCGGACCGGTCACACCCGGAATCCTGCCTTGGGTCTCGTCGCTGGAAATTCGTCAGGTGAGGCGGCGCAAGTCAGAGATCTGCGAGACATCACTCCGTTCGTGCTGAGCTTCCTCGAGATCGAGAATTGATCTAGCACACGTAGAGGGCATTTTACCCCTCTTTGAATACACGTCCTGTACATGCATCCCATCGCCCACCCCGATGTCGATCATGTCACATGACCGACCGACCACAAATTCTCGGGGCACTTCTGGCGCAAACCGCTGGCGTCGACGCCAGCGTCCTCGACGGTGCCCTCACAACCGACCGACGCGACGGCGAACGCATTGGCCAGACCCTCGTTCGACTGAGAGCCGTCACCGAGGACCAGGTGGCTCGCGCGCTCGCATGCCAGCTCGGTCTCAGCTACCGGGCCGGGCCGCTCGAGCCCACGGCCGAAGCGCTCGATCTGGTCAGCCACGAGCTATGTACGCGATACGGGGTGGTCCCACTTTCCGCACGCCCACGGCGCATCACCATCGCGATGCACGATCCGCTCGATCTGCGCGCCATCGATGACCTCCAGTTTCAGACGGGACGCCTCGCCAGTCCAGTGATCGCAACGCCAACCGTGGTGAACGCGTGTCTGGCGCAGATGTACCGAGGACCGAGCGGTAGAGCTCGTCAGGGAATGGATCGACCCGCGGCGGATCCATCGGGTCCGTCGCATACGGAGCACCATCCGAGGAGAGGCAACCCGACCGAACTGGCCGGGCTTGTCGCCGCACTTCCAGCCGAGCTCAGATCTAAGTCGTCAGAAGACGCCTCGACGGCCGAGGTGGAGCGGAACGCACGCCGGGCACCCGTCGTTCGTCTGGTCGACGGTATCATCCGGCGAGCCATCGAGCAGAAGGCGAGCGACATCCATATCGAGGAAACGGGGTCCGAGGTTCGCGTTCGAACACGGATCGACGGCACGCTTCGACCAACGGTCGACCTACCGGCGGGTGTGCGCCGCGCAGTCATTTCCCGCCTGAAGGTGATGGCGGGCATGGACATCGCGGTCCGGCGCCGAGCCCAAGACGGTCGGATCATGGTACCGCACGACGGCCGTACGCTCACGCTGCGGATCAACACACTACCCGTATCGACCGGAGAGAAGGCCGTCATCCGTATCCTCGACGGAGCGGCTGCCCCTCGTGGCCTCGCAGCGCTTGGCATCGCAGGTGCCGACCTTCTGCGCCTCCGCCTCCTCCTCGAGCGGGGTGAGGGCGTGGTCCTCGCTGCTGGCCCGACCGGGTCAGGTAAGAGTACGACGCTGTTCGCCGCTCTTTCCGAGGCGGATCGAGAGCGGCAGAACGTGGTCACCGTAGAGGACCCGGTGGAATACCGGTTACCCGGAGCAAGCCAGGTCCATGTGGACCGGAGGGCCGGACTCGACTTCGCCGACGCGCTACGAGCCATCCTTCGACAGGACCCCGACGTCGTTATGGTGGGCGAGATCCGCGATCGAGAGACGGCGGAAGTCGCCATGGCGGCAGCCGTCACCGGGCACCTCGTCCTCTCGACGATCCATGCGACGGACGCACCCGGGGCCATTACACGTCTCCTGCACATGGGCGTACCTCCGTTCCTCGTGGCAGGTGGCCTTGCAGGCGTGATTGCTCAGCGTCTGGTTCGTGCAATCTGCTCCACATGTCGCGGGCACGGGTGCGAGTGTTGCGACGGCGGCCTGGGCGGCCGTACAGGCGTCTACCAGTTGCTCACGGTCACGGACGTCATGCGTGACGAGATCTCAGGAGGAGGGTCATCTGCTCGTATTCGACGCCTCGCCGCCGACGCGGGGATGAAGTCGCTTGCGTCCGACGCGCGCCGCGCCGTAGCCGAAGGACTTACCGCTCCGCACGAGATCGGTCGGCTCCTCGGGTCGTTCGCGGAATCCGGGCGGCCATGCACCACATGCAGTCATGTCGTCCCCCATGCAGCGAACGCCTGCCCCGGATGCGGACGTCCAGCACTCCATACATGTCCGTGTGGAGAACGGCTCGAGCCGGGATGGCGCTATTGCGCGGCGTGCGTCCGACCAGTCCAACCCGTCTAGCCGGAGCTCTCCGGTCCAGAACTCCCGGTACCGGAGCTCTGCAGCTCACAATCAACCAAAGGTCGCGACCCGCGTAGTGATCGATTCAACCCGGTCCGTGTCGATCTCGACACCGATACCCGGACCTGTGGGCACGGCCATATGCCCATCTGCCACCGTGAACTCGGGGGAGACGATGTCCGAGTGCCAGTAGCGGCTACTGGCCGATATATCACCGGGCAGGGTGAAGTTCGGCAGCGAGGCCAGAGCCACGTTGTGCGCACGCCCCACGCCCGACTCCAGCATCCCACCACACCAGACCGGCAGATCTGCGTCCTGCATCATGTCATGGATACGGCGGCTCGAGGCAAGTCCGCCGACACGACCCGGTTTGATGTTGATGATACGACAGCTCTTGAGCTCGAGCGCAAGCTCGGTATCCCACGGTGTCTTGATGGACTCATCTAGGCACACGGGCGTCTCGATCTGCTCCTGCAGACGAGCGTGGTGGAGAAAGTCGTCGTAGCGCAGCGGCTGCTCGATCATCAGGAGGTCGAGTGGGTCCAGGGCCTTCAGGCGGTCGACGTCAGCGAGCGTATACGCTGAGTTCGCATCCGCCATGAATACAGTGTCGGGAAAACGCTCTCGGAGCCCGGCGAGCATCTCCACATCGCGTCCCGGCTTCATCTTGAGCTTCACACGCGCATACCCATCCGCGATAAAGCCCTCCACTTGTTCATGCAGTGCTTCATCAGTGGCTTTGAGGCCGACACTCACACCCACCGGGACCCGATCACGGACACCACCAAGCTTCTTGGAAAGCGACATGCCGTCGGCCCGGGCCGCCATGTCCCATGCCGCCATTTCGACTGCAGCCTTCGCCATACCGTGTCCGCGGACCCACCAGACCGGCGAGAGGATGTCCTCAGGTGAGTCTACTTCGGTACCCACCACCCTGGGGAGAATGAAGTCGGTCAGGACGTGCCATGCCGTATCGGTGGTCTCGTAGGCATACGACGGGTCCGCCGAGGCCACGCACTCACTCCACCCTTCGAGTCCGCCGCCCTCCAGCGTGAGAAGCAGAATCCGCCGGTCTTGAGAGCCTCCACTGGAGATCTCGAAAAACTCTTTCAACTGGAGCGGAATTTCGCGTAGGGTCGCGCGTTCGATCTTCATTCGATGCCGTAGGGGTTAGGCGTGCGCCGGTACAACCGGAGGAGAGGTGCCGAGAAGGCTAAAGACCTCGTCGACCTGGGCCCAGCCCACCCGAAGTAGAAAGGTCGAGTTTCGACCATAGGACTTGCTGCCCAGGATGTAAAAGTCTGGCTCGGGGTTCTTCAAGGTATCCGCACCCTGGCTCTCCTGCGTCAGGCAGTCGGCAGAAGAGGACGCCAGCAGTGCAGCCGCCAGATTCATCGGACCGGACGTCGCGTAACACTCATGCACCTGGAGTTGACGGTACATGCGCGCGTCCCCGACCGAGCCGGTCATCGAGATGATTCGATCGACCAGGACATGTTCGATCGATCCGTCTTCGGCTCTCAGAGACACGATAATGCCATCAGGCCCGGTCTCCAGGGCGTGAACCGAGCGGCCGAGTCGAACGTCGAAGGGTGAATCTGACCCGTAGGCAAGTGCGCGGGCCTGCTCGACGAGACTATCGCGGGCGGGTAACGCGTCATTCTCGACGGCACCGAACGTCGGAGACGCACTGCGAATGGTCCACGTCACCCTCGTTTCCGGTACGCGCTCGATCACACCGAGGAGGTCTCGAGCCACGGTCTGTGCGGAGTGCCCGGAACCAACAAGGAGAATCCGCATTCCCCCCCAGCCCGGAGCATCACCCTTGAGAATGGGTGCCTCGAAATCCGGAATTCGTCGGATGATGTAGTCGTCGGCAGCTCGTTCTCCGGGTGCGGCAATCCCACCGAGACCCAATGCGTTCGGGTTGTCATACGTACCCGTGCAGTCGAGCACGATGTCTGCGTATTCGACTCGCTCCTGCCCGCCCGCGTCCCGCACGAGGAGCCGGAAGGTGTGCCGAGCCCGGACACCCGTGCCGATCTCATCGTTCTTCAAGAGCCCGTCTCGAGAGATCTCCAGGATCCGAGTATCCAGCTGCACGTGCGGCGATATCTCCGGCGCCTCTGCAAGCGGCTCGAACACCTGATCCACCAGCTGATCACCCGTAGGGTATTCCTCTCCGTTCGGAGGCTCCCGACCAACTTCGGCGAGACGCGCGCGTACACGGGAAGAGACGTTCATCGACCAGGGAGTGAACAGCTGCACGTGCCCCCATGAGCGCACGTTGCCTGCGACATCGCTTGAGGATTCGAATACGGTGAAGGCCCATCCAGCCTCGGCCGCGGCGAGCGCAGCCTCAAGGCCAACGGGGCCCGCGCCCAGTATGGCAATCGACCCTGGTGTCACGACTCACCCTCTTTGATCCGGGTCAGGAGATAGCGGGACACGGAGTCCCCACGCACGAATTCTCGAACCTCATAGCCCAAGCTCATGTAGTGCGTCAGCGAAGCTCGTGTTGCGATCCGCCATGCCTGTGCCAAGTCCAGATCCTCGTCCATCAACGTCCCGACATCCGACGGAATCTCGACACTGACCCAATCGTTCTCGAGGTCGAGCTCTACCGAGCCCGGGCTCGGATGATACGACGTCGAGTCCGAGGATGCCGCGAGCGCGATCCCAACCGACGGCTCGTCGACGGATGATGACTCAAACACACAGACTGGGTCGTCGACCAGTCGTCCTGCGACCCGGTCGGAGGGCAGTTGCCAGAGCGCGACAAAGCGATCCGTCCCGATTCCACGGTGGAGTGGGGAGTCGGTCTGGCCGTACATGTCCACCTGATACTCGCGGACGACCGCACCAAGACGGGTGATATTCAGATGGGCGTTCCTGCTCTGAAGCGGATCAAAGGTCCAGTACATGTGCTCGACCCCGAGCGCCATCACCTCGTCGCGCTGGTACGCCTTCAGCCTTCTGCCCAGACCCGCATCGCGGATCTCCGGCCGCACCGCGAGCATGTCCGACCAGTGCACGACGTCACCGCCCCGGAGTCCGGTAAGGCCGAATACGAACCCGACGAGTCGCCCGTCCGCATCATACGCGCCGGAAGATACGCCGCCCAGCATACGACCAACCTTCAGAACGGCCGGCGCCACCCGTTCGGAGAAGCCGTGGCCCCACGTGTCTTCCTGCAGGGCCACGCACTCGTGGCATTGCTCCATCGTTTCGAACGGCCGGATTACATAGTCGGTCACTTACGTACTCGAGCTCCTACGGCCTGGCTCAGACATTGCCGGAGGCTGTCGTACGTGTAGTCGTCCATGAGGTTGAGCGCGCCTGACCCAGCGAGTTCATGCACAAGCGCGACCCCGGCCAGCGTGTTGGAGGCAGGCCCCACCACGAGATCGACCCTCCGCTCCCGGGCCGCAAGAATCCTGTGAGCGACATGTTCCCAAAGCATCTGGACCAGCTCCGCTCCGTTGTAAGGCTCCAGAGGGGACGCGCCTGCCTCGAACAATGCAGCCTTCGCGCCGGTATCCGCCATCCGCGAAAGGAGTGGTCCAATCGCCGCCCTGTAATCTTCTAGGGATACCACAGTGGTGGGCAGGTCCACGTCGATGAAGTCGAAGGTGAAGTCCGCTCCCGAATCCTTGAATGATAGTGTGTCGTGCCAGCGCCCCGCACCCGTGAGCTTGGCTCCCACCACGGTATGGCCGGAGGGTGCCGAGCAGCTGAGCTCCCTTGAGCGGCGTGCATGTGCGGCCTGAGGGCGGCTCAGACTGTTCGGTCAGCGAGCTTCTGGGGAGGACTTCGACTGCGACGTAGTCACCCGAGCACCAATCGTGGCTATCGACCTTCTCGAACGGAAAGGGCCAGTCCCGAAGCTCTGCGGTTATTGAGACCGAAGCCTTGATCAGCAGGCTCATTGAAACCCTCCGGAGTCCTCTCTACTTCGTGGTCATGGCTGGCGCCATAAGGAGCCGAGCGAGCAGAGCACACCGATCGAGGGAAGGATCGATGACGATATGCTCGTGGTCCGCGTGCGCTCCATCTCCCACGCATCCAAGCCCATCGAGAGTCGCCGTGAAGAGGCTGGTGGTATTTCCATCCGAGCCACCACCGGCCATCCCGTGACCAAGGTCGAAGCCCAGCTCCACGCCTCTGACGTATGCCTCGTTCCAAAGGACTACGTTTCTCGGCGTACGCTCCAGGGGCGCAACGCTCACACCACCCTGCACCTCGATCGTCACGTCAGGGGTCACGGGTTCGATCGCGCGGACGCGATCCTCGACCCGCCGACCGTGGTCCATCGACGTGACGCGGACGTCCACGGACGCGGTCGCCTCGGCTGCAATCACATTGGGCCGCGTCCCGCCGCCGATGAGACCTACGTTGACCGTGGTGCCATGCTCAGGATCGTTCAGGAGATTCAGCTCCTGAATGACATGGGATAGCTCGACGATCGCGCTCGCTCCGGAATCGGGGTCTAGGCCCGCATGGGCAGCCCGCCCACGCACGGTGATGTCGAAGCGCCCCAAACCCTTTCGGGCAGTCTTGATCAGGCCCAACGGGCCCAGCGCCGGCTCGAGGACCAGAGCCCGGCTAGCCGCGCGGGCCAGTCGGCGTACGTGCTTCTTCGAGTCCGGGCTTCCCACCTCCTCATCAGAGTTCACGAAGACCACAGGTGCGACTGACGGCTCAAAGTCGAGGTCCCTCAGCGCCCGAAGGGCGAAAATGATGAGACTGAGCCCACCCTTCATATCGAGCGTACCAGGTCCGTGGAGTCTGCCGTCATCGACATGCACAGGCATCCGCTCGAGCGTCTGCAGCGGCCACACCGTATCGCTGTGTCCCATCAAGAGCTGGCTGGGAGTTCGCTTCGACCTGCGCTTCGGCATCGCGAGAAGGTGGTTTCCACTCTTCCGACCCTCGACGATCCGCACCTCGTACCCCAAGTCGGTGAACGCCGGCTCAAGAAGCGCATGCACGCTGGTCTGCGTCGCCGGATGGTCCGTCGGGGACTCGACCCGACAGAGCCCCGACAGGAAGTCTACGAATTCGTCTTTCATGCCGTGGACGTACTCGAGCGTTCGAAGGCCTTCCGCAGTGCTCCGCTCTTTGGCCCCGGAGTCGGACGATATCAAGACGACCAGCCGGCGTCGAAGGGAAACGCCAGAGTGTCACGCACCTCGGCGTACCGACCCGGCGCGAGGTATGACAGAAGCGGATTGTCAGCGAAGACATCCGCGGGGCCCCGATCCGGATCCCGCCGAGCGTCCTCAAGGAGTACCCCGTCGGCGGTGGTCGCTGGTCGCGTCGTGAGCAAACCAAGAGCGGGCTTGGTGTCCTCCTCACAACGGGGCGCAGATGCGAGACTCGCGAAGAGAACCTGAGACCCTCGCGGGAAGCTGACCGTAAACACCCCCTCACACGCGGCATGCCGGGGTGTGCAAACGAAACCGGATCGGTTCTCCCAACCCATCGGCATCGCCATGTGTTTGGGTGCCAGATCGAACGAGTCGTCCTCTTCACGCATGCCTATGACCGCGAGCGGAGATACCTGCGGAAATCGATCCCAAACAGGATGTTCGGTGCCGAGCGCGACGAGTTTCGTGGCGCTGTCCGAGGAATCGGCTTGGCTCACCTGTAGTACCCCGCTCGCTGATAGCTATGGTCGAGAAGCTCGACCGGATGAACGACATCACCGCAGCTGCCCTCGATCCGAAGGCCAGCTCCGATCTGCATCATGCACCCAGGGTTCGGGGTGCACACAAGGTCCGCCCTGGTATCTCGTACAGCCGCCACCTTGTCACCTCCGATGTGTGCACCGAGATCGGGGTGCGTCATCCCGTAGATTCCAGCACCTCCACAGCACTCGTCCGCCTTAGCAACCACCCGAACCTCCACACCCGGCACGGCATCGAGAACCTGCAAAGGCTCCGACGTCACACCCTGCGCGTGCATCAGGTGGCAAGGATGGTCGTATGCGACACTGCATGTCACGGGCGCGCCTCGACGCGGCCCAACTGCCGCTAGAAGCTCCGTCACATCCCGCACCCGCTCGGCAAACGCGCTCGCCCGTGCCTCCATGGGATCGCCCTCGAAGAGGACTCCATAATCCTTCATGGCTGCTCCGCATCCGGCGGCATTCACAACCACCCAGTCGACTCCTGCTCGTTCGAATGCTTCGATATTCTGGCGAGCAAGGCGCCGTGCCGTGCGGAGATCTCCGCCATGGGCATGCAGTGCACCACAGCAATCCTGCCGAGTAACGATCCGAACGTTAAAGCCGTTCACGTCGAGCGTGCGCGCCGTGGCCTCGTTGAGTCGACCGTACAGTCCATCCTGCACGCAGCCCTGCAAGACACCAACGCTCCCGGCCTGTACCTCCCGTTCCCCGTTGGGAACTGTCTCTGGTGATCCAGCGTCCATGGCGCCAGAGAGATCCGTCGTGGGTGCCACGCCCACTGCAGAAGCGTCTGGTCGCCCTAACCGTTCAGCCTCTGTCGTTGCCGCAAGCATCGCGAGAGCAAAACGCAGAGTGCCCGCGACACCATCTCCCCCAAGGTGTCTGACGGCCCAGCCCGCAATACCGGTAGCACGAAGCGCTCGACCACCGATGAACAGCATCCCGCGTAGCGGGCGAGACCCCATGACGACGAGGAGCGAACGAGTAAGCATGTCCGGGGGACGCGCCTCAGCAGCGGCTTCGCGGGCTAGCTCCAGCAAAGTCCCATATTCAACGCCGGAGGGGCACACCGGTTCACATGCTCGACAGCCCAGGCATCGATCGATATGAGTCTGGAACGCATCTGAACTCGCATCGAGGCGCCCCTCCACCACAGCCTGCATCAAATGCAGTCGCCCTCGGGGTGAATCGTTCTCGTCACCCAGACGGTTGTACGTGGGGCACGCCGGCAGACAGAAGCCACAGTGCACGCAGGGGAGCAACCGCTCTCGCTGCGCCTCAAGGGCACCTGCGAGTCGCACGCCACCGGCCGTCATGAGCGAGCCGGCCACAACACACCGCCAGGATCGAAGATCGATTCGAGGCGTTCGCTCAGCATGGCTGTCGCCATACTCTGCGGAGTGCCTGTCGGGAAGTCCGCCCTACCCCAACGGACGATACGTAATGCACCTCCGGCTTGCTCCGCCGCCTCGCGGAGCGTTCCGACGGGATCCACGCCGAGGTCGGACCCTCCGATCCGAATTCGCCCGGCGTATGAGTCCACGACCATCGGTCCCAGTCCCACGTCTGCGGCGGCAGACACGACACCGGAGAGCTGGGAAGGCAATACGGAGACCTCGACGCACCGATCCTCCACAGCCCCGAGATCCTGCAGTTGGGAGAGGATGCGCGCGGCGCCGTCACTCGCCTCCGTGAGACGGTCGAAGGACGTGCCTACGTGCGTTTCGAGGATGGCTTGATCGGCATCGACAGTCGACTCCGCCCCGTGAAGACGGACTACGAGCGCCGCGCGCCCATCAAGTGCTTCGAGCGGCCCGGCGACCACGATCGAGACAGGGAGAACGGGGGCGGTTCCGACCGCGAGTGCCGAATCGATCAGCTCCGCGACCGATGCGGCCGAGATCATGAGGACTCGTTCCTGAGGCGGCAGTGGGAAGGCCCGCAGGCATACCGACGTCAGCACACAGAGTCTCCCTCGCCCACCCACCACCGACCGGAGCAGGTCGTAGCCGGCGACGTTCTTCACGACCTTGCCACCGAGCCGCAGAACACGGCCGTCGCCAGTGACGACCGTCGCCCCGAGCACATGGTTCTTCAGGGCCCCATACCCCGCCCAGAGCGAGCCATGAGCAGCCTCTGATACGAGGCCACCCATCGAACGATCGCGCGCAGCCGGTGGATCGAACGGGGCCCACTGCCCGTTTTCGCGGAGTGCGTCGTCGACAGTGGCGAACCTGGTCCCAGCTCCAGCCGTGATCGTCAGATCCGCAGGCTCGTACTCCTCGATCCCGGAGAGAAGCGACGTATCCAGCGCGACGAAGCGTCCGTCCGAAACGGGGTCGGCATGCGAGCCGCTGGCAACCGCCAGGACACCGAGATCTTCCTGCGCCGCCCACACGAGCAACCTCGAGACATCCTCCGTGGACGACGGAGAAGCGACGAACTCAGGTGTCATACCGGGCCATATGGGACCGCCCAGCTCCGAAGGATCTCGGACGGCCACATCCGGTAGAGCGCTGCGCAGCTCATGGACAAGAGTCACGGTAGAACCTTTCCCGGATTGAGATTCCCGTTCGGATCGAAGACCCACCGTGCGCGGCGCAGCATCTCCAACTCGACCTCGTTGTGGACGAGCGGCATATAGCCACGCTTATCGACGCCGACACCGTGCTCACCCGTGATCGTGCCGCCGACGGAAACGCACAACGACATGATTTCGCGCGACGCCTTCTCCACTCGGTCCAGCTCGTCGGCGTTCTGGCGATCGAAGAGGATGTTCGGGTGGAGATTACCATCCCCTGCGTGGAACACGTTAGCAATCTTCAGATCGTACTCCTGGCCGATCTCGGTGATGCGGGCCAGCACCTCCGGCAATCGCGTCCGCGGGACCGTTGCGTCCTGGACCAGGAGATCCGGTGCGATGCGACCCATGGCACCGAAGGCCTTCTTGCGCCCCTTCCAGAGACCGAGGCGCTCCTCCTCGGAGGTCGCCCGCCGGACCTCCCTGGCATCCGCTGCCACACAGCATTGCTCTGCGCGGTCCGCATCATCGTCGAGGCCGGCCTCGGTGCCATCGAACTCGATCACGAGGGCAGCACCTGCATCGATCGGGTATCCCGCAGCGAATACGCTCGCTTCGACAGCAACGATCGTCGCATGATCCACGATCTCGACTGCGGCAGGCATCAGCCCGGACGCCATAATGTCGGTAACCGCGCGTCCTGCCGCCTCCATGGTGTCGAAGATCCCGAGTAGCGTGCGCACGCCCTCCGGCGCCGGGAGCAGACGGACCTCGATTTCCGTCGCGATCCCGAAGCACCCCTCGGATCCAATGAAGAGGCCCACGAGGTCGAGACTGGGGACGGCCTCCGTTCCAGCTCCTCCGAACCGGACCACCTCGCCGTCGGCGAGTACGACGGTCAGGCCTGTGACGTATCGGGACGTCACGCCGTATTTGAGGCAGTGCGGCCCCCCGGAGTTCTCGGCAACGTTCCCGCCAAGCGTGCAGGCCGACTGTGATGACGGGTCGGGCGCATAGTACAAACCGTACGGTGCAGTAGCCTCGGTCAGACGTGCGTTGATCACGCCCGGCTGCGCAGTCGCGAGCCGGTCCTGTTCGTCGATGGAGAGGATCCGATTCATGCGCGCGGTCCCGACGATCACACCATCAGGTGTCGGTAGAGCGCCTCCGGACAGTCCCGTGCCCGCACCTCGAGGAACCACGTCGATGCCCTCTCCGTGAAGCACCGCGAGCACTCTGGAGACCTGCTCGGTGGTTTCCGGGAGTACGACAGCGCGCGGCACCACGCGGTACGCGGTCAGCCCGTCGGACTCGTAAGCAACGAGTCGGTCCGGATGCGTGATCACGTGGTTCTGCCCGACGATGGCGCGAAGCCGGTCAGCGATGGTCGGAGTGAGAGTCTGAGTCATGACGGAGGATATCGTGAGTTCACGAGGTGTCGCCATCGTGCACGTACTCGACCAGTGCGCTCAGGGAATGTCGGGCAGCACCTCGGAGCGCGTCTGGAAGCTCCTGTCCATACACGGCATCAAGCAGACCTTCGATGTCCGCCTCGGGATAATCTGATATCGCCTGACGCGCCTGCTCGATGCGACGTCGCCGGTGAGCCTCGAAGCGGTCGACCGCTTCCGTTGGATCTACCAGAGGTGGTCCATGAGTCGGGTACATGACGGCCAGGTCGAGATTCCGAACCGTGCCTATAGATCGCAGGTAATCCGCGACGCATCCCGAATATTCGGCGACCCAGGTCGTGTCGCCCACTCCGAGGAAGAGGTCTCCCACGAAGAGGGCGCGACGAGCCGACCATACAAAGGAGAGATGCTCAGGCGTGTGCCCCGGTGTGTGCAGGGCAACGAGCTCACCAGAATCCGTGGTGACGGTGTCGCCGTCACAGAGGACGACGTCAACGTCAACGACCCCCTCGGGACCGTGGATCCTGGCGCCGATCATCTCGGCGAGAGCCGGGGCTGCGTCCGCGTGGTCGCCGTGCCCGTGAGTCAGCACGATGGTCACGTCGTCCGCGCCCTCGACCCTGGACGCTAAGGCCCGGACGTGGTCTTCCACGTCCGGGCCCGGATCGATTACTGCGATACTGCGTCTTCCCACGAGAAACGTACGGGTCCCATCGAGGGTGAAGGGCCCGGCGTTGCCCGCATTCAGGAAGGTGGGGTGGGGCGTCAGGTGCCCTCCCGGCGCTCCGCGGCCAGCTGCTCGGCCAGCTTGTCGGCGATCCCGATCAGCGCCACCTCGTCTTCTTCGGTGAACGCGCCCTTCTCATCGGAGTCGATGTCGATCTGCCCGTAGATGTCGTCACCGGCCCGGATCAGTACTACGAGCTCCGACTGCACATCCGGCGAACATGCGAGGTAGCCCTCGTCCGCACTCACGTCAGGAATGTTTAGGTTGGTGCGCTCCTGGATGGCGCGCCCGCAAATCCCGGTGCCGACCGGAATCTTGGCGTGGTCCGTCGGCTCGCCGACGTAGTTGTGGAGCCAGAGCTCCGGCTCATCGTTCAGGAGATACACACCGACCCAGTCAAAACGGCTGTCGCTCTTTTCAATCGAGCGTACGGCAGCGCGAAGCAGCGCGTCCGAGAGGTGACCCTCGTCGCGCATCAGCTGCAGGTCCTTGATGGTCTCAGCGGAATCCAGCATCAAATTGGTGTCCAATCGAAGTGTTCGACTCGAGTCGGCGCGGTCCCGATCAAGCCTTCGGCGTCCACGCATGCTGCGGGGCGCCACCCACCCGGTCGGCGGCCCTCCGTGCGAGGGGTTCCGCGGTCCCGACCGGCGCGGGCACGAAGGGTAGAGGTACCGCAGAGGGGCGTCAACGTGCCCACCCTGAGCGGCTTACGCCGTCCCACCGACCCGGATCATCGAGGCGTGAAGTCCACATCCGGCCCAAGTCTTCGCACGAATGCCGCGATGAGCTGAGACGTGTGGAACAAGTCTTCCACATTCACGATCTCGTTGGGCGAATGCATATAGCGATTCGGGACGGAGATCAGACCCGTGGGCACCCCGGCTCGCGTCAGATGAATCCCGTCCGCATCAGTCCGGGTGGCCTTTGGAGATGCCTGGATCGTGTAAGGGATCCCTTCCTCTTCCGCGACCTCGGCAAGCATCTCGAACACCGCGTTGTGCGCGGCCGAACCTCGACTCAGCACAGGTCCACCACCCAGGGAGTGTTCGCCCAGCTCCTTCTTATTGATATCGGGTACGTCGGTGCTGAAGGTGACATCGACAACCAGCGCAACGTCAGGATCGAGCGAATACGCACTTGTACGCGCCCCACCCCCCTGGTATCCGATCTCCTCCTGCACCGTGGCGACCGCGCTGGCACTCGCCTTCAGTCCAGCAATGTCATCAGCCAGCAGGCGGATCGCTTCAAGCACCACAAAAGCGCCGATCCTGTCATCAATTGCCCGACTCGCGATCAGATCACCAGCGAGCCGAACCATGCCCTGGGCGATCACCATCGGATCACCGACGCGGATCCCGAGCGAGTTCACGGCGTCGCGGTCATCAGCACCGACATCCACCCATAGCTGGCGGGTCTTCGAAGACTGCTCCCGCTCTTCGGGCTGGAGTAGATGGATCGCCTTCTTCCCAATCACACCCGTCACGTCACCGTCTCGAGCGAGAATTGTCACCCGCTGCCCCACGAGCACCTGAGGGTCCCAGCCGCCAATTTCGTCGACGTAGAGAAACCCCTCCTCGTCGATGTGGGTCACCTGAAGGCCGATCTCGTCAATGTGGCCTGCCAGCATGACACGAGGCGAGCCTTCAGGCTGCACCGTTGCGAAGGAATTACCACTAACGTCCACACGGACATCGGAGGCGAAGGTTTCGGCTTCCTCACGCCACACTCGCGCGGCCCGGACCTCGAATCCGGAGGGCCCGGGGGCATCGAGAAGGCGTTCGAGGAACGATATGTCTCGGTTCATGCCGAACAAACTAGCGGATGGGCGGATCACAACAGACACGTTCATCGATCGAGTCGGTCTCGCCTCAAGGAGAGATCGCTGGCCTGCAGCCCATCCGCCTCCTCCGGAGAAGGAACTCTCCTGGCACAACCATTCGACGCCCAGTAGCGCCGTGCGACCGGTCCGGCGATCGCTCTTTTGGACGAGGTGCGTACCTCGGGGCCCGGCGTTGGCGAGTTCACCTCTCGCGCAATGGAACGCTGGTGTACATCTCCGGAGAGGAATGGTCCTCCGGCGGGCTGGATGGTCCGAACATCATTCCGCTCGCGTCCACCTCTAACCCGGCACGTGCTCTCCCTGTCACAGGTCTCGGCCAGCGGTGGTCACTCACCTCACCGGTTGAAGCCACCCAGCCCAGCTTCGTCTAGGTCCTGAACTCGCTGGAGCTGATGCGGGAGATGGCCGGAGAAGCCTGAGCGCCTCAGAGCCGGGCCCTAATCCTCCGGCTCGACCACGATCCCCTTGGAGGGGTCCATACGAGATTCGCCGGGTTCCTGATTGGGGTCGAGGCCCGCCTTAGAGACTCCGCCGCCGCCAAATCCGCTAACCCCACCCCTGTCAAACCCTGCGCCACTGAAGCCTCCCATGGTCACCACACGCACCTGACCCGTGTCCATCTGACGCTCGAGACTGGCCCGCATCTGCCGCTGAATCCACCGCCGGGTGAAGGGGAGCAGGAGCGAGAAGCCGACGAAGTCCGTGATGACCCCCGGCGTGAGCAGAAGCGCTCCGCCGATCAGCACCGAGATCCCATCGAGGAGTGCCTGCCCGGGGAGTTGACCCGAAGCAAGCTCCTTCTGGAACTGCACGAGGACACGGAGGCCCTCTGCGCGTGCGAGCCACGCTCCGGTCACGCCCGTCAGCATGACCAGGCCGAGCGTGGGTAGGAGACCGATGTACTGACCAAGCTCGATCAGCAGCATGAGCTCCGCGATCGGCACGACCACGAAGAGGAGAGCTAGGCGTCCTATGATATTCATGCTTCTCCTTACCCCGTCAGGGCCTTCTTAGATTCGGATCGTCGTTCGGCGCTTGGTGTACCCGACAGATGACGCAGTCCACTGCGACCCCGTTCACTCGTTTCTCGATCCGGCCCTATGGAGCAGACCTACTTCAGAAAGGGATTCGGGCTCAAGAAAGAGCTCAGACCCCTCATCGACGCCGAATATCAGTCGGCCCTCGTAGAGCGTATCCGCTCCCGGGGATATGCAGACTCGTTCGGTGACGTGACGGTCCGGCTCGCCCAAGAGTTCGGCTTTTGTTATGGCGTCGACCGCGCGGTCGACTATGCATACGAGACGATCCACAAGTTCCCGGGTCGACCCATCCATCTGGTCGGCGAGATCATCCACAATCCGCACGTGAATCAGCGGATGACGGACATGGGCATCTCGTTCATCTACCCCGACGCCGCCGGGGCATTCGATTTTTCACACCTCACACCCGAGGACGTCGTCATCCTGCCAGCGTTCGGCGTTACGCTGCACGACTTTGAGGACCTCAAGAAGGTCGGGTGCATCCTGGTCGACACGACTTGCGGTTCTGTGCTGCATGTCTGGAAGCGCGTTGAGAAGTACGCCAAGGACGGCTTTACCGCAGTGATCCATGGCAAGTACACCCACGAGGAGTCACGGGCCACAGCTTCTCAGGTCAACAAGCACGAGGGTGGCAAGTACATCATCGTCCGAAATATGGAGGAGGGTGAGCTGCTCTTCGACTACATCGCCAAGCGGCCGGGTCATCTGACTCGTCAAGCATTCATCGAGCACTTCGCCCACAAGGCGTCAGATGGATTCGATCCCGACGTCCACCTCGAACACATCGGCGTTGCGAACCAGACGACGATGCTCGCCAACGAGTCTCTGGCGATCGGGTGGAAGGTGCACGAGGCGATGGTCGAACATTTCGGTGATGAGCATGCGTCGACACACTTCCGGTCATTTGGCACGATCTGCTCGGCGACGCAGGAGCGTCAGGACGCAGTCACCGAAATGATGCAGGAGCCACCCGACATCATGCTTGTGATCGGTGGGTACAACTCGTCGAACACGAACCACCTCGCACATCTGTGCCGTCAGCACACAACCACGTTTCACGTCGAAGACGCCAAATGCATCGACGTCGACGTCGGGACGATCCGCCACAAGGTCGAGCTCGACCCAACGGCTCCTGAGATACAGGACATCGACTGGCTTCCAAAGGGTCCGTTCTCTCTGGGCATCACCGCCGGAGCGTCCACGCCGAACAACAAGATCGGCGAAGCCCTTCTTCGAGTGCTAAGAATCCGCGGGATCGATGTCGAGCTCGAGGAGCCTCAGCCCGCCTGACTCGGATGTGACAAGCGGCCCAAGGTGGTACAGAGCCTCGAGCGTACCGAACTGCGGTGTCGTGAGCCCATAGTCCTGCACCTTGGCAGCGATGGCCTTGGCGCAGGTCGCGTGGCACCGGGTAAGGGTGACCCAGAGACGAAGAGCAACATCCTGTTCGTCTGTCCATGCCCGCTGTGCTGGCTCGTCGAGAGCGCGTGCTTGAGCCTCAAGCTGGCTCATAACGTGCCCTCTAGATGTGGATCGGTCTCCCCAACGCAGCCAACGCGCCTTCTGACACACCTTCCGACAGCGTCGGATGAGGGTGCATGGCCTTCTCCATCTCCTCGACGGTCGCCTCGAGGTGCCGCCCGACTACGAACTCAGCAATGAGCTCCGTCGCGTGCGGACCCACGATGTGCGCTCCGAGGATCTCCGAATACTGCTTGTCACGGATAATCTTCACAAACCCATCCGAGTGGCCCGAAGCAACTGCACGACCGATGCCAACCCACGGGAACTTGCCCACTTCGATGTCGTGGCCCGCTTCCCTGGCCTGTTCTTCAGTCAGTCCCACGGACGCAACTTCGGGGTGGCAATACGTGCAGTTCGGAACATTGTCGTAGTCGACTGTGTGATGGCCTTCGCCAGCGATGTGCTCGACGCACACGATGCCTTCGTGGGACGCCTTGTGCGCGAGAAGCTGATGACCGGCGACGTCGCCAATCGCATACACACCCGGCACGTTCGTACGCAGCTGTTCGTCGACGACGATGAAGCCGCGCTCGTCGACGTTCACGCCGGCTGAAGCCAGGCCCAGGTCCTCCGAGTTCGGTACTCGACCCACCGCGGACAAGACGTAGTCAACGTCCATCGTCTGCAGCTCGCCCTTCTTGTCCTTGAACGTGACCGTGACACCGTCGGCCTTGATGTCTACGCTCTGGAAGAAGGAGCCCGTATGGATGTCCATGCCGCGCTTCTTGTACGTGCGCTCCATGAACTTCGAAATCTCGGCATCTTCGAGCGGAAGAATCCGGTCCATGGCTTCTACGATCGTCACCTTCGTCCCGTACGACTCGTAGACGTCGGCGAACTCCATCCCAATCGCACCGGCTCCGACGATAAAGAGGGAGCTGGGCGCAGACGTCTGCATGAGGGCGCCAGTTGAAGACCAGATGCGATCCTCATCGATCTTCAGCACCGGCAGATCGCGAGGCCGTGAACCCGTGGCGAGCATGACGTGTTTGGCAGAGTACGTGGTCTTCGACCCGTCTTTCTCCACCTCGACTTTCCCGGCACCTGCGAGCCGCCCAAACCCGTCGATGTGCGTCACCTTGTTCTTCTTGAACAGGTGGGCGACACCCTTCGTCATCTGACTGACGACGCGACGGCTGCGCTCCTGAGCCGGCGCGAGGTCGAATGTCAGGTCCTTCGCCATGACGCCGTGCTGTGCGCCCGCCTTCATGTCGTTGGCGAGCAGCGCGCTGGTGAGCATGGCCTTGGTCGGGATACATCCGATGTTCAGGCAGACGCCACCGAGGTCCTGGTCCTCGACGCACGCCACGTTCAAGCCAAGCTGCGCCGCGCGGATCGCGCCGACATAGCCACCGGGACCGCTTCCAATAACGATCAGATCGAAGGAGTTCGTGTCAGCCACTCGGGCCTCTCCGTATGGTCAGAATCCCTTGGGATTCCTCAGTTTTCAAAGCATTTCGAGTCCTCGAAGGTAGACGAGGGCCCTAAGCCGGTAAAGACGGACGCCGGGTCGATTCAGCGAGCGGCCGGGTATCGCTCGTCGATCGTCCGTGAGAGCTTGCAGACATGAGTCGATTGAGGGTGGCATTCGTAGTCCAAGGCGAGGGCCGGGGACACATGACGCAGGCGCTGGCGCTCGCGTCCATGCTTCGTGATGCAGGCCACGAACTCACGCGGGTTATGGTCGGCAGCAGCAGACATCGGACAGTTCCCAGCTACTTCACTGAGAGTATCGGCGCCCAGGTGATCGAGTTCGCAGCGCCGGTGCAGGTTCCGGACGACGATCGGCGGGGCGTATCCGTAAGTCGCACGCTGGGCGATGCAGTCCGTCGGAGCCCCCGCTTTTTCCAGTCCGCAGTCGCGATCGCCGAGAACATCGAAGACGTGGATGTCGTGGTGAACCTGCTGGATCTCATGGCCGGGGTCTCGAGAGGACTCTTCCCTTCGCAGACGCCGGCGCTCGCCGTCGCGCATAACTATCTTTTCATGCATCCGGAACTCGCCGGCGCCCCGGGGCCCGCACGTCACCGGTCCGCGATCCTCGCGTACGCCCGGGCTACAGCGATGCGCACGGACCGGAAAGTCGCGCTGTCGTTCACGCCACTGTCCTCGCGCCCTGAGCTCAGCCTGGACGTGGCGCCTCCTCTTCTGCGTCCAGGCCTCGATCGACTCGAACCGCATGATGGAGGCTACCTCGTCGCCTATGCGCTGAACTCCGGATACGGCACCTCTCTCATCGATTGGCAACGGGCGTCAGGGGTCGAAGTGCACTGCTTCGTAGATGGGGGAGCAGCCGTGCTTCCTGAGTCGGCGCCAGGTTTTCACGCTCACGACCTGGACGCCGCCTCGTTTCTGGAGCACTTGGCAGGCTGTCGTGCATATGTGGGATCGGCGGGATTCGAGTCTCTGTGTGAGGCCCACTTCCTTGGTAAGCCAACACTCGCCGTCCCCACCAAAGGCCAGTTCGAACAGACCCTGAATGCGTGGGACGCGGAGCGCTGCGGGGTGGCCCGCGCTGGTTCATACGACGATATCGATGACTTCTGGCGTGAGCCGGGCGCCCCGGACCCTGCACAAGTGGAGACATTCAGGGCATGGGTCGCACGCGCGGACGACGTACTCGTCGACGCAGTCGAACGCACGGCCAGATCTTCTTCCAGGTCCAATCGTCAGGGCCCGGCGTCCCTGTCGACGGAGCCGAGCGAATGACGCTCACGATTCGTCAGGTCGATGGATGGCGCGGGACCGCTCACTTCGTGGACGTCGCCTGGCGTGTGCGTGAGACCAGCATCGACAGGGGTGCCACGAGATGGGTTCCCCCACTGAGAAGGGTCATCCGTGATGCCCTGAGTCCGAAGAACCCATTCTACCAGCACGCCGATCGGGCACTCTTCGTGGCGGAACGTGGCGGCAGAGCTGTAGGTCGCGTCGCCGCGATCGAGAACCGCGCTCACAACCAGCATCATAATGACCGCGTCGGCTTTTTCGGCTTCTTCGACGCCGTGGATGACGAGGAGGTCTCAGCCGGCCTCCTTCATCATGCAGAGGGGTGGCTGCGCGATCGAGCTCTCGAACACGCCCGCGGTCCGATCAGCCCATCAATGAACCACGAGTCCGGACTCCTCGTCGAGGGGTCGGAGTTCCCGCCGGCGATCATGACGCCATGGAATCCCACCTACTACGGCAGACTGATCGAAGCGGTTGGGTACACTGGTGTGCAGGACCTGCTTGGGTACGACATCACTGCCGGGACCACCCTTGCCGTCCCGGATCGAGTGCGCCGGCTGGCCGAGCGGACCGCGCGCACTACGGGTGTGACCTTTCGAACGCTGGACGTCGGCATGCTCGAGCAGGAAGCTCGAAAGATCCTCGATCTCTATTGCGAGGCGTGGGACGGCAACTGGGGGTTCACACCACCCATATGGGACGAGTTCTGGCACACCGCCAAGGATCTGAAGACCGTGCTACTCCGGGACTTCTCGTTCATCGCAGAGGTCGACGGAGAGATCATCGGCTTCATGATGATGGTGAGAGACATCAATCGGGTTCTGAAGCACGTACCGTCCGGCCGGCTCTGGCCGACGACACTGCTACGACTGGTCAGAGATCTGTCGAAGGTGCAGCGGGGCCGCATCGTCCTGATGGGGCTGCGCTCGAAGTACCGGAATCGAGGTCTCTTTCCGCTCTTCGCCTATGAGGCAGCCCGCCGTGCAAAGGCGGTCTCCTTCGAAGGTGCGGAAGCATCATGGATCCTCGAGGACAACGAGGCGCTGACCGCTCCAATGGCATCGATGGGTATGCAGCCCTATAAGCGCTGGCGGATCTACGAGAAGACGATCTGAGCCTGGCGCTGCAGGCGCGATCTGATACAGCCGTTCGTAGTCAGAGGGCCGGGTGATCACTCACCCGGCCCTCCGCCGTACCCATACGCTCCTGCGAGCGCTCACCGTGTTCGCGTTCGTCAGTCCTGCGTAACGGGTCGTCCACGCGAGTGCATCTTGAACCACTCCCGCAGGAACAGCTGCGAGCGGAGGAAGTTCGACGGTGTGCTCGACGTGCCATGCCACTCGTTGTTGAAGCGAACCATCGCTGTTTCCACCCCCATCACCTTCAGCGCAGCATAGTACTCCTCGGTCTGCGGCATCGGGGTCCGGAGGTCGTTCACGCCCGTCATGAGCATGGTCGGTGTGGAGACGTTGCCGACATACATCAGCGGTGACCGGCGCAGGTGCTCGCTCGGGTCGTCCCACGGGAAGTTGTCGAAGTTCTTGTACCAGCCGATCCCATCAGTCGTACCGACGAAAGAAAGCCAGTTGGTAACCGGGCAGTTCGCTGATGCCGCTGCGAAGCGGTTCGTATGTCCGACGACCCAGGACGTCAGCACGCCACCGCCCGAGCAGCCATACACAAACATGTTCTCCTCGTCGATGTAGCCGCGGTCCACGACCAGATCGACACCAGCCATCAGGTCATCGTAATCCTTGCCCGGATATGCGCGTTTGATTGAGTTACCGAACGCGCTGCCGTAACCAGAGCTGCCGCGGGGATTCGTGTACAGAACTACGTATCCGTTCGCTGCGTGCTCCTGCCACGCGAAGTTGAACCCCACGTTGTACATGCCGTGCGGTCCTCCGTGGATCGACAGCATGAGCGGGTACTTCTTGTTGGGATCAAAGTCCGGTGGGCGGATGATCCAGCCCTGGATGTCGAAGTCCTCGACGGACTTGTACCAGATCTCCTCGACCTCCCCGAGCGCCACGCCACCCAAGACGTCTTCGTTCACACGCGTCAGCTGGGTCCGCCTGTTGGTGGCATCTAGATCAAAGGCCACGATATCGGAGGGCACCTGCGAACTCGTAAACGTGCCGACCGCCTGGCCGTTGTCCGTGAAGGAACTGAGCGCAAGCATGTGATCACCAGAGGAAATTGCTTCTACGCCACCGCTGACCGAGGCGAAGTGGAGATTGCGAGCGCCCTCGGCACTCACGGTCAGAAAGAGGCCACTGCCGTCATGAGCCCACTGCATCCCGTTGATCGAACGATCAAAGCCGCCCGAGATCAGCCGTGGGTTGGAGCCATCACGACCCATCACGTAAATACCGGCGTTACGGTACGTATCGTCATGCCAGTCGCTGCCGCGATACGCGATCAGGTCACCTGTCGGAGACGGCAGTGGTGAGAAGTCCTGGCCATTACGAGTCGTGAGCTGTCGGATCGCGCCGGACATCACATTCGCGGAATAGACCTCAGACTGACGCCACGCGAGCTCGGCGTCGGCCGTTCGCAGAGACGAAAAGAGGAGTTCTGCCCCATCCGGCGTCCATTCGCCGGTCGAATGATTCCAGTCCCCGTCCGTCAGCTGGCGGGCGGTCCCACCTTCCGCTGGCACCACGAAGATGTGACGCCATGCACCATCCACGAATCCGACCCGATCCTGTCGATAGTCCGCCCTCGTCACCACACGTGGGGACTCAACCCACTCAGCGCCGTCCGGACGTCCCGGCGGGGTTACCATGAACGCCGGCTCTGCGTCGACGTTCATCGAGAACGAAAGATGCTCGCCGTCAGGCGACCACCGGATGCCGCTGGGGCTGGACTCCAAGCGCGTGACCTGGCTGGTCGCCCCTTCGTCGTCCATCCAGCGGACGAAGATCTGCGTACCCTCGGGGTCACCCGAAGACGTGTAGGCAATACGCGCGCCATCGGGAGACCAGATCGGACCAGAACCGTCCACGAGGAACCGGTTCTTCGAACCGTCGGAGTTCATGATCCAGACCGAGGACTCGCGGCGATCGTTCATCTTGTCGACCCAGCCGCGCGTATACACGACCTCCGAGCCATTCGGCGAGATCTGTGGATTAGAGACGCTCTCCAGATCGAGATACATCTCGAGATCGATCGTCCGCATCGCCGAGTCCTGCGCGGCAACCGGCGAGGGCGCTGCGCTGAACACGAGAACGGCGGTCAACGCGGCGGCGCTAGAGCGAAGGAAGAGAGTCTTTGCTGACATCACGGGACCTCGTGCTACGGGTAGTCAATCCCCGAAATCGGGGTAGGGAAAGTACGATCGGCTCGGCGAGGCGCCAGATTACCTGCGGCTGCGCCGTTCCAGAGCCAATCGATCACCGCTCCCAGGCGATCCGACCTCCAACCATCGTGAGGTCGACCTCCATGGTCTCGAGGCACGGATCCGCACAACCAAGAAAGTCCTCGCCGGTAACGATCAGGTCTGCATGCTTTCCGACGTCGAGCGTACCTCGCTGGTCCTCGCTGAACGTCAGCCAGGCATAGCCGCTCGTCATCGCCTGGAGGGCCTCGAGCCGCGACACCGCCTGATCCTCTCCAACCACCCCTGCGCTGATCGTGCCGCGCGTGGTGAAATGGTGCAGCACCCACCAGGGATCGTAAGGCACGACCGGCGCATCCGTGCCCAGTGACACCGGGATCTCGGCATCAAGATAGGCTCTGAGCGGGGTCGTCCAGCCCGCACGATCAGCGCCCCAATACTCGACCAGGCTGGGTGCAGCCAGATAGAGGTGATTCTGGGCCGATACCGCCAGACCCATGCTTCTCATCCGCTCGAACTGATCGGGTCGTGGAATGAAGCCGTGCTCGATCACCCAGCGATCACCGTCCAGCGATGACGTCCTGTCGACCATCTCATAGGCGTCGAGGACCAGGTCGATCGCGGCATCACCCACGGCGTGCGTAGCCACCCGCCAGCCCGCATTCGCGAGCAGCTGCACAGATTCGAAAAACGGCTCCCGCGGAACCGTCTGCAGGCCGTAGAAGCTGCCAGCTTCGCCCCAGGGTTCTTCGTAGGGCGTCCTCATCAGACCTCCCTCGAACCCACCGTCGACTCCAAGCTTCACTCCGTCGACTCTGACCAGATCCCTCGAGGCAGATCGATCCCGTTCATCCGTGGACGGAGGCTCTGGCCACGAGGCAATGGCCTGAGCGACCGCTTCGGGAGAGCCTGACCGCGGAGCCCGAAGAAGGAAATCCACCCGCATCGTCAGACGACCATCTGCGTCGAGCCGCCGGATGCGATCCAGCTGCTCGGGAGCACCTCCCGGATGCCGCACGCTGGTGAGGCCGCGACGATTCAACGTCGAGTATTGCGCCTCGAGCGCTGACTGCGCGGCATCATCCGACACCGCGGGGCGCGGCGGCAAAGCGACGAGGTCCTTAGCGCGGTCGACGAGTTCGCCATTCAGGCGACCGTCGCTGTAGCGACCGATGCGTCCGCCGGGTACATCCGTCGTCCCTTCATCGATATCCCAGCGGTTGAGCGCGGCACTGTTGAGGATGTACTCATGCCCCCCTCTGACCACCACGACAGGGTGGTCCGGGGCCGCTCGATCCAAATCGTCGCGGTAGGGCAGCCTCTGCTCGACCAGCTGACCTTCATGCCAGTCACTGTTCGTGACGATCACGCTTCCGTTTGTGACAGCCTGTGTGCGGCGCACTATGGCATCGTGCACGTCCTCCAGCGTTCGCGATCGAGACAGATCAACACCGCTTCCTCCTCCTGTTGAGTGAAGATGATTATCAGCCAGTCCGGGCAGCACCGATCGTCCAGCGAGCTCGACCACCCTCGTACCGGGACCCACCAGAGCCCTGATGTCTTTGGAAGGTCCGACCGCCGCTACCCGGCCACCGGTCACCGCGATGCCATCTGGGTAGACCTGCGCTGCAGCACCATCCGGCATCCAGTCCGCACCTGGGGACACCACAGCGCCCCCCACCAGGACCAAGTCCGGGGCCCGTTCCGCGGCGTCTCCACAGGAGCCCGCGGCGAGAACGAGGAGCACGGTGAGCGTAAGTCGGGCGTGAGTTGTCATGGAGGTCACCTTCGGGCGTACTGTGTCATCGACATCGTGAGGGACGCTTTGATAAATATGGGCAATGGGATGAGCAGGAGAGCAATGGGGGCCATTCGTGCGTAACACGCGCGGCATACTGGCCGTGACGCTCCTCGGGGGAGGAATCGCCGCAACGGGCGGAGTGATCTTTACAGGTGCCGTGATTCTCCTCGAATACGGTATGCCGTTCAGCCGAGAAATACCGAGCCTGCTGGCCAGCGTCTTGGGCGACATCGCTGTGGTCTTCTTCGTTGGCGGCGCGATCACCACAGGTGGCTTCGTGATGCTGCTCTCCGTGACGGGACGCACGATCACACTGCCTGAACTGAGCGTCTCACGCGCGACTCTCACCGGGGGGCTCATCGGCATGCTCTTGCCCATCGCCGCCATCGCGACGACGGCAGGCGTCTCGTACGCCCTCGATCCGATTATCGAGGGCATGCCTGTGTGGCTTGGGTTCGGGGCAGCAGGGGCCGGAGTCTCCGGTGGTCTCGCAGCAGCAGCAAAGCGCAGCGTCCGACAGGAGTTGCGAACGCCGGATGAGGTGATTGCGCCAATCGAGAGGACACCGCCGCGGGAGTCGTCTCGGGTTCGCCCCTGAAGACGCTTCCGTCCCCGTTACGCACAAAGCCCCGCCCGGCAACAAACCGGACGGGGCCAAGTCCCTACGACTGCCGTGACCTAAAGCAAGATCGCCGTCGGCTCCTCGAGCATGCCGCTCAGCGTCTGCAGGAACCTGGATCCCTGTGCGCCGTCGATCACGCGATGGTCGCAACTCATGGTGATGCGCATGCGAGGCCGCACCACGACCTCACCGTCGACGACGACAGGGGTCTGCTCGATCCCACCCACAGCGAGGATTCCTGCCTCCGGCGGATTGATGATCGCCGTGAATTCGTGGATGCCGAACATCCCGAGATTCGAGACGGAGAATGTCGCGCCGGTGTATTCATCAGGCATGAGCTTCTTGTCACGAGCCCGGCCGGCCAGCTCTCTAACCTCGGCGCCAATCTGCGTGATGCCCTTGAGATGAGCGTTCTTCACGACCGGAGTGATGAGGCCGTCATCCACCGCCACGGCCACACCGATGTGGACCGAGTTGAAGCGGCGAATGAAGCCGTCGTGCCACTGCGCGTTGCAGTTCGGGTGCTGGCGTAGAGCACCCGCGACAGCCTTCAGCACGATGTCGTTGATGGAGACCTTGATCCCGTCCTTCTCGAGCATCGCGTTGATGCTCTTCCGGGCTTCTATGACCCGCCCCATGTCGATGTCGACGGTAAGGTAGAAGGTCGGAACCGGCCCGATTGACGTAATCAGACGCTTCGCGATCGTCTTCCGCATCTGCGACGTCTGAACATCCTCGAACTCGTCTTCATCAGGTATCCACGTCGGCGCAGCCGGCGCCGGTGCAGAGACACCTGCGGCCTTCGCAGCCTCGATGTCCCGCTTCACCACACGTCCGCCCGGACCGGAGCCCACGACGAGCGAGAGATCGACGCCCATCTCCTCCGCAAGTCGACGCGCGAGAGGTGAAGCCTTCACCCGGCCACCCACCGCAATGGGCGCGACAGGAGCAGAGGCTGGGACCACAGGCGCCGCTGTGGCAGCAGGCCCAGGTTCGGCGAGAGGAGCGACCTCGGCGGCGGCCTCAGCCGAAGCTGGCGGATCGCC
>DGOW01000050.1:114657-131356 GCA_002390225.1 Gemmatimonadales bacterium UBA4456 | reverse complement strand
GGCACGCGAATGACGTTCGACGAGATTCTGGCTGAGGTCGCGAGTCATCCCGCGAAGATCGTCGAGGTCACGGGCGGCGAACCGCTGGCTCATCCAGGCGTTGTTCCGCTGACGGAACGCCTGCTGGCGGCCGGATACACAGTCCTCGTCGAGACGTCCGGCGCATTCGATGTCGAGCCGCTCGACGAGCGAATTCACACGATCATGGACCTCAAGTGTCCGGGCTCGGGAGAGGTCGAAAAGAACCGATACGAGAACCTCGATCACCTGACGGCACGCGACGAGGTGAAGTTCGTCGTGAAAGACCGGCTCGATTACGAGTGGGCGAGGTCCGCCATCGAGACGTACGGACTGGGTGACCGTATCGCTCAGGGCACGCTGCGCGCGCTACTCATGTCCCCGGTCTGGGGTGACATCGAACTCGAGGATCTGGCCGGCTGGATTCTGGAGGACGGGCTTCCGGTCCGTTTCCAGGTTCAAGTTCACAAGTTGATCTGGGGTGCAGAGGCGACGGGAGTCTGATGGCGGCCTGGCGTCGCGACCAGCGTCTCGGTCACCTGCGGCGCTCAATGGAAGGTCTGGACGCCCCGGGCAAGGTGAGTCCGATCACGGCCGTGGGGCGCATGGAGGCCGCGGTCGCACTGGTCATCCGAGCCGGCACCGACCTCGATGTCCTCCTGATCAAGCGAGCCGAACACGAGCATGACCCGTGGTCCGGACATATGGCGCTTCCCGGTGGACGCTGGGAGCCCGGCGACCTGGGGCTTCAGCACACCGCCACGCGCGAAACGTTGGAAGAGACGGGCGTCGACCTCAGAACCGCGGGAGTTCAGCTGGGTCGGCTCGAAGAGGTGCAGCCGGCCAACCCGAAGCTACCTATCGAGCGCATCGCACCCTTCGCGTTCGCCGTACCACCGGAGACCGAGGCGATCGTCGCGAGCCATGAACTGGACAGTGTACATTGGGTGCCGATCGACCTCCTGGCTCGCTCCGAGACGGCGAGCACCACACGGATCCACTTCTCCGGCTTCTCCAGGACGTTCCCCAGTTATCACGTGGTCGGCGAGCACGTGTGGGGGCTGACGCACCGGATCCTCACGGGCTTTCTCGATACGTACCGGAAGTCAGTTCTAGGGCATTCCTGACGCTACAGTCAGCGGCGCCCCAGGACGACATTCAACGTCACACGTTCGCCGTCCCGATCTACGATGATCACCACCTCGTCTCCAGGTTTCTTCTCGCGAAGCGCATACGTATACGCATAGATATCGGTGATCTCGGCACCGTCGAACTCCACGACGACATCGCCACCTCTCAGGCCACCCACATCCGCTGGGCTACCCTCACGGACGCCGGTGATACGCAGCCCGAAGTCGCGGGGCGTCATGTCCGGAATCGAGCCGAGATATGGTCCGTACCCGCTGCTCGAAGATGAACCACCCATGTTCGGCGACGGCTGCTCCATCTGGATTGGAGTGAGAGCAACCGCGTTCGTGCCACCTGTCGCCAGGCGGCGTGCGACACCCTCGGTCAGCTCAGTGATCCGGT
Source organism: Gemmatimonadales bacterium UBA4456 (assembly GCA_002390225.1). GTDB lineage: Bacteria > Gemmatimonadota > Gemmatimonadetes > Longimicrobiales > Gaopeijiaceae > UBA2589. Next base: position 129,808 of record DGOW01000050.1, on the reverse strand, counting down.
TCAGCCCGTCCGCGTTGATCTTGTCCCAGTCGTCCGAGGGGCGGTGGTAATCAACATGGGTGTTCGAGAAGAAGTGGAGCACGGGCAGACCGGCAACGTGGAATGATGAGTGGTCGGAGGGGCCGTAGCCATCCGGAGCCTTCGCCACGCGCAGCGGCCTCGTGAGCGCCGCATTCGCACCGTCCACGATCTCGTCCCACTCATCCGCCGTACCGAACCCGAAGATCGTCACCGCGTCGTCAACGACGCGTCCGACCATATCGAGGTTCAGCATGGCGATCGCGTCGTCCATCGAGATGGTGGGTTCCTCGACCCAGTACGCCGACCCCCAGAGGCCGCGCTCTTCACCGGTGAAGGCGAGAAAAAGCACACTCCGTTCAGGCGGATTTTCAGCCAGCGCGCGCGCGACCTCGATAATCGCAGCCGTACCACTGGCATTGTCATCCGCTCCGTTGTGGACCTCCCGTGACTCGGGCGCGAGGGACCCTTCCCCTCCTGACCCGAGGTGGTCGAAGTGGGCACCTACGATCACGTAGTCATCCCACATCATCGGATCGGAGCCACGAAGCATCGCTGCGACATTGCGGGCCTCGGCGGCCAGCGGACGGACATCAGCGGCGAGGCGAACCGTTGCCTCACTGACCGCCGCAGCCCGCACGGCATCAGCCTGTGACCCCGACACGACCGCAACCGGTACGCCAAGGGCAGTTCGGATCTCGCTGTCCATACCCGGAAGCATCATGCCCGCCCGGGCGAGGATGATGATCCCGGCCGCGTTGCGACCTGCCGACACCGTCGCCTTGAAGTGCGGCTCAGCTCGCATACCACCCCCGTGCGGACCGTCGGGGTCACCCCACTCGAGCACGACGACCCGTCCCTCGATATCGCTCCGGAAGTACCCGTCCTCTTCCGCGTTTGTTGGATTACTCAGTCCATAGCTACCAAAGACCAATCGAGCCTCCACCTCTGTACTGGCGGAGAAGCCGAGGGGCACCCAGTCTGAGCCGAGCTGGAGGGAGGTGCCGTCAACCGTCAGTCGGTTGTTCGGACCCATCTCCGCACCTTTACGGATGTCGAAGGTGTGGAAAAATTTACCTTCTGTTCCTGCCGGCTCCAGCCCAACGGCTTCGAATTGCGCTGCAATGTATTCTGCGGCACAGTGAGCTCCCTCGGAGCCGACAGCTCGTCCCTCGAGGCGGTCGTCCGCAAGGAACCGGACATGAGCCATCGCCCCGTCCATCCCCTGGATGAGCGAGGCCGGCTCTGGGCAGGACTGGCCGGCGAGGCCGCTGACCAGGATCAGCGACATCGCCACTGTGAATGAACACATCGACTTAAAGGAAGGGAAATTGTGACTCATCGGATGCTTGCTGGTTTGACCCTGACGGTCGTCGCGGTTGCTGGCTGCGCCTCGGAAGGGGAGAACGATACACCGCAGGAGGCCGCGGGTCCCGCCGCGAACCTCGCGGGAGAGGGCGTCACACTCATGTACGAGGGTGAATCCCGACTCCAGAACATGCGTCAGCTGACGGCCGGTGGAGAAAACGCAGAAGCGTACTGGGCCTTCGACGGCTCACAGCTGATCTACCAGGCGAAGAAGCCCGGTACCGAGTGCGACCAGATCTTTGTGCTCGACCCGCACACGGCCGAGACGCACATGGTCAGCACTGGCGAGGGTCGGACAACCTGCTCGTACTTCTATCCATCGGGCGATGAGATCCTCTACTCCTCGACGCATCACCATGACGCGTCATGCCCGCCGAACCCCGACATGTCCATGGGTTACGTCTGGCCTATCTACAAGACCTATGACGTATTCGTAGCGAACGTGGATGGATCGAACCTTCGGCAGCTGACGACCGAGGACGGCTACGACGCCGAAGCCACGTTCTCACCCCAGGGTGACCGCGTCGTGTTCACGAGCGATCGCAATGGCGACCTCGATCTGTACTCGATGAATCCCGACGGCTCCGAAGTCGTCCAGCTCACGGACCGCCTTGGATACGACGGCGGGGCATTCTACTCGCCGGACGGCTCCAAGATCATCTGGCGGGCACACTACCCTGAAGAGGGCAGCGCTGAAGCCGAGGACTACCTTCGTCTCCTCGATCAGGGTCTCCTCCGCCCCGGTGAGCTAGAGGTCTTCGTCATGGACGCTGACGGCTCGAACATACACCAGGTGACCGATGTGGGTGGGGCCAACTTTGGCCCGTTCTGGCACCCGGACGGCGACAAAATCCTGTGGAGCTCAAACCACCATGATCCGGCGGGTCGCGACTTCGAGATCTACATGATCAACCTGGACGGCACAGGCCTGGAGCGCGTCACGCACTCCGAGGGCTTCGACGGCTTCCCGGTGTTCAGCCCCGACGGACGCTACCTCGTCTTCGGTTCGAACAGGAACAACGGAGGAACGTCGGACACCAACGTGTTCATCGCGGAGTGGGCTAACTGACGGACCAGGGTCGAACCGGGATCACCGGCCGACCGCCCTCACGGCGCTGACCCGAATCAGTGACCAACAGGCGGGTGGGATCCACGCATGACAAACGGGGAGGTGCGCCTGAAGGCGCACCTCCCCTCGTCACGTACGGGGCCTGCGTCGCGGCCGGGAGGCGACGTCCTTCGCGCCTCCACCGACCCTCTAGAGCAGATCCAGCTGCGAGTCACCATCTGCCGGCAGCGCCTGCGCCGGAGCTCCACCCCGACCCTGCGCCCGAGTCACTTCGACCACACGATCGCCGGAAGGCACATCAGCCATGCGTTTCCCGGCTGTCCGCCTCCCCTGCACCGGAACGGAGTCCGCAGCGGCCCGAGTCACGGATCCACCGGCAGTCACGATCATCACCTCGTCAGCCTCGACCACTTCGAGCGCAGCCACGATCGGGGCATTCTTCTCTCCACTCGGTACAGCCAGGTTGCCCATCCCTCCGCGGTTCTGGAGCGGGAATTCGTGGATCGGCGTGCGCTTGCCGAGACCGTCTTCACTGACAGTGAGCACCGTCGCATCACGACGGATCATCAACATTCCTGCGACTTCGTCCTCACCCTTCAGTGCCATGCCCTTCACACCCTGCGCGGTCCTACCGACGATGCTCACCTGGTCTTCGGGGAAGCGAATGGCACGTCCGCCGCGAGAGAGCAGCATCACCTCCGCGGTGCCATCCGAGAGCACCACGTCCATGACTCCATCTCCGGACTTCACGCCTGCAGCCTTCACCCCACCCGCCCGAGGGTGCGAGAACTCGGTGAGCTGGGTCCGCTTCATCACACCCTTTCTGGACAGGAAGACCAGGTAGCGGTCCTCCGCTGTCAGCTCTTCGACCGCGATCATCGAAACGATCCGGTCCGTCCTGTCCGCCCCTTCGAGCAACGCGTAGACGGATTGTCCGCGCGACGCCCTCGCGCTCTCCGGCACATCGAGCACGGGTAGAAAGTGACAGTGCCCCTGCTCGGTGAACGCGAGGATCCAGCCCTGCGTTCGAGCGACGAAAAGTCGCTCGAGGTAGTCGTCCTCGTATCGCTCCATCCCCGCCAGCGCTTTTCCCGCACCGACGCGACGCCGGTACAGGTGCATCGGTATGCGCTTCACGAATCCCTCATGAGACAGCGTGACGACGACGTCCTCATCGGCGATCTGCCTCTCGAGCTCGGGCATCTCCACCTCTGCCTCATCATCGTCCAGCAACACGGTCCGACGCTCGTTGCCGTACTTCCGAACGACCTCGCCGAGCTCTTCGAGCATGATCTCGAGCTGGCGCTCCTCGGAGTCCAGAATAGCACGCAATTCCGCGATCAGCGTTTCGAGCTCAGCCAGGCGGGCCTCGAGTTGGTTGCGCTCGAGTGCGGTGAGCTTCGCGAGACGCATATTGAGAATCGCATCGGCCTGGATCTCGCTGAGGCCAAAGGTGTCCTGCAGGCGCTCGGAGGCCTCCGCCCGGTCTTGAGACGCCCGGATGATCCTGATGACTTCGTCAATGTGGTCGAGCGCAGCAAGCAGCCCCTGCACGATGTGCCGCTCGGCCTCGGCCTTCTCGAGATCGTGCTGACTCCGGCGACGGATGACGTCGAGCCGATGATCGCGGAATCGCTCGAGGATCTTCTTCAGGTCGAACTCTTTGGGCTCACCTCCATCAAGTGCAAGGAGGTGCGCGCCGAAGGTCATCTGCAGAGAGGTTCCCCGCAGGATCTTCTGCAGGGTCGCTGCCGCGTTCGCACCCCGCTTGAGCTCAATCACGAGGCGAATTCCATCACGATCCGTCTCGTCCCGGATGTCGGAAAGGTCTTCGACCTTTCCCTTCTTCGCGAGCCCGGCGATCTGCGTGATCACCTTGGCCTTGTTCACCGCATACGGCAGCTCGGTGACCACCAGTTGCTCTCTGCCTCCCCGTAGCGATTCCTTGACGACTCGGGCGCGCATCACGATCCGGCCCCGGCCTTCCCGATACATCTTCTCGATCCCATCGCGGCCCACGACGAATCCAGCGGTCGGGAAATCCGGTCCAGGGATGTGACGCATCAGATCGTCGACGGTGCAGTCCGGATCAACGACGAGCTGACGTACCCCGGCTGCGACCTCTGCCAGGTTGTGCGGAGGCACGTTCGTGCTCATTCCGACCGCAATACCCGAAGACCCGTTGACAAGCAGGTTCGGGAACCGGCTCGGCAGAACCGTGGGCTCCTTGCGCTGGTCGTCGAAGTTCGGCTGGAAGTTGACGGTCTCTTTCTCGATTTCGTCCAGTAGTTCCAGCGAGATCGGAGCTAGTCGGGCCTCTGTGTATCGGTAGGCCGCAGCTGGATCCCCGTCGATCGATCCGAAGTTACCCTGGCCGTCGACAAGCGGATTCCGCAGTGAGAACTCCTGCACCATGCGCACGAGGGCGTCGTAAACCGCGCTATCTCCGTGCGGATGGAACTTGCCCAGTACGTCTCCGACCACGGCCGCACTCTTCTTGTACGGCCGGTCCGGGTTGAGCCCCATCTCGTGCATGGCGTAAAGAATCCGTCGATGCACGGGCTTGAGCCCATCGCGGACGTCCGGCAGTGCCCGCTGAACGATGACGGACATCGAATAATCTAGGAACGATTCGCGCATCTCTTCTTCGAGAGTACGCGGGAGAATCCGCTCCCGTGTGGAGGCCGTGGCCATTCCAGCTCCAAAACGAGTCGAGAAGGAGCGCGGCGAGGGCCGCGCAGAGGGTGTGCGCGAGCGGTTTCGGGCGAATCGGCCGCGCCACGGCCGTAGATTCTATCAAATCAGAGGGCCTCGCAACCCGAGGGTTGCGAGGCCCTCCTGAGGAATGACTCAGGCCTGAGGGCATCTCCGACTCAGCTCTCCACCCGAGCCACCTCGAGCAGAGTCGCGACCTTGTCCCGGAGTTCGGGAGGTGCGAATTGGCCCGACGCGGCACGTCGCACGGCCTCGTGAAAGACCTTCTCGCGCTTCAGGTGTGGATAGCATCGCTGGCACATATGGAAGTGCTGCTGCACCTCGTCGGCGGGCGAATCGTCGAGTTCCCCGTCGAAGAACTCGTGCACGCGCTGAAGTGCGTCTTCACACGAACACATGGCGACACCGACGTCATCCGGCATGTCGTCAGTCGATCTGCCGAACAGTCCCCTGAGCTTATTGAACATGGCGTAGTTCCCCGATGGCCTGGACGATCCGATCATAGACGAGCGAATCGAAAAACTCACCTTCGGGATCGAAAACCATAGCCGGCTTCACCGAGCTCGGGCCCGGGCCGGCTCACCCGACGTTCGCTTCGACGATCTCATCATGCCGCTGAGTGCACTCACGCTTACGCAGAAACACGTTCCTGCGGATCGTGAAGAGCCAGCTCTTCGCATCGGCCCCCTTCGCGCACTGGTCTCAGGACTTGTAGGCCCGCAGGAACGTGTCCTGAACGAGATCCTCCGCCAGATCCGGTGACATCGAAAGTCGGCGCACAAAGCGGGAGACCACCTCGAGATGCTGGAGGGCTTCCTCCTCGAATTCCCGCGTATTCCGCTCAGGCGCCTCGGTCACCGCGTGATGTCCTCCAGGAGTTCTCTGAACTCGTCTGCCATCGTCGGGTGACCGTGCCGTAACGCGGACGCGATCCCCGTCTCATAGGCTTCCCGGGCTTCATTCTCACGGCCGAGATCGAGCAGCGCGGCGGCAAGACGCCCCCAGCCATTGCCCTCGTCATCCGTCTGATCGAGGTAGGTCTGAAGCTCACGAATCCCATCTTCCTTCCGGCCGGCATTCAGATACTCGAGCGCCAGCCCGAACCTAAGCCGCGAATCATCGGGCCGGTTCCCAAGCATGCGCTCGAGGGCGGCGAGCCGGCCATCGGATGACATGTGATCAGTCCGGGAACTGGAAGGTCCGAGCCGTCTCGCGCGTGACTGAAGAACCAGTCACCAGCTCGATGAGCGCCTCCATCTCGGATGCCATCTCACGAAGCCTGTGCTCGACCGTGAAGGCGTGAGCGAAATCGAAATAGGCCGCCACGGCACCCTCGTCAGCCGCGTGCATCGTCACAACCAGCGTCTCCAAGTCTGCACGGAGCGAAGCGACAATGGCGCTCACACCCGCCTCGACCGTGCGAAGCTCCACGAGCGTCGAGAGCGAGATGTCACCGTCGAGCCTGGGCAGTAGCGCCTCGACACGCACCCTGTCCTCAGGGGGCGCGAGAACGATGGCCTCGGACTGCTCCTCACGATCGAGGAGGGCCTCGGCGCCCGCCCTCAGGGCGGTCAGCTCTTCGAAGTTGAAATGCAGGTTCACCTGGAGCTCCTAGGTGCGTCTCTGCGTCCTTGTACTAATCCGGGTACGCTGAAGTTTCTGCAAGCATCGCGACCCGAGGCAGATCGAGGGATTCCGACCGGCAGCGAGCCCAACGCGTTCACCTTCAGGCCTGAACCGTCTTCGTCGGCCCATCGACTCTCAGCGGAATCAATACGTGGTGCTCTCCGTCGACGCTCACGTCGAAGGCGTAGTGCCCAGGCGCTGGAAAGACGAGCCCATCCAGATTCAGAACGTGCGGAACCAGAACCCCGCTGGACACCTGCCCTGGCCCGGCCGTAAGGCTCATCTCTCCATCAATGCGGACAACCTCACCACCGTCCGGCGCCTTGAGCACGATGCCGATCTCATGCTTCCCCGCCTCGTGCACACCGGCGGAGAAACGAAGTACCAGCGCCATACGCGGATGGCGCGTGGGAAAGGCACCCGTTCCCAGACGATCGAAGATCCCGAGGATGTTCAGCTTTCCAGAGCCGTCGATGGTGGCGGCATCGGCGAGCAGGGCGAGATCGACTTCCATGGGACTGCCTTTCAGGAGAGCGTTGATTCAGCGTCTTCTACACCGAAGTCCGGTGCGGGTGACAGCAGCCAGTCACCGACCGCGATCCCCGCGATGAGGTCAATGGCCGTGTGCGCGATCATCGCCGGGATCAGGCTGCCTGATACGATGAAGCCTCCCGCCAGAACCGCTCCCATGAGGGCCGTGCGCACAATACCGAGTCGGCCCTGGTATCCGTGCATCAGCCCGAACACGAGCGTCGATAACGCGGCCGCCCCACCAATGCCAAGAATCGGCGCCAGCATCGGGATCACGTATCCGCGATAGGCCAGCTCCTCTCCGGTGCCAGCGGCTACGGACAACACCGCGAAGACACGTCGCTCCTCCGTCGTTCGAGGCAGAAGGCTTCTCAAGAGCAGCGTCTCGGCCACACCCACCCGACTTCCGATCCAGCGAAAAAGTAGGATGATGCCCATGCCGGCTGCGGTGAGGGCTACGGACCACCCGATCATGGCGCCGACAGGCAGCAGTACGATACCGATCGCGCTCACACCGTCGTTCCGCGTACCTACCAACCAGCACCCTGTGCCCAGCAGCCATAGCGTGAGGATCGAGCTCCAGTACGCTGGGAGACGGTCGACGGTCATCCCTTTGATGAGCGGCACCTGCGCCATCGCCAAGCCAGGTACAGCCGCCAGCAGCGCTGCGAGGAGAAGCGCGTCGACCATCGCGTAGTCGGCTCCAAGGGTCAGTCCGGCCACGACTCCCCAGAACGCCAGAACGCCGAGTGCTGCGTACGCGCGCGCCTGAGCCTTCGCCTTGGAGTCGGGTGTGTGAGCGGCGTCACTCACCAGAGATCTCATCCATCCCGAATTGTTCGATGGCTTCGAGCGTGGAGCGCACGTCGTCCCAGGTCGTAGTGTGATTCAGAATGCACAGCCGTAACGAGTACACGCCCCGGAGCCGGGTCGACGACATCATTGCTGTCCCCGTCTCGATCACGCGAGTCTGGATTCGTTCGTTCAACGCAGCCAGTTCCTCGGCGGAGAGATCGCAGCCCGGTGGGTTGAAGCGAAAGCACACGACGCTAAGCGAAGCCGGATTGGCGATCTCGAGGGTTTCCGATACGCGGATCCACTCGTCAGCCTGAGCGGCTAGGTCGATGCCACGAGTCACGGCCGACCGGAACGCTTTCATGCCGAATGTCTGGATGGACATCCATACCTTAAGCGCTCGGAATGAGCGACTGAGCTGCAGGCCCCGATCGCCAAAGTTCGGATGTTCTCCACCCCATTCCGTATCCTGCAGATACTCGGGACGAACAGAGAACGCTGCCTCCAGGCGTCGTACATTTTTCACCATCAGGCATCCAGTTTCGAATGGCTGGAAGAGCCACTTGTGGGCATCCATCGCGATCGAGTCAGCCCGGTTGATCCCTGTAAAAAGCCGCCTGCCCTCGTCAGAGAGGATTGCGAAGCCGCCGTACGCCGCATCGACGTGAAACCATATGTCCTCGGACTCGCAGACGTCGGCTATCGCGTCGAGCGGATCGACGGCACCCGTATTCGTCGCACCCGCATTGCCACAAATCGCGATCGGCGTGAGGCCGGCCGCGCGGTCTTCAGCAATCATGGATCGAAGCGCATCGATATCGAGTCGGTACCGGTCGTCACTCGGCACCTTCTTCACCCGTTCGGGCCGGACACCGACGATCGTAGCGGCACGACTGAGCGCCGTATGACTCTGATCAGACATGTACACAGTGGCGCGGTCCGGAGCACCCGCCGCCTCGCGTGCGGCGACGAACGCATCAAGGCTCGCCGCGGATCCGCCGCTGGTGAACAGCCCGCCGCCGGTCTCGGGATAGCCGAGCCAGTCGCAAAACCAGTCGATCACGATGACTTCAAGCTGGCTGGGGCCGGATGCTCCGAGCCACGTGCCCTGAAAGATGTTGTGGCCGGCTGCCATGTAGTCCGCCAAGACGCTTGGCCACGTCGCAGACGACGGGACGAACGCGAAGAAGCGCGGATGATCCACCCGCCCGGCGACAGGAAGGATCTCACGGGCCGCCCGTTCGAGCACCTGCTCTGCGGGGCGGCCGTGTTCGGGAGGTTCCTCTCGCAGGAGCGCTTCGAGTTCGGCGCGGGTCCCTCCCCGCCAGGCCGGCTCACCCGGCAGGCCTTCACAGCGCTCGATGATGAGACGTGAAGCCAGCTGGGCTAGCTCCATCATACGTTCCGCCGACAGCTTCATCTCACTCTCGGGGGTGTCTTCCGTCGGCGGCGTCATGCGGGTAATCTTCCTGCCATGTCAGTTGAGACCAGTACCCGCGGTGGCATCTCGTATCGTGTCCTCGATGCAATGGATTCGCCTCACACGGGCCGTATTCTACGCCTTCGACTCCAGTCGGGCGAAGCCCCTCCGGTGAAATCCCTGAAAGGCTCCGTACTGCGCGCTACCTCGCCGGCGGGTGTCGAGTGCCGTTTCCGGGTCCTCGCCTTCGCGCTCTTCGGTGGAAAACCGAGCAATGACCGCTTCGCGCGCACGGGCCGCGTCGACCTTCAGGTCGAAGAACTCGACGAGACCGGACCGATCGACCTTCAGTGGGAGGTCGTTCCGGTCTGACCTGACCGGCTACTCGTTCGCCCGGACGCCCGGCGGCTCCTGGTTGAACGTCTCGAGGAACCACTCCCGGTATTCGTCTGTGCGTCCCGGATTCGCGCGCGCCCACTCCGCACGGTCTGTGCCGAATTCACCCGGTCGCGCGGTGAAGATGAAGGCGTCGATGAAGCCGAAGTGCTTGGCATACGCCATTTCGTCCATCGGCGTGAATGGCTGCGTGTCGAAGACCGTGCGGCCAAGAATCCACGCATCCGCTACGCGTTCAACGATCGCCCGCTCAAGTCCGTAACCCGTCGCCTCCGGAGCTTCCGGTAGCCACTCCTCCTGGCGCCCCATCTCCACCATGAGGTGCAGGTGTCCATAGAGCTGGTAGACGAGCTGCGCGTCCCTGCCCCCGAGCGGCTGATTCAAGATCACGCTGTCGGCTACGACACGCATTCCTTCCCAAGGGAAGTTGTCGTCGAGACTGTTGTTTGAAACAACCCAGAAGGATGGATCGTTGACGATGTTTGCCTGCTCGCGTGTGACCCACTCGTTGACCTCCTGCATCTCCTCATGGTCTGCCCGAATGCGGGCGCCCGAATGGATGATGATTGGTCGTGGGGTCGGCAGAGCCGGAGCAGAGCTAGCACACGCTGAGGCGAACGCGATCGCCCCCAGGATTCCAACTCTGGCAAGGGTTCTCGGCGATCGTGTGCGCCATGCGGGAGCGACCGTCGCAAGGACGGGGAGGGCGGCCTGAAGCTTCAACCTTGACACTGTGCGTTCCGAAGTCCGAATTGGAGTTAGGCAAACATATGTTACGAAGGATGAATCACGGTGGACACAACAATCACCGACGAGGTCCGCGAGTTTCGCGCCCCTCTGACCATGACGCCCCAGGAGCTTGGCGATAACCTCGCCTTACTCGTCTGGGAGAGTTTCTCCGACTTCATTTCTCTCGAAGACGTCGAGACTCCCCTCACGGACGTTGCTACTCTGTATGACGACCAGGGTGCCGACTCACGCACAGCAGAAGAAGCACTGATCTTCTTCATGTGGGCGCACACCCGAGGCGTGCAGCTCGCGTTCCTGGGCCGGACGCCTGACGGGCGCATCCGCCAAGGTCTCGACGCGCTGCACAGCGCGGTGTTCGAGGACATGGTAGACAACGGCACTCCGAAGTCGCAGCTGCCCCTCTTCGAGCAGCGCGTAAGCGCGCGGTACGCCGAGTACCACCAGGCAGCAGCGCAGTCCGACGGCAAGCTCGGTGAGGCGGTCTCGCGGCACATTCTCGGCGGAATCGTGCGCGAGACGACGTCGGCCGCCATCCGGGAGCGGGCTGTCGCGGTTGCGAACCCACTGAAGGACTTCCTCGAGGATGTAGAGTTGATCGAGGCCTGACGCCTGAGATCATGGGGTCCGACCCGGTACTCGGGTATCAGGCCCCGCCCCTCCACTTCATCATCTCGAACGGGCTGCGACACCGTTGGCACCAGTAGGTGCTGACGGAGGCATGTGACCCAAACGAGTTCATGATCTCGGTCTCGTTCTGATCACAGAACGGACAAGGCGGCGTGCTCGGCAGCACATCCGGAGCTTCATCACGGCGCTCCTCGGCGCTGTACGATGATGTCCGGACCTCGGCACCCAGCTTGCCCCTGAACGGGGGTCGGATTGCCATAGCTTACTCGACCAGCAGAGCGCGATTGAGATCACCGCGCGCCCGCTGGCAGGCTTCTTCGTCGGGACGACCCGGGGTCCGGCCGCGCGCCTCGTCCCAGTCGGCCGACGCCTCCACCGAGTCGATGTCGACCCCGACCAGCGCCACAAAGTCCCGCACAAGATCACGGAACGCAGTCAGACGCTCGCTGGCAGGTCCAATCACCCCAGCGTCCACCATGAGTCGTGCCGCATCATCGTCGGCTCCGACCCAAGCGAGCAGTCCGGGAAGCATCGCCTCGGTCGAGGAAGTGAGGAGCTGACGTGCTTCGCCGCCGGTTGCGGCCAGGCGCCGGTACCATGCAGAACCCAGACTCGCGTGAAACTCCTCTTCCGCCAGCATTTTTGGAACGCGGTTCTGAGCTAGATCGAACGTTCCGGTGGCGAACGACCGGAGTACCGTAGACACAGCGCCGTCGGCGAGCGTCATCAGCACCACCAGGCCGGCCCAATCTGGCTGCTCGTGATCGAGCGCCGCGATCGAGGCGAACTCCTCACCCGGTCGATCATGCTCCACGGGCGCGGGATCGATCCCGAGCTTCTTGAGCATCGCATAGAGGAGGCGTGCGTGCCCCCACTCGTCCTGCGTCATCGAGGAGGTCGAGACGCCCGTTTCGATAGAGGGCGCGCCCAGGGTCCAGTCCGAGTAGCGGATACCCAGGATGCGCTTCGAGTCAGCCAGCGTGATGATCAACCGGATCAACGCGTCGCGGCGCGCGCCTTCGAGCGTCGAGATGTTCAGAGGCTCAGACATGAGCGGCCTTCTGTGCCTCGACAAACAGACCGTCGACGCGGTTCACAGGAAGGACGTTCGTCCGCTTTACCACACACATCTCGAACCACCTCTCTTCGCTGTAGGTGGTCCACGCATAGATCTTGGCCGTCTCGTCGTCGAACGCGTCGACGTAGCCCACATGCTGAAGACGGTCACCGCGCTCTTTGCGGGTGAAAACATCGTACACGAACTCGTTCATTGATCCCCTGGGCTTTCCATTAGGCGCTCACACCGAGCTTCTTGAGCTTGGCCCGTCCTTCAGGCGTGATCCGATCACTCGTCCACGGAGGACTCCACACCTCGGTCAGTTCAACCGAGTCGATCCAGTGCTCGGACTCGAGTCGATCCGTGATGTCCTCTCGAATGAACTCCATGCACGGGCAGGCGGTCGCCGTGAAGGTCAGTTCGATCCGGGCGACGCCGTCGTCAAACTCCACGCCATAGATCAGCCCCAGCTCGGGCAGGCTGATGGGAATCTCCGGATCCAGTACTTCCTGGAGCAGGTCCCACGTCCCCTGGACCGTATCGACCGGTGCTTCCTTGAGCGGAGGCGACCATTGGTCCCGGCCACCACTCATGTGCGACGTCACGGCCGGGGGCAGACCGGCGTGACGCCGACGCTCAACGACCGGAAGCGAAAGCGTGGTCATATCAGGCCGCCAGCCAACGCTCGACGTCCATGCGCGAACGCTGCACGGACTCGACGTAGATCTCGTTCATGGGGCCACGGCCCTTCCAGCGCTCGAATACCGAATCCCATGAGATCTCACCTTCGTCGAACGCCCAGTGCTTGTCGACCGCGTCGTACTGGCAGGGGAACGGGTAGTCGAGTACGTACTCGCCCTTCACGTTATCCCAGTGCGCCGGAGCATTCAGCCCCAGTTCCTCGCACAGCGGCACAGTCGATGCCATCCACACCTGACGCAGCTGATCGTTAGTCAGCCCTTTGAGCTTGAAGTCGAGCTGCCCCGAGTGACGCTTCATGGCGTCCGGAAGCCCGAACCACTCGATCGTCATGGGGAACATCCAGTCGACGGCACGCTGCACGAGCTCGCGAGCTTCCCCACCTGCTTTGGAGAGACGCCGCATCCACACCTCGCCATGGCGCAGGTGAAACGTCTCCTCCATCCCGATCTTCACGAGAGCACGCTTGAGCGGGGCGTATGAGGTGTTCTCATGCACGTCGGTGAGCAGCGTAATGCCCGCCCGGTCGAAGAAGCCGGTAGCCACGACGAGCTCAGCCCAGTTGTCGAGGGGCTGATCGAAGCCATAGGGATGCTTGAACTCGTGCGGCTGACGTCCGTATACGAGGTGCTCCTTCGACTCGCCGATATCCTCGAGCAGGCGGTACGCGATGTTCGCGTGCGCAAGCTCGTCCTGGATGATCGCATGTGCACTGACCTGCGTATTCGTTGACGGCGCATATCGAGCGGCCATCCAGTAAGACGGCGCGCTCATGAGCTCGGTGTCGGCTTGAACCGTCAGCTGGACCCGGAGAGCCTTGCGGTACCCCTCGGTCATGTCCTCGGGGCCCTCAACCATGTAGCCCTCCTGGACCTTCCGCATCAGTTCTTCGTCGGTGAACTGGCTCATCGTCCTCTCTTGTTTATGACACTTTCGCCACGGTCGACGAAAGAGTGTAAGGAGTTTATCAAACCCCGGTGCGTCTTCAAGGTGCCCGAGTAATTCAAAATCAGACTCAAAGCCCCAGGGACGCACGAATCAGAGGGCTGATCCGCTCGGGTGTCCAGGGCGGATCGAAGGTCAGCTCCACCTCGGCTGACTCGACGCCCTCTACCCCTTCGATCGCGGTCTTCACGTCCTCGACGATCTGACCGGCAACGGGACACATCGGTGAGGTCAGCGACATGATCGCGTCGACATGATCGCCCTCGACTTCGATGTCATAGATGAGCCCGAGCACGATGAGATCGAGCCCCAGCTCGGGGTCTTTGACGCCCTTGAGGGCGGTACGGATGTCCTTCTCGGTCACGGCCATGATGATCGGTGTTGAGCGGTAGGAGATTGACGATGTAAACGATACCCGACGGACCGGAATTCGTGCGGGTGACGATCGAGGCACCTACATCGGCTCCGTCCGTCCCGGCGCGCGAAGCATCGCCGGCGGAGAGCACCCGAGTCAGAGCCTATCCGAAGTTGGGCACGTGTGTCTCCAGGAGCGCAGAACCGAAGACGCAAACTGATTTGCTCTCGCATCAGAGTGACCGGGGTACCCTAGGGGGCGGATGGGCCTGGGCTTGAGTCCGTCATGCACGGGAAGGGCGTCATCGCAGACCACCGAAGCTGAAAAAGTGATCCGATGCACCCTGCCGTTGCGAGAGTCCTCGCCACCCGGCGCTTTGCCAGGTCGCGAAAGTGCTCGCGACCGCGATGCGTCAACCTTTACATTGATCAACTTCTTCACGTGCCAGCACGTCGGCGCCGATCGTCTCTTACGGAGAGCAGGCTCCTTGGACTTCGCCCCTAGCCCGTCGCAGGCCCGTTCAACGACCGAAGGGATCACGGTTCGCTGCTGGGGCACGCGCGGTTCGATTCCATCCCCCGGCCCAAAGACCGTGGAGTATGGAGGCAACACCACCTGCCTTGAGGTGTGCGGGGCCGACCTTCGGATCGTCTTTGATGCTGGCTCAGGAATTCGGCCGTTCGGTACGGATCTCGTGGAGCGAGGCCCCAATGCCGTCCACATCTTCCTGACTCATTTCCACTGGGATCACATCCAGGGCTTCCCCTTCTTTGCGCCCCT
>DGOW01000050.1:0-114591 GCA_002390225.1 Gemmatimonadales bacterium UBA4456 | reverse complement strand
GGCCAGATGGGCCCGATCTATTTCCCTGTCCCCTTCAGTTTTGTGGCCGCGGAGATGGAATTCGAGCACCTCAACGATGGCGGATACGAGGTCGGCGAATTCGAGATCGAGGTGATGAGGGTCCGGCATCCGTCGTTCGTGCTCGGCTACAAGATCAAGATCGATGAGCACGTCATCTGTTTCATCCCGGATAACGAGCTGGAGGGCGACGTGTACAACGAGCTTGAGCCGAATTTTCGCAAACGACTCGTGGACTTTTGCGGAGATGCGGACCTTTTGCTGCATGACTCGATGTATACGGAAGAGGAGTATCCGCACCGCGCCGGATGGGGGCACTCCACCTTCGAACAGACGCTGCGACTCGGCCAGGACGCGGGCGTGAAAAGACTGCTCTTCACGCACCATGACCCGATGCGAACCGATTACGAGCTCTCGGCCATCGTCGCGAAGATGCGTGAGGACGCGGCACGGGCTGGGGATGGAATGATCATCGAGGCCGCAAGAGAAGGCGTCGATTACAGAATGGACGGCGACACGTGAAGAGACGTTTGGCCACGGTAGCGCTCACGCTGCCACTCATGGCATTCGGGCCTCAATAGCGTACCGACCTGACTCACTGGGCGTTCGTCGTCGGGATCAGCGGTATATCCACTTGGACGATACAGAGAGTGGCGACCTCCCGGGCGCTGAACACGATGCCTGCCGCACCCGCGACGTGCTCGTCATGCGGGGAGGCTTCCCTGAGAGCAACGTCCGCATGCCCCCCCCAATCAAGACGCGACGAAGGCCGCGATCGGGGAAGGCATCACCGATTGGCTCGTCCAGAACGCGAGACCCGGACATCTTCGAGCTCTTCACCGAGAGCGAGATCTGCCGGAAGATGCTGGACCGCGACTGGCGGGAATCCTAGGCCTCCGAAGCGAGATCCTCACCATCCGGAGTCGAGACGCCGAACCACGCAAAAGCGCCCCGCAGCCCCCACAGCGTCGCCAGAACGATCAGCAGCAGCATGACCCAGCGCAGAGCCGTCGCCCAGAGCGCGCCGGTCACCGGAGGCATCGCGACGTTGTACTGAAGCAGGGCCCCGCCACGATCGAGCATCCAGTGCCACCCCGTGTGTGCGAGGACCGCTGACAGCACGATCACTCCGGCGACCTCAGGCAGCCATCGACCGAACGACAGGCGGAGTACCGGGACAACGAGGGCGAGCACGAAGAGCTGGCCGAACTCGACCCCGATGTTAAACGACAGAAGCGACGTCAGCAGGTGAGCGCCCGCGAACTGCAGCGACTCCGACAGCGCGAACGAAAAACCGAAGCCGTGCACGAGTCCGAAGCCGAACGCCACCATCCACCGCTTGGCGACCTCGGACCCCATGATGTTTTCGAACGCCATGAAGACGATCGAGAGCGCGATCAGTGTCTCGATGAGGGGCGGGAACCAGAGCGCCTGAGGTGCGAGCCCCATCGCCGCCGCAATCAGTGTGATCGAATGCGCGATGGTGAACGACGTCACGATCGGGATCAGCGCCATCAGGCTGCGCACCGGGATCACCAGAACCAACAGGAAGAGGATGTGATCGATCCCGTCGAGGATGTGCTCGAAGCCGAACACGACGAATCGCCAAGCAGCCTGGTGCCAGCGTGGATCGAGGCGAACGACACCGGGATCGCCAGAGTACTGAAACGCTCGCTCTGCACCCCCGGCCGGGAGGAAACGCAGCACCGTGACAGTGCGCAGCCCGAGGTGGTTGAGACCCGACGCGATCGAAAAGTCCGACGACTCCGACGTGATCGGCCATTCCAGGAGCACGTCGACCATCGCCTGCTGAGGCGGCAGCTCGATGCCGTCGGCAAGAGGGGGAGACAAGACGTTGGCGTAGGCACGATCCCAGTTCAGGAACGCACGGTCGCCCGGAATCGCAACGCGAACAGCCGCGAGAACAGCTCGCTCGAGCGGGGTCCCGTTCTCGAGCATGGATACATAGTCACCCACCCAAACGTCGGCCGCCTCGAGAACCATGTTCTCCGACTCCGAGATCTCCAGATACCCCGGCTCTCGGGTCGCGAAGTTGTAGTCGCGTAGAGAGGCCAAGGGCACCCGAACGAGCATCCGAAGGGTTTCACCATCGGGCTTCACGAACGCCTGCACGGTGACGTCAGCCGGAATCTCGTGAGCCTCTCCGGACCACGTCGGAAGGACCATAACAAGTGCCACGGCGATCGCCGCGATCCAGCGTGTGCGCTGTTGATCAATCATCGCGCGAAGCTATCGGACCTCGGTGTGTAGACAAGCGCGCACGGACCGCTCCAAGACAGTTCCTGCAGACCCGAAAAATCGTAGCGTGGAATTGATTGCACCAAACGCGCATCGCACGTAGCCTGTTGATCGGTCGCAAAGGTGATTCGACCACTGGGCGAGCCCGATGGACGCGGCTCGTTTCTCTCCACGAGGAAGGCAAGATGCACAAGCGCGTTCTCCTCGGCGGCGGCGCCGTCGTAACCCTCATCGTAGCAATGGCGTGCTCGTCCGAGGGCATGAGCGACCAGGCGATGAACATGGACTACGCGGCCGAGGGCATGGCTCCAATGTTCCAGGTCGATCCGTTCTGGCCCAAGCCCCTGCCGAACCACTGGTTGATGGGCGCCACCATCGGCGTCGACGTCGACTCTCATGACAACATCTGGCTCGTGCACCGGAACACTCCGGATCAGTTCGCGGCCCGGACCGAGGTCGGCCTCGCCCAGGACCCGCCACTGAGCGAGTGCTGCCAACCCGGGCCTCCCGTGTTGGCGTTCGACCAGGATGGCAACCTGGTTCAGTCGTGGGGTGGCCCCGGAACGGAGACCGGCGACTACATCTGGCCGGGCTCGAACCACGGCCTCACCGTCGACGCGATGGATAATGTCTGGATCGGCGGAAACGGCCGCACCGAGGCCGGAACAGATCGCCACATCCTGAAGTTCACCGCGGACGGGCAGTTCCTGGCTCAGTTTGGCTCACCTGGCCAGGAGCTCGACAACGCGTCGACCGAGCACTTCGGCATGGTCGCCAAGGTCTTCGTGTCCGACGCGGATAACGAAGTCTACGTGGCCGACGGCTACGCGCACCAGCGCGTCGTGGTCATCGACCAGTCGACGGGCGAGTTCAAGCGGATGTGGTCGGCGTACGGCAACGAGCCAACCAACGAGCGTCCGACGCGATATGAGCCCGGTGAGACGCCTCCGCAGCAGTTCCGCACCCCAGTGCACTGCGCCGAGATGGCGAACGACGGAATGGTCTACGTCTGTGATCGGCCGTCGAACCGGATCTCGATCTTCCAGAAGGACGGGACGTTCGTCAGCGAGCACATCATCTCACCCGCCACGCTTTCACAGGGCTCGACCTGGGATCTCGACTTCTCACCCGACGAGGCTCAGACGTGGATGTACCTGGCCGACGGTCAGAACATGAAGGTCTACGTCATCCGCCGTGAGACGATGGAGGTTGTCTACACGTTCGGAGATGGCGGTCGTCAGCCTGGTCTGTTCTTCGCGGTGCACTCGATCGCGGTTGACTCCCACGGCAACATCTACACAACTGAGACCTACGAGGGCACGCGCATCCAGAAGTTCACCTTCATGGGCATGGGTCCAGCACAGAGCGGTGACACCGGTCCGGCATGGCCCGCAGATCGGCGCCGCGTCGGCGGCTGATCGCACGCCAAGTCGCGAGTATGCGAGCGGCCCCGTCCGATGAGGGCGGGGCCGCTGTTCGTTGGAACACGAGAGGTGACTACGCCCAGCCTAGCTGCCGCATTCCCCAGATATCGTTCCAGATCTTCGTCACGTGCCGAATACGCTCTCCGTCGAAATCCATGACGAAAACACAATCCGAGTCGACCCGGTTCCTCGTCGGAGACAACGTGCTGGTCCTCGACTTCGACGACGAAACGGTCCCGAATGACTGGCACCTGACCGACGCCTGCCTCAACAACAACGCGAGCAATCTCTGCGCCGAGTCCGATACTCCCGGTAGCAACGAAATCCTCGACATCGCCGCGTATCACACGGGTGCCCATGGCATGGCGTTCTACGAGGTAAAGCATGCGATTCTCGACATTGCAGATGACCCGGACGAAGATCTTGTTGCCAGGTCTGGACAGTGAATCGGGCTCCCGCTGACCGTGACACAGGGTCAGGGCGGCGCGGCACGTCCAACCCCGATACGTTCACCTTCGACCTTACACATCGGTGAGCGCGGAGGAACCATGACTTCGATTAACCACCCGTCTCGTCGCGACTTTCTGAGTCAGGCCGCAGCGGCAGGCGGCGGGGCAGTGACCGTGCCGCGTCTGCTCGCAGGAGGCATGCTGTCCGCGGCGGGGCTCGCCGCAGGCTGTGAATCAGCGACCAGCCGGCCAGGGCAATCCTCTTGGCCCGACCTAGCCACCCTCCCCATCCCCACTGGCCCCACCGACGATGCCTGGGCTGCCGTTCGCGCCCACTTCATCCTCCAGCCTGGCACCGCGTACATGAACAATGCGAGCCTGGGGATGCCGCCGGGAGTCGTGGCCGAGGCCGTCGCGGATGGATACCTCGCGATCTCGACCGAGCCGCTCCACGGCAAGCACGACCTGCAGGACCGGATCGCCCAGACCGTGATGCCCTCGCTCGCCCAGACGTTCGGCGCAGACATCTCGGAGATCTCTCTCACGCGCAACGCAACGGAGGCCCTTCACCTCCAGACCCTCAGCCTGGACCTGAGCCCTGGCGACGAAGTGCTGATCACCACCCATGAGCATCCCGCCGGTCACCGCCCCTGGATGGTGCGTGCGGCACGCCACGGGGTCACCGTCCGCGAGGTTTTCATTCCCAGTCCGCTGGTGTCGGTCGAGGACGTGATCTCCCGTTTCGAGGCGGAGATCACGAATCGGACCCGGGCGATCGCCTTCTGCCACGTCACGCGCGGCGGCCACAGGTACCCTGTACGTGAGCTCTGCACCTTTGCCCGGGAGCGCGGCCTGGTCAGCCTGGTCGACGGAGCGCAGGCGGTCGGTCAGTTCCCGGTCGACCTTCATGAACTCGGCTGCGACGCATACTCGGCGAGTATGCACAAATGGATGTTCGGACCCGTCGGGACCGGCTTCCTCTACGTGCGTTCAGGCGCACGAGACGGATTTTCCCCAGCGTTCGAACCCGGCGGTGCGGTGACCGGCGCAGAGTACGCGCCACCGGGCACGGCAGACTTTCCGGTACGGGCGGCGCTCGCGACCTCTCTCGCGTTTGTAGAGAGGATCAGGCTCGCGAACGTCGAAGTCCGCTGCCGGCACCTTTCGGACTACCTGAAAGGCCGCCTGGCGAAACTGGACGGCTGCACACTGCTCAGCGGTCCCGAACACCTCTCTGCACCAGGCTCCACGATTTTCGAGCTCGCCGGGCTGGATGCGGTGGCGTCCGTACCCCGTCTGGAAGAGCTGGCACGCACCCATATCGATGAACACCAGCGCGACGGGCATGACGCGATCCGGGTCTCGACGCACGTCTACAACACGAAATCCGAGATTGATCGTCTAGTGGACGGCCTAGAGGCCGCCCGGGGGCTTTAAACCAAATCGCTGGCGGCGAGCCAGGGCTCGTTCGCCACGCTAAAATCTCCGAGGAGCGGCTTGATTGCCGTCTACGGATATGTTTCGGTACCGGGTCGAACAAGCGTAGGTCGGATCAGGCACACACGGCCCCCGACAACGTCTCGGACCTGGTACATGTCGACCTCGAGGAAGCATTTAGTGAGCTTCCGCATTCCGACCGACTACAACTACCAAAGAATCCAGGAGTGATCATGCGCCGAATTTCGACCTTCTCCGCCCTCGCCATAGGCGGCATCGTAGTCGCCGCATGTGGTGGCAGCGGTGACGCTATGGAAGAAGTTGCTTCTACAGCCGGTGACATGACCGTCGCAGCCAGCGATGCGCTGGCCTGTTATCTCGCGCGCGGTACGATGTCTGAAGCCCAGGAGCGGCCGAGCCCTCTTCAGTTCACCGAACTCTCCGTCGGTGGCCACGACGGCCTGCTCTGCTACGGGGCTCCGTCCGCGCAGGGGCGAGACATCATGGGTGGCCTGTTGGTCTACGGGCAGTCGGAGCGGATCGGTGCGAACGAACCGACCACGATCCACCTTGCCGGACCTGCCAGCATCGGTGGCGTCGAGGTCGGGCCGGGCAGCTACTCCATCTATGCCATCCCCGGTCCCGAGGAGTGGGTGTTCTTCGTGAACACGAACTGGGAGCGCTGGGGAATTCCGATCGACGAAGCCGTGCGGTCTTCCGACATCGGCACCTTCACGGTGCCCGTCGAGGCGATGGACGAGTACGTCGAGACTCTTCAGTATCGGTTCGAGCCAGTCGAGGAGAACACCATGGGTGACCTGATCCTCGAGTGGGAGAACACCCGGGTGAAGTTCCACGTGCACCCTGGCTCGGGCGCCTGATGTGACACCGTGACGCGACCAGACGGTCGCGTCACGGTCCGCGGTCGAGGCCGCCTCGAAGATCAGGAGCCGCCCACCTGATCCTTGTCCCCGGGTCGATTCATCATCAGCGTCCGAATCGGGAACGGAATCTCGATTCCCTCGTCTCCAAATTTGCGGTGGAGGCGCTTGATGAACTCGTGGCGGATTGGGCCCTGACTTCGGAAGTCACGGACCATCATGCGAACCTCGAAGTTGATGCTGGAGTCCGCGAAGGCATTGAAGAGGAAAACCGGATCCTCCCCCGGCACACCTCCTTCCAGGTCATTCAGGACGCCGCGGGCCACATCAAGCGCGACCCGTTCAACGTGTTCGAGATCAGAGTCATAGCTGACGCCGACACCCACCGTCACCCAGAGCGCCGGCCGGGGCAGGTTGTAGTTCTTCACGCTCGCAGATGCGAGCAGGGAGTTTGGTACCGACACGAGATTCCCGTCAGGGAACGTCTGGATCGTCGTATTCCGAGCCCGGACGTCAGTGACCCACCCCTCCTCGCCCGAGCTCAGCTGAACGTAGTCGCGCGGACGAACCTGCCGAGACAGGATGATCTGCACGCCTGCGAAGAGATTTCCGAGCGTATCCTGAAGTGCGAGCGCCACAGCCAGGCCACCGATACCGAGTGCAGTGATCAGCGGGGTGATGTCGATACCGAGATTCTGCAGGATGATGAAAAGCCCCAGGACGGCAACAGCGCCCTGCGCCAGATTCACCACGAGTGAAGGGGAGCCTACGGATCCCTTGGACGCGGCAGAAATCGACTCCACCGCTCCCTTCACGAGTCGCATGCCAGCGACTGCAACAGACCCGATCAGTGTCACGGTGAGCACGTTCGATACGATCGGGATGACCCATTCCGGCTCGTCCCCCAGCGTGCTGGCCAGGTACACACCCGCGGCCGAAAGCCAGACGGTGGGAAGCCAGCGAATCGACTCCACCAGTAAATCATCCCAGGTGAAGCGCGTTCCTACCGACAGCTTGTACAGGCGCGTGACCACCAGGCGCTCCATGAGATAGCCCAGCGCGATCCCCCCGAGTACGAAGACCGCGCGCTGAACCCGGGAGGACTGCAGAATTTCGGTGATTTCAGTCATGACAGGAGGGCCAGTTCTAGTCTTGGGGTGACGCATTCTCGCAATGGGAGCATCTTACTCCGGATCCGCGTTCCGCGCCGCAGCGGCACCAACGGCGACCGCCATCACGGCCCCGGGGCGTGGATCGTCCCTCACCCTCACGACCTTCACGGAACCCGTGGCTCTTACTGACGCGGCGCTCGCCGACGAAATCGGCCGACGCCGCACCTTCGCCATCATCAGTCACCCCGACGCGGGGAAGACCACCCTCACCGAGAAACTCCTTCTGTATGGGGGCGCGATCCGGTCGGCAGGGTCGGTGAAGTCGCGTCGGTCAGATCGCCATGCGACGTCCGACTGGCTCG
Organism: Gemmatimonadales bacterium UBA4456; assembly: GCA_002390225.1. Lineage (GTDB taxonomy): Bacteria > Gemmatimonadota > Gemmatimonadetes > Longimicrobiales > Gaopeijiaceae > UBA2589. Next base: position 106,649 of record DGOW01000050.1, on the reverse strand, counting down.
AGATGGAGCAGGAGCGCGGCATTTCGATTACCGCTTCGGTCCTGCACTTCGACTACCAGGGCTTCCGGATCAACCTGCTGGACACCCCAGGACACCAGGACTTCTCGGAAGATACGTACCGCGCTCTGACCGCCGCGGACAGCGCGATCATGCTGCTCGACAACCGGAAGGGCGTCGAGACCCAGACGCGGAAGCTTTTCAGTGTGTGCCGCAAGCGGCGACTTCCGATCCACACGTTCGTCAACAAGTGCGACCGCGTGGGCGAAGACCCGCTGGGCCTGCTGGACGACGTACAGGTCGAACTGGGTATCGACTGCTTCGTCTCCACGTGGCCGGTACGTCGTGACGGCCGGCTCGTCGGGGTCTACGACCGAGAGCGTGCTAAGATCTGGCTCTACTCTGACATGGGTGATCACGGGAAGAGTCGTCCGGACGCAACACTCGTCGACCTCGAGAGCGACGAACTCGAAGCCGTCATCGGGACAGAGAGCGTCGAGCGCCTCGCGGAAGAGATCGACCTGCTCGAGATCGCCGGGACGGAAGCCGATTACGAAGCCGTAGCCCGAGGTGAGGCCAGTCCCGTCTGCTTCGGATCAGCTCTCACGAACTTCGGCGTCGACATCTTTCTGGAGCGCTTCCTCGCTCTGGCTCCACCGCCGACCGCGCGGGAAAGCACAGACGGTGTCGTAGAGCCCGCCGAGCACCCCTTCTCGGGATTTGTGTTCAAGGTGCAGGCTAACATGGATCCACGTCATCGTGACCGCGTGGCCTTCGTGCGTGTCTGCTCCGGCGAATTCGACGAGGGCGCCGAGGCGATCGTATCACGGACAGGGCAGAAGCTCCGCCTGGCTCAGCCACAGGAGTTCATGGCTCGGGAGCGCGTCCACGCCGAGTCGAATGCCGTCGCAGGTGACGTCGTCGGTCTACTCGATCGAGGAAGCCTCCGTGTGGGCGACACCGTCGCGGTCGGCCGACCGGTCGAATACCCAGGCGTTCCTCGCTTCTCACCCGAGCACTTCGCGCAGATCCACATCGAAGACGCGCTTCGCAGGAAGCACCTGGACCGTGGGCTTCGGCACCTCGCCGAGGAGGGCACGATCCTCCTGCTATTCGCTCCGTCGATCACGGGCCCAATCCCGATCGTCGGCGCCGTCGGCAGCCTGCAGTTCGACGTCCTGCTCGATCGACTCGAGAGGGAGTACAGCGTATCGGCAAGACTGGAACGGCTGCCGTTCCACTGCGCGCGATGGGTTACGGGGCCGGACAAGGCGATCGACAAGATCGCGAATGCGTACGGCCGCAGACGTGTCGTAGACGCGGACGGTGCCGCCCTGATCCTGTTCGACAACGAGTGGACACTTCGCCGAAGTATGGAGCAGGAAGAGGACCTGACCTTCCACGACGTTCAGCCGCGAAAGGCCGCCGACGCCTGAAGCTCGTTCTCTGGGCTGCCTCGCCTCCTCGCAACGATCTGGCTGACGAGCAGTATCCAGAAGATCCAGCTGAAACGCTCAGGCCAGCTCATCATCCGAAGGTGTGCGACCCCGACCCAGGGCAACGTCGTCGCAACGAGTACCGGCGATCCACCGTGATACGGGATCCGGCGTTCCACGACCTGGACTGCGTCTCTTCGTTCCTGGTGCAGGAGTTCCTCGATTCGCCGGCCGACAGCCTCCGGGCTCATGGATTGCCAGTCTGGAATCCGCATCAGGCTCCATGACGCGACAGTTCGCCCCCAACCGTGGAGGTTCGCAGCGCCGATCAGAGCTAGATCCATCGAGTCAGCCAGCGCAAGAATCTCGGCCCGCTCCCCCTTCACCTGCTCGAGTCCGCGGGGTGAGCCGTCATTGATCTCGATCCCGATCATGCCCGAGGGGACCGCCTCTGAGAACGGGACCACGCGGATGAGGTTACCAGGCATCGTGTAGAAGAGCGTGGGAGGCAGTTCACCACTCTCGGGATCATATCGCGCTGCGATCGAGTCCGGACTCATGAACACAGAGTCCTCATCGAGGGCGAAGAGGTACCGGTCCCTGGATCCGAGGATGTTGGTCGGGCGCCGAAAGATTCTGATCTCAGCACCCTCGAGCAGAACGGTCCGCTCTCCCGCGATATCGGGGTTGGCGACCGCGGCCTCATCATATCCTCGCCACGTGTAGTGGTCCGTTACATAGGCTACGTCGAAGCCGCCCGCCTCGTGCCACGCCCGATTTCGCTCCGGCGTAAAGAGACCCCACCCGTCATGGGAGTACTGGGTGTGAGAGTGGAAATCGATCGCGACTAGATCCTCGTCGAGGACGTCCACCCCCGTCATAGGTCTTGGAAGCAACATACCCGCCGCATAGAAAGCCAGAAGCATCAGGAGCGCGGCAGTCGCCCGTCCGACCTCCCACAGCGTCGTGCGACCGATCCCGGCCCACGTGAGCGGAACGATCTCCACCACCTCAACCCCCGACCTCTGTCGGGCCCGTGTTCGCCACGACAGGTAGAGCGCCACGAATGTGACCAGCACAGCGTAATGCTGGGACAGGGTGAGTAACGACAGTGTGTCCCACACACCGAAGAGCGGCGCAAAGAGCACCCACATGACGGGCTTCGTCTTCACCAGAACATCGACCGTCGCCCCAGTCGCCGCGTCCTGCAACGGAGAAATCGGCGCAAGACCCGCGAGGAGAACGAGCACGACGGTGCTCAACACCCTATGAATCGGCTTCGGTCTGAATCCACTCAATGTCAGCCCTGTGGCGCCATCGGCTCGAGGCCGGGCTCGCAGACTCCGCGGAGGCTCAGCGCTCCTGCGATCCTCCGCCACTCACCACTGCGAACGGGATCCCACCGAACCCGCTGCGCTGCGGATTCTGACGGCCGTTCGTCGCCTGACGTACGTTGTTGCTCCCGTGATCGAAGAGCTCGGTGAAGGTGACAATCCCGTTGTCATCGAGATCACCCGAGCCTCGAAGGCGATGTCCTGAGCAGACGCGAGGCCTGGAGTTGAGACGAGGCCGGTGATGAACAGCAGCGCCAGCCTCGTTGAACACGCGGTGGTGACGGGATTCATCTAGGAACCTCCTCGAAGACGCTCCAGGGCCCGTTGAGCGTCACGGTGAGTCGGGTGGATCGCGAGCACCGCCTCGTACTGCTCGACGGCCTGCTGGATATCCCCATCATCCTCGTAGGTGAGCGCGCGACTGAGCGCGATCGTGGCGACAACCGGGATCGCCTCCACTGCAGGACGTGCCGACAGTGGCGACAGCGACAGCGCCTCGCTGAGCTCATCGGCCAGTTCAACGACGACATTCAAGAGCTGAATGGTCTCGGCGGTCTTCTTCATGACTGCAATGACCTCCGAGGTCTCCACATCCACGGCACGGATGTCGATCCGCAGGTTGTCTACGATGCTCATCGCCTGGCCGAGCAGGACGTACTGAACACCGAGAAGCTTGCCGACCTCGATGGCAACCGCATCGTCCACTCGACCAGAAAGAGACAGATCCTGTTCCTGGATCAGGTCCATCAATTGGCGACGCTCGACAATGCGTATGCCTTCGCGGCCGCTGAATTCGGTGACCAGCATCGAACTGATCGCCTTACCCAGATTCACCGAAGCGCCAGCCTCGCCCATCATGAATGCATTGAAATCCATGACGGCCATGGTCGCGACGTCCTGTTGACCCTGCGCCTCAGTCGCCTGTGCGCTCAGGGACACGACCACCAAAGCGGCCGCGACAGAGAAGGTGCGTCTGCGCATTCGTGTCTCCAGAACAGGAGTCAGGGACCCCCGAAAGACTCGGTTTCCAAGGGGACAAACGGCAAACAAACGACGGAGAATTGCTTTGTCGGCCTCTCTATGCCCTCCAATAGCTTACGGTAGTACCAACGGGGACGCGAGACGATTCGCCGCGTGTGCGGGCTCCATCCCCAGCGTCGATCTAGTCGATATTCCGCGCTTCCGGCAGGAAATCGTAAGGGATCCGGATGACACCGATCTCCAGGTCCAGCTGGGCATGGCTCAGTTCAAGGCAGAGGACTATGAGACTGCTCGCGCTTCCCTGCAAAGAGCGTTCGATGCCGGCAACCGCCACCTCGTCGTCGGTACGTCTGCTCCGGCTCCGGGTGGATGATCTCGGCAGGTGGCGACATTCCGATTCGGATCTCGGGGACCGAATTCTTCCGCAAGGCTCGGGTCTTCTTCGGGATGATCAAGGATATCTGTCAGATTGCGGTCAGCACTCTGAGCATGGACTCCAACGGGACCTTACGAGTGAATTTCTGAGCCTGGCCTGACGGTGCGTCGATGCCGTAATCGACCAGCAGACCTTAGAATGGGCGTTCCATCCACCGCGTCGGACGCTCTTCTTCTTTTCGGCTACAGCCAATCCTCCTCGCTTCTCTCACCCTGCCATGTCTGACATCCGACGCATCGCCGTAAACACCGGTGGCGGAGACGCCCCCGGCCTCAATGCCGTCATCCGAGCCGTCGTGCTCTCCGCTGAGCAGCTCGGCTGGGAAGTCGTGGGCATCAATGACAGTTATGACGGCCTCTTCGAGGACGACGGAGTCGTCCGCCTCGACCGCCGCTCGGTCCGCGGCATCACCCACCTCGGCGGAACCATCCTGGGGACCACGAATCGTGGGAATCCGCTCAACTGGCCGGTTGAGCATCCAGATGGGACCGTCACATACGAGGACCGTTCAAAGCGGGTCGTCGACCTCCTGCGGGAGCACGAGGTCGACGCACTCGTCGCCATCGGTGGCGACGGCTCGCTGGCGATCGCACAGGCGCTCTCCGAGCTCGGACTTCCCGTCGTCGGCGTCCCTAAGACCATCGACAACGATCTGGCTTCGACAACCTTCACCTTCGGCTTCACCACAGCAGTCGAGACCGCGACCGACGCCATCGGGAAGCTGCACTCCACAGCCGAGGCCCACGAGCGTACCATGGTCGTCGAACTCATGGGCCGAACGGCCGGATGGATCGCCATGTACGCCGGTGTCGCGGGCACGGCTGACGTCATCCTCATCCCCGAGATTCCCTACGAGATCGACGCCGTCTGCGAGAAGATCGAGGAGCGCTATTCGTCGAAGCGTTCACAGTTCGCAATCGTGGTGGTCGCTGAAGGTGCCTACGCAGCGGAAGGTTCCATGAAATACAGGGAGACAGCTGAAGGCCAGCAGCGCCTGGGCGGCGCAGGCAAGTTCGTCTCGGAGCAGATTCACGAACGGACGGGCCGCGAGACACGCGAGCTCGTACTGGGCCACCTGCAGAGGGGTGGTGGCCCCAATGCCTACGATCGCCTGCTCGCTCTCCGCTTCGGGGCCGCGGCGGTGCGCATGGTCCAGGAGGGACGCTTCGGTACCATGGTGGCTCTCGACCCCCCCAATGTCCACGCCGTTCCGCTCAAAGAGGCCGTGGCCCATATCAAGACGATCCCACTCGACTCCGACGTCATCCAGACGGCTCGCTCTCTCGGCATTTGCCTAGGCGACCGTTAATCGCTAAAGCGGACGAACAGCCGCAAGAACGAACAACCAAAAGGCCGACCTATGAGAGGCATCTGCGTTCCGACTTCCACACTCGCGCTCGTTGCAGCGCTGGCACTCCCAACGCTCAGCTCTGCTCAGAGCGTCGCCGATTACGTGCCCGCGGCGGCGGTCGGTCCAGAGTTTCCACTCTCTATCCGCAGCATCATGCGCGCCGAGTCGAACGTGGGTCAGGCCCCGACACAGGTGCGCTGGAGTGACGACTCGGAGTGGATCTATTTCCGTTGGCAGCCCGGCGGACTGCAATGGGATACTGGTCGTTCGCTGTACCGGGTCTCCGCTGACGGTGGGACACCAGAGAAGATCGATGGGGAAGCCGACGACGAACTCGCCCCGATGCTTGCGTCAGGAGACCTCTCACCCGACAGGCGCTCCCGGATCGTGTCGTCTGGTGGCGATCTCTATCTGATCGATCGACGCTCAGGCGGCATGCGGCGGCTCACCCACACCGAGGACGGCGAAGGTCAGCCGCTTTTCTCGTCGGACGGGGAAGCCATCCTCTTCCGTCGCGGCAACAACGTCTTCCAGTTGGCGCTCGAAACCGGCTCTCTCACTCAGTTGACCCGGATCGCGGGCCCAGAGCCCGATGAGGACGACGACCCCGAGGGTCACAAGGCCTTCCTCGACGCGCAGCAGCTTCAGCTCTTTGAGCACATCCGCCGGGACAGCACACGCACCGCACGTGCAGACTCGACGCGTACGGCCCGGGAAGCGCGCGAGGCGGCTCCGATCTATCTAAATCGCCGCGAGCGCGTTCAGGGGCTGACGCCGACACGCGATGGTGCATTCGTGATGGTTCGGGCGACCGTACCGCCTCAGAGCGCAGTCCAGACGATTGTACCAGACTGGATCACCGACGACGGCTACACCCGCGATCTCACTGTGCGCACCAAGGTGGGCGACGCGCAGAGCCTGAGCAGAGCGGGCATCATCACTACGGCGACGGGGGAGATCCGCTGGGTCGACGTAGAGCCGGACGAATACGAGTCCGACATGCCGAGCCGCGTCTTCAACGCGGGCTGGAATGACTCTGGCACGACGGCATTCGTCTTCGCGGTTTCGTTCGACGACAAAGACCGATGGATCTGGTCGATTGATGCCGCGACAGGAGAGCGTACCCTGCTCGACCATCTACGGGACGACGCCTGGGTCGCGGGCCCATGCTTCTCACAATGCGTCGGATTCATTCCCGACAGCGATCGCCTTTACTTCGTGAGCGAGGGGACCGGTTTCGCACACGTGTACGCAGTAAACGCGGATGCCTCCGACAAGCAGGCCCTCACGGGCGGTGACTGGGAAGTGCTGAGTATCACGATGCCGGAGGACCGCTCACACTTCCTCATGCAAACGAATGAAGGCTCACCGTTCAACGAGCATGCATGGCGCATGGACTTCGATGGCTCCGACCGCAACGCGATGACTACCGGGGATGGTCGCTTCAACTACTCGCAATCACCCGACGGAAACCGTGCCGCGATTGTGCATGACGTCGCGAACCGCCCTCCTGAACTCTTCGTTGCGGACGCGAGCGGCTCCGACATGGAGCAGGTGACCTCAACACCGACCGATGAGTGGATGACGTTCGACTGGATCCAGCCAGAGATCGTTCACTTCCCTGCAGACGACGGCACCATGGTACCCGCCCGCATCTATCGCCCGGAAGATGTTGGGGCCGAGGCACACGGTGGCGCCGTCATCTTCGTACACGGCGCGGGATATCTGCACAACATCCACAACTACTGGTCGTCGTACTACCGAGAGTATCAGTTCAACCACTTCCTGGCCGCGAGCGGCTACACCGTCCTCGACATCGATTACCGGGGCTCTGCTGGCTACGGCGCTGAGTGGCGGACCGCGATCTACCGATGGATGGGCGGGAAGGATCTATCCGACCAGGTAGATGGTGCTCGTTATCTCGTTCGCGACGAGGGGGTGGATGCAGGTCGGATTGGGCTCTACGGTGGATCGTATGGTGGATTCATCACGCTCATGGGCCTCTTCACGGCCGGCGACACCTTCAAGTCAGGGGCAGCCCTCCGTTCCGTCACCGACTGGGCGCACTACAACCACGGGTACACGAGTCGGATCCTGAACCTGCCGCACGACGATGACGAGGCCTACGAGCAGTCCTCACCGATCTACTTCGCGGAGAATTTCCGTGCGGATCAGCATCTGGTCATGCTTCACGGCATGATCGACACCAACGTCCACTTCTCGGACGTCGTGCGGCTGTCGCAGCGCCTCATCGAACTGGGCAAGGAGAACTGGGAGCTCGCGGTCTATCCCGTCGAGAACCACGGCTTCGTCGAGCCATCATCGTGGACAGACGAGTACCGCCGGATCTTCGAGCTCTTCGAACGGACGCTTCGTGCCCCCGACTGCACGAGCGACGGTGGGTTCTGCACGGTGCGGGGGGGCGAAGGGCGCTAGCCTGTTCAGGAGGGGCGTGACGTTCGCTTGCGTGGGTCAGTCCACATTGGGAGGTTCCGTCGGCACTTCTCCGCACCCACGACCTGCACCCGAATGACCGACCCCGCCACGCACGGCTCATCCCGGGATCGCTTCACGCGCACCCTGATCCAGGTCCTTGTCGTCCAGGTCGTCGCACTCAGCGTCCTGGGCCTCCTGCAGATCCTCTACTCCTGAGGACGTAGGCATGCATTGGATCAACTGGGTCATCGTCGTTGCATATCTCACGTACGTCGTTGTCGACGGCATTCGAAAATCGAAGGACACCGATACGATCGCCGGCTATTTCGCAGCGAATAAGTCCCTGTCCTGGTGGGTGGTCGGCCTCTCGGTGATGGCCACACAGCTCTCCGCCGTGACCATGATCGGCACGACGGGTCAGGGGGCGACGGACGGCCTTCGCTTCGTACAGCTCTACTTCGGACTCCCCCTGGCGATGGTCATCCTGGGGGTCACGCTCGTCCCCCTGCTCCACGGCTCGGGCGTGTACACGGCCTACGAATATCTAGAGCAGCGCTTCGACGCGAAGACCCGCTCATTCACCGCCTTCCTGTTTCTGCTGTCCCGGGGGATGAGCGTCGGGACCATCATGGCAGCACCCGGAGTCGTCCTGAGCGCCATCTTCGGCATCCCGCTCGTATGGGCGGTCGTCCTGATCGGTGTGCCGACCGTCATGTACACGATGATCGGTGGCGTACAGGCGGTCGCCTGGGCGGACGTGAAACAGATGGTACTCATCGTCGTGGCGCTCGTAGCGATCATGATCGTGCTGCTCGTGCAGATGCCGGTACATCCGCATGATGCCCTTCAGATCGCAGGGGCAACCGGACGCCTCAAGACGTTCGATTTCGGGTTCGATATCAACGAGCAGTACACCTTCTGGTCCGGCGTCCTCGGTGGGACTTTCCTGATGCTGTCGTACTTCGGGACGGATCAGAGCCAGGTCCAGCGCTACCTCGCAGCACGCTCCATTGAAGAAGCGAACACGTCGCTGCTTGTGAGTGCCTACTGGAAGATTCCCTTGCAGGCGCTGGTGCTCTTCGTCGGGGTCGGTGTCTTCGTCTACTACCAGTTCGTGCAGCCGCCCCTACTGTACAACCCTGCACATGAGGAGGCTGTCGTCGCCGAGCGGGGCGCCGCGTACGACGCCCTGCAGGCGGAGTACGCATCGGCGTTCACGCTTCGTGAGAGCGCCGCCCTCGAGGTCGCCGCCGCCGGTGACGATGCGACGGCTGACGCGGCCATGCAGATCTTCCTCGATCGCGAAGCTGACATCCAGACGATCCGGGGGAATGCGCTGACAATGGCCGAGGACGTGACCGGCGAAGCGTCACGAGACGTCAACTACATCATCCCACGCTTCGTGCTCAACGAGCTTCCCCTCGGGTTGGCTGGACTGTTCATCGCGGGGGTCATCGCAGCTGCGATGTCGAGCATTTCTTCCGAGCTCAATTCACTCGCCACAACGAGCGTGATCGACTTCTATCGCCGATGGGTCAGACCCGAGGCGACGGACGCCCATTACCTTGCGATTTCGAAAGGAGCGACGGCCCTGTGGGGCCTCTTTGCCTGCGTGGTCGCGACATACGCAGCAACCCTGGGCTCACTGATCGAGGTGGTGAACCGATTCGGATCGTTCTTCTACGGATCGATTCTCGGCGTCTTCCTGCTCGCTATGATTCCGAGGGCGCGAGCCAACGGGGCGTTTGTCGGGCTGATCCTCGGCATGACAGTGGTCGGCTTCGTGAACTTCCGCACGGACGTCGCATTCCTGTGGCAGAACGTGATCGGCGCCGTGGTCGTGGTCGTCGTCGGTCTGGTGCTGAGTGCAGGAGATCGGGAAGCGGCCTCGTCCTGAGCCTATCGCCGCTGAATCTCCTGCTCCCATCGATCGAGCCAGATGTCGCGCTGTGCCTCGATCCGGTCCACGGCCAACGCCCAGGGCTGCCAGGGATGTGTCAGCTCGAAGTCGGCCGGTAAGCGACTCGCGTCGACGTCACCGTAGGCCGGCTGCCAGCGCGTCTGGAGCTTCGATACCGTCCGAACGTCCAACGCACCTACGTGGTCTACGAACGCCCGCGCGGCCTCGACTGCGTCCGTCCCCCGAACGACCGCCACCCCGCGGGCAAGGATCGGCGTGCCGGACTCCGGAAGCCGGTAATACAGCCACGGCGCGTCCGTCGCTCTTGCCTCCTCTGCATCGGCGCGCGGCAGGACAGCAAGCCGTGACGCTGTGACCCCAAGGGCCCGAACCGCGTCGCCTGGAGTCGCTGCATAGGAATCGACCTGACGGTCGAGCGTGATGAGCCAATCGAAGCCGGCATCCGTGTCCACCTCGGCCTCATACCTGGCCAACATGGACAAGAGGAACAAGGCGCCACTTTCCGAGCGGAGCGGATCGAGAAGTTCGATCTCCTCGGACCATCGGAAGTGACGAAGATCGTTCCAGTCCGTAGGCGCACGCGTGAGCGGCAGGTCGTCGCGACTGAAGGCGATCACGTACGGAGTGATCAGAAGTGGATGCCAGGCAGCACCTGTGTCGGGAATGACCAGGCTGGGCTCGTCCAGCCAGATCGGCGAATACGGTAGCAAGCGGCCTTCATCTGCCACCCTTTCGAGTCCGGCGGCCTCAGCACCCCACCACACGTCAAACGGAGCCTCGCGGCTGACTCCGGCGAGCAGGTCTGCAGTGGACTCCTCGGTCGTGGCCACCGTCAGCCGTACATCGACCTCGGGATGCGCTCGCTCGAAGCTCTCCTCTACGTAGTCACGCAGTTCCTCGACCAGGTCCGTGCGTACGTCGAGCGTGACGGGTCGGGTCTCGCCACCGCAGCCAAAGATAAAAAGCAGCGTATGCGCGATCAGTACGCCTGCTCGCTGTTCCAGCAGTCTCGTCGCACGTCTGGTGCACAGGCCCTGATACGACATAGCCATTAGCGCGTCGAGAACGCCCTCCATTCTTCGGCGTCGAGCGAGATCAGATTCGCAAAGAGCCGATAGGCTCCAGGTACCTGGCCCGACCACTGCCGGAAGAATGAGAGCGCCGCGTACACGAACACACCGTCGCCGACCGATGTCGCCAGCATGGAACCGTGACGTGGTTCCTCACCAGGATCGTTGAGTTCGAGCAGAGGCGTGTATCGGTCGTCCCATGTCGAGGCGAAGTAGAGCCCACGCTCCTGGACCCAGCCATCGAAGTCCGCAGCAGTGATAAGGTTCGGAGAGGTGAAGACCGGGGCGTCCGGCTCGAGCATGTGCACCGGCGCAGTCTCGTCCGAGACGCGAGGTGATCCGCGTCCGACCGTCATGTCCCACGGAGACAGACTCCCGAGGGGGCCACGGTTGTACTGGACGACCACCGTGCCACCCGATCGCACGAAGTCGAGCAGTTGGGCCGACGACGCCTGGAGATCGGGGCGGGTCTCGTACGCTCGCACGCCGAGGACGATGGTCGTGAAGCCCTCGAAGTCACCGTCCCGAACGCGCGCCTCATCGAGCATCTCGATCGGCGCCCCAATCTGACGGATTGCCTCCGGCCCATCATCGCCCGAGCCCATGATGTAGCCAACCCGAACATCATCCCGAACCTCGACCGAAACGACAGACACCGTTGCCTCGGAGTCTGAATAGAGTGCTGTACGCTCGATGTGCTCGTAGTCGATGAGCATGTACCCCTCATCGTACACGTGGCCGCCATCCGTGCGAGCAAAGACATCGAACGTATGCTGGCCTGCAGCCACCATACCGTCAGGCTGGACATCGAACGTCATGGAGCGCTCGGCACCCGCTTCATCCAGCGCGTACGGTTGCGACAACGGCGTCACGGTCCAGCCGGCCGGAGCAGACATCTCGACCGAGCCACGACTCCCCTGCTCCGACTCTGTCCGAACGACCACAGACACCGCCTGGGCACCGGACTTACTCTGTGGCCACGTCACACCGGAGGGGGCAACCGTGACCGAAACGGGTGGGACCACGAGTACTGGCTTCTCGAATTCACCGAACGCGGGGTCCACCCCGACGTACCGCCAGTCCACCCTCATCGTGTTCCGGCCTGCGTGAATCAGGGCTGCCGTATCACTCGGATCATCCGAAGCAAAGCCGAAGATCACCGCACCCTGCACCAGCTCCGGATCACGCGCGAGACCCCACAATTCAGGCTCGTCGGGCCAGACGTAGCGAGCTCCTTCGCGTGCCTCACGAAGGTAGTATTGGCGGGACATGTCCGCGTCGGCTGGCACGGCGACTTCGTACGTGAACGATGCGAGATCACCGGGAGCCACCGAGCCCTCCGGTGAAAGCCCGCTCGTTTCGACGAGCGTCGACGTCCACCCCGCAGGGAGGGCCAGAGATGTTTCGGGGCTTGCGAGTGTGTACGTACCACCGTTCCAGAGCTGCGCCCCGACCCTCACCGTCTGTCCCGGCACGACGAGATCGTCGACAGAACGAACGTCGAAGGAGACACCCGTAGCCGCGAAGATCGCGCGGTTCGTCACATCCAGTCGCGTCGCGATCGCGGTAGCGAATTCCATGTCGGCTGCGTCGCCAACTTCAGCCTGTGCCGCCTGCAGATACATTCTCGCATCGAAGAGATGCGGCGCAATCGGCATGGGATCGAGGCCGAACTCATCCACAGCCGCGAGTATGGAACGCCTGTACTCATTCAGGGGCACGCGTGCGGCGTTGGCCGCAGCAACCGGAAGACCGGCAGTAATTCCGACCAGAGTCGTGTCGACTCCCTCGAAGATCTCCTGAGCGTCATCACCGACGCGACTCTCCATCAGAATGACTCCGGTCAGCCGCGGTCCGGCAGGCTGAGCAGCTCCCATGTCCTGTGAGCGATGCTGGCTCCGACTCTCCATGGAGAGCTGAAGAAGGGAGCGACCCAGAAGAGGATCATGGACACCTGTCGGCACATCGAGCGCGCCGTCATCTCCCTCCGCGCCTTGGGGGAAGAATCGCCGACGCGACGTCTGGTAGAGCTTGAGCGGCTCCCACGCCTCCACCCCGAGAGCGAGCTGTTCGGGGAACCGCCTGGGGTCGCCCGCAGCGGCAAAGGCCTCACGGGCCATGATCCCCGCCGCCTGGTGCTGCCCGTGGCCATCCGCTGGCGTCCCACTGAACACGGAGACGATCACGTGTGGTCGAAACGACCGCACTGTCCACACCACTTCCGACAGAAGCTCTTCGCGTGGCCAGAATGAGAGCGCCTCGGCCGCACTCTTCGAATACCCGTAGTCGAATGCCGTCGTGAAGAACTGCTGCCCACCGTCGAGCTCACGTGCGGCCAAGAGTTCACCTGTCCGAACAATGCCGAGCCCCTCCCACAGCTCTGGCCCGATAAGGTTCTGACCACCATCTCCACGCGTCAGGGCGAGATACGCTGTCTCGGCCCCCTGCCCTCGTGCGAGCGTCGTGAGCAGGGCGGTGTCTTCGTCGTCCGGGTGCGCGGCGATCATGAGCACCCGCTTCACGCCGTCCATCTGCCGAAGCAGAAGGCCGGTAGCAACCGTCCCGGTGCCCTCGAGACGTTGCGCCTCCACGGGCGCGGCGAACAGAAGAACGCCCAGAAATACGGCAGCCACAGGTGAGCCCGCGAGCCGGGTCATGAACGACTTCATCGTGCACTCCACTGAGTCATATCCCCACTGTCCAGCGTCACAAGGTACGGCAGGCGATCCACGGGGTCACCGATGGGGCTCCCATGGCAGTGCCAGAGCCGCGGGCGCCCGCGATTTCCCGACCCACCCCGCGAGCGCAGCCAGCGTCAGCACGTAGGGAAAGGCCAGAAAGATCTGGTACGCGAGATCGAAGCCGAGTGCCTGCAAGAAGAACTGCAGCGCCGATGCCGCGCCGAAGAAGAGCGCCGCAAAGAGCACAAGCAATGGATTCCAGCGGCCAAGCACGACGACCGCAATCGCGATAAACCCCTTCCCGGCGCTCATGTTCTCTGCAAAGGTCCCGGCATGCGCGAGCGCCAGGTGTGCACCTGCGATCCCCGCCATCGCGCCTCCGAACAGCGTGGCCATGAACCGCACCAGCCGAACGCGCACCCCTGCAGCCTCCGCGGCAGCCGGTGCCTCTCCAGTCGCGCGCAGCTCGAGGCCCCACGCCGTCTTGAAGAGCACGTACCAGGCGATCGGAGCCATCAGATACGCGAAATAGGCTGTCGGTGCCTGCGCGAAAAGTGCGCTTCCCACTAGCGGGATCTCGGAGAGGACCGGTATGGCCACAGGGGCCAGCGTGGGGAGGGAGAGCTCGGTTCCAGTGGCTCCGAACCGGGCTTGGTATATGGCCCCGGTCATGCCGAGGCCGCCGATCGTGACCGCGGTACCTGTGATGATCTGATCCGCACCCAGACCAATCGCAAATACGGCGAAGACCAGCCCAACCAGCAGACCCGCCATCGCACCCGACAGAACACCCAGACCTGCTCCTTCGAACGCCAGCGCTCCGAGGGCCCCACCCAGTGCCCCTGCAATGATCGACCCCTCGAGCCCGATGTTGATGACACCACTGCGCTCGGTGATGGTCTCGCCTATTGCCGCGAGCGCGAGTGGGATACCCAGGCGCACAGCCGACTCGAGAAAGAGCGTGAGTTCGATCTGGTTCATGCCCCACCCTCCCCCGTCGGTGCGGCCGCACGCGCCGCGCGTACCCGATCAAGCCCGAGCACTGCAAGAATGACCAGCGCCTCTACAACGTCGACCCACGCCGCGGGAATACCGGCATCACGCTGCATCGCGCCGGCACCTGCCTGCAGGGCGCCGAAGAAGATCGCCGTCACGACGACGCCCCCCGGGCGGAGACCCCCGAGCAGTGCCACTGCGATTGCGGTGTAACCCCAGCCATCGGAGAGGTCTTCGTAGAGCGCGTAGGTAAGCCCGGACACCTCTGCACCGCCCGCCAGGCCCGCAATGGCGCCAGAGGCCAGGAAGCTGATGAAGATCACACGTGCCGGGTCAATACGTCCGGCCACGGCAGCCGCCTGAGGGGATGCACCTACTGCGCGGATCTGAAAGCCGAGTCGAGTGCGCCGGAACATCACAGCGAGCACAGCCGCAATCACCAGTGCGAGTCCAAAGCCGATGTGGAGCCGCGTACCCGGGATCAGCGCAGGGAGTCTCGCAGCCTCGACGATTCGATCGGTCTGCGGGAAGACGCCACGCTGTTCCTGTAGCGGCCCATGCACCATCCAGGCGGCCATATAGATCCCGACGAAGTTCATCAGGATGGTCGTAATGACCTCGCCGATGCCGAGCCGGAGTCTCATCAGCGTAGGCACCAGCGCCCATAGACCACCGGCCAGACACGACGCCAGCAGCACCGCCGGCAGCAGCAGCAGCGACGGAAGACCCGTGAACGTCAGCGCGACCCACACGCCCCCCACCGCCCCGGCATACAACTGTCCCTCAGCCCCGATATTCCACACGCCCGCTCGAAACGCGAGCGCGACGGCCAGTCCTGCGAAAAGGAGAGGAACGGAACGGACGAGAGTGATGGACACGAAAGTATTCCAGCTTCCTATCGATCCGCGCAGCATAGACGCGCCAGCAGCAACGGGATCATAGCCACCCAGCAGGAGCAAGACCGCTCCAGCTCCGAGCGTGAGCGTCACGGCGCCCAGGCCCAGCAGGGCGGCTTCGCGCGCACGCGCAGGTGCGATGCCCGCACTCATCCCGTCTGACTCCTGCCAGCCAGCATGAGCGCGCCCACTCCTTCCCTTGTCCGCTCGTTCCCGGGCACCACGACGATACGCCCACGTGTCATGACCACCACGCGGTCCGAGAGTTCAAGGATCTCGTCGAGATCCGTAGACACGAGCACAATCGCCAGCCCGGCCGCAGCCAGGCGGACGAGCTCCCCGTGCACGTACGCCGCGGCTGCGACGTCGAGTCCACGAGTCGGATTCTCGGCGACGAGCATCTGCGCACCGAGTGCCAACTCCCGTCCGATAATGACCCGCTGCTGGTTTCCACCAGATAGCGCCCCCGCGAGTGTCGCGACGGAAGGAGCAGTGACGTCAAAACGGGTCCTGATCCGTTCGGCCTCCTCCTCCAGCGCATCCCACGGCATGAGAGGTCCTGCTCCGAAACGGTCCAGCCGACTCAGCGCGAGTGCGATGTTCTCGGTCAAGTCGAAGTCTGGCACCAGGCCTTCGGTGCGTCTGTCCTGTGGAACGAAGGCTACCTCATCGGGGACTTGAGCAACGCCCACCGCTGGTCGTACACGCCCTGCGAGAACGAGGGCAAGCTCGTGTTGTCCATTGCCCTCGACCCCTGCGACCCCCAGCACCTCGCCTGCACGTACCTCAAGCGTGGCGTTGGTCAGCCGTTCACCCGTCACTCCAGTGAGACGGCCAACAACCGCGGATGGATCGCGCGCCGGGGCGTCCCGCTTCATGCCCGTGCGATGCACCCCCAGCGCGATCTCATCGGCCACGCCGCTTCCCACCATGGCCGCGACGAGGGCTCGCTCCGAGGCACCCGCGCGTTCCGTGGTCAGCACGGTCCGCCCGGCTCGGAGCACAGTCAGTCGATCTGAGACGGCGAGGACCTCGTCGAGTTTGTGAGCGACCAATGCCACCGCCCGGCCTTCCCCCGCCAACTCCCGAAGCAAGTCAAAGAGTCCGTCCACCTCTTCGGGCGTCAGAACAGCGGTTGGCTCATCGAGCACAAGCACCTTGGGGTCACGCAGGAGCGTCTTGAGGATCTCGGTGCGCTGACGGTCCCCGACACCGATTGCCGACACGGTGGCCTCGAGCGGGACTCGAAGCCCCGTCCGCTCCATTGTCGCCTCGACGACCCCCCCAACCTCGGTCAGCGACCGACCCCGAAGCCCGAGAGCGAGATTCTCCCTCACGGAAAGTGCAGGGACCAGCGTGAAGTGCTGGTGGACGAGTCCAATCCCACGCGACCATGCATCGCGGGGGCTGCCCAAAGCAGTCTGAACACCCTCGATTTCCAGGCTGCCTGCATCCGGGGCGAGGAGTCCTCCCAAAACATTGAAGAGCGTCGACTTACCGGCGCCATTCGCTCCAAGGACGCCATGGACCTCTCCCGCGTGCAGATCGAGTTCCGCGCCGGCAAGCGCCTGAACGCGCCCGAACCGCCGCTGGACACCACGCAGCCGAACGAGAGGATCGCTCACACTAGCGGCCTTCGCCCTCACCCTCCACGAAGATCACCCGCGGGATGTCGATTTCACCGGCGCGGATCGCTTGCTTGGTCCTCGTGATGTGGTCGACCGCCTCGGCTGGCACGCGGTCCAGGAGGACGGGATTGAAGACGAAGTCGATGACCTCTTGTTCCGTGTTCGCATAGATGGGAGCGCCCCCGACGCGCCCGTCCTGCCACAGCCTTGCCGTCGTAAGGAAGGCATCCGCAATCCGGATCACCGCGCTACCCAGAATCACATCGGGTGCGACAGCGTTCTGATCGCTGTTCATGCCGACAGCATAGGCAACATCACCACCATCCACGGCCTCACGGACGGCCTGGAAGACCGCAAAGGAGGCAGCATCCAGATTGTGGATGATGACGTCTGCGCCGCGGCTGAGCTGCGCGACCGTCGCCTCCTTCGCGGCTGCGACATCATTCCAGTCGCCTGTGAAGACCTCGAGCAGCTCGATCTCCGGATCGACGACATGGACTCCCGACTCGAAGGCCACGAAGGTGCCCTGCGCCGGCGGGATCGCTACGCCTCCAACCATGCCCACCACCTTGGACGCCGTCATGTAGGCCGCAGCCATCCCGGCCAGGTAGCTCCCCTCCTCCAGCCGGAAAATCAGGGGTACGACGTTCGCCGAGACTCGACCACCACCGGACACGACGATGGTCACATCCGGGAACTGCTCACCAGCACGTATGGCCGCATCCTGGTATTCGTTGCCGTGGGCGAAGATGATGTCATAGCCCGATGACGCATACGCGATGAAGGCTTCGTCGAACTCCGCCGGCGTGGCTGTCTGCTGGTGGCTCACGGACGCGCCCAGGGAGTCCTCGAGGAGGAGAAGCCCATCGTACGCTCCGGCATACCAGCCGGCATCGCTGACCGGCCCCGACGTAAGAAGCGCTGCGCGGAATGTGGATTCAGTCTCAGCCGACTCACGCGCACATGCGGATCCCGCAACCAGCGCAACGAGCACGGCCACGAGGGGACGGCAACGCCGAGAGTTCAAAAGACCGCTGACGAGGAGCATGACCATTCAGTCCGAACAGTGGGGATCATGGGCGGCTTGGATAAACCGGTGTCTGTCGGAGGTTCAGCCCGCCGGATATGTTCGGCGCGCATCCCCCGGCAGGGGACAACGTACACGTTGCGAGACGCCACCGTTACCGACCCGGAGACCACATGACAGAGCAGCGTGGAAACTGGACCTCCAGTGCAGGCTTCATCCTGGCCGCCACCGGAAGTGCCATTGGACTGGGAAACCTCTGGAAATTCCCGTTCATTACGTGGGAGAACAACGGGGGCGCATTCGTTCTCGTGTATCTCGTATGCATCGCTGCCGTCGGGCTCCCGATCATGATGGCCGAGCTTCTGATCGGACGAAAAACTCAGAAGAGTGCGGTCGGTGCCCTCAAGGAAGCGGTGGGTCCCGCGTGGGGCCTCGTAGGAATGTGGGGCGTTCTGTGCGGGTTCATATTGCTCAGCTACTACACCGTCATCGCCGGCTGGTCGTTGTTCTTCTTCGCCAAGACGGCGGGATGGATGGTCGGAGGATTCCCCGCAGGCGCGTCGCTGGGCGAGATCTTCACAGAGCAGTCCGCGAACGGCACACTCCAGCTCGGCCTGTCGCTCGGCTTCAGCATCGCGACCGTGTCGGTAGTCTACTTCGGCGTGCAGAAGGGCATCGAAAAGATTGCGCGACTCTTCCTGCCGATCCTCTTCCTGATCCTGGCCCTCTTGTTCACCGTCTCGTTCGCCATGGAGGGATCGGGCGAAGCTCTGGCCTTCATCTTCCGCCCCAGCTTCGGTGAACTCGACGGCGGCAGCGTCCTGGAAGCCCTCGGACACGCGTTCTTCACGCTATCTCTGGGTATGGGCGCCATGATCACCTACGGGTCGTACATCGCCCGGAACCAGTCGGTTGTGAAGGCATCCGGAATCATCGTCCTCCTCGATACCGTGATCGCGCTCGTGGCGACGGTCATCATGTTCACCGTGATCTTCACGGCCGGGATGCAGGATCAGGTCAGTGAAACGGGAACCGTCGGCATGCTGTTCATCTCGTTGCCGCAGCTCTTCTTCGCGGAAGGCGTCGTTCCAGGCGGCCGATTCCTCGCGCCACTCTTCTACGTGCTGGTCGCGCTGGCAGCGTTGACGTCGACGATGTCGTTGCTCGAGGTCGTCGCCTCATACGTCATTGATGAGCACGGAATCGCGCGCGGTAAGGCGACGCTGATGTGCGGTGGCGCGGTATTCGTGTTCACGATCCTGGCGGCATTGTCGTTCGGTGGGGCGGACTTCGCTACGAGTATGTCGGTGCCAGGCCCCATCGGAGACCTGTTCTTCGCCGGGAAGACCAGCTGGTTCGGCATGGCCGACCACTTCGTGTCGAACTGGATGCTCCCCACCGGAGGACTGGCCATCACGATCGCCGCAGGCTGGTTCATGGCCCGCGAAGCCTCCGAAGGCGAACTGGTGGACGACACCACGCCGGGCTGGTTCAGCTATGACGTGTGGGCGTTCTTCATCCGCTTCGTGGCACCGGCTGCAGTGGCGGCCATCATCATCGCCGTCCTGTTCTTCGGCGTGGACTTCAGCTGACACGACCCCGGGGTGAGGTGGCGACACACCGCCTCACCCCGTTGATCTGCCTTTCTCTTAGAACTAGAATGGGATTCTAGATCAGGAGGTGATCACGATGGTCGCGCCGAAACCTGCGCAGATCCGACCGCCAAAGCAGTCTCGTTCCCAGCGGACTCTTGAGCGCATTGTTGCGGCCTCCCTGGAGTTGCTGGCCACTGAGGGCCTCAGCGGACTGACGGTCCACAAGGTGGTCGCGAAAGCGAACTCTTCGGTCGGGTCTTTCTATGCCCGGTTCGAGGGGAAAGAAGATCTTCTGGACTACCTCGGGGAGCGGGTGTGGACCGAGGCCCTGCAACGCTGGGAAACCGCGCTCGAGACTCGCGACTGGTCTACTCTCGAACTCGCTGAGGTCGTGGAGGGCTCGGTAGGTCTTCTCGCCGATGCGCAGCGGTCCCGTTCGGCGTATCTCAAGGCGCTCGACTGGGCGTCCGGTCGACAGAGCGACGCGTACGAGGCGTTTCGCAGCGAGCTCCTCGCAGGGCTGGGTCGATTGACCCTGGAGCACCGTGCCGAGATCGCGCACCAGGATCCAGAGCTGGCGGTGCGGATCGGGCTACGCGCCGTCCTCGGCGTAGTGGACGCGGAGTTCAGGGCGACCGATGACCGAATCCACCGTGACGTGGTGATCGAGGAGTGCAGGATCATGCTGCTCGCCTATCTCACCGGAGACCCCGCGGAGGCTACCGGGCCCGGAGGCGTCGACTTCTTCGAGGTGTGGGGCTGAGCCAGAATTACATCAACCTGTTCCGTGTGAAGCTCTCTCGTATCTTGAAGGGCTCCGCGCCGGCATAGGCCGCGCGGCAACAATCCGAACGGCACGACGTATCATCTGACGCAGTGATTCCAATCACAGGTGCAGACTGGTACGCGGGATTTGAGTGACACACATGAGTAACAAGTCGGACAAGACACGGGCGGCACTCAGGACACGGACAGCACTACGGGTGGCAGGCTTTGCGGTAGCAGCCATTGCATGTGCCGGATCCGCGGTGTCTGGACAGGACCAACCGACAGCGGCGCTGGCTGGCTTGGTGTTTGACAGTACGGCAATGACTCCTCTCGTTGGCGCCCGAGTGGCCGTCATGGGTACGAGCGCTCTCGGAACGACCGATGAGAGTGGTCGGTTCCTGCTCCGTGACGTGCCGGAGGGGCAGTACTGGGTTTCGTTCTTCCATCCGCGCCTGCAGGAGCTGGGCGTCAGCGCACCTCCTCGCCAGGTGAATCTGAGCGGTGGGGTCACAGCGAATGCCATCCTCGCGGTGCCGTCCGAGGAGACACTGCTGGCGGGATGGTGCATGGCAGAACAGCCAGCCCCGGGTTCCGCGGCGATCGCGGGCTTCGTGACAGATTCGATCACGGGAGTGCCGATGCCTCGGGCGATCGTGACAGCGGAGCCGATCAGCCGGATACCGGGACTGCGGGCGGTCGAGGTGCGGACGGACGACTCGGGGTACTTCCGGTTGTGCTCCGTCCGAGGCGACATGGACATCAAGCTCCAGGCTGAGTTCGGGGCCAGTGCTGGTCGCACCGTCGAGCTCTATATGCCGGCGGGGACGGCAAGGCTTCAGGACCTGATGCTCATGATGTCGGCCGAGGGGACGCTCTCCGGGTACGTGCGGGACTATGTGACGGACGATGCGGTGTCGGGCGCTGTGGTGTCAGTTGCCGGTACAAACAGCTCGACGCTCACCGACATTACCGGGCGCTTCATTCTCGATGACCTGCCCCCGGGTCGCCATCTGGTCACCACCGACCACCTGACTTTCGCAGAGCGCACCGACTCAGTCACGATCTTCAGCGAGGAGACCGTGGACATCGAGGTTCGCATGGCGACGGAGGCGCTCGAGGTGGAGGGCCTGGTCGTAACAGCAAGGACCCGGTTCGGACGCACCAGCCTCGCTGGCGACGCGAAGCGCTCTGACTTCCTGACCCGTGAAGAGATTGAGGTACTCCTACCCCGGGTGGCGGCCACTGAGGATCTTCTTCGAAACATGAACACGCCGGGGCTGCGAATCCGCAACGTGTATCAGGTCGACCAGATCACGGGTGTGACGGTACCGGCGTTGTGTATCGAGGTCAGCCGTCGCTCCGGCGGCGAGGGGTGTACACCTGCTGCGGTGACCCTCAATGACGTATTGATCCCCTTCCCCGAACAATTCCTGCAAGATCTCGATCCGAACATCATCGATCGGATCGAAATCCTGAGTCCCATCGATGCTCAGTTCCAGTACGGCTCTGCTGCCGGAAATGGTGCAGTCGCCATCTACACGCGCTGATAGACCTCAGCGGCTTCACTCCCTGGAGATCATGTCCCCTACTACTCGCTCGCTCACTCTACTGATTGGGGTCGCACTGATGGCTGGCTGCTGGGGTGGCCCGAATCACAGGCTGGGCATTGCAAACGGTACGCTGGCCCCATGCCCCTCCTCACCGAACTGCGTGCACACCGGGATTAGACATCCCGACGGTACGAAAGGCATGTTCGCGGATACGCGAGTCCCCCGGGGCGAGCTGATGGAACTGATCAGCTCGGTTGTCGAGGCTACCCCACGCACGAAGATCATCGCTCAGGACGGAGACTACCTTCACGCCGAGGTGACCAGTCGGATCTTGCGCTTCGTGGATGATCTGGAGATCGGGATCTCATTCGACAACGAGGTCATCATCCGGTCGGCGTCTCGTGTCGGACGAGGGGACATGGGCGTGAATGCCGCGCGCGTCGAGGATCTGCGTGTGCGACTGCAGGCGGCGGGCGCCATTCGCTGAACGCTCCGCTGAGCTGAGCATCCACGAAAGACTCCTCAGCCGCGCCTGCCGGTGGTCGAGCGCGGGTTGGCAGATCGGACCCGCCTCCCGTGGCTCTGCGGGTCAGTCATGGGCTTCCCGTCAGTTCGTCCAGGTTCAGGGAATCGGCATTCACGTACCAGATGTCGTAATAGCCACCCGGCTGGTCCCGATCGCTTGCGAAAAAGAAGAACCGTCCGTCGGGTGAAAAGCTCGGGTACCCGTCGTTGGCAGGGGAGTTGAAGGGCCCTGGAAGCAGCAAGGGCACATCCCAACCATACGCATTTCGACGTGATACGTAGAGGTCCTGACCACCGGGCGCGGAGGCATCACGGTAGGCCTCCAGAATCAGGTATTGGCCATCCGGTGACATGGCCACGTTCGTTTCCTCGCCGGTAGAGTTGATACGAAGGGGCGTGGGCGGGCCGAACGTCTGATCTGGCAGACGTTCGGCCCGGTAGATATCGGCGCCCCAGTCCGGATCACGTCGAGACCAGAACAGGATCGATCCGTCAGGAAGGAGCTCGGGACCGACTTCCGAACCGGTCCTGAAGCCATCCTCTTCCGCGCTCGGTTCATTGACGAGCCCAGACAGTGGTGTGGGCGAGCCCCATCGGGCGTCAGCCCGGACGCTGGTCCAGAGGTTGTCACTTCGATCCCCGGAACCAGGCATCAGTCGGCGGGATGTGAACACCATCACACGGCCGTCAGAGGAGATATGAGGTGCCTGATCGTAATCGCTGGAAAACGCGACAAGCGTGGGCTCGGTCCAGATACCATCGACGAATCGGGACTCAAAGATCTGAGCAGGGCCCCGTCTCGCTCGTCGAGTGAAATATGCTTCGCGTGCGTCGGGACTGAACGTGATCCCGTACTCCCTCAAGCCGGTCGAAATCACGCCAGCTCCGAAAATGCGAGGCACAGGTATGGCCTCCTCCAGCCATGCCGCCGGCGTCGTGTCGTGACACCCCTGAGCACCTCCCAACAAGAGCAGGCCAGCGCTCAGGGCTGAGACAAGGCGACCTCGGCTCGGCATGGTGGTTCGGGTATGATCCAACGGCATGTGCACGAGCAGATCAGTGCGTGAGACCACCGTTCAGAAAGACCCCACGCAAGTGAGGAAGCGACCACGGATAGGCCACAGCTTCGCTGCAGGCAAGTATGCCCGGTCGGTTCGCTAGGGCTTCCGGGCCTCGAAATGTGCTCCATAAATCGAGCCCGCGAACGCCGTCAGCTCCTTCAGATGTTCGGGACGCTCCGCGAGGTAGACCTGAACCCCCGGGTCCTCGAGGATGAAGCTCCTAGGGCGTCCCCGGCTCTCCGGAAGCCTCCTGAAGCTGCTCAAGCTGAGTGTGCGCTGCGGTCAGCACGTCCCGAAACATCTGCAGCGGCAGGGCTCCCTGAAGTGGAGGCCATCCGAGGACCACGAATGTCGGTGTACCACGCACCCCGATTTGCCCAGCGAGCGTGGTTGCAGACGCCACACGCCCGATCCGCTCGTCTGAGTCCTGGCAGGCGTCGAACGCTGCCATGTCGATGCCAAGTCCGCTCACCCAGGCGTGCACGACAGACTCGGGATCCGAACTGCCTTTCCATTCCGACTGATCAGCCCACAGGCGCGCATTGAGGGTCTCGAACGCCTCGGGGCTCTGCGCATACGTACACTCGGCCGCCTCGGTTACCACGAGCGAGTTTTCGAACATGCCCGTGATGTACGGCACAAACTTCCACTCGACCATTCCGGTCGCGATGAACTCCTCCCGGATCGGCCCGAAGGACTCCTCGTGGAACTGTCGGCAGTATCCGCATCCGTAGTCGGACATCTCGACGACCTTCACGAGGGCTGTCGTGTCGCCACGATTGAAGCCTAGCTCCGCCACGGATACCCGCGGGCCCTGCGACGCCATGACCTCGTCGACAACCAGAGGGGTCGAGCTACCATCGCCCGCCGGCTGTGCGAGGAGGCTACGAGTGAGGTCCTCGGTCCCTTCGCCTTCGGCGTCAGGCGACCCACAGGCGGCCACCACCATCAGGGCAACCATGAGAATCGTTCTGAGTCCTGCGTTCATCAGAGTTCCAGGTTGATCAGCTGACCCATTCCAGCGAGGAACGCAGTCATGTTAGCGAAACGACCGGTAACCATAAGTAAACCGATCACGATGAGCACGGTTCCGGCGACACGCTGCAGCGGGAGCATCCAGGAGCGCGCACGAACGCTCCCGGCCAGGAACCAGTTCAGCACAACGGACGACACGATGAACGGAATCCCGAGGCCCAGCGCGTATGCGGCAAGCAGGATCGTCCCCTCGGTCATCGTGGTCTCGAGACTCGCATACAGCAGAATCGAGCCGAGAATAGGGCCAATGCAGGGAGTCCAGCCGGCCCCAAAGGCGATACCCACCATGAGCGAGCCAGCAGCGCTGACCGGTTGAGACTGGACATGGACTCTCACCTCCTTGTAGAGGGCCGGGAGTCGAAGCAGGCCCACCGCAAAGAGACCGAACAGGATCATCACGACCCCGCCGATCCTGTTTACCCACGGCAGAGCCTGCGCAATTGCGGTCCCGAGCGAGGTCGCCACGAGCCCCATCGTCATGAACACGAGCGAGAAGCCCAGCACGAAGAACGACGAATGCAGGACCGCCCGCTTTCGTACAGCCGAGGTCGTGTGCTCCGATAGCTCACCCAGCGTCAGTCCTGTAACGAATGCCAGATAGCTCGGTACGACCGGTAGAATGCACGGCGACAGGAAGGAGACGAAACCAGCAAGAAACGCCAGCGGAAGCGAGATCTGGATGTCCATCGGTGCGACTAGAGACTGAAGTCTGTCAGGAGTTTTCTCTCTTCATCTTCGAGCCTGGCCCGGATCTCCACATACGGCTCGGGGCCGCTCCCCCGAAGCTCTTCATCACTGCAGTCATGAACCCAATAAAAGCAACGTCAATCGCGAGCGCTACCGCCCTCCGGCGTGGCGATGCCAGGAGCAGGCCCATCAAATAGTCTCCGACCTCGAAGGCATCCGGCGTAATGATGCGTCGCGGGTCGCGATGTGTCGACGTGGTCATTCGACCAGACTCAGCGGCGGCGCGTCCAGAGGACGAGCGCCAGTCCAACAGCAGCACCCAGGATGGCACCCCCGGCAACAGTACTCAGCCTTGTCGTGATCAGCGGGGCAGGGGGCACGATCACTTCATCGCGGTCTACCGTACGCGCGACGGCTTCGCCCGTGATGTGATGTTCGGGTTCGTCAGTGGTGTAAGTGACAGTCTGACTTGTACTTCCAGACCAGTCACACGTTTGGCAGGCCAACTGATCTCGATCGCGCGCGGTCCTGTTGGGCCATCCCACTTCGTCACCGCACAACGGACACCCATTGCCGCTCGGCAGGGGCACAAGCGCTGCGTAGAGCGCTCCTTTCGATAGATCGAGATTCTGTGCGATCTGGTTCACGCTGCGATCAGAGCTCCAATAGAACTCATTCGCGTTCGCAGCGATCTCTGGCGTGACCTCGGAGGCGTGCATGGCGTTTACTCCTGCCTTGACCCGTCCTGCTCGTTGGGAGAACATAACTCTTCGCCGCTTCCTGCCACAGCCGTAAGTCGGCGTCTGACGTAAGGTTCCGCCTCAGCCCGACATATTCTCTTGGCCCTTGGCGCACTCAAGATCCCGGTTTCCCACGGTCACCTCGAGGCTCTCATCAAAGAGCCCGAAGCGCCGATCCGTGGCGCAGCAATCGTGTGTCATCCGCACCCGATTCATGGGGGCACGATGCACACCAAGGCGGTCTATCGGTCGGCACAGGGGTTCAACGACGCCGGGCTTGTCACTCTTCGCTTCAACTTCCGAGGAGTCGGGACCAGCACCGGGAGTCACGATGACGGTGTGGGTGAACAAGACGACCTGAGAGCAGCACTGGACTGGATGGAGTCCGAGTATCCGCACTCGCCACTCTTGGTGGGAGGCTTCTCGTTTGGATCCATGGTCGGCCTCTCGGTCGGCTCAGATGACCCCCGGGTGGTCGGCCTGCTGGGGCTTGGCCTCCCCTTAGCTCTCGATGACCGCTACGACTACAGCTATCTGGCGAAGGCAGATAAGCCCATCCTGGTCGTCCAGGGAGAAAATGACGAGTTCGGCTCCGGGGAGCAGGTGGCGCACGCGCTAGCTCCCCTCGGCAGTCATGTAACGCTGGTACGCGTGCCGGATACCGATCACTACTTCGAAGGTAAACTTGAAGAACTTCGAGCAGCAGTCTGGGGGTACTACAGTGCTGGACCGGGAGCGAGGCTTCTGGTCTCCATCTGATCCGAGGAAAGATATGCGCAGCAGGGACCGTGTCCTTCAAAGCCTCGAGAATGTGTATCGTGCCGCGTTTGCCGCAGCGGAGACCACGGGCGATGCGGAGCGTATGGAAGCGCTCGACATGGAGTATCAGCGCGACCAGCTCCAGCTGGAGATCCTCTTGGACATCCGCGAGGTTCTCAGACCTGAGCCCGAGGACTCGGCGGACCGGACTATCTCGCTCCTCGAAAAAGCCCAGAGCATCCGTAAGTTGACCAAGCTCCGTTGACGTGAAGATCTATACGAGAACCGGCGACGCCGGCGAAACGGCACTGTTCGGCGGCGGGCGAGTCGGGAAGGACCATCTCCGAGTGGCCGCATACGGAACTGTCGACGAGCTCAACGCCTCGATCGGATGGGCCGCAACGCAGTCTGTCGACCCTGACGTCCAGGCACGACTCGGGTTACTCCAGCACGACCTTTTCACCCTCGGGTCAGACCTCGCGACCCCGCCCGCCCACGACGGCCGCACTCGGCCGAACGTACCATCCCTTCCGATCCAGCGTATTGGCGAGATGGAGACGTGGATGGACATGGCCGACGCCGAGCTATCCGAGCTGCGAGCCTTTGTCCTGCCGGGTGGCTGTCCGGGTGCGGCCGCGCTTCATGTCGCGCGCACAGTATGCAGAAGAGCTGAACGCATAGTCGTCCAGCTCGCCGCCACGGAGGAGGTGAGTACGGACATACTCATGTATCTGAATCGGCTGTCCGACCTCCTCTTCACGCTGGCCCGACTCGAGAACCATCGACACGGAAAAGGCGACGTCGAGTGGGAGAAGAACCTCAAGCCCTGACGGGTCGGGCGGAGCAGATGGCTCGCTCGGTGCGTGCCGCCCTCCGCGCCCGAGGGGCAGCCACCGAGGAACAGGACACCGTCGTGCGCGTCTTCGCTCTGGCCATGCAGACCCGCATCGCAACGCTCGAAGATGACCATCACCCGGCCTGGTTACACCCGGGCCGTTCAGCACTGATCCTCCTGCATGACGTCGAGCGCGTCGACCCGATCGTGCTCATCATCGCTGCACTCCACGAGTCGGTCGACCTGGTGCTGCAGCCTCCTCCCGGGCAGATCCAGAAGGTCGTTGGCGCGAGCGCGTGGCAGACACTTCAGAGCATCCCGATGCCGGGCAGTGAACGTCTTGTGGAACGACTGCTCCTTCTCGGGCCGGGGCTCGCGCTGGCAGCCCTGGCCGAACGCCTGGACCACCTGCGACACCTCCACCTGCGGGAAGACCTCATTGACCACTGGGCCGACACCCATGTCGAGGTCGCCGCGGCATGGCTCCCCTTTGCAGCGAGAGTCCACCCGACGCTCGGGAAACGTTACGCCCATTGGTTTCGGACCTTCGCGAAACGGCTGTGAGCTGGCCCGCGGGTTACTTGACCGCAGGTCCGGTCAGTTGCCGCGCGCGTAGGTAGCCCAGACGTCGTTCCCACCACCAAGCCTGAACAGGTTGCCCGCCTCGACGCAACTGTACAGCTTCTTGGCGCCTGCCGACCTCATCCGGACACGTTGGATCCATGACGTATATCATCGCCGAGCCCTGCATCGAGACGAAAGACGCCAGTTGCGTCGAGGTGTGCCCCGTCGACTGCATCTACGAAGGTGAGGATCAGTTCTACATCCATCCGGACGAGTGCATCGACTGCGGTGCCTGTGAGCCGGAGTGCCCGGTTCAGGCGATCTTCCCAGACACGGACGTGCCGAACGAGTGGACGAACTTCACGAAGAAGAACGCGGACCACTTCGAGTAGGACCGATCGGGCGGGGAACCCGGATAAGCAAAGAGCGGCGAAGGCAATATGGCCTCCGCCGCTCTTTTTTCTCAGACGACGTAGCGCCCTATAGGCCAAGCTCCCGGATGCGCTCCAGTGAGATCGTGGACTGAGTCTCGCCGGCCGGAATCAGGCGCGGGAGCTCAGTGTCCTCTTTCTGCTGGCGCACCAGGAGGATCGTCGTCGCGAGAGCGGCTGCACTCAACAGCCCGATCGCGAACTTCTTCATGACGCTTTCTCCGGATGAAAACAGAGCCGTGGTGTACCCAGCATCGACGCGCGCACACCCTGTGTGGTGTACTATCGAGACTGTCTCTGGTTTCACCCTGGCATACATGAACATGGACACAGGTACGCCTCGATTCGCTGAGGATGTCCGTCGAGGAGATCCCGTAGCCCTGACCCACTGGCTCGTCTCCATCCCGTCGGTGAACCCGGTGCTCGAGGACGGCGGAGCGGGAGAGACCGAAATCGCAAGCGCGTGTGCGGAGCTGCTCGAGGATTGGGGATTCGATACGTCGCTCACGGAGCCCGCACCGGGCCGTCCCAACGTCGTAGGCCGACTCGACGGAACCGGTCCGACACTCCTGCTGAACGGCCACCTCGATACCGTCGGCGTGGCTGGGATGACAATCGATCCGTTCGCAGGGCGAATCGACGGCGACCGGATGTACGGTCGAGGCTCCTGCGACATGAAAGCCGGTGATGCTGCAATTCTGGCAGCAGCGCATCGGCTCTCCGCCGTTGGACCCCGGCCGAGCCTCATCGTTGCGCTGACGTCCGACGAGGAGCACGCGAGCGTCGGAATGGCCGACCTTGTCTCGGACTCCGGCATAGAGGCGGACCTCGCCGTCGTGTGCGAGCCGACCAGCCTTCGCGTCATGCCGGCACACAAAGGTTTCGTCTGGATCCAGGCCCTCTTCAAAGGGCTCGCGGCTCACGGATCCCGCCCGGACATCGGCGTCGATGCGATCCGGCATGCGGCACTCTACCTGGCCGCACTCGACAGCTACGCCCAGGAACTCAGGTCACGGCCGGCCCACCCATTACTGAACTACGGGTCGTTCCACGCAGGCATCATCCGGGGCGGAAGCGCTGAGTCGGTCTATCCTGACGAGTGTGAACTTCTGCTCGAGCGACGTACGATGCCTGGAGAGAGACCCAGCACGGTAGTGGCCGAATTTCAGTCGGTGCTCGACGACATGCTCCAGGCACACCCAACCGCCTCGGCATCACTCGAGATGACCCTCGAACGGCCCGGGACGGAAGTCGCGTCCGGACACCCGCTGGTTCAGGGCTTGCTCGAAGCAGGAAACGCCTTCGACGTCGAGCAGGTCATCGAGGGCATGACCGCATGGGTCGACGCCGCATTCCTGAATCAGGCAGGAATTCCAGCTGTCTGCTATGGCCCCGGAAGCATCGAGCAGGCACACACGGATGACGAGTGGGTCGATCTCCGGGAGATCACAACATGCACGAATGTGCTCGAGAAATTCGCACGCGACCTGGTCGCATAGACGCCAGGTACCCCAGGTAGAAACGCTGGGCGTCGGACCGTCATGAACAACGGCCCGACGCCCTATCTATATCGCTCGGCGTGCCTAGCGTCGAGACGTAACGAGAACCGCACCACCGGCATGGCCGGTTCCATAGCGTGTCGTCGCGTCATTCGAGCTCATGTACTCCATCTGCTCGACCTCACCGATGCGGAGCGTCTGCAGGTCTCTGACGTTGCTGCGGCGAGACCCGTCGATATAGAGCTGCACGATGTCACCACTGCGGGACTGAAGCCAACGAGGGCGGAGACGTTCGATCGCGAGAAAGGCATCCATATCAGGCAGGGTCGCCAGCTCAGCTCTGACAATCCGTGTCGACGACGACCCGGCAGGACGGCTGCTGCTGCCACCGCTCGACGCGCACCCGGCTATGCCAAATGCAAGAGCGAGGGCAAAGACCAGGGTAGTTCTTGATATGTGTGACCGCATGGACGGGCTCCTTACATGGCTCAGAAACGGTCGGATAAAATGAAGGGCTGATGATAATTACGCTACCGGGCTCCGTATTCCACGTGCGTCCTGATGGAATCGGTACCGGGTCGTGCCCTCGACACTGTAGATTCTGGCCATCGCAGTGACTCGAACCGGAGCAGCCCACGATGGCCGAGGGGACAGAGGGGGGAAGATCCCCGCTGAAGCACACGCGGGAAGTGACCATCGATGCGCTGATGGAGCTCTTCGCGAACGACGTCGTGAACGTGGACGAGTTCGAGCGGCGCGTCGGAGCGGCGCATGCGGCCAGCACGATCAATGAAATCGAAGCGCTCCTGCACGATCTGCCCGGTAGCGTGAACCTGCCCGCGGTATCCGAACACCAGACCACTCCAGCACCCGGGCCGGGCTACCTCGTAACCGCAGCTTCTCACGTGAAGGACAGCGCATTCACCGTGGCGGTGCTGGGCGGCGCACATCGACAAGGTCGATGGCAGCCGGCAAGGAAGAACACGTGCATCACGCTCATGGGCGGGGCAGAGATCGACTTTCGGGAAGCCGTATTCGGTCCTGGAGTCACGGAACTTCGAGTCTTCTCCGCTTTGGGTGGCACGGATGTGATCGTGCCTCCCGGAATCAATGTGGAGGTGAGCGGGATCGCCCTGCTGGGTGGCTTCGATCAACAGACAGACGAGTCCACGGTCCACGATCCTGCCGCGCCAACACTGCGGGTCACCGGCGTGGCCTGCATGGGCGGCGTAGAGGTCACTACACGCCACGCGGGCGAGTCGGCTCGCGCCAGCCGTCGTCGTCGGAAACAGCTGCGCAGAGAGCAGCGGCGCAGATTGAGAGGCGGCTGACCGGNNCTACATATCGACGGACCTGTTCGCCTCCGGACAGGCCTGATCCGTGGAACAGCACCGGATCAAGGTCGGTAGAAACCGGAGTTCACAAGACATGAATGGCGGACGTTCAACCGCCGAAGGGATACGCTCCATGCTCCTCCGCTCCGACTTGATCGCTGCTCTGGCCGTCTCCGCTGGTATTGGCCTGGCCATGCAGTCCGCCAGGACCACTCCGGCCGATACGAACACCGTCGCTATCGATGCTTCCAGAGAAGTCAGCTTCGGTAATGAGGTCATGCCAATCCTCGAAAAGCACTGCTGGGAGTGCCACAGTGAGGCAAGCGCCGAGCTCGGGCTGAAGCTGGACACGTACGAAGGTGTCATGGCCGGATCGGACTACGGCACGATCGTCGAAGTAGGTGACGCGGACGCAAGCCTGATCATCGACATGATCGCGTCCGGGGACATGCCCGAGGACTCCGACCCAATGCCCGAAGCAGAGCTCGAGGTCATCAAGGCGTGGATCGTCGAGGGCGCTCTGAACAACTAGAGCGTCGCTGCCAAGTGGACTACGGTTCCGGGGTGCGCTGGCCTGCCCAGTCGCCCCGGAGCCAGTCTGCCACCAAGCCCATCTCCGCATCGGTGAGAAGCTCGTCGACACCAAATAATGGCATCCGATCGTTGTCTTCGCCGTAGTATGCCTCGCTAGACGGATCGTGAAGCATCCCGAGCACCCACTCACGTGAGCCCCAACCGGTCAGCACAGGGCCTACATCACCGTCAGATATATCACGGAATGTGTGGCAGCGTGCGCAGTCGATAGCCTCACTGCTGAACAACTGTCGCCCCTCCACGATCTCCGCCGCGTGATCTGCGTCTACTGACGCCTGACCGGGCAGGGCCGCTTCAGCCGATACGGCCATGATGACCTTCTCGAGATCGGCTCGGACCTCTGGGGTGAAGCCAGCAACGCCCCGCTGGACAAAACGGACCATCCGCCCACGCGCATGCGCCGTCGCTCCGAAGTAGGTCTCCGTAGCGACCTGATCGGGGTCGAGCAATCCCGCGAGCCATTCACGGCTTCCGAAGCCCGCGAGGTCTGACGCGGACGGTGCGTCGTCCGGCTGCCCCCCCAGACCGTCGTGACCGTCGAAGCGGTGGCATTGCGAACAGTTCGCTTCGAAGATCCTCGGGCCCTGGGTGAGTGGGTCAGCCCGAAGCATGACGAGGCCCCCCGTAATGGGGATTCCCTGGGGCAACGCGGCGAGATCGCTGGCTCGCTCCGCTAAAGCATCAGCCTCTGCCTTGGCTAAGATGAAATCCAGATCAGCCGCATCCTCGACTCGAGCCTGCCAGGTGAGCATCGCGATGCCCCCCAGCAGGGCGGCTCCGACACCCAAGTTGAAGCGGTGGCCATACTTCCATTGCCCGATGAGCGGCATCGCAGCGACAAGGGCCAGCACAAGACCCGGGATTACCTGCGCGCCCACGACCTCCCAGCCGGCTGGGAAGTACTTCAGCCACTGAAAGAGGAAGAGGAAGTACCACTCAGGACGGGCGGCGGCGTACGGCTCAGCGGGGTCTGCGGGTGCGCCCAGATGGGCCCCACCGCTCCACAGCACGAGACCGAGCACGGTTGCCATGACGATCAGGGAAGCGACGCTGTCCTTGAGCACCTGCTCCGGCCAGAAGTACCCGTCCTCCTTCGGCTTTGCGCTCTTCGGCACCGTCACCCCGTGGCGACGGAACAGGTAGATGTGCCCGACAATGAGAAGCACCACAGCCGCAGGCAGCACGCCCGCGTGAAGAACGAAGAACCTCGTCAGTGTGAGGTGGCCGTACTCCGTGCCCCCCACGAGCAGCTGTTGAAGCGACGGACCAACGACCGGCGTCATCGACGCGATACTCGTTGCGACCTTGGTAGCCCAGAAACCCTTCTGGTCCCAGGGCAGCAGGTATCCCGTGAGCGAGAGGCCCAGCACGAGCTGAAGCAGGATGAGCCCGAACCAGAAGTTGACCTCGCGCGGCGCTCGATATGCTCCGTCGATCAGCACCTGCATCATGTGCAGCACCAGAAGCACGATCGTGACCTGGGCCATGTAGTGGTGGATCCCGCGAAGCAGCCATCCACCCGCCATCTGGTTTTGAATGAACCAGACGCTTTCCCACGCACCCTGGGCATTCGCGCTGTAGGCGGACCAGAGCACAACGCCAGTGATCAGCTGCACCACCATCGCGAACATGAGCGTGCTGCCCCAGATGTACCTCCAGCGGGCGCCACCCGGAATGCGCTCGTAGAGCACACTTCTGAGGAGCCCGCGGTATCCTGTGCGGTGGTCGAGCCAGCCGAGAAGATCTCTCATCAGACGGGCGTCTTTTCTTCACGACCAGGCAGGAAATTCTGGAACCGGACCCAGACTTCGTCCCCGTTACGGACCTCGACCTCGAGCGCATCCATGTCGCGTGGACTCGGACTCGCTGGATCATTCACGACGCCATCGAGATCGAAGCTGCTGCGATGACAGGGGCACGCAAATCGAGAATCATCGGGAGCAACCCCGACGAAACAGCCCGCATGAGGGCACACGACGTTCAGGGCACGGATCTCGTCTCCTACGCTGCGGAGATAGACCGCGCCAACGGGCGTATCGGAGTACGTCGCCCAGGCATCCTTCCGGTCGGCGGTCACCGTGAACTTCCGGGGTGACCCATCTTCCGGCACGGCGGCACGCCGTGCGACGAGCACCATGTCGCTGGCTGATGAAACCCTGCGAATCGGGTCGATTAGTGCCACAACGGCGGCACCGATTGGTGCGAGCGTGGCCAGGGCTCCAACCAGAATCGCGGACGCACCCGTTATGAAATCACGTCGTGGTTCGGCCGACTCTTCGGGGACCGACGCGCCTGTCTCGTTCTTCTGTGGTTCTTCCGTCATTCCTCACCGGTGTGCACGGTCATGATTCTCAGGAAAAGTGCGAGGTCGAGGCGGGGAGCCGACTGCACGTAACTCTAACCTACGCAAGTATATCACCTGTGGCCGCTCTTGTGTTGAACGCGAGAGGGTGAGCATACCCATCACCCACCGGACGCCATGCCGGGCAACCCTCAAGCAGTCGGACCTCGAGCGGTTGGCGGGCACGACCCCCTCGGTCCATGTTGCGAGACCTTTCACGGTCACTTCGACGACTACCCCATGCGTTCATTACTACTGGCGACTTTGTTTTTTCTTGGAGGCGCTGAGCCGAATACTCACGCCGTGGTCCTCGACGACTACCCCCGTCGTATCGGCATCGATGTCGAGAACTACCGGTTCGAGCTGACACTCTCGGACGAGACGGACGTTCTGGTCGGTCGCACCACAGTATCCGTGCGATTCACCAACAACGGGGTGACAGAGCTCGCTCTTGATCTGACCGAGGTCGGCGACGGCGGAAGCGGCATGACTGTGCATGGCGTCTCATCGGGAGGCGTTGGCCTCGTCTGGGTGCACGAGGACGACGTGCTCACCATCAACCTCACCGAGGCCGGCCGCGCGGGCCTGCGGCGCGACGTCGTCATCGAGTACTCGGGTATTCCGGCAGCCGGCCTGGTGCCAGGGCCGAACGCGTACGGAGACCGGACATTCTTCAGTGATAATTGGCCTAATCGTGCGCGGAACTGGCTGCCCACGATCGATCATCCGTATGACAAATCGATGAACGAGATGCTGGTCACGGCCCCCGCACACTATCAGGTCGTGTCCAACGGGCTCCTGATCGAACAGACCGATCGAGGGGACGGAACCCGGATGTCACATTGGAAGAACTCCGTGCCCATCGCGACATGGCTGTACGTCCTGGGCGTGGCAGAGTTCGCGGTTCAGCAGGTCGACGATTTCGATGGACGAGCGATCCAGACCTGGGTGTACCAGCAGGATCGCGACGCGGGCTTCTACGATTTTGCCGTGCCGACCAAGGCGGCTATGGAGTTCTACGACGAGTACGTCGGGCCATACGCGTACGAAAAGCTCGCGAACATCACGTCACCGGTGACGGGCGGCGGAATGGAAGCCGCAAGCGCCATCATGTATCACGAAACCTCAGTGACGGGTGAGCGCAGCGTACGATGGCGAAACGTCATCATCCACGAAGTAGCGCATCAGTGGTTCGGCAACGCCGTGAGCGCATCGGACTGGGATGACGTGTGGTTGAGCGAAGGCTTCGCGACGTATTTCACCCTCCTCTTCATCGAGCACGCGTACGGACGGGACGAATTCGTCGCGGGGCTGCGCAATTCAGCGGACCGGGTCTTCACCCAGTACGAGAACGATCCCGAATACCGCATCGTTCATGACGATCTCGCTGACATGGGACGTGTCACGAGCGGTGCCACGTATCAGAAAGGATCTTGGATCCTCCACATGCTTCGGAACCACATGGGTGACGAGGCCTTCTGGGACGGCATCCGCGTCTATTATGCGCAATACATGAACGGCAACGCGACGACGGATGACTTCAGAACCGTGATGGAACAGGCCTCCGGCCTCGACCTCACATCGTTCTTCCAGCAATGGCTCTACAGCGGCGGCAATCCTCGTCTCGAGGGGTGGTGGGAGTACGACTCGACCGCCCGAGCTATTCGAATCGAAATCAACCAGACCCAGTCGGCCGGCCCCACATTTGAGCTTCCTCTGGAGATCGGAGTCCACTTCGACGGTGCTGCGCTCCCCGCCATCGTCGAGCAGGTCGCGGTCGATGCGCGCTTCCACCGTTTCGTGATCCCGGTTGAGACCGAACCCACCGGTGTCACCCTGGACCCCAATGTCAGATTGCTCTTCGAATCGAACTTCAGACCCAGACAGTAGACCACGATTGCCCCGGCGGAAGGCGCCCTGCAACTTGGCGTCCCCTCTTGTCCGGCCCCCCTACGGATCAAGCACAAATGCCAAGACTGACCTCTCTTCGCCAGATCTTCTTCGCACCGGTCGCGGCTGTCCTCGTTGCGACCGCGACCTTCCCCACGTCGGTACACGCCCAACTCGACCTGGAGTCTCTCCAGGACGAGGCCGTCGCCTGGCTCCAAGAGTACATCGGGATCAACACGATCAACCCGCCGGGCAACGAAACCGCGGGTGCGGAATTCTTCGCCCGGATCTTCGAAGCCGAGGGCATCGAATACGAGATGGCGGAGTCCGCACCAGGTCGCGGCAACATCTGGGCACGACTCAAGGGAGGGGACGAGCCCGGCATCTTGCTGCTGCATCACATCGACGTCGTTCCTGCAGATGAGCGCTTCTGGACGACCGATCCGCTCTCCGGAGAACTCCGTGACGGCTACGTCTATGGCCGTGGCGCGCTCGATACGAAGACGAGCGGGATTCTGCACCTGGCAACCTTTCTCGCTCTGGCCCGAACGGAGACCCCGCTGAACCGGGACGTCGTCTTCATGGCTACCGCCGACGAGGAAGCCGGAGGCTTCTTCGGTGCGGGCTGGCTGGTCGAACAGAAGCCAGAGATTTTCGAGAACATCGGCTTCCTGTTGAACGAGGGCGGAGGTGGATCCGACGTCGACGGGACGGTGAACTTCGGTCTCGAGGTGACGCAGAAGGTTCCGTACTGGCTGCGCCTCACGGCAACGGGTGAGCCGGGCCATGGCTCCCGCCCACTGGTCAGCTACGCCTCGACGGAGATGATCGCTGCACTGGAGCGCTTCCGCCTCCATCAGTTCGAACCGCGTGTGATTCCTGCGGTGCACGTGCACCTGAGCGGGATCGCGGACCGGCACGCTGAACCGTGGCGTAGCCGCTTTTCCGACATGGCATCCCATGTGAGCGACAGTGGCGTAATGCGAGAGCTGCAGATCTACGATCCCGGCCTCCATGCCCTGACTCGAAATACGTGCTCGATTACCCGCTTCGAAGGCAGCAACAAGATCAACGTCGTCTCGCCCGAAGTCGCGGCGGAGATCGATTGCAGACTGCTGCCAGATCAGGATCCGGACTCATGGCTCGCAGAGGTTCGGTCGGTGCTCGGATCCGAAATCGATGTCGAGGTCCTCATGGGCTTCACCCCGGCGGTGTCCTCGACCGATACGGACCTCTTCCGTACCGTCCGCGATGTGACACTTGAGGAATTTCCTGACGCAGGCTTCGTTCCGCAGGTCGTGGGTGGATTCACCGACAGTCATTTCTTTCGCGATCTGGACATCACCGCGTACGGATATTCGGCGACGGCAACCCCCGCCGAGGATGCCGGCGGCGTGCACGGCAACGACGAGCGCGTCACCGAGCAGAACGTACGTCGTGGCGTGGCCATGACCATCAAGATCCTTGAACGCTTCGCTGCCACCCGCCCTGTCATGGAGGACTTCTGATGGCCGACCGATACCGCCTCGCGTCCGTAGAACAACGCGAACTCATTCCCGGCCATCGAGGTCGGTTCGTCCACTCCGAGCACACGACGCACGTGTACTGGGAGATCGAAGAGGGATCACAGCTTCCCGAGCATAGCCACCCGCATGAGCAGATCGTGAACCTGCTTCAGGGCACCTATGAACTCGTTGTGGATGGAGAGACACATCGCCTGGAAACCGGTGAGGTCCTGGTGATACCGGGTGGCGCCGTGCATAGCGGCATGGCACATACAGACTGTCACATTCTCGATGTCTTCTCTCCGGTGAGAGAAGAGTACCGCTGATGCGTCGAGCCTGGGCTGTTTGGGTCCTCACCGTCGCAGGGGTCGCGA
The DNA here is from genome assembly GCA_002390225.1 of Gemmatimonadales bacterium UBA4456. Classification (GTDB taxonomy): domain Bacteria; phylum Gemmatimonadota; class Gemmatimonadetes; order Longimicrobiales; family Gaopeijiaceae; genus UBA2589. The sequence goes on along the minus strand of DGOW01000050.1, from coordinate 68,372 downwards.
CGGCCGGCTGGTCACAGATGCGGCCGGAGCAGGAAGCGCCCGCACCCGTCGCAGCTCTCGCAGTCGACACCGAAGTGGCCGAGCTCGTCGCAACGCCTTGGCCACCCGTCGCGACGTTCTCGATCCTCGGGTACGACCCCGAGACCGGTGAGATTGGTGGGGCCGTTCAGTCACGGGTCTTCTCGGTCGGTAACGGGGTGCTCTGGGCTGAAGCAAACGTGGGCGTGGTCACAACCCAGGCGATTGTCGACGTAAGCTACGGCCCCCAGGGGCTCAAGCTTCTTCGCACGGGCATGGCGCCGACCGAGGTGGTGGAGACGATCCTGCGCGACGACCCTAATCCTCGCCCCGAGCGGTGGACGATCGACGGACGTCAGTTCTCGGTCATGGATGCTCATGGCAACGTCGCGACTCACACTGGGCCGCGCGCCAGCGACTGGGCCGGACACCGAGTGGGTCAGCACGTATCAGCACAGGGCAACATCCTCGCAGGACCTGCTGTGGTCGATGGTATGGTCGAGGCTTTCGAGGCGACGGAGGGACATATCTCGTTCCGTCTCCTCGCCGCACTGGAGGCAGGTCAGGCGGCGGGTGGCGACACCCGCGGCATGCAATCGGCAGCCATCCTGATCGTGAAGGAAGACGGTGGCGTCTGGCTGAACAACGATGTCGTTATGCGTCTTCAGGTCGACGACTCCGATCAGCCAATTCAGGAGCTTCGCCGCCTCGTCGAGATTGCCGGGCGCCAGAGAGAACGAATCCGAGGACGCTGAAGAGCGGTGATCGCGATCACGCTCAGATAGAAACGGGGCCGGGGGAGCATCAGCCCCCGCAGCTCATTCTTTCTGCCCGCATCATGCGCGGGGTCGTTCTGCGCGATCCTTCGGCGCTATGTCATCCGAGGGTCGGTCAGATCCGCTCGATCTCGACGATTGACTGAGAAAGGTCAGCCTTGAGCTAGACGTGGACCTGATGGTCGCGCTCCGCCACGAGTGGGTTCGTCTTCACTCTGAAAACATCAAAGATCGGCGACCACACGGGCGTGCTCGGGTACACTTTGATCCGGAACTCGTCGTCGGCGAGATCCTGTGGCACCTCAAAGGTGCGCAGATCACCACGCGCGACACGGCCGAGGTTGTGCAAGCGATCCTCGGCATCCTCCGCTCAGACGCGAACGTCCGCGAGGTGGTCGTTCATGACGTAGACCCCGGTCGTAATCTCATCGGATCCCTGGTACTCGGCAGCCTCCACGTTCAACGCGCTTGCTGCCACCAGGCCCAGCATCAGAGCCACTCGGTACATCCCCTTCATCATCATCCTCACAAAGTGGTCACAGGGCACCCTGGCTCCGTGCAGTGCGTACATTCGACCTCCGAATGTCTGAAGACCCGCGGCAGGATTCCCACAAGGATTCCCACCTCCAAAACATCTGACGGGTTGTCGACCGAAAAAGTTGCAGTCGAACGTTCGAGGCTCATCCGCACGGGGTCACCCTATGAAAAAAGACGGAGCCCGATTTTTCATCGGACTCCGTCTCGGCCAGACCAGTTGGCCGGCTCGTTACCGCATCAGCAGTGCTCTTCGTAGGCCGTTCGCAGATCCGATGCGATGTCTTCCGGATTCCGCCCCTCGATCTGGTGACGCTCCATGAAATAGACGAGCTCGCCATCCTTGAAGAGCGCAACGGACGGAGACGAGGGCGGATAACCCGTGATGTAGTCACGAGTCCGATCCGTCGCGTCCATGTCTTGGCCCGCAAACACTGTAGTCAGGACTTCCGGCTTCTTTTCCCCTTGAAGGGACATCCAGACGCCCGGGCGCATCATCGCGGCGGCACATCCGCAGATGGAGTTCACAGCGACCAGTGTGGTGCGCTTCTCGGAACCGAGGAGCGTATCGACATCGTCACGAGTCCGCATCTCGGCAAAGCCCACGCGCACGAGATCCTCGCGCATGGGAGCCACCATCATCTCTGGATAAGGCATCTTGCCTCCTGCTCTGATTTCATCGTTGCACCGCATGGTGCGACGGTAGTGAACCAAATCATATCTGAAGATTGAACCTTGTCTACCGCACGAATCGGCAAATGTGCCGTTGCCAATCCAACACGCCGCGAGCGACCTTGTTCGACCATGCCCAAGACGACTGATATTGTTCGACTCCATGTGAACGGAGACGCTCACGAGGTCGGCGTGCCGACCCACTACACCCTCCTTGAAACTCTCCGCTACGTGCTGGCACTTACCGGCACGAAGCAGGGCTGCGACAAGGGGGATTGTGGCGCGTGCACCGTGATCCTCGATGGTAACCCCACCCTGGCGTGTCTGATGCCTGTCTGGGAAGCCGAAGGACGGCAGGTCGTCACCGTAGAGGGGCTCGCCGGACCCGAGGGCTCACACCCGCTTCAGGACGAGTTCGACCTGAACGGAGCGGCACAGTGTGGATTCTGCACACCCGGAATCCTCTGCTCCGCCGCTGCCCTCCTCGAGCGCACGCCAGATCCTTCCCGCCGCCAGATCCAGGAGGCGTTGTCGGGTAATCTCTGTCGGTGCACGGGGTACGCAAAAATCTACGATGCCGTGGAAGCGGCCGCAGATCGCCTCCAGAGCGAAGAGGAGGAAGCAAAGTGAGAAACTCCCCTAACTCTAGGTCCGACTTCATTTTACATCCGCCGTGTAGCGGGAATGGCTTGCGACTACAGAGGGCTGTCCAGTGAGCACCAAAATCTCTCCGGTGAAGCCCGACACTGTGGTAATCGGAACACCGATGCGGAAAGTGGAAGGGCTGGCCAAGTCGACCGGGCGTGCCGTGTACACAGATGATGTGGCACTTCCAGGCCTCCTGCATGGCAAGATCCTGCGCAGTCCTCATCCACATGCGGACATCATCTCGATCGACACAACCCGGGCCGAGGAACTCGAGGGGGTACACGCCGTCATTACCGGGCGTGACATGGCGGTTCAGTACGGCATCATCCCGTGGACAAAGGACGAGTATCCGCTCTGCGTCGACCGAGTGCGCTATATCGGCGACGGTGTGGCAGCGGTGGCCGCGGTCGATGAGGACACCGCCATCGCAGCGCTGTCGCTGATTGACGTGGAGTATAAAGAGCTACCGGCGTTTTTCGATCCGCACGACGCCGTCGAGGCCGACGGAACAACGCCCTTTATCCATGAGGCCAAGAAGAAGGGCTGGAACGGGAACGTCACGAAGGTCGTGAAGCTGGAATTCGGCGACATCGAGGGCGGTATGGACTCGTCCGATGTCGTCGTCGAAGGTGACTACTTCTTCGAGGGGAGCACGCACGCCCCGATCGAACCCCACTGTGCGATCGGTCAATGGGACGGAGTCGGGCATCTTACGGTCTGGTCTGCGACGCAGGTGCCTCACTACCTGCACCGGGAGCTCGCCCGTGTGCTGGAGCTTGACCAGGCTCAGGTACGTGTGCTCCAGCCGCTGGTCGGTGGAGCATTCGGCGGAAAGAGCGAGCCATTCGATCTGGAGTTCTGCGTCGGAAAGCTCGCCATGAAGACCGGGCGACCCGTGAAGATCCTCTACACGCGTGAAGAGGTCTTCTATTCTCACCGGGGACGCCACCCGTTCCACATGCACTATCGGACGGGTGCCACCAGGGACGGCAAGCTCACCTCGGTGGATGCGAAGATCCTGCTCGATGGAGGTGCCTACGCCTCGTTCGGGCTAGTAACGACCTACTACTCGGGGCAGCTTCTCTGCGCCCCATACCAGATGCCTGCGTACCGCTTCGACTCCACGCGGGTGTATACGAACAAGCCCGCTTGTGGGCCGAAGCGCGGACACGGCTCCGTGCAGCCGCGTTTCGCGTTCGAGGTGCAAATCGATAAGCTCGCCGAGCAGATCGAACTGGACCCGATCGAATTCCGTCGGAGGAATTTCATCGGTGAACACACAAAGACCGTCAACGAGCTTCGTATTACCTCGAACGGGTTCCTCGAGTGCCTGTCATCGGTGGAGTCAGCCAGCGGGTGGCACGACAAGTTCCGCGCTATGCCGTTCGGACGGGGCATTGGGATCGCGGGGTCCACGTACATCTCGGGTACGAACTATCCGATCTACCCCAACGAGATGCCTCAGTCTGCGGTGCAAATGCAGATTGATCGGAGCGGGCGTGTCGCCGTCTTCAGTGGCGCCAGTGAGATCGGCCAGGGATGCGACTCCGTCGTCGCCTACATCGCGGCCGAAGAGTTGGGTGTGCCACTCGAGTGGGTCCGCGTCCTGCGCGGCGATACCGACTTCACACCGGTCGACCTCGGAGCCTACTCGAGCCGCGTCACCTTCATGCTGGGCAACGCCGCTATCGATGCGGCCACCCGGCTTCGGAAGCTTGTGCAGTCGTCCGTCGCTAAAGCTTGGGCGGTGAAGCCATCCGAGGTCCTCCTGGCAGGAGGCTTCGCAGTCTGGGCACCCGATACCGGCCGTCAGATGCCGATCGCGGAGGCATTCAACCTCGCCGAGGTCGAGCACGGGACGCTTGGTGCGACGGGTTGGTACAACACGCCTAAAGACGTTCACGGTGACTACAGGGGCGGTACGATCGGAGCCTCACCCGCCTACTCGTTCACGTCTCACGTGGCCGAGGTCGATGTCGACATCGACACGGGCTTCGTCGACGTGAAGACGATCTGGGTGGCTCACGATTGCGGACGCGCGCTGAACCCGGTGCTCGTCGAGGGCCAAATGGAGGGATCAGCGTACATGGGGGCCGCCGAGGCCATCATGGAGGAGCACATCTTCAAGGACTCCAATCACGGACGTGCCGGCCTGCACAACGCACCGTCCCTCCTCGACTATCGGATTCCAACAAGCCTGGACACGCCAGAGCTGCAGGCTCTCATCGTCGAATCGATTGATCCTGAGGGACCGTATGGCGCGAAGGAAGCAGGGGAGGGCCCTCTGCACCCGTCGATTCCGGCAATCGCCAACGCCATCTACGATGCGATCGGTGTGCGAATGGATCGTTTGCCTTTCTCTCCCCCAAACGTCTGGCGCGCGATCCAGAAGGCGAAAGAAGACGGTACTCTCGCGAAGCCATCCGGCCCCGCCGAACGAGAGGATGCCTCGTCTGAGGCTACGGTAAAGACACAGCAGGCACACGGATGATCAGGTACCGAGCCATCTTGGGGCCGATTGCCGTGATCGTGCTGTTTCTCATTGGAACACGCTGGTCGCCGTTCGAGCCCCACCCACCTCCGGCAGATCCGTCGGGTACCCCGACCGGAACGATCACCTGGAGCGACGCGGACTGGGATGTCTTCTCCAGCGTCGTCGCCGGCGCAGATGAGGCACGACTCGCGATGCTCCCGATGGGTGAGCTCATGACTGTGATCGGAAAGAGCTTCGTCGGCACGCCCGTCATTTCCGGAACGCTGGAGATGAGCGGACCGGAGCGGCTCGTCATCAACTTCCGGGCCCTCGACCACGTGACGTTCGTCGAGACGGTCCAGGCGCTCTCAGTCGTCATCAAGAACGGAGCGGCTGATCGGCTCGATGATCGGGCCCGTCTCGAGACCGAATACGAGCAGGTGCTGGGCACACTACGTTACCGGAACAGCTTCATCGATGGATACGCAAGCCGCCTGCATTACTTCAGTGAGTGGATTTCGGACAACGAACGGAAGCTTCTTCTGACGAACGTCACTCGGGACCTGGGCGGGAGCATCGACCGGGAGGCGATCGACTTCATGTCGACACACCCGAACGCATACTCGCAACTCGACGATCCGCGGGCCCTGGAAGACATGGAGAGGGTGGAGCGTCGCCTCAGTCAGCAGGGACACTACTTCATACCGCAGGATCGGATCTCCACCGTGGCCGATCAGATCCGAAACGGCGACATCATCGCCGCCACGAGCACGGTTGAAGGCCTCGACGTCGAGCACACAGGGCTCGCGCTCTGGGTCGAGGACGTTCTGCATCTTCTCTACGCGCCGCTCGTGGGAGAGTCGGTACAGGTCAGTACCCAGCCTCTGTCCGAGCGGATTCAGGCGATCGATGGACAGGACGGCATCATCGTGGCTCGCGCTCACGAGCCGGGAGAGGCCACACCCCCCAGCATCACAAACGGCGAGGAGAGCTGATATGCTGCGCCTGCCCCCGTACCAGTATCATCGTCCAACCTCTCTCGACGCTGCCGTAGCCCTCATGGCCGAGCACGGAGACGATGCCATGTACGTCGCGGGTGGAACCGACGTCGTCCCGAACATGAAGCACCGACTCTTCGAGCCAGGGCATCTCATCGCGCTCAAGAGTATCGACGAACTCAAGGGGATCGAAGAGGTGCCCAGTAGTAACGTTAAGGAGGGGGTGCTCCGGATCAGCGCGGCCGAGACGCTGACGGCTGTCGCTTCGCATCCGCGTGTCCGGGATCTCTTTCCGGCGCTCGCGGACGCAGCAGCACACGTGGCCGGTCCTCAGCTGCGCAACTCAGGAACGATCGGTGGCAACGTGTGCCTCGATACGCGTTGTACCTACTACAACCAGACGCACTTCTGGCGCGAAGCACTCGGCTTCTGCCTGAAGAAGGACGGAGATGTCTGTCATGTGACTCGAACCGGTAAGAAGTGCGTCGCGGCCCACTCCGCCGACACGCCTCCCGTGCTGATAACGCTCGGAGCAGAGGCGGTCCTGGTTGGACCCAATGGGCGGAGAGCGATGCCGGTGGCTGACTTCTTTGTCGCAGATGGGATCGTGAACACCCGCCGCTCGAGAGACGAGATCCTCACCGAGATCCGGATCCCACTCGCTTCAGCCGCCTGCCGTCAGGCCTATGTGAAGCTGCGGCAACGCAAGTCAATCGATTTCCCGCTTCTGACTGTCGCCGTAGCCGCTGACGTCGACGGGTCCGGTCTCGTGCGCTCCATCCAGGGCGTGGTCACCGGTCTGGGGTCCCGACCCCGGACGCTCACCAAGTGGAACGACGTCGCCGAGGGGCGAGCGCTCGATGGTGAACTGATCGACGAACTGGCCAAAGGAGCTCACAAACAGTGCCATCCGCTGGAGAACATCATCGTGGACCCGGAGTGGCGACGTGCGATGGTCCCGGTCTTTGTGAAGCGTGCCTTGGAGCAGGTGACTCAGGAGTGACCCTGCCCATCTGGGTGATCCTATCGGTGGTCGCGCTGCTGCTGATCGGGCTGGACTTCTTGGCAGGGCGAATCATTCGAGTGCCTCCCCGCCCCGTGGGGCGTACCGTCCCCGATCTTGGCTTCCCCCATGAGGACCTTCGGATCCAGTCCGGTGACCACGATCTCGCGGCGTGGCTTATCAAGCCTCCTGCAGCTCAACCCTTCGAGCCACTGATTCTGATCGCGCATGGATGGAGCGCCAACTACTCCACCCTGCTCGCGCTCGCAGAGCCCCTCGCAGCCACGGGGCGCGAGGTATTGCTCTTCGACGCACGCGGACACGGGCGAAACGCGCCGCAGCCGTACGTCTCGGTGCGAGCATTCCAGGACGATCTCATGGCCGTCGCACGCTACGCTGCTACGCGCTTCCCCGATCGCCAGCTCGTGGTCATCGGGCATTCGATGGGCGGTGCGGCTGGTGTGCTTGCCGCCGCTGAGGGGGCCCCAATCGATGGTCTCATTCTTGTAGCTGCTCCGTCCGACATCCTCAAAGTAACTGCCGAGTTCCTCGTTGATCAGGGACTCCCAGGCCACTTCCTGGCCAGTCTGCTACGGCCCTTCTGGTGGCGTCGGATCGGGAGTTCTTTTCGACCCCTGACACCCAGCCGACGCATCCGCGAGCTGGATATTCCGCTCCTGCTGATCCAGCCCGAGCACGATCAACGGGTCATTCGGGAACACGCGGATCGACTCGCTTTCGCCGCCGGGATCGACTACCGCCTCATTCCGGACCGCGAGCACACAGACGTGCTCGGCGACCCACTCACGCTGCGCTTCGTGACGGAGTTTCTGGAAGACGTCTGATTAAACGCCGTGCGGGTCCGGGCAGTTCGACTGCCGTCGCGTATCGGATATCTGCGTGATCTTCCAGCCATCAGCGTCCTGGAGCAGCTCGATCGAGTTGATCCCGCAGTGCGAGATCTGCCCGTTGAGGTAGAACGTGTACGGCGCCCAGATCGACCCCATCGTACCATCTACCTTCACATCCAGATCGTAGATCTGCTCGTCCCAGCTCCCGCCCGACGTACTGATTGCGTTGACCCAGCCGTCAATGGATTGTGCCCGGACGGTCCGCGGGCCATTGCGCTCATCAAGCACGGCGAAGCGTGCGTCGTCCGCCAGCACCGAGCGCACCAGATCGGGGTCGGCCGTCCGCATTCCAGCAAAGAGCTGCTCCACCGCAGCGCGCGCTCCGGCTCCGTCCTGACCTGCCGCGGACGTCGGGACCGACAGCCACACACTCACCAACAGAACAGACATGCTCCTGACCCGGCTCATCATGCTCGGCATCTCACTACCCCATCATCAACCAGCAGGAAACCGTGTTCGCGAATCCGTTAAGATAGGGAATGGATATCGAGCGCACGCGGTACCGGGAATTCACTCCCTGGAGATGCATGAAGCACTCGGGAAAGATCGCGGACATTGGTCGGCATGACTGAGCGACAAGAAGTGCCTCGAAAGCCTGACGACTCCGTCGCCGTGGTATCCGAACTGATGATGCCCCACCAGGTGAACAACCTGGGACATGTCTTCGGTGGCGAACTGCTCTCCATGGTCGATCGGGCTGCCGCAGTATCCGCCATGCGCCATGCCAGAAGCCCCTCTGTGACGGTATCGATCGATCGCGTCGACTTCGTAGAACCCATCTACACGGGCGAACTGGTCACCTGCACCGCGCGGGTCAACTTCGTTGGAAGGACCTCCATGGAAGTAGGGGTCCGGGTCCTGGCCGAGAACCTGCTCACCGGCGAAAAACGGCACACTAACACCTGCCTGCTCACCTTCGTCGCGATCGACGCAGATCACCGACCGTGCCCGGTCCCGCCACTCGAGCTGTCAGACCCGAGCGACGCACGTCGGGCGCGTGAAGCCAAGCGCCGGCGCGAGGTTCGGGAGGAGTTAGACCGCGAGTTGCAGGAGTAGGGAACAGCTTAGGATTCCTGGGACAGAACGATCGCTCACAATCCCGCCCGGGGCCTGTATACTGACGGCCAAGAGAATCTTTGGGAGGTCATCCGAACCGGTCACAGGTTTCAAACGTGCGCACTTACGGTCTGGAACTTCACCTGCATCAACCAGCCAGAACTAGATCTTGCCGGCTGGAACCATGATAGACCACGAGGGGGCCCAGCGATCGTACGCCGGGGGCCCTCTGTGTCTCAACGTTGCCTCGAGATCGATCGCGAAGCCGCAGCCCCCTCAGGCTCAGCGCCGCTCCACCACCATCGCGAACCCCATCCCCCCTGCGGCACACACGGTAATCAGCCCGAACTGAACGTCGCGCCTCTCCATCTCGTGGAGGATCGTCATGGTCAGGCGCCCCCCCGTCGCTCCGAAGGGGTGTCCAATCGAGAGTGAGCCACCCATGACGTTGATGTCATCTACGTCGGGATGGCCCACCGCCTGCGAACGACCCAGCTCCGACTCGGCGAACGTCTTCGAGGAGAGCGCCTGGAGGTTCGACAGGACCTGGGAGGCAAACGCCTCATGCATTTCCATGAGGCCGATGTCACGCATAGACAGACCAGCTCGATCCAGCGCGATGGGCGCCGCATACGCCGGGCCCTGCAAGAGCTGACCGGCGGGATCAAGCGCGGTCCAGGCCCAGCTTCGAATCCAGCCAAGCGGCTGGAGTCCATCTGCCAGCGCCCTTTCGCCATTCATCAGCACGACCGCCGACGCTCCGTCGGTCAACGGTGACGCATTTCCAGCGGTGACCGATCCGTACCTGCGGTCGAATACCGGACGAAGCTTGGCGAGCCGATCGGCGGACGTATCCGTTCGAATGCCGTTGTCACTCGTGACGACCGTCCTGTAGTCGGGCGGTATATACACCGGCGCGATCTCGGCCGTCAGGCGTCCATCCGCGGTGCCCGCTGCGGCCAGCTGATGTGAACGAAGAGCCCATGCGTCCTGGTCCTCCCGCGAGATCCCGTTCTCTTTGGCCATCCGCTCGGCCGACTGCCCCATACTCTCACCGGTACTCGGCTCGGCAATCGCCGGCGTCACGGGTACGAGGTCTCTCGGACGGATGGTCCGGAAGGGCGAAAGCCTCTGCCCTACCGTCTTTCCCTTTGATGCCCTCACGAGGCTCTTTGAGAGCTTCTCGCTCACCGTGATCGGAATCCGCGACAGAGACTCGGCACCGCCTGCGATGACAACGTCGGCATGGCCGACCTCGATCATCTGAGCGCCGTCCGTGATCGCCTGATTCGCGGAGGTACACGCGCGGGACACGGAGACGGCCGGCACATGCTTCGGCAGAACAGCCAGCCCGACTTCCCGGGCGATGTTCGGGGCCTGAGTGTCATGAACCACCGTTCCGTACACCAGGTGGCCTACCTTGTCGCCGGACAGCCCGCTGCGAGCGAGCGCATCTCGCACGGCCGCCTTGCCCAGGTCCGCTGCCGATAGGTCAGCGAATAACGAGCCCGAGCGCACGAACGGCGTGCGACTTCCGGCGACGATCGCAGTTTTCATGACACCCATTACCCCTCGACACCGCTGGCCATCGACTGTGCCCAGTCCGGGACCACAGACGGATCGATTCCGAACACAACCGTCCCGATCGTGAATACAATGACGCTGATCACGAGGGCCCCGATCAGATTCAGTAGGATGCCGATACGCGCCATCTCTCCGACCGTGAGACGACCACTCCCGAAGACGATCGCGTTTGGCGGCGTCGCCACCGGCATCATGAAGGCACAGGAAGCAGAGAGCGTTGCTGGAATCATGAGAATCAGCGGGTGGGTTTCAGTCGCTACAGCAACCGCTGCGAGAATCGGTAAAATCATTTCCGTCGTCGCCAGGTTGCTCGTCAGCTCGGTAAGAAACGTGATCCCGAGACACACGAGAACGATCATCGCGAACGTCGGAAGCGAACCGAGCAGCTCGAACTGCTGACCGACCAACTCGGCGAGGCCGGTGCGCTGAAGGCCGGCCGCAAGCGCAAAACCTCCTCCGAAAAGGAGGACTATGTCCCAGGGAAGCTTGGGGATCACATCGGGTCCCATGATCCGGGTCGCCCCTTTGGATTTATCGCGTGTGGGGATGATGAAAAGCAGGGACGCCATACCGATCGCGACCGCTCCGTCATCGATCATCCTCGGGTCACCGAGCAGCGAAGACCAGCCCGGGATCGACACGAATCCGAGGTTCAAATCAGCTCGAAATACCCAGAGCAGAGCTGTCGTGGCGAAGACCACACCAATCCATCGCTCCTCGTACGAGATCGGTCCGAGGGCACGCTTCTCTTCGGCGATCACATCGTGGTCGACCGTAACCTCCGCGGGTGTCCGGTAAAAAACCTTCGTCAGAAAAAACCAGACGAGCCCGATCATGATGACACCAATCGGAAGTGCCATCACGAGCCACTGACCGAACGCGATTGGAGGCGCTTCCGGGAAGAGAATCTCGAAGATGCGCACAAAAGAGAGGTTGGGCGGCGTACCTACGAGGGTGCTCAAGCCCCCGACCGAACAACCGTACGCGATGCCGAGCATGAGTGACACAGTGAACGCATGACTCCGCTCTGCGCCGAACGAGTCCTCGATCTTGAGCACGATCGCCAGCCCGATCGGGACCATCATGACCGCCGTGGCGGTGTTCGAGATCCACATCGACAGAAAGCCCGCCGCGATCATGAAGCCGAGGACGATACGCGCGGGGCCCCCTCCGACCGCATGAATGATGCTCAGGGCAATGCGCTTGTGCAGATTCCACTTCTGCATGGTGAGGGCAATCATGAAGCCCCCGATGTACAGCACGATCGTGCTGTTGAAGTAGATCGGTGCCGTTTCCCGTGCGCCGAGAATTCCCAGAAATGGATACAGGAAAAGCGGGAGCATCGCCGTCGCAAACAGCGGGATCGCGTCACTCACCCACCAGATAGCCATCAGCATTGCGACCGCCGCCAGTCGACTCGCCGGCTCGTTAGCGGGATCGACCTGGAAGAACATCAGAAACAGAAAGGCACTGATTCCAAGCCAGAAGCCGATCCTCTGAGCAGGACCTCCCTCGGGTCGCGTGTGGTGGGACATTTGGCAGAGGGGTGCAGAGTGATTCAGGGAGGCTCACGCAACTCGTCGAAAGCACATCGTGGGGCCAGGCGGCACCAATCCATGGCCCGGTGAGCTGCATCAACGTCGAAGCAAGTGCAATCCAGTGCAAGCGAGCAGGTTCGTCTGGCAGTAGGCTTCATGGCGCGGATACTTTGTTTGACCGTTCACCCCCGCGTCTGGGAGGTCCCCGTGTCGTCCGATTCCATATCTCGTCGCTCGTTTCTCGGAGCTGCGGCAGCCCTTTCTGTGACCGGAGTCTACCCGTCGCTCGACCCGTTGGACTACCCGAGAGCACTCCGGGGCACCCGATCCCGCACCGCACGCGCGTGGCCTCCCTACGCCGATGCTTTCGTCATCGACTTTCTCGCCTCGCCAGGCTACTTCAACTACCCGCTGAACCCACCACTCGACACGGAGATGATCACAAACGCCGTAGAGTCGGGAATCACGGCGGTAAACCTGACCTGCAGCGGCAACGACTTCGCCTCATCCGTTGAGCGTATTGCGGGCTGGATGGACCGGATCGAACGGCATCCTGACGCATTCCAGCAGGTTCGCACGGTAGCCGATCTGCGCGCCGCGAAAGCGAACGGGCGACTCGGTATCGTGCTCGGCTTCCAGGACACCACGCCCTTCGAACAAGACCTCGCGCACATCGAAACCTTCCTGCACCTCGGTGTGAAGGTCACTCAGCTCACCTACAACGTGCGCAACCTCGTGGGGGATGGATGCCTCGAGCCGGCGAACGGAGGGCTAACTCGTTTCGGTGTCCAGGTCGTTGAACGCATGAACGAGCTCGGTATGATGGTCGATCTGAGCCACTGCGGTCAGAGAACCACAGCCGAGGGAATCGCGGTATCCTCACGTCCGGTCGCCATCACCCACAGCGGCTGTAACACCATCGCTCGGCACCCCCGCTCCAAAGACGACACAGAACTCCGAGCAATGGCCGACAGCGGGGGCGTGGTCGGTATCTACCTAATGCCATTCCTCACACCCGGCCGGGTGCCCACGCGAACGGACGTGCTCGATCATATCGAGCATGCGATCCAGGTGTGTGGTGAAGATCACGTGGGCATCGGGAGCGACCTCTCCACTACCCCCATCGACGGATCAGATGAGTACTGGTCAAGGCACCGGGAGTTCGTCGCAGGGCGTATCGAACGTGGAGTAGCCGCGCCGAACGAAGATCCGGATATCCTCTTCACGGTAGAGGACCTCAACTCTCATCGGCGTATGGAACTCATCGCGGAGGGTCTGTCGGACCGAGGACACTCCGACGAGCGCATCGCAAAGGTAATCGGCGGGAACTGGGTGCGGCTGTTCAGCGAGCTTTGGAAGGCCTGACCGACCTGAACGCAACCCGACGTCCGTTTCGCTTGATCCGTGAGGCCACCGGAACACATGTTGCAGAATGAGTTCCAGTAGATCCCAATCCAGCGGTGACGTCGCCGCCGTCGAGCACATCCGAAATGCGGCTGTTGACGACGCAGCCTCGATCGAGGCTGTGCATTTTTCGTCTCGTGAAGCGGCATACAGTTCTCATGTATCGAACTGGCCCCCTCCGGGTTCAGGTCGTGCGGACCGTGTCGCCCGGTGGAGCCGGTGGCTAGCGAACTCCGAGATCCATTGTTTGGTCGCAGAGCGTAACGACCGAATCGTCGGATTCGTGACTGTGCGTGCGGCCACCGATAGTGACATGTCGGCCGGGAGCGTCGCTGAGATGCCGACACTGTATATCGATCCTGACCACTGGCGCTCCGGCTTGGGCAGCGCTCTCTGTGACGCTGGCGTTCAGCGAGCCCGGGACCTCGGGTTCACGGAACTGGTACTCTGGGTCCTCGAGATTAACACGCGGGCCAGAGCCTTCTACGCTCGGCGTGGTTTCCGGCCGGACGGCGGGACCAAGATCGACGAAGGTACACCCGAGGGGTTCAAGGCCGAGCGATATCACCTGAGGTTCGATGGCGAGGAACTATGAGCCCAACGATCTCATCATTCATCCGCACGATTCCTGACTATCCGAAGCCGGGGATCCTGTTCCGGGACGTCACCGGACTCCTCGAAGATCCGCGCGGCCTGCGCATGACGATCGATCTCATCGTCCACCGCTATATCGACCGCCCGATCGACATCGTCGCTGGAATCGAGGCCCGAGGGTTCATCTTCGGAACCGCCGTCGCATACGAACTCGGCGTCGGTTTCGTACCGCTCAGGAAGGCCGGGAAGCTACCCGGGGACGTGATCGGGGTCGAATACGAACTTGAGTACGGATCGGATCGTTTGGAGATGCAAGTCGACGCGGTCTCAGCCGGAACTGAGGTGTTGCTGATCGATGACCTGATCGCCACGGGCGGGACAGCTCTGGCCGGCATAGAACTGATCGAACAGGGAGGCGGACAGGTTCACGAGGCGTGCTTCGTCATCGACCTGCCCGATCTGGGCGGCTCAGACAAGTTGCGCGCAGGTGGCTGTGACGTCTTCGCGTTGTGCGACTTCTCCGGGCACTGACTGCCCGGATCCAGACTAGGAGTTCGAGATCTTGTCGAACTCTTCAGCCAGCTCGACGTCCCACGTCGTAATCCCGCCGGCGTCATGCGTGCTCAGGTCCACACGCACGGTGTTGTAGACGTTGAACCACTCCGGATGGTGGTTCTTTCTCTCGGCGCACAAAGCGGCAGCAGCCATGAAACCGAACGCTGTCACAAAGTCGGCGAAACGATACTCCTTGTGCAGCTTGCCGTCGCGGACAGCCCAGCCGTCGAGTCCGGCGACGGCCGCCTCGAGTGCATCCCCGCTCAGGGTCTCGCGCACGCTCACATCCCCTCCTGGATGAGTGTGGTCAGCGCATCCATCTGAGCTGTCAGGCGATCGATGGCGGCTACATACCGCGTCTCCCATTGCGGCACGTCACCCGGATCATCCGTCTCGATCTCGTAGCGGAGTCCCGGCAGCATCCATGATGCGTAGCCGCTGAACGGGTCAGGCGAGACATAAAGCGAGCGACTCCAAGGCCGATCCTGCAATCCACGCTCATCGAGCCAGGCTTTCTCCAGACCAATGAAACCGGCGTTGATGGCTTCTGCGGTCGCGCTTGGTACGCTGCTCGCAGCCACCCGGGCTGTACGTGCCGCATCCAGTTCAGCTGCTGCCCGCTCCAGGTCCATCGTGGACGCAACCAGGCGGTCGAGATTCACCTCGATCCGTCGGAACTCTGCGACCTCAAAGAGCGTGTTCACATGCGTGCGCGTATCCACCGCATACCGCGTGACGTCGTACGGCAGCAGGTCGGCGTTCGCGAGGCGAAGCGCCAGTAGACCATCGACGGTGGCCAGCATCGGGCCGTAGATCCACTCAGGATCTCCGAAGCGCTCGAACCACGCAAAATTGTCGTAGTTCGAATGGTAGATCCCGCTGCGTCCGCCCGAGCTAAGCCCCGCAGACGGAATGCCGGCGTGGGTATAGAAGGCGATATGGTCCGAACCACCGCCGAGATTCCCCATGACCGGGACGCCATCGTCGGCGCGCTCAGCCCACCACTCGTACACGCTCCGTCCTTCGTTCGGATACGGCGTATCGCGGATCGCGTCGAGAATCGGCTGCTTGAGAGACGGGGAGGAGGAGGACCCGAAGTTCGGCCCCGAGACAGCCGCATCGGCATTGATGTACGCAACGGCTCCGTTCGTCAGTGGCTCGAGATATTCCTCAACCCATTCCGACGAGCCAATCACCCCGTACTCCTCGGCGTCCCAGTGGGCGATCATGATCGACCGACGCGGCCGGCACCCTTCATCCGCTAGCTGACCCAGCGCTTCGGCGAGAGTGAGCAGCATCGCCGTTCCCCCATTGGGATCGACAGCTCCGAAGCCCCACGGGTCGTAGTGCGCACCAAGGATGATCCACTCGTCAGGGAACTCACTCCCCACGAACGTGCCCACTACATTGGTCGCCCTTGTAAGGGCCTTCGGCTGATTCACCCGGACGCGAACCGTGAGCTCCGGGCCGCCAGTGATCCTGTAGCGCAGATCGAGACCACCCTGCCATTCCTCCGGTCCGACGTCACCCTCCATGCGAGACAGAATCTCCGAGGCGGCGTTGTAGCCGATCGGCAGGACGGGGATGGTGTGCAGGCCAACCTCATCCGGGTCCAGGCGTTCGACCTGAACCGGCCCGTCGACGGGAAGAGCCGGGACGAACGGAGTGAGGGGGTCACCCGTCCAATTGAGGGTGAGCACGGAACCCCGCTGAATGATCTCCCCATTGAGCATCGGGCCCTCAGGGTACGCATCCTCTTCGACCTCGGGAGCGTCATTGAACATGATGACACCCGAGGCGCCACGCTCTTCGGCGAACAGAACCTTGAAGCCCCGGAAATTTCCACCGTATCGCGCGATGACGATCTTGTCCTCGAGCGAGATCCCCATCGAATCGAGCGCGCGGTAGTCCGCTCGCGTTCCATAGTTGGCGTAGACGACCTCACCCGTCACGTCGCCGCTCCCGGAAAAGGCGTTCCAGCCATTGAGCAGGTCCGGGTGCCCGGAGAACCGGTCTTCAGCCAACGCCGCCTCACGATTATTCAACCGCATTGCGACGGGAGTGACGATGTGCGCCTCCACGTCATCGGTGAGCTGCGGCAGATACACGTCGTACGGGTGCTCGCGAACGGTCATCCCGGCCGCCTTCATCGCCCGCCCGAGATAGTGACCGACCTCTATCTGCGCCGCTGAGCCCGTCGGGTGCGGGGTGGAGGTGATGATCCGCAGGTGTTCACGGAACGTATCGCCCGAGGGAAGCTCAATGAATCGCGCCTCACAAAATGCCTGCCGCGACGCATGATCAGCAGCGAATCCTACGGGGGCATCAATCTGCACGGAGTTCTGCGCGCGGACGTCCGCCGTGGAAACTCCGGAAAAAAGTGCGGTAAGGGTAAGGAGGGCTAGGGTCGAAAACGCACGCTGACAGATCATGAGATTTGTTCGGTTGATGAGGTAAGGATCAGAGGAGCCTGATCAGTCGATTCCAGTTACGGCCGCTGTGACCGCCCGTTGGAGCGGCCCGACGTCGGGATACTGAGATTCTTCGTCGACGCCGAAGTTCTGCCGATTCGTCAGAAGAACAAGCGCCAGACCCTCAGCCTGCACTCCGAGCACGAACGTTCCGGTGAAGCCAGTGTGCCCGAACGCACTGCCGGGACCGTATCCCGGTAGCTGCCACCCGAGTGCCTGTCGGTCACCGGTGGGCTCGAGGAAGGCTGCGACGGTCTCAGGTGACAGGAGGCGGACACCCGCGTGCTCACCCCCATTCAGCATCACATGAAGCAGGACACCCAGGTCATCGGCAGTCGAGAAAAGGCCTGCGTGTCCTGCTACACCGCGGAACGCGTGGAATGCGTTGCCGTCATTCACCTCTCCGTTCAACCAGTCCGTTCGCCACTCGGACCAGGAGTTCGGGTCGCCTGCGATCCGGTATCCGAAGTCCGGGTCGTGCACCATCCGCTGCTCGAATGGATTTCCACGAGAGGTCCGGGCAAAGACAGGACCTTCCTCGGAGGCCGCACCCGCGCTGGCCCCGCCTTCGTCCAAGGGTCGGAAACGGGTCTCGCCCAGCCCCAGAGGGGCATAGATCTGCGCCCGTACGAACGCGTCTAGCGTCTGACCGCTCACCTCCTCCACAAGCCGGCCCAGCAGCATGAAGCCAAGGTCACTGTAGTGCCGTTCTTCACCAACGCGCCACGTGAGAGGGAGCGAGCGGATGTAGTCGTATGCCTCGTCCCGGTCAGATGCGTGATAGTAGGTTGGCACCCACTGTGGTAGCCCGGATCGATGGGTCAGCAGATGGCGAACCGTGACATCGTCACGGCCATCGCCCCGGAACTCGGGGAGATACGTTGAAACCGGTGCTTCGACGTCGACCCGCCCGTGCTCGGAGAGCACCATGAGGGCGAACGTCGTCGCCATGACCTTCGTCACGGAGGCCAGGTCGAAGACCGTCAACGGACTCATCTGCACCGAATCCACTGCCGAGGCGAGACCGTACGCAGCCCGGTGTCGAACCGCACCGTAGCGCGCGACCAGAAGCACAGCACCGGGAATGCGGCCCTCGTTGACCCAGAGGGCGACCAGGGAGTCGGCCGAGGCGAGTCCTTGCTCCAGGGAGTCCGTCGGAGCCGGGTCGCATGCCCACGATGTACCGATGAGCAGGAAGACGACGATCCACGCCGCCCAGCGTGCCCTCGGACTCTGGACTATCGGGTCCGGGTCCAGAGGACGATGACGCCGCAATTGCCGCCCTGGCCCGAGCCGGACTGGGTCATGCCGTACTCCACAGGAACCTCGGCTGGCCGTCGGTAGATCTCGACGGCGTCGATGGTCTGAAGCGGCGCGATTACCTCCATCGGCATAGATGCGGTCATCTGGACGGAAAGCCTCGTCCCGTCGAGATAGATCGTTGGTGTGCAGTACTGCCCTGTCCCCGCCAACCGGACGGTCGCGCCCTGAAAGGAGTTGATGCCGCCCTGGGGATAAACGAGTCCGACACCCGGGATGCCACGGAACAGGTCCTCCGATGTGAGCGCCGGGGATTCTTCGATCATGACGGGTGTGATGAACCGTCCCAGTCCACGGGTTACCCGCCGGACGAAGCCGTTCTTCACGAGCTGGTGCTGGAGCGCCGGGCGCTGCAGGGAAACCAGAATTCCGTCGATGGGCATCGGAGCCGCTGCGATCCGGAAATCGATAGCCATTTCCCCGTCAGCGCCGAGCTCGAACACGCCAGCCGCCGTCTCCTTGAAACCGAACGCCGAGGCTACGAGGAGGAATGATCCTCCCTCAGGTGCCGTGAGCGAGAACTGGCCCTGTCCATTTGACACGCCAGAGGTGACCGAGTCGCCCGCCTCGGTCATCATGATGACGAGACCGAGAGAGATCGGTTGACCGGTCTCCACCTCCATCAGCGTTCCGCTGATTGTCTGTGCATGAACCGGCGTCGCAACGCCGCCAATCATCAGCATCACCAAAGCGAGCACCCACGCACCGACCGCTCGATCGCGTCCGTGCTTCATACCAAAAACCTCCGGACCGGTGTTTCACTCACAGCTTTGAACATACCCATTTTGAACTTTCTCATGATACAACGCGAGTGTCGAAAAGATCGCCCGGCACCACTTCACATACGCTGCAACTTCATAGGCTTACCTCTCGGGACCCGTCTTGTTCACGGCCGACCGTCGACGCCCCAGGCCTCAGCTTGCCTCCGAATAGTGCATCCTCGTGCAGCTCAGCCTCCCCAAGGCGGCGGGGGCGAATCAACGGGCTGCGCCAGATCGAATTCGACCCTGAATCTGCGGTCGGTCCCCTCACGGCGCAGCGCATAGGCGAAAACCTCACCGGGCCGGACTTCGACCGTCCAGACGTTGGTCGCAGCTTCTGGGACGAGGCTGGCAGTCAGAGCGTCGGCAAGGAAATCCTGAGCCATCGAAGCGCCCTGACCACGTGTATCTCCACCGTATTGGGTGACTTCGTCCTCGGAGCCGTCCTCATGCCGGTGGTCGTGCTTCAGGCGGAGGCCCACCGAGGTTGGCGTGATGACCCAGGTACGCGACCGGTCCTCACCCACGTGGAACGGGATCCGAATTTCCGCCAGGTCACAGGACCGAACATGCATCACGAGCGTTACCGCCTCGAATGAGGGGTCAGGGGGCACACTCTCAGTCACTCGACCTTCGAACGCCTGACCACACAACGACTCAAGGGACGACCAGAAGACGAGCTGCGGGTCGCGTTCCCGGTCGGACCGGGCATCGGCGGTCGGGGCATCGTCCGGCACCGCACCGCCACAGGCGGACAGCGTGGCGATCAGAAGAGGAACGAGCGACGAGCGGGCACCGCAGCCGGCGCGCCGTAAGACGCGAGCGTGAATCGAAGTTGTCATACCCCGAGACTATCGTGTCGCACTGCGGTCCTCCAGACCCCCGAGCTATATTGGCGCACCTTGTCCGCTAGATACCGGTCCGGATGACCCTCATCTTTTTAAGGAACAGCCGATGTACGGCAGTGGCCAGATCATCAGTTTTGCAGAGGACCCAAACTACCGGGCGTACGCCAAGGCAACTCAGCTGCTGTTCATGAACGCGGTCCTGCTGGGGCCAGGTCGGTAGCCGGATGCTTCAGATGTACAGGCTCATCAATCCCGTACCCGCCCGGTTGGGCATTGGGGACACAGCGTGTGGATCGAAGGAGTCGGGAATGTCCGACGCCGCAATCAGCTATGCCGGTCGACGGGTCGCGTACGTCGAGCACCTCTGACCCTTGGCACAGCACACCGAACGCAGGCTTCAGGAGGTCGTCGTCGCTCGGTATTCATGGCGTCATGAGGCGGAATTCGCTGCCGGCTTCCTCGACGACGCCGGGATCCCCTATCGGCTGCAGATCGACGATCCCTCCATGGGGATATCGGTATCCACCGCAGCGACACTCTGGGTTCTCGGCAGGGACGAAGCAGCGGCGCGGGACATACTGGACATCAACGACCAGCACACGCCGCGTCTCTCGACTCCTCGTAGCC
The DNA here is from genome assembly GCA_002390225.1 of Gemmatimonadales bacterium UBA4456. Classification (GTDB taxonomy): domain Bacteria; phylum Gemmatimonadota; class Gemmatimonadetes; order Longimicrobiales; family Gaopeijiaceae; genus UBA2589. Next base: position 47,581 of record DGOW01000050.1, on the reverse strand, counting down.
CGAACCATCCAGCGCCTCGGCGAGCTTCCCGACCATCGAGTGCTGACCCGGGCGCGGCGATCGCTGCAGAGTACGCTCCAGTCGGGCTCGAGCCCGGTGGTCGCGCATCGGGTCTGCCCTTCCGTGCGAGATCACTGTCGATCCTCGCGGGTATCGGCATTGCCGGCCTAGAAAGAGCAGTGTTCCCATACGGGTCGACTCCGGCCCTCGAAGTAAGCGCCGCGGCACTGGCAGCTGTTCTGATCCTCGTGGGCATCGTGGGGTGGGCACCGCGTGTTATGCGGGACCTCCTGCGAGCGGTGTCAGGGAGCGCCCCCTGAAGGCGACTCTTGCTCGGACCCGGCCCGGGCTCATTCTTCTACAGCCTCGTCTCCAACTACCGATCCCGGTACGAGCCCCATGAAGGCCGTCACATTCAACGTCACGATTCCCAGCTACGTCATCGGTAAAAGTCTGGGCCGGGTCACTGAATCCGCCCTGTTTGGCGGCCTCAGCGGCGTGCGCTTTCAGGATGTGCCGGAGCCTGAGCTGCCCGGTGATCACTGGGTCAAGCTCGAAATCCTGCTGGCCGGCATTTGTGGGTCCGACATCGGCAATCTTACGCTCAAGTCGAGTCCGGCGATGGAACCATTCGGTTCCTTTCCCGCCGTGCTGGGACACGAGGTGCTGGCCCGGGTCGTCGACGTAGGTCCAGGGGTGACACGCGTCGAGCCGGGGCAGAGAGTGGCGGTCGACCCCGGTGTTTCGTGCGCGGTCAGAGGCTTCCACGGCACGGAACAATGTCCGTCGTGTTTCGACGGCCTGCCCTCCACGTGTACACGGGCCGGCGACGAAGGCCAGACACTCATCGCTGGTTCTCCGATCCAGCGCGGCATGACCATCGGGTATCACGGAAGTCTGCCAGGAGGATGGGGCGAGCGCATGATCGCCCACGAATCCCAGCTCTTTCCCATCGACGACGCCATGACCGACCGAACGGCCTCCCTGCTGGAGCCGTTGGCCGTCGGCATGCACGCGGCGCTTCGCTCCCGACCGTTGGGAGACGGGCCAGCCCTCGTGCTCGGCAGTGGGCCGATCGCTCTCGGGGTCATCTGGGCGCTCCGGGCCACAGGATTCAAGGGGGAGTTGATCGCCCAGGTTCGCCGCAAGCACGAGGCGAACATGGCGCGCGCGTTCGGCGCATCCTCGGTCATCTCTCCCGGTGATGAAGCCCGAGATGCGATGATCGAGACGGGGGCGAGCGCCTACATGCCGATCGTGGGTGACGAGGTTTACGCGGGCGGAGGCTTCCCGCTGATCTTTGACTGCGTGGGTAGCGAGCAGACCATCAAGCAGTCGCTCCGGTACGCCACTGTGCGGGGACGGATCGTCCTGCTCGGATGCGCAGCCGAGATCCCGAAACTGGATCTGACCTTCGTGTGGGCTAACGAGCTTCAGGTCCAGGGATTCCAGTGCTACGGCGACGAGTCCTGGCGAGGCAAAACAGAACATACGTTCCAGATTACACACGACATGCTGTTGGAGACCGGTGCACCCGTCGAGCAGATGGTCACGCACGTATACCCCCTGGAGCAGTACCGTGAGGCGCTCTCCACGGCCGCGAATCGAAGGAAGACGGGATCGGTGAAAGTCCTCCTGGACCCCAACAGCTGACCGCTGGAAGAATGCGCGTGACAGGCACGCTCAGACCTGTGATGTCACCGTGACGGATCGACCTCACGTCATCGTGGTGGGTGGTGGCGTCATCGGCGTCAGCTCCGCCTACGAGCTCGCGCGGAGCGGTGCCGACGTATCCCTGCTGGAGCGAAGCGAAGTCGGTGCGGGGGCGTCGAGTGGAAACGCCGGTACCATCGCCGTGGGGCACCCGCCGTTGAATCGGCCAGGCCGCATTGCCCAAGCGATTCGACAGATGACCGACGCTACGAGTCCCCTCTACGTGAAGCCGAGGATCGATCCAGCCCTGTGGAGGTGGCTGCTCGGCTTCGCACGCTACTGCACGGACGCACACGTACTGCACTGCATGAAGGTCATGGCGCCGCTCGGCCGGGATGCCCTCGCAGCGTTCGATCGGGTCCTGACGGAAGAACGGATCGAGTGTGACTACACGCCCGGAGGCTACCTCGAGGTCTGCTCCACCGAGTCAGGCTTCGAGGGTGCGCAGCATGAAGCCGAGATCATCATCGAGCATGGCTATAAGCCGGAAATCATCGACGGTGATGAGGTAAGACGGCGCGAACCCGCGCTCGGCGGGCAGATGATCGGGGCTGTGCACTACCACGAGTCGGCCACTCTCATTCCAGCTCTCTTCCTCAGTCGACTTACCGAGTGCGCCATACAGCACGGAGTGCGGGTCAGGAGGGGAGCAGAAGTTCGCTCGGTCACCTCGCAGAGTGATCGCGTGACCGGTGTCCAGCTGGCATCCGGTGAACGAGTCCGGGCAGACGCAGTCGTTCTGGCCACGGGACCCTACAGTCGGCACCTGGCGAGGCCGTTTGGCCTCCGCGTGCCAGTTCAACCGGGGAAGGGGTACCACCGCGACATAGACATCGGCCCCAACGGCGCGCCACCGATGCGCATCGCCTGTGTCCTCGCAGAGCACTCCGTCTTCTGTACGCCGATGGATACAGCCGTGCGCTTCGCCGGCACCATGGAGTTCTCGGGAGAGAATCACGTCATGCGGCCTGAGCGCCTGAAGCAGCTGACCAGAGCCGCGCGGGCCGCGTTCCCCGACATGGGCAGCGCTCAGCCACGTTCCGAGTGGTGCGGCCTGCGACCCATGTCGATGGATGGTCTCCCGATCATCGGTCCTGTCCCTGGTGTCGAAGGACTCGTGGTCGCGACCGGTCATGGAATGCTTGGACTCACCCTCGGTCCCGTGACCGGCGAGATCGTCTCAAGACAGATTCTGGACGGCGAGGACCCCCGAGCCGAAGCACTTCTGCCAGTGCGTTTCGCCCGGCAAGCCCACTGACGCTCAGAGATCCAGGGGAATGACCTCAGGGTATACCTTGCTGTTCGGTGAGGACCCGTCCACGTCGACGCCCTCCAGCTTCAGCAGGGCAACCTTCGCCGTGAGGCCCCCGGAAAAGCCGGTTAGCCGTCCGTCCGACGCGATAACTCGATGGCAGGGGACAACGATCGGAATCGGATTCGAGCCGACGGCCTGACCGACGGCCCTGGCCTTATCCGGCTTTCCGATCTGGCGGGCAATCTCCCCGTACGAGGTCACCTGCCCATGCCCTACGTTGAGCAGTTTATCGTAGACCTCGCGCTGGAAATCCGACGTCACACCCGAAAGGTCGAGCGGCAGGTCGAACGACGTCCGCTCCTTGGCGAAGTAGGCCTTGAGTTGAGTAACAGCCTCGCGAAGCTCAGGTGGCCACGCTTCGGGAGGGTCGGTGTGACGCTCGCGCGGAAGCGGTCCGAACTCGATGCGGCGCACGCCGTGCGGTGATGTCCACACGGTCACGGCCCCCACCCGCGTATCGGGAAGGTGAGCTGAATGGACCTCGACCGACGAGGTCAGTGCAGTTCTCCTCCGACGTCGCCGACTTCCTTCTTCAGCGCCTCCTGCAGCGCGTCGAAGCCGAGCAGCGCACACTTGATCCGAACGGGGAACTTCGAAACACCCTCGAGAGCACGGAGGTCGCCAAGCGACTTGTCCTGCGCAGCGATCTCATCACCATGCATCATCTCGGTGAACCTCTTCGCCAGCGCGTCGGCGTCCACGAGCTTCGCGCCCTGCAGGCGCGTCGTCATCATGCTCACCGCGGCCTGCGAAATCGAGCAGCCGGAGCCAACGAACTTCGCTTCGGCGATGTGATCTCCCTCAATTCGCAACTGCAAACGGATCTCGTCACCACAGACGGGATTCGCCATGTGAATCTCCACCGTCTTCGCGTCGAGCTCTTCTTTATTACGCGGATTCCGGTAGTGCTCGAGAATGAGTTGCTGGTAGAGTGAGCTAAGTTGGGGAGAGTTCATTACTGCCTGCGCGGTTTTACGGGACGGCAATATAGGGTGCCGTCGCTCTGTAGGCACGTTCCAGCTACGTACGCGAACAGAACTTCGGGCCCGGCGGGTCCGGGTAGTCAGCCAAAGATCGCGGTGACCTGGCCAAGCCCGTCGACCAACCTGTCCACATCTTCTTTCGTGGTATACAGGTAGAAGGACGCCCGGGCCGTGGCGGATACACCGAAGTGCTTCATCACGAGCTGGGCACAGTGATGACCAGCCCGGACGGCAACACCATCCATGTCGAGGATGGTCGATATGTCGTGAGGGTGAGCATCGCCCAAGGTGAACGAAATTACGGCCGAGCGCTCCTCAAGAGAGGTCGGACCGTAGATCCTGATGCCGGGGACCTCACTGAGTCGGCCCATGGCGTACGCCATGATCTCCTTCTCGTGGGCTTCGATGTTCTCGATACCGATCTGGGAGAGGTAGTCCACGGCTGCGCCCAGGCCGATCGCGCCGGCGATGTTCGGTGTCCCCGCTTCGAACTTTTGAGGCACCGCCGCCCAGCTGCTCTCGTCTCGACCCACGATGTGGATCATCTCTCCACCCCCCTGGACCGGAGACATTGCCTCGAGCAGATCCTTGCGACCCCAAAGGACTCCGATTCCGGTCGGGCCGCACAGCTTATGACCGCTGAAGGCATAGAAGTCGCAACCGAGGTCCTGCACGTCGACTCTGGTGTGGACCGCACCCTGGGCACCATCCACGAGGACGATCGCACCCACCGCGTGGGCCGCCCGGGTGATCTCTTTCACGGGGTTGATCGTTCCCAAGCTGTTCGAGACGTGAGAGATCGCAACAACCCTGGTGCGGTCTGTCAGTACCGACTCCAGGTCATCCAGAACCAGGCGACCCTGTTCATCAAGCTCCAAGTACCGGAGCGTCGCTTTTGTACGAGCAGCGAGGATCTGCCAGGGAACGATGTTCGCGTGATGCTCCAGGACGGAGATGAGGATTTCGTCACCTTCGCTCAGGTTGTCGAGACCCCAACCGATCGCCACGAGGTTGATCGCCTCCGTGGTCCCGCGGGTCCAGATGATCTCTGACTCATCGGGCGCGTGGATCCAGCCCGCCACCTTTCCCCGGGCTTCCTCGTACGCGAGGGTCGCCCGTCGGGAAAGCTCGTGAATACCCCGATGGACGTTCGCGTTGTCACGCTGGTAGTACGCATCGATGGCGTCGAGAACTGCCTGAGGCTTCTGCGATGTCGCTGCGTTATCGAGATATACCAGCGGCTTCCCGTTCACCGTCTGCTCGAGTGTCGGGAAGTCCTTCCGAATCCGAACCGGATCGTACATGGCGGCGGTCATCTTCTGAGCCCTCGGTCGTCACGACCAGGCAGAGAGGTTTCTACTCGACGTCGACGAAGATTTCTCCATCCCGGATCTCGACCGGGAACGACTGAACAGGCCGAATCGCAGGAAGCGTCTTTCGTGCGCCGGAACATGCATCGAATCGAGCACCGTGGTAGAGGCACACGACCTGATCGCCCTCGAGTTCCCCATCCGACAGGGGGTAATCCTCGTGTGAGCACTGGTCCTTGAGGGCACAGATCGAGCCCTCGACGTTGGCAAGCACGACGGGCACTCCATCTGCCATGACCCCCTTGAGCATACCGACGGCGCAGTCACCATCATCCGCAACCTTGACCCAGTTAGGCATGATTCTCTCACCCTCCCTGGGCGAGCTTCTCCTCGATCACGCCAGTCACCTTATCGACGACTCCACCAAGCGGAAGCTTGGCCAGGACCTCGCCAAGGAAGCCGAGCACAACGAGGCGTTCCGCCTGCACCTGATCCAGTCCGCGGCTCATCAGATAAAACTTCGCTTCGGCGTCGAGCTCCCCGATCGTCGCACCGTGCGAGCACTTCACGTCGTCCGCCTCAATCTCGAGGTTGGGAAGTGAGTCCGCCCGTGCGCCTGGTGAGAGGAGGAGGTTGCGGTTCGTCTGGTAGGCATCGGTCCGCTGCGCTCCGGGGAAGACACGTATGACGCCACGGAAGACCGCTCGACTGTTCCCATCGAGAGCGCCCTTGTAGAGAAGGTCGCTGCCGGTGTTCGGTTCCGTATGGTCCTGGCTCGTATTGAAGTCGAAGTGCTGGTCTCCGTCTCCGAAGTACAGACCGAGCATCTCCGAGTTCGCTCCGGGTCCGAGCAGCTTCGCATTCAGGTCCACACGGTGGACTGATGCCCCGAGACCGACGTTCAGCGTGTCAATGCGAGCGTCTCGCCCGGCGAGCGTCCGCTGCGAGGACTGCACGAACGTTCCACGACCGGCCCGCTGCACCTTCACATACTGGACGACAGCTCCCTCGCCAGCGACCAGCTCGACCGCGGAGGACGTCAAGGTCTGTGAGTCGAAGTCTTCCGAGACGATTTCGTCGACGTACGAGACTTGACTGTGCGGATCAGCCACGATCAGTACGCGGCTGAAGTAGGCGGCACCGGCCTCGCTGATCCATCGCGTCACACGGATCGGCATCTCGAGGCGGACGTTCGACGGTACGTACACGAAAATGCCGTCAGCCCAGAGCGCCATGTTGAGCGCCTCGAACTTCCCGTCTTCCGCCGGTACGACGCTCCCCAGGTATTTCTGGACCAGTTCCGGGTGCGAATCAAGCGCATCATGAAGCGAGTCGAGAACGACACCCTGCTCGGCGAGAGTCGGGTGGATATCCGTGTGTACGACGTGTCCGTCGATCAGCACGATATGCCCAGACGCCGTCTGGTCCTGCTCCATGGTTTCACGGAGCCGCAACGGCCACGCCGACGGATCGTCGGCCACGGCCTCCGTCTCGGAGAGACGAAGTCCGTCGAGATCGAGCTTCTTGCGCAGGTCGGTGTACCGCCACTCTTCCAGGCGGGTGGTCGGCATGGGGATCTGCTCGTATGTGCCCCACGCATGCTCACGCCGCTCACGAAGCCACACAGGCTCCCCGATGGCGAGACGCTCTACAGCAGCGGCGTTGAGAGCCTCAGTAACGCCTTCCACAGATCCCGATTCCTTCAGTGCAGTGTCTGTCATCAGCCCACCGATCCTTCCATCTCGAGCTCGATTAGACGGTTGAGTTCCACCGCATACTCAAGCGGGAGTTCTTTCGCGATCGGCTCGATGAAGCCGCGCACGATCATGGCCATCGCTTCGTCCTGAGGGATCCCGCGGCTGGTCAGGTAGAAGAGCTGTTCTTCGCCAATCCGTGAGACCGAAGCCTCATGCCCGACATTGGCGTCGTTCTCCTCGATCTCGATGTACGGGTACGTGTCCGTGCGCGACGTGTCGTTAATGAGCAGAGCGTCGCACTCGACATTCGAGCGAGCGTGGTGCGCACCCTCGTGCACCTTCAGCAGACCGCGGTACGTGGACCGACCGTGTCCCTTCGATATCGACTTGGAGACGATCGAAGAGGTGGTGTGGGGGGCGGCGTGAACCACCTTGCCCCCGGTGTCCTGGTGCTGCCCGTCGCCCGAGTAGGCGATCGAGAGGATCTCGCCGTGCGCGCCCTCACCCACCAAGTAGCAGGACGGGTACTTCATGGTAAGCTTCGACCCGAGGTTGCCGTCCAGCCACTCCATGTGGCCGCCCTCTTCGACGATCGCACGCTGGGTGACCAGGTTGTACATGTTGTTCGACCAGTTCTGGATGGTCGTATACCGGAACCGGGCGTTCTTCTTGACGATGATCTCGATGACGCCGGAGTGGAACGACTCGGTCGAGTAGACCGGCGCAGTACAGCCTTCGATGTAGTGCGCCTGAGCGCCTTCGTCGACGATGATCAGTGTCCGCTCGAACTGTCCCATGCGCTCCTGATTCACACGGAAGTACGCCTGCAGCGGCGTGTCGAGGGAGACACCTTTCGGGATATATACAAAGGAGCCGCCCGACCACACCGCGGCGTTCATGGCGGAGAACTTGTTGTCACCCGTCGGGATGATCGTCCCAAAGTGCTCGCGGAAAAGCTCGGGGTGGTTCTTCAGGCCATCTTCGATCGAGTCGAAGATGACGCCCTGCTCCTCCCACTCCTTGCGGAGCGAGTGATACACCATCTCGGACTCGTACTGCGCGCCCACGCCGGCGAGGATCTCACGCTCAGCCTCGGGAATCCCGAGCTTCTCGAACGTGTTCTTGATGTCCTCGGGGACGTCGTCCCAGGAGTGCTCCATACGGTCCTGAGGGCGGACGTAGAAGTAGATCTCGTCGAGGACCTCTTCGAGGCTGTCGAGATCGCCACCCCACTTGGGCATCGGCTTGGATGCATAGACCTCAAGCGCCTTGAGCCGGAGGTCGAGCATCCAATCGGGCTCTTCCTTGTACTGTGAAATCTCGCGCACGACTTTTTCCGACAGCCCCTTTTCGGCTCTGTAGACCGGCTCGGCTTCGCTGACGAAATCGTATTTGTACTCGTCGAGACCCAGGTCCTGGATCGTCTCGTTCTGTGGCATGGCAGGGTGCTCCGTTTCGTGTCAGAGGAGAGCGATCAGGACGCTGCGGTCGCCGATTCGACCTCGTCGTACTCGCTATAGCCGTCAGCCTCCAGCTCGAGCGCGATCTCGGGGCCACCCGACTTCACGATCCGACCGTCGACCATGACATGGACGAAGTCCGGCTTGATGTAGTCGAGCAGGCGTTGGTAGTGCGTAATCAGGAGAACCGACATAGCAGGGTCCTCTTCGCTCAGCTTGTTCACACCACTGGCGACGATCTTGAGGGCGTCGATATCGAGCCCCGAATCCGTCTCGTCCATCACAGCAAGCTTTGGCTTGAGCATCGCCATCTGGAGGATCTCATTCCGCTTCTTCTCGCCGCCTGAGAAGCCATCGTTCACGTGACGCTCCGCAAACGCGATGTCCATCTCTAGCATCTCCATGCGCTCCGTCAGCATGTCGGAGAAGTCGAAAATGTCCAGTTCTTCACCTTCGGGCAGATGGGCCTGAACTGCCGTACGAAGAAAATTCGCGATCGAGACACCCGGAATTTCGACGGGGTACTGGAACGCAAGGAAGACACCGGCCTGGGAGCGCTCATCGGCTTCGAGGTCGAGCAGGTCCTCGCCGAGGAACGTCACGGCGCCGGAGGTCGCCTCGTAGCCGGGGTGCCCGGCGAGCACTTTGGCGAGCGTGCTTTTCCCCGATCCGTTCGGACCCATGATGGCGTGGATCTCGCCGTTGCCGATCTGTAGATCCAGACCCTTGAGAATCGAGAGATCTCCTTCAGCTACCTTCGCTTCGAGTCCCTCGATCTTGAGAATGGGTGCGTCGCTCATCAGTGCCCTCAGACAAGTGAAGCGGTACCCTGGGGCACCGCTTATCAAGAATGATTCTTTGTTTCAGAGGCCGAAAGCTAGACACGTCATTCACCGTGGTCAACCAGAGTTGAAGGCCGGGAAAGGCCCGTGATGCATGGCTGTTAGGCACCTTGCCTCACTCATCGAGGAAGCCTCAACCTGCAATGGAGCGGCCGATCCACAGTGCCAGTTCTGTCACAGGAGTCATGTCGGTCGCTCGGACAGACCCGACCCAAGGATTGCGACAGAAATAGATCCCGGTTAACACAGTCGATCGGCGCCCACTTCTCCCACTGCGGGCTCCTAAACATTGCCGTGGAGGCATAATGAAGCGCCTGTTCGCCATCACCGTCGCTGTCATCTTGGCGCAACCACTTTCAGCTCAGACCGTCACCCGAATCACTGCAGAGCCGGAGCGTGTGGAGGTTACGGCCGGCCAGTCGACACCCATCGAGATCCAGGCGATCGGGCCCGACGGGCAGCCGGTGGACGCGCCACTTCGTGTCGGAGCGCCTCGCGAGGGCCTTCGGGTCACCGATGGCCAGGTCACAGGGATCACCGCGGGCGACTACGAGATCTTCGTGGCCAGCGTTCCGATGGACGGAAGCACGCCGATTCAGCTCCGCATCCCGGTCACGGTCGGCTGGCCGGCGGTCGATCGTGTCGTAGTGACGAGCGAGGAGGGACGTCTGTTCGAGGGCGGCCGCCTTCTGCACCGAGTCGCGGCCGAGCACGCCGATGGGTCCCACCGGCCCTATCCGGACATTACGTGGTCATCATCCAACGAAACCGTCGCCACAGTGGATCCTTTCGGGAATGTACGGGGCATCGGCTCCGGCTCCGTCACGATCACTGCATCAGTCGAGGGTGTGCCAGGGACCATGATGCATCGCGTGGAGGCGAGCAACGTGACCCGACTCGAACTCAGTGGCGGCCAGCTCCAGCTTCGCACGGGCGACGTTCAGAGCATGGAGGTAGCAGCCTTCGACGCACAGGGTCGCCGGATCGACCATGTACCGGTCTCGTGGAGCTACCTCTATCAGCCAGACGATTCCATCCGCGCTCCTGCCGGTCCAGCGCAGATCGAAGACGGTCGCATGGTCGCCGACGTTCCAGGCGTATATACGGCGATCGCATCCACCGGAGATGCGCGCACCGAGTTTTCCTTCCGGGTCGTCTCGCGCAATTCGGTCCGGACTCTGGACGTGATTGGCCAGGGTCGGGAGTCACGCGTCTTCACGACCGACCTCTGGATCTGGGAAGGCGTCGACGGACGCGACTATGCACTTACCGGATCAAAGTTTGGTGACGGTGTCAGCATGGTGTGGGACGTCACTGATCCGTCGAATATCATCAAGACGGACTCCATCCATGTCGACGCTCGTACCACCAACGACGTGAAGGCTTCGCCGAACGGCAGATATGGTGCGATCTCCAGAGAAGGGGCATCGAACCGCAGGAACGGCGTGGTCATTCTCGACCTAGCGGACCCGGCACACCCGCGCGTCGCGTCCACCTTCGAGGGGAATGGCGTGACGGGCGGTGTGCACAATATGTACGCCACGGAGGACTACCTGTTCGCCCTCGCGGGGGGTGACAAGTACGTAATCATCGACGTGCGCGACGTCGACAATCCACGCTATGTCAGTGAGTACAACCACCCCAATTCTCGTGTGCATGACGTCTGGGTACACGACGGCCTGGCGTACTCGGCGGAGTGGGAAACCGGTATCGTCGTTGTCGATGTCGGGAATGGCCGTTGGGGTGGCTCGATCGAAAAACCCGTATTCGTCACCTCCTTCCCACTCACTACGGGCTCCACGCACGCGGTCTTTCCCTACTACCAGGAGTCGACGGGTCGCCTCCTGCTCATCGTGGGTGACGAGCGTGTTCAGCGGAACGGCCTCGCCTGGGAGGGTTCTGGCCCAGATCACCGTCAGCAGTACGACCCCGAGACAGGGAAGGGCGGTTACCCCCGGGCGACATCCGGCTACACACAGATCGTGGATTTCACCGACCCCATGAACCCGGTGCAGCTCGCCCGGTATGAAGTCAGTGAGTACGGAACCCACAATATGTGGGTCGAAAACGACGTGCTCTATCAGGCGTATTACGAAGGTGGAGTGCGAATGGTTGACATTTCCGGAGATCTCATGGGCAACCTGTATACACAGGGTCGGGAGCTCTCGGTCTTCAAGGCCTTCGATCCACTGGGGTACATCCCGAACTCCGCTGCGGCGTGGGGCGTGATGCCCTGGAAGGGCAACATCTTCTTCGCCGACATCAACTCCGGCATGTGGGCCGTGAACATGCGACTCACTGAGCGCCCAGTGTCCTGACTCACACAGTCGCCACCTGCCCGCCACAGACCTGAGAACGACATGAATCGACATGCTTCATTCGCGATCCGCCTCGCTGCGGTCGCGGCCATCGTATCGTTCGCCGCGTGCGGAGAAGACCCCCCATTACCCGGGCCAGGCACGCTCACGGCAACGCTCGTGAGCCCCAACGGTGACGAAGGCGCTGCCATTGTGGCCCTGTTCGGGGACGGCATCCAATCGGTCTCCGGTATCTCGCCCACTCAGGTCTTTCCTCGCATCAATGGCGAGGGCGCTCGAATCGTCCTCGTCAACTTGGGCGGAGGCCTACTCGAATTCCGGGTCGCGCTAGCCGACATGACCCAGAAGCCCGACGTGGTCGTCGTCCAGGTGGCCGGGCCGGACGATGAGCTTCGGGCCGACATGACGGGGTACGACGTGGAGTTGATCCGATGAGGTCCCAGACGATGCGAGCGGCCATGACGGTGACGATCGGTGTGCTCTGCGGCGTCGTGCCCGCTGCTGCCCAGGACATCGCGGCTACGGCTCAGGAAAGAGGAATAGAGCTGCCAGCAGCCTACTACCAGCGGCTCCAGCAGGACCCGACCGCATATGAGTTCGAGCGAGCACTCTTCCGGCGTTCGAGCCCGGAACGCACGTCGGCGTTCGGTGAGGTTCAGCTTCCTGTCATTCTCGGACTCTTCGTGGACTCCGAGGCAGAGCCTCGCATCAGCAGCGACATGGTGCGGAATTCGCTCTTCGAAGGCCCCTCGGCGCGAGGCACCGTCACGGAGTCATACCTGGAGATGTCGAGAGGCGCCCTGACGGTAACCGGTAACGTCATGGGCTGGGTTCGTACGGGTCTCACCATGAGCGAGGTCGTCGGATCGAACTTCGCTCTCGGGCAGGACGCTCGAGTCGGCGACTGGATCGTCGATATGCTCGGCCAGGTCGATGGCGACACCGACTTTCGGCAGTACGACAACGACGGCCCGGACGGTCTTCCGAACAGCGGTGACGACGACGGTTTCGTAGACGTGATCACCGTCGAGTTTCTTGAAGTCTCAGCCTCGTGCGGAGGGCCGGCCATCTGGCCGCATCGCTGGACGATTCAGGCTCAGACGGGTGCTCCGTTCACTACCGACGACATCGGAATCGGAGGCACTCCGATCCTCGTACAGGACTACATCACGCAGAGCGCCTCGGACTGCTCAGGGAACGCCGTGCAGGACGCGAGCGTGATCGCACATGAGTTTGGTCACGCGCTCGGTCTGCCCGACTACTATCACTGGGTCGACCGAGACCTCGGGCCGGAAGGGCGCCGATGGGTGCTTGGGTGTTGGGCACTCATGGCGGCCGGTTCCTGGGGCTGCGGCCCTGTGGACTCGAGCCGTGACCCGTATGGCCCCGCTCACATGATCGGACACTCGAAGGGAACGCTGGGCTGGATCGACTATCTCGAACTCGGCGAGGTCTGGAACGAGGAAATCTTCCTCGACCCTGCCCAGATCGACGGGGACGTGCTCCGGATTCCGCTCGATGCAGGAGAGACGGAGTTTCTCTTTGCCGAACTGCGTGCACAGATCGGGTTCGACCGCGGCCTGCCCGCCACCGGCGTGCTGCTCTACAAACAGGACTCGAACGCGAGCCGCCGTCCGGACCCGGCGTCCAATGACCCCTACTTCCTGACCATGCTCGAGCAAGACGGGAACGGTGGCCTGCTGAAGATCACGCCCGAAGGCGGAAACCGTGGGGAGGCCGGCGACGCCTGGGGCGTCGACGGCCTGGTGGGGAGGCTGAATGCAGAGACAAACCCGGCGCTTCGTCTCAGGGACGGGAACTGGCCACCTGTCATGGTCCATGAGGTCTCGGTCGACGGTGATGTCGCCCGTCTCGTGATCTCAACCGGGCAGACTCCACAGCTGATCGAGCCGACCGGAGCCGCCGAGGTCATGCAGATCCGCAGTTTCGCCGTGCCTGTGCGAATCGCTGGAGGACACGGCCCGTTCACCGGTGTCGGCACGCTTCCCGAAGGATTCTCGTTCCAGAACGTCGGCGATGAGCTTTTCCTGCTCGGTTCGCTTCGGGAAGCCGGAGAGAACTCGTACTCGGTGGCCGTTCGCGACCGTCTCGGCAGCACTTCGTCGAACGTGATGGTGACAATCAACGCGACGGGCGACTGGGTCGTCGCCTCACCCGATCTGATCGAGGGCTTCCTCGACCCGACAAACGATCCGCTCACGGATGGTGAGCGCGACTACCTCGACGAAGTCGGGAACGACAACGGCCGGTTCGACGTTGGCGATCTGAGGAATTGGCTCCGCAGCAGCGGGTCCTGATACAAACAGAACCCACCCGGCCAAGACCGGGTGGGTCCGAGAGCCTCCCCGACAAGGTGCGCTAACGCCAGTTCGACTCTGCTCCTTCATGCGGCTCGAGGCTGTCAACCGGATGTCGGGGTTCTGGCCCGACCTCCAGATTCCCGCCGGAACGTGGGGGCCGACGAAACCGTGGTGCACCACCTCCACGGCCACCACGACGCATTTCGTCTCGCGGCCAAACACCACCACGACCGCCGCGCATACCGCTGGCTCGACCTCGAAGGCCACCACGAGCGCCACGCATGCCGCTGGCCCGGCCTCTCGCAAAGGCTCTACGCTCGCGCAGGATGCCCTCGTACATCTGCATCTGGCTGCCGTCGAGAATCGCTTCAAGGCGCGTTCGTGATTCTTCTTCCGTGCCTCGCATGGCATCCCGCCGCTCCGCCATGTACGCCATCATATCATTACGTGCGATTTTTCCGGCCCGGAGCTGTGATCGCATCTCGTCGATTCGAGCGCGTTCTTCGCTACGCCGGGCGACTCGCTCTGAGCGCCATGCATCGAGCTGTCCGATCTGCTGATCATCGAGCTCCAGTCGATCACGTATCGACATGACGTTCTCGACATCTATTCCGCTGCGGAGCCCGCGTCGGCGTTCTCCGGCCTGGCCATCCGCGTCTGCTACGCCAGCGGCGAGAACGGTGAACAGAGCCATGCTCAAGATCTGATTGCGGTTCATAGTTCTGACTCCTGCGCACCAACTGAGGGGTGTGGACCTCTGTGTTACAGGCTCCACTGTATGTGCGTATTGGAGTCGAATCCGTGTTGGTTCGTTAAGTGCGTCCTGAGGACCCCGCGACGAGAGCATCGCGCATGATACCCGACCACTCGGCAAGCGAATGCTGGAGGTATCGGGCCTCCTCCTCCGGGCGCCGGCCGATAGGCCCCTGGTCGCCGGGCTCCGTCCGGACATGAACGAACGTCGGCCCGGACTCCTGGAGCAGGGCCGGAACAGCCTCTGCCCATGCTCGGGCATCATCGAAGTGATACACCGTCCGGAAGCCGACTGCTTCGGCCATCGCAGAGTAGTCGATCTGCCCTGACGCGGTGACTGGCTGGTGACCCGTGATCTCATACACCCCGTTGTCACAGACCACGAGAATGTAGTTGGTCGCCCCGACCTCCACTGCGGTCGCCAGCGTGCCCAAGCACATCAGCATGCTGCCGTCACCATTGAGGCAAACGACACGCCGCGACGGCTGCGCGAGAGCGATCCCGAGAGCCAGGTCGGCGGTGTGCCCCATCGCGCTGTCTGCTGACGCGAAGTCGAGATCGCTGTCAGAAAGAAGTCCCCAGGGGCGAACGACGCTCATGGTCGTGACCACGACCTCGTCGGTCCGGTGACGCGACAGTGGTTCGAGAAGCTGAGCGACAGTCAGCATCAGTCAAAGCCCCGCGTGACGATCAGGGCGGTCGGTCGCAGTCCGGTCGCCGCGTCGGAGATCAGGTCGCCCAGGGCCTCTACCATGTCGTCCTCTCCGGAGCACCGACCCCACGGGATCCCCCACGCGTCCAGGGTCGGTTCGGTGAAGAGCGCGGTCGAATCGACGTCGGGGCGTGTGAGGAGTTCTCTGGTGCGCTCTGCATCCCGTGTCACACCGGCACGCTCCATCTTCGCGTATCCACGCCCGGTGACGATAAACGGTACCGGCGCCCCCATGCGATGGGCCGTACCGCGGATGGCATCTCCGGCTTCCAGCAGGCCCGTATTCTGAATGACGACGAGGGGTGTGGCACCACCGAGCCAGAGGCCTGACGCGAGCGCGAACGCCTCACCCTCCCGGGTGACTGTGATCAGACGGATCGTCGCGTGACGCTGAACCGTGTCGAACAGGGGGCCCGATGTGTTATCCGGTATGCCGACGACGTGGGTGACCCCTGCACGCAGGAGAGCGTCCACACTTCGACGTGCCATGGACTCAGCTGCTCGCGGCGTTCCGACGGGTGGTGATCACTCCGGCAACCAGCATCGCACCGAGCATCAACCCCGCACCCATGGCGAGATCGGGTTGTGTGTAGATCAGAATAGCCAGGATCGCGACGTACAGAACGAGCGTGATCGCGGGGAGCACCGGGTATCCCGGCATGCGGAAGGGCCGTACGAGGTCAGGTCGCGAGACCCGCAGCTTGAAGTACCCCAGCAGAACCATCGTGTCGACCGTGATCGCCACCGTCATCATGAAGCGGATCAGCGTCTCGAAGCTGGCCGTGAGCGCAAGTGCGCCGATCCAGATCGTGATCATCATCAGGGCATTCCTGGGCGTGCCCCTCGCGTCCACATCCGCGAGGGATCGAGGCGCGAGTCCCTCCCGGGCCAGCCCGAACGCCACCCGGGGCAGCCCCAGGAAATTCACGTTAGCACTGCTGACGAGAATCAGGAGGCTGGCGACGAGCACGACCAAGCCAGCCGTCTCCCCGAAGACCGCGGCGGTGGCTTCCCTGGCCACGAGATCGGCGCCGGCCATCTCCTCGGGCGTCATCGCCGAGAGGAAAGAGATGTTCATGAGGAGGTAGAGCACCATCACGGCGACCGCGCCACCCAGCAGGATCTTCGGCAGCGACTTCCCTGGATCGACAACTTCCTCCGACATCTTCGCCGCGTCCTCCCACCCGTAGTAGGCGAAAGAGATCGACTGATAAGCGAGGGCATAGCCCAGGAGTCCGGCCGTAGCTTCACTCGAAATGAGTGGCGCGCCGGCCCCTGCGGAGGCCGTGCCACCGATGATCCCGACCGCCGCGATGGCCAGCACGATCACCACTTTGATCGCGGTGGTAACGTTCTGGAACGTGGTGCTCGCCTCCAGGCCTCGGGTGTGCAGGAGGAAGTACGCCAGGACGACGGCGAGTGCGACGACGCCGACCCACGACAACTCGATATCACCGAGCCAGGAAGGGCCCGTGAGTACGAAAAAGACGGTGTCCGGCACCATCGTCGTCCCGGCGGCAAGCATGAAGAGATAGCCGGAAATCAGAACGGCTTTGGATGCTCCACTGAAGCCACGCGTGACAAAAATCTCTGACCAGCCTGCAACGAAGCCCATCGTATCGCCCCAGGCATGCCGGGCGTACACGTACTTGCCACCAGCCTCGGGCAGGGCGGCCGCCATCTCCGCAAGCATGAGGGTGCTGAGCCCCGCCATGACACCACCGAAGAACCACATCCCGAGGATGACGACCGGATCGCGCAGATAGCCGGCGATGAGCCCCGGAGTGCCGAGGATGCCGGCCCCGATCACGATCCCGACCGTGACGGCAAGGCCGTCGCGGATACGAAGTACGCGTTTCAGCTGCGGCAGACTTGAATCGCTCAAGGTATCACTCACGATCAGAGGGTCGTTCAGGTGCGTGACGGTACGCGCCGAGCCCAGACTGGGCCACTACGGCAATCACGCGACCGGGTCCATGGACGCCCTTCACCATGACCTGCCCGATATCGGCCGACTTCGAAGGGCCTGAATGGAGACCAATGGCGGCTGGCAGATCAGCTCGCACCGCCCCGAGGGCATCGGCGAGCGTCGCATGAACCGTCGTGGCGTCGACGAGCACTACCAGAATCGGAGGAAGCAGCTGCGCACGACGTCCATCCCGAGCGTCCATCATCAGGGAGCCGGTTTCAGCTACAGCCGCCCGCGCCACCGCAATGCCTGCGGGCGCGGTGTGCTCCGATCCGTGAGGAACGGGGGTCGGCCCGAGCTCGGCCACCTCGGCCGGAACGCCTACGCCCAGAGAAAGTGCATCGAAGCCAGACAGGAACTCCCGCAGCCAGGTATCCCGCTGGGCGCTACTCGTGACGTGTACGACCTCACCGCCGGCCTGGGTGAACATCGTCTCGAACCCGTTCAGTGGAGATGGGGCCGGCTCCGGGCGCCACGCTCCGAATCGACCGGGGTGGTCGACCTGCGCACGGCGCTCCCTGGCTGCCCGGATCGACATCAAGATCTGCTCACGCGCGCTCATTCAATGCCCTCCCGCCACAGATCTCGGAACGACTTCGGGCTGGGAGAGGGAGCCTCCCGTTCCTGCATCCAGCCACTGAGTACCGGCAGTGCCTTGCCCACGGCTCGCCACGGCGTCCAGCGGAGAGCCTCACCAGCCTTCGAGAACGCGTTCGGTCGTTCGGCCAGCTCGGCATAAGAGCGCATAGCCAGCCGTTCACCCGCGGAGTTACGTCCCTCCTCGACCGTCCGTTCCCGCCAGTGCACCAGAAGCTCAGGAATGGGGATCCGGACGGGGCACACGTCTACGCACGCACCACACAGGCTCGACGCATGGGGAAGGGGCAGCGCACGATCTAGACCGAGCAGACCAGGTGCGATAATCGCCCCGATCGGCCCGGAGTAGGTCCACCCATACGCGTGCCCACCCGTTTGCCGGTAGACCGGGCAGATGTTCAGACAGGCTCCGCAGCGTACACAACGAAGTGCCTCCCACGCAGTGTCGTCTTCATAGAGCGCCGTGCGGCCGTTGTCCACGAAGACAACATGGACCTCCTCAGGTCCGTCTATCTCGTCGGCCGTACGCGGACCCTGGATGAGCGACACGAAAAGGCCAATGGGCTGGCCTGTGGCGGCACGAGCGGTCAGCTGAAGGAACCCGGCCAGGTCTTCGAACCGTGGAACGATCTTCTCGATCCCGACGAGTGCGACGTGGATGCGCGGCACGGACGTGGTGAGTCGGATATTCCCCTCATTCTCGATGAGCGCAATCGTGCCGGTGTCCGCGGCCACGAAATTACCTCCCGAGATCCCTAGATCGGCTGCGAGAAAGTCCCCCCGGAGCGCCGCGCGCGCGGCCGCAGCAAGCTCATCGGGGTCGGCGTCCATCGGCGTGCCCAGCTGCTCGTGGAAAAGCGCCCGACAGTCCTCGAGGCTCCGATGGATGGCAGGCCCTACGATGTGACTGGGCGGCTCACCGAGAAGCTGGATGATGTACTCTCCTAGATCGGTCTCCACAGAGCGGACGCCGAGCGTGTCGAGGTAGGCGTTCACCTCGAGCTCTTCACTCAGCATGCTCTTCGCCTTCACGACCGTCCGAACCTTGTGCTCTACAACGATCGCTTCGAGTAACCGGCGGACATCATCCGCGGAGGAGGCCCAGTGTACGTGGGCTCCATTTGCGACGAGGCTTTGCTCTGCCTGCTCCAGATACTCATCGAGGTTCGTCAGCGCGTGTGCCTTCACGTCCTGAGCCCAATCGCGCCAGCGATCAGAATCCACCTCCGCATAAGCTTTCGTGCGCAAGGCGTCGAACGTTCTTGTCGCTGACCCGACGGAGTCACGAACCTCCGGTGTGTCCCGCAGAGTTCGAGCTGAGGCCTCGCGATAGGAGGCTGGACGGAACATAGACGAGTTACCGCTCACGTTCGTCCCTCTGATTGGGCGGTGCCCGTGACGCCCTGCCAGAGCAGGCTAGCGAGGTGTCGAAACGGCACGTCCGAGCTACGACGTAGAGCTCGACCAGAAAGCTGAAGCAGGCAGCCGCCATCGGCCGAAGTGACGACATCCACCTCAGGTAGTGTGTCGAGTTTGTGATCCGCCATTGCTGCCGATACCTCGGGAAGCTTGGCCGAGAAGGTGCCTCCAAAACCACAGCATTCCTGGTCCGCAGACCACTCCATCACACGAGCACCCGCACCACGCAGAAGAGCTACCGGCTCCGACGAGACACCAAGCTCGCGCAGCGCATGACAACCATGATGGTATGCCACCCGCTGACCATCGAGACCGTTACCCAGATGCTGTACTCCCACGACGGTCGCCAGAAACTGAGATAGTTCGAAGGTACGTGCAGCCAGCTCACGCGTCGCATTCTGCATCGTCTCTGCAGCAGTCGGGTCGTCCACTGAACTGAATCCAGCGAGCTCGGGGTACAGTGTGCGCATCATACCCGCACAGCTGCCTGAGGGTAACACGACATAGTCGGAATCCTGGAACACGTCGACCGTATGCTTCATCATCCGAAGCGCCTCGTCTCGATGCCCTGAATTGTAAGCCGGCTGCCCACAGCAGGTCTGCGCTAGGGGAAAGGAGACGTCAGCACCTACATATCTGAGAAGGCGAACCGCATCGGCGCACGCATCCGCGAAGAACTGATCTCCGAGACACGTCACGAACAGAGACACCTTCACCGTTCGACCTCCATGGCTCCGATTGCCATCATCAGATAATGCTCGAGATCACCGCCAACCTGCTCGAAGCTCATCTTCTGGTAGAAGGCACGCGACGCGCCGAGGTCTCTGACTGGAATGCTGACTGAGAACGCTCCGAGTTCCATCCCATCGTCGCTCCTTGTTGTCTCCCGCCCGAGCTTGACCCCAGAACCACGATGGGGATGAGACACCCGGCGCGCTACCTCGTAGCCTCTCTACTCCGTGCACCCAGCGCCCATGGCAAACCTCACCTTGCGCCGGGTCGATACCTCCGGACCACGGAGCCCTCGATCTGGAGTGCACTCCACAGGATCGGCTTCATTTCACCTCGTGCGAACATGGATGCCTGGTCGTCGTGGTGTGGAGAGTCCTCGAGGCGACTCTGCCCATACGCCAGAATCGAGTAGCCTCGTGGCTCTCCGCCGAACTCCACGGCGAAGACCCAGCCGTCGCCACGGTTCACGGCGCGCCGGCCATCCGGCAGCGTCGTGAAGGAGAGAGTTCGAAAGCAGCCCAGCCCACCCTCACAACCGGAGACCGGTTCGTCGACGGCCCCGTGAACGACCCTGTGTACGTCACCCCATATCGCGTCGGGTGCGATACCTGCCTCTGACAGGTCTTCCATGGCCACCCGCAGCGCGGCGACCGCACGTCCTGGTTTGCCTACGCCCACCGGTGTCTCAACGGGGGCGGCGGCATCCCACTCAACACGGTACTCCAACGTGTCGGTGGCCTGCATATAGGCATTGAACCACGCCTTGAAGAGGACACCACCGCGGCTCTCGGCGGCGGCTGTGCGATCCCACTCGCTCAGGATCCTTCGTGCTCGCTCCAGAGAGGGCTCGGGTTCCGTCGCAACGAGGGCTGCCAGGAGATCGTCGAGCATGCGCTCGGCTGCGAGCATCCGAGGTGAGTGCTTCCTCTCCACTACGTCTTCGAGGCTCAGTTGGTCCTCGCCGTGAATCAGGTCAAAAGAGAGCTGGCTGCGGAGCCGAAGGCGTGGGTCCGGCAGATTCTGTGTGACGGTATCACGGTCGAGCACCACGTTCAGGTTGATGAAATCCGGTGGGTCGTTGGCCTGCTGTACGTATCCACCCGGTGGATTCACGTAGAGTGGGAGACTCTCCCATGGTGCGACCTCGCTCCACATGTCTGAGCGAGAACGTGCTACAGCCGCAGAGTCTCCCGTCGGCTCGTGCGGCAGGTCCGGGATACGGGCGTTGTAATAGAGGGCGATGTTTCCGTCGGCGTCGGCATAGGTGAAGTTCGAGCTCGCGTGCGCCCGGATCCGCATGATGTCCAGCCACTCATCCAGTGACTCGGACGTCATCATGCGGACCAGCTGCTCACCCCGCTGATACTGACCGTCTCGCCCATCGGTAAGGACGTAGGCGTAGTCGTCGTCCTCATGAATCACGGGACCCCAGGGGCTCCACGGCGTGACCTCTGATTCCGTGCCCGTGCGGCCATCCGGCTCGGTCCACTCAACGGTGATGGTCGAGTCACTCAGTGCGACGGCCTCGCCATCCATGAGCACATGGTCAGCCCGGGAGGGATGGCGCAGAACCGCGTAGACCTGGGAGTACCGGGGTGAGTTATTCGTGGTCGCCCAGCCCAGATGGCGATTGAAGCCACCGATGATCCCGAAGGCTCCACCGATACGGAAGTCTCCGTAGAACTCGAGTTCATCACCGATCCGGACATGGGCCTCGTAGTAACCGGCCGACCAGGACAGATGGGGGTTACGCAGCAGGATCGCGTGTCCGGAGGTCGTGCGTGATCCGTCGAGTGCCCATGCGTTCGATCCGTCTGCGATCGGATCGAACAAAGACGCCTGCTCCTCCGCGTGGTCCCAAGACGCAGGCCGATCGGGCAAGGACGGCGCGGGCGCACGAGACTCAGCGTTCCGGGCAGCGGCCCGGCGCCCTTCCGCTCTCAGGAACGCGGCAGCGTCGCTCCGACTCCAGGTGTACACGTCATTGGCGAGCGCATCCACGCCGGTGAAGTCGGGCACCAGCCAGTCCGGAAAGAGTTGTGGATACTGACGTGCGTACTCGTTCACCCCCTCCGCGAAGCCGTCGTACGTGGCTCGCGCTCGAGGCTCGAGAGAGGCGTAACGCGCTGCCGCGACCGCATGTGCCTCCCGGGCGGCGAAATCCCCAGCAATCGAGTCCCGACCGGCATAGCGGCCGAACACGCCACGGCCCCGCACGATCCCGACGGCGACCTGATCCCCGTAGTCCTCCGACTGGACCCAGCCCATCGCAAACCCGAAGGCCTTCCAGTCTTCGGCAAAAATGTGCGGTATCCCGTATTCCGTCCGAAGGATCTCGACGCGGCTGGAGAGCGCAAGAGCGGTGTCGGTGGAGGCGATAGCCGGCATCGTCTGGGCCTCGCCTGGGGCGACCGCCGTACCGGAGAGCGCCAGGACGGTCAGGCAGAATGAGAACAAGCGATTCGTCATGTCATCTCCGAGGCCACGGTCACGGCCACCACGTGACACCACATTGCCACCGGATTGTACATTGCAGCCATGATCCCACTAGCCCCCGGCGCAACAATGTCACCAACGGGTTGCTCAAGGCCCGGACCATCTCCGTCCTGTGCACTACTCCTGGCGCTCGCCATCGCGACGACCGCGTGTGAAGAACCGGCGGGCATAGAAGTCCGTCAGATACGGATCTTCCCGGATGTCGCGCTCGTGCTCCTGGGTGACACGGAGATCTTCACGCTACAGGCGCTGGGAAGTGCCGGAGCTGCTGCCTCTGCCGCCGGAGTCCAGTGGTCGACTACCGACGCGACGGTGGCATCGGTCAGTGGTAATGGGTTCGTGCGTGGCATCGCTGCCGGGGAAGTTCTGCTCATCGCCCAGCTCGCCTCGGCGGCCGACACGGTGAGGGTCGAGGTGTACGACCCACCGGATCACGAGGTATTCGAGGCCGGTGTCAGCTATTTCGGTCGCAGAAACTACGTCGAATACATTCCCGGAGAGCTCCCTGTCGTGCTGTCCGCGCCACACGATGGTGGCCTGGGGCCTCTGGAAATCGCAAACCGCAAAAGCGGGACGCTGGTCCGTGATCAGAACACGCTACAGCTTACGCTCGAAGTACGAGAAGCACTGATCGAGCTGACCGGCCAGGCCCCGCACGTGGTGCTGTCGCACCTCAATCGCGCCAAGCTCGATCCGAACCGTGAGATCGTCGAGGCCGCCCAGGGCAATCCCTTTGCCGAGCGAGCCTGGACGGAATACCACGACTTCATCGGTTCAGCTCGCTCCGCGATCGCGACGGGCGGCGAGGGTATGTACTTCGACATGCACGGACATGGGCATGCGATCGAGCGTGTCGAACTCGGCTACCTACTCACGCGGGACGACCTGAATCGCTCCGACGCCTCGATCAGTTCACTGAGCTATGTGCTTCGATCGAGCATTCGGGAGATTGGTCGCGACTCCCCGGTCCAATTCGCCGAGGTCCTTCGAGGGCCCGTCAGCTTCGGAGGAATGCTGGAGGCAGGGGGTGTACCCGCCATCCCGAGTCCCACGAGTCCCATGCCTGGTGACGACCCCTACTTTACCGGGGGATACAGCACGCGGCAGCACGGCTCGCTGTTCGACTCAGAGCTGGTGAGCGGTATTCAGCTGGAGCACCACTTCCGGGGACTCCGCGACACCGATCTCAATCAGCGGAGGTACGCGGCGATCCTTTCACGCGTCATCCGTGACTACATGCTTCAGCACATGGGCTACTTCGAGCCGAACTGATCTACTCAGGTCTCAGGGGCAATTCTCGGCCACGTAGATGCCTGAAGAAGGGGGGTGGCGGAAGAATCATCCGCCACCCCCCTTCGCTTCAGAACGTGCGTTCTATTTTGGTGATCATCCACCCCGTTTCCGGCGGAACGGACGGCGCCTGTCCTCCGCAGCAAGGTCGATCTCAATGGCTTCACCATTGACCACGGCATCGGCATACTGCGACCCATCGAAGGTGATGACGATACTCACCTCGCGGGTTTCCGTCCCCTCGGCCGAGGTCCTCGTAACCGTCATCGACCGCTCGACGGTACCAGACAACGGGTAGCGAGGCTCTGTCCCGGGTATGGGGACGACGACGTTCGCATAGACGGCTGAACCGTCCATCGTGTGCGATCGCTCCGTACCATCCGCGAGCACGCCATTGCGGCTCACGTAGCTGTTTCCGGAGCCATTCCAGGTGCGCGTTGTCTCTTCGCCGGTCAGCCCGCTGACGACCATCATCCGATTGCGCTCAATCTCGGCTGAGAATCGATCACGTTCGATCAGGCCAACGACCCGGTGGCCGATGTGGATCTCCTCGGTCGTGAGCTCATCATACGCGTCCTGCTCAACCTCGTCTGCGTCGTAAAAGACGACACTCCGCGTACCCTCCAGCGCACCACTCCAGCTACCGCGACCACCCGGGCGTGCCCCCGGAACCTGCTGAGAGCCAGATGCCTCTCCCGGAAGGGGCCCGAACAAGAAGGGTTCGCGCCACATCCGTGCCTCTTCGATCGTCGCGTCGGCCGCAAGCATCGCCGCATCGATCAGGAGTGGGTCATCGAGGTTTTCGATCGTCGTCGCATCGTCACATGCTGCGACTCCGACCATAACCGCCAGAATTGTACTTCGGGAGAGCCACCGCATCGTCTTCTTCATTTCATTGCTCCGCCAAGAGGTCGTTCGCACACCGTTGTGAAGAATGAGAGTGTCTAAACCACTCAAGCGTTAAAGGCCACCTCAAAAAGACTCTGGAAACACGACGCAGGCTCACGAGGTCATCCGGACTCGATTCATAACGTATCGAGTCAGCGTCGGGTCACAAACACAGGCTGAGTCCACGCATAGTCGGACCGGGAATTGCTCACGCGTGCTCGAACGTAGCCGACGTCCTCGGTCAACTGAAAGACCGCCGGATTATCCTCGGTCTCGAGCAGGATCTCCCCGGACGCGCCAATGAACATCGTCACGTATCGGAAGTCACGGTCCTGAGCGATGTGGACCTCGAGACTCGTCGGTCGCACCGCGATCTCGACGAGCTCTACGCCGGTGCTGGCATAGAAATGTCCCGCCTCCAGACTCGCCATGAGTTCGGCGGCGTCCAGAGCCGCAGCCCTCACTGCAACCCAACCACGGCCGGGGTTCGCTCGATCGGGGTGAAACTCCCCCTGGAAGTGGTGTGCATCGTCGACGGCAATCCCGAAGATGGTCTTCCCGCCGGTCAGCAGGATGTCCCAGATCTCCTCCAGTGACGGTGAGGCACCGCCCCCGTCGTTATGAACCGTGGGGTGGCCGTTCCAGATCTCGAGCAGCCGATCATGCTCGACCTGCGCGAGTTCCTCGGCACCGAACGACCAGCGGAAGTTCGGATGGTTGATGTGCGGCACGCCGTCGACCTCGCGGATCGCATCAACGTTCGCCTGGATGGTCGCGATCAGCGTCTCCGCCTGCCGGGCTTCCACGAGATGCGGAAGGTTGAGGCCGTTCACGTGCACGGACGCGCTGTCGAAACTCGATGTGACCTCCTCGCCGGGAATCAGCAAAAAGCTGTCGTCGACGAGGTGGGCCAGCGTGGCCGGATCCGTAAAGACATTGTGGTCGGAAAGAACGAGGAAGTCGTAACCGTGCTCCTTATACCACGCAGCCACGTAATCCGGCGTTGAGTCACCGTCACTGTTCGTCGTATGCGCGTGCGTGTTGCCCTTGAACCAGCGACCGGACCAGGACGGAAGGTCGAAGACCGGATCGCCGGCGAACGACCGAGGTTCATCCTCGGCTGGCGTGCATGCAGCCAGCAGTAGCAGACAGCCAACCGCGAGGGTAGCCAACGAGGAGCCGACCGGGGTGTGTCGATTCATGGAACGCGTCGCTCGGTCAGGACGGTGTCCAAGGTCACGGTGTCGTTGGCGGTAGTCGTACCGATCCTGACTGAATCCGCGACGAGTGAATCCACGGCCAGCGTGTCCGCGACCATAACGCCCGATCCATCCGACAGCGCAGCAGGGGGAGCCGCGAGATTTAGCATCGCATGTTGCGGATCCGCGAACGCGGCCACGGAGAACCGGATCATCGCCCGGTCGCTCATCCAGTTCACGTTCGGCGCTAGGCGCCCGGGCCGGTCGAAGCGCCCCTCGCCGACGATCTCGTCAGGCCGCAGGAGATGTTCGACGACGTGCACGCCAATGGGTGAGCCGGCCGGCATCCTGAGACTCAGGGCCACTGCACCGTCGGGTTCACCCCAATGCTCCACGATCTGGACCGTCGCTCCGTTCTCGATCGGAACGCCGTTGATCGACTGCAAAACCACGCCAGCGTCCAGGTGGAACTGCATCGCCTCTGCCCCAATCCGGGAACGGACCCGCAGATCGACGACACGTGCACCGTCCTCCACGTTGTCGGCGAGGACGTAGGCTTCCGGGGGCGTCACCTCGAAGATTGGAGCCGTCGCGGCAGGAACGTCCCCACCCGGATAACCGAACGCCGAGAGATCCCTGATCTCATCGAATGCTACCCGCGCCGTGGACGCCGCCCATATCACACCGGGCCGATCCCGGTCGCCTGGCGACGTAGCCCACAGGGCGTCACCGCTGCCGTGCTCGTACGCGTAGACCAGCGTGCTGGGCGCCGGGCGGTCCGCATTGGATCGAGTGCCCAACACACCCACCCCTAGTGCGGAGCCGGCAAGCACGAGGGCGGTCAGGGGTGCCCACCAGACATTCGGATGCCGGAGTGCGTTGAGCAACGGAAGGCAGAGCAGCAACATCAGCGCCACCAGCACACCAATGATCCCCGCCATCCGCAACGTCAGGGCGAGCCAGATCAACTCGACGATGGGCTCGAGGAGGAGAATCACCGGCACAGCCAGGATCAGCGTCGATACCCAACCAACGGTGCCCTCACGACGATCCCTGAGGACTGTCAGGATCAGAATGGAGAGGCCTGCAGCCACGGCCGGCCATTGCAGGTTCATGGCAGCTAGCGGTGCTGCCACGCTGAGTGCAACCGCCAGGCCTGCGGGCAGAACGAGCGCGCCGATAGAGAGCTCCACAACCGAAGCCCATCTGCCCAACACGCCGGTCACCAAGATGACCACAGCCAGTGTACCGAAGCCGATGGCAAGGACATACCAGCCTTCCTTGTGGAAGACCGACCCATGCAGCATGCCATCCTCACCGTGTATACCCGGCAACCACTGCATGAGGCCGTACCCGAGGCCGTACGCAGCCCCGCACACCAGGAGAGAACCTGCGATCCCCAGGATCATGCCCTTCGGCGCAGCGCCAAACCTGCGGCCAGCCAGAACGACGACGACGAGCAGTGCGAGCAAAAGGCCGGAAATCGGGAGCACCCAGACCTGCCCGTAGACGAACAACCCCAGTCCCGGAACCGAGACGTAGGTCACGTTGTCCTCATTCACCGACGTGAGGTCCGCGTTCCCGTAGTACTTCAGCGCCCCAAGTGCGTGAATGCCATGATGCTGGAGTGTCGCCTCTGAGAGGTTATCCGGCGTGTCGAATACCTGGTGGTACACGTGCGCATTGTCGATCGACGCGAAATTCAGGCCTTGCGTCCCGGCCTCGATGAACGGGGTGAAATCCGTCCCGTTCGGCATGCGCTTGTAGACCTCGTACGACATCGAATTCGCAAAGGGGTGCGTGTCCCACTCTTTCATCGTGCGCACGATCCAGCCGTTGTCCTCCGCTGTCTCGAACATGATGGAGGGGCCACCGGCACCTCGCATCTCGAAGGAAAGCACGATGTCGACGTCCGCCATCAGCTCGTGCTCGGCGACGAAGGCACGAGCACCCAACAGGCCGAGCTCTTCGGCGTCCGTGAAGACAACAATCAGGTCGTTCTGAAGCGGAGGACCGGTGCGGATCGCGCGAATCGCTTCGAGTGCAGCCACGACCCCCGAACCATCATCCCCCGCACCAACAGCGATCTCGCGGCTGTCATAGTGCGCTGTGATAAGCACCCCACCGGTCGGGGCCGTCCCGGGGATGACGCCCACGATGTTTCGTATCGTCGCCGCTCGAGCACGAGTCTCGCCCTGCACGAGACTCGTCGTGGTCTGGATTTCAGGATCCATACCAAGCTCGGTCATCTCGCCAATGATGAAGTCACGCACCCAGGCGTGCTCCGGCGATCCTGGCGGATGTGCCCGGCGCACCATCTCAACGAGCATGGACATCGCCCTCGACGAGGAAAATACGGAGTCTGGCCCGTTCGCCGGGACCGGCTTCGGCAGGCCTGTCCTGCTGCTCGCAAAGGCTGAAATCAGAAGAAGTGCCACCAGGGTGAGCGGGCCTCGCCAGGTCCGTCGGACCGCATCGTCCCGACCCCCAGCAGTCGACGTGGCCTCGGGTTCCTGCTGCGATCCCTTGCCGTCCTCTGACGCACCGGTCTTCGCACCACCCCTGGACTTCACTGGTGTGTCACCCAGAAGCGACTCGAGCTCGGGATCGCTTACCTCCGGCGAATCGTTTTCGACGTCCTGCTCGAATTGTTCTCGATCTTCGTCGGTGATCCCCAGCTCATCGTCGGACGGCAGTTCGGGGAAGTCCAAATCATTCATCGCACGTTCCGGATATCTACGTTAGATCAACGTGCCAAGGCCTGAACAATCTCGTCGATGGCGCGCCTGACCCGGGAGGCTGGCAAACCCGACCCGTTGGATAGGATCGAGAACGCGATCTCCTGGCCATTCTCCCCTAAGAGATAACCGGACAAGGAGTTCACGTTCGAAATCGTGCCGGTCTTCGCAAAGATACGACCCTCGAGACCCTCGAGTCGGTTCGCTAGGGTCGAACCATCTTCGCCCGGCTCTGCCATGGCATCGCGATATTCGGCCGCCCACGGCATCTGGTGCATGTCGGTGAGGATCCGAACGATCGCCCGTGGCGTGATCAGGTTGTAGAACGAGAGCCCCGACCCGTCGCGGGCCGAGATGTCTGACGGGCGAACACCTACCTCATTGACCAGGTACGCCTCGACGACATCGATCCCTTCGTTCCAGGAGCCTTCCTCCCCGAACCTGGCACCAAGCGCTCGCACCGTCTGCTCCGTCATCCAGTTCTGGCTCGGCTCGAGAATCCCGGCGGCGATCTCCGAGACTCGAGGCGACTCCATGGTGAAGAGCAGCTCGCTAGCCGTGCGCTCGAGGCCGCTGTCAGGCAGGCACGCAGCTCCGGGTTCATCGTTGTTCGTCCAGTGAACCCGCCAGCCACCTTCGATCTCGATACCGGCATGGTGAATGGCTCGGGCGAGCGTCGCAGCCGACTGCCGAACCGGGTCCCGCATGGCGACCGAGATGGTGTCGACGGTACCGAGTTCCGCACGCCCCTCCAGCACGAGAACACGGGACTCCGGCAGGTAATCAGGGCGCACACGGGTCGAACTGTCGACCGGGGCGGTGGTCAGCTTCGAGCGCACGAAGTCACGCGTGCCGAACGGTGACCATGTCACATCAGCCGGGCCGCCGACGGACAGCCCACCTGTAACAACGAGCTCCATCTCACCCTCGTCGATCGCGAACGCGCCACCGGTCGATCCATATCCGTAGCGAAGATCTTCCACCTCCCACGTCGGCCCTACGGTCGCAGAGTCCCACGCGGCGACATCCACCACCAGGCTGCCAGCAACGTGGCGAATTCCACGTGAATACAGGCTGTCAGCGATCGCACCGAGTGCATCTGAGCCGGAAGCCCAGTAACGATCGGAGAAGGTAGGGTCGCCAGACCCGACGACGACCACGTCCCCGTCCACGAAGGAGCCGACGGTTTCACCTGTCGCCCAGATCTCTGTCCGGAAGCGGTGGTCGGGACCCAACAATGACATAGCGGTGGCCGTCACGAGGATCTTCTGATTCGAGGCTGGTATGAATTTTCGATGCGCGTTGTGCGAAAACAGGGTACGCCCCGAAGAGAGATCGATCGCATAGACCCCCATGTGGAGTTGATCGATCGGCTCACGCCCCAGGACGTCACGGATTGTCGATCCATCCACACCCGAACCACCAAGCTGCGCGCAACCGTGCATCACTCCAACCGAAGCAAGCATGCCCACACGCTGGAGCGCCGACTTGAATCCGTGGCGTTCACCCCTTCGCGCAGCAGCGGGTCCGACCTGCTCCACCTGTACCTGGACCCCCCTGATGGGCATGGTCACGGACCTGGGGTGGTGGCGGGTTGCACCAGCCTGATGGCGGTTCCATAGCAGAGCATCTCCGCCGCACCGCGCATCACCATCGATGTCTGGAACCGGACAGCGACGATCGCGTCGGCATCGAGGATCTGTGCCTCTTCAATCATGCGATCGACCGCCTGTTCGCGAGCCTGGGCGAGCATCTTCGTGTATTCGTAGATCTCGCCGCCTGCGAAGTTTCGCATCGCGGCAATAATGTCTTTCCCGGCGTGCTTGCTCCGGATGGAACTGCCGCGAACAAGGCCCAGCACCTCGGAGATCTCGGTGCCGGATACGGTCGGAGTCGTGACGACAATCATCGGTGAACATTCTTGTAGGGGTCCGTTTGCCAGTCGCGGTATCGGTCCCAGATCACTGAGGTGAGCAGCTGGAGCATCCCGATCGCGATCGCCGCCGTTCCCAGCTTCTCCCATCGCGATGCCGTCGACGTGGCAAAGAGAAACGTGCCGTACGTGAGCCAGATCAAGAGCCCGCCGACCAGAAAGGCGAAGCCCATGGGGCGGTTGAGGCGACGGTTCACGTCGTCCCACACGGATCGCTGAGCGGGACCCGAGCGGAAGGTGAGACCCTGCACATCTTCCTTGAGCGATCGATACATCGCGACTTCTCGCTGCAACTCGGTAGACTGCTCAATCTGAGCATCCACTCGTTCGCACTCGTTCGGCGTCATCTCACCATCCAGATAACGCATCAGGTCATCCGGGCCGATCGAGCCCGAAGACGGGGGTGATTGCTCTGCCATGACCTAATTGTACTCCGCGTCCATCTGGGTGAGCGCAACCTTCAGCGCACTCCGAGCGTGGTAGAGCCGGCTGGCGACGGTGCCTTCCGGGATGTCAAGGATCTGCGCGATCTCGGCGTATCTGAAGCCCTCTAGTTCCTTGAGAACTAGAATCTCACGGTGCTCGGGCCCGATGGACTCGAGCCCTTTCCACAAAAACTCCTTCGCCGCGTTGCGCTGCCGAATCCGCTCCGGGCCGCGCTCAGCGCTACCCGGGCGCTGTTCGAGGCGCTCATCCAGGGCTTCGAAATTGAACTTCGCCTTCCTGCTGCGGAGCATGTCCCGGCACTGATTCCGGAGAATCTGAAAGAACCAGGGTCCGAACGGACGACGAAGATCGAAGCGCGGCAGCGTGTCGTACGTCTTGATGAAGGCAAGCTGAAGGGCGTCTTGTGCGTCCTCGGTATTGCCCATCATCGCCACAGCTAGACGCAGCCCCGCCGGCTCGTACGCACGAACCAACGGTTCATAGAACCGGGATTGCCCCGATTTACACTTCCGGATCAGCTCGATTTCCAACTGACGTTGCACCCTTACTCCCTTACGGGCTTCATGCTCGCATGAGTGGGTACGGGCCCTGTGCTGAGATTCTTCATCATCTCCGGCACCCGGGCCTGACCGAGTCGGTCAGCCGTGGAGAATCTCGCGCAACGCACCTTCGAGTGCATCAAGATCGTCCTCGGTGTTGAAGTAGTGCGGGGACATGCGCAACGCCCCGTCGACACCCTTGCGATCGTAGTCGATCACGGCATCGATCCGCGTTTGGGACGACGTGTTGATTCCCCGGCGACGCAGCTCACGTACCAGGTCGGCCGGGACCTGATCATCAAATGAGGCTGTCACTGTTGCCCCCAACTCAGCCCCGTGATCGAGGACTTTGGCTCCGTCGATCGCTGAGAGGCGCGTTCTGAGGTTACCGGAGAGGGCGCGGGCGCGATCCCGGATTCGCTCGATCCCGATGGCGTTCGAATACCGCGCGGCCGCGCCTGTGCCGAGCACAAGCGCCCACGCATACTCCCAGGTCTCGAAACGGCGGGCGTCCGGCGCGGGCTGATACAGGTCGTCGTCGATCCAGTCGGCTGCTCGCATGTCCGGGAAGAGTGGCTCGAGTCCCGCGTCCAGCACTCGATCGGATACGTAGAGGAAGCCAGCGCCCCGCGGACCACGCATGTACTTCCGAGAGGTGGCGGAGAAGAAGTCGCAGCCCATCGCTTCGACGTCGACTGGCATCTGCCCGACGGACTGACAGCCATCCACCAGGTACAGCACATCCCTGGCACGACACATTGCCCCGACGGCATCAACGTCCTGCACGAGACCGGAATTGGTCGGGATCTGCGTGACGGAAACGAGCCGTGGTCGACGGCGATGGATGATCTCCTCCATCGCCTGCAAATCGACACCACCCTCAGGCGCGTCGGGAGCGCGCACGATCTCTACGCCGAAGCGCTCGGACAAAGCGAGGTACTGAATCTGGTTCGAGACGTAGTCCTGGCATGTCGTCGCGAGTACGTCACCCGACTGGAAGGGGATCGAAGAGAGCGCAGCCGCGAAGGACGCCGTAGCGTGTTCCGTCATGGCCACACGGTCGGGTGGGGCACCGATCAGGGTAGCGGTATCCTCGTACGCACGACCGATCGCATCGGTCTCGACATCGGCCGCTTCGTATCCCCCGATCTCGGCCTCGAGCTCGATATGTCCCACGATGGCGTCCACAACAGGCGTCGGCATGAGGGAGGCACCCGCGTTGTTAAGGTGGACGCGGTGCGCGAGACCCGGCGTCTCCTCACGATATCCGCGGACCTCTTCTTCGGTGAACACCTCGGTCGATTTGGTCACCGTCCCTCCAGGAGCACGCGGATCGCGGCGTCGAGCTGGCTGTCTCGGCCGGTGTACGACTCGCCCATCGGGCGTACGACCTCGACGTCGACCTCACGCGGATTGAGCTCCATGTCGTCTCCGGTAACCCCTCGAATACGCGACCGCGGCATGCGGACGCTGGTGCCATCAACAAGAGAAGCGCTCCAGGTGAAAATGATCCATCCGGCAGTCGGTTCACCTACGACCTGACCCAGCCCCAGCGCCCGGTATCCCTCAGTGAAGTCCTCACCGTCAGACAACGTGTGCTGGTTCACCACCAGCGCTGTCCCCAGCTCGAGGGAGCGCTGGCCGAGCATGCTGCGCGCATTCGCCTGAGGAAATCCTCGCGTCTCCATGGTGATGTATCCGCGCCGAGCAAAGACATCGAGAGCGTACGCATTTACGAAACCGCCGTTGTTGCTGCGCATGTCGATCACCACGCCATCCTTGTCGTGGTTGTCCGCATCGAGATCCACGTACAACTGGTTCAGGCTGCCCGCGCTCATGCTCGACATGTGCACGTAGCCCAGTCTTCCGCCACTCTGCGCCGCAACATACGCGCGCTTTGTCTCGACCCAGTCACGATATTCGAGCTGGCGCTCGCCTCCCGGGGACATTGGCCGAACCTCGACGTTCCGGGTCGAACCGTCCGACGCCTTCATAGTCAGTACGACCTTGTCGCCCTGCGTGTCCTGGAGAAGGGCGTCCAGGTTGGTGGCGCCGTCCACCGATGTACCCCCGACAGCCACCAGAGTCTCTCCCGGCGCGATGCTCCCCTCGATGTGAGCAGGGCCCAGAGGTACGACCTCTGTCACGCGAAGCCGCCCGTTACCCGTGTATTCAGCGGCGTCGAATCGAAGGCCGAGAACGCCCGTACTTGAGCCCGATCGGTCGGCGTTGTACGAATGCCCCAGATGCGACCCGTTGAGCTCACCAAGCATCATGTTCATCAGGCGGGAGTATTCGGCCCACGTGGCCGCTCCAGCAATCTGAGGCGCGAACGACGCCCGCACTGCATTCCAGTCGGCTCCGTGCAGGTCCGGGTCGTAGAAGTGGTCGCGCATGTACGTCCATCCCTGATCGAAGCCCTCAACCTTCAGCGCATCGAAATCCGCCTCGAGCTCAGCCGTGACGCTCAAGGCTCGCGTCTGCCCACTCTCGACATTGGCGATCTGGATGCGCCCAGAAGCCAGATAGACGACCTCGCGTCCATCCGGCATGAAGAGCGGGCGACTCTTAAAGCCAGCCGTGGAAGTGAGCTGCCGGGTGACTCGTGGGCCGTCGGCTTCGGGATCCACGGAGTATACGTATAGGTTCTGCTGCCCCTCTGCAGCGGCACTGAACACCAACGTCTTACCGTCCGGACTGAGTGAGACCGTCCCGACGTCGACGCCAATCGGGAGCAGGGTCAGGCGGCGACGGATACCATCGAAGTTCGGCGTGACCGAATCATCCGCCGCGGCACCTTCGGATTCTTCATCACCGGCTGGATCCTCGTCTTCCTCTTCGAAGAGCTCGGCGAAGCGGTCCTCTCTGAAGATCGGTGTCCTCGGTACGAGGTCGACGGCCGCGACCTGGCCCACCTGCGTGCGATGCTGCGTATCGAAGTAGAGCGTCTCACCGTTCGGCGCCCAGGCGATCGACCCGGCAGACGAATTCGCCAGCTCGGACGCCCTCCGCGCCTCACCACCCATGGCCGGAGCGAGCCAGACATTCGAGAACATGCGTTCGTCGGTGGAGAGCCAGGCCAGCCACTCCCCGTCCGGCGACCAGGCCAACGGTTCGGACTGACTGAACGGGTAGACCCAGAGTTGACCCTCGGCCACGAGACGGTCGGCTCCAGACTCCAGGTCGAGCACCCGGATCTGTCGTCCGTCCCTCGCGTACGCGACTGCGTGGCCGTCGGGCGAGAAGCGGGGCGTGATGTCGACTCCGTCCGCATCCGTCAGGCGTGTTTCGGTGTTCGAGCCAAAGTCATACAGGAAGAGACTCGGCACCCCATCCCGCCGCGACACATAGGCGATTCGCCGCGAGTCCGGCGCCCAGCTGATCTCCGATTCGGCGACGACACTTCGCGTCACACGGGTCGCCTGCCCGCCGTCTTCAACCGAGACAGCGAAGACCTCACCGCGGGCGGTGAACGCAACCTTCTCGCCGTCGGGTGAGAGCGAGAGATCTCCGAAACCGCTGTTCAGACTCAGCTCTTCAGCGATCGGCGTCTGAACCGCCCCCATTAGCTCGATGTCGACCGGCGTCGGCGTCCCTCCCGGAAGCTGTATCGACCAGATCTCGAAGTCGCGCTCGAACACGACGAGATCCGTGTTCGCACTGATGCGGGGGAAGAGCAGGCGGCCCTCCGTGAAGGTCGTCAACGCCCTGGCCCGGCCTCCCGCGGTCGGCTGGGTCCAGAGGTTTTCCGTTCCGGAGCGGTCGGACACGTAGACGACATCATCACCATCACGGGTCCACATCGGCTGAACACTCTTCGAGCCTGATGCCGAGAGCTGCCGATAGGTCGGTCGGTTGCCCCACGTGACCAACCAGATCTCGGCTTCGTCGATGTGGCTATGCCCGTTTCTCCACCACTGGCCCTGGGCCATGCGGGCATTTGCTGCGATAGCGATCGTGGCGCCGTCCGGTGAGATCGCCGCATGGAATTCAGGCGAGTATTCGTCCGCGAGCAACTTCACAGGGGTGCCGCCGGACGACGGGATGCTCCAGATATCGGGTTGGCCACCTGGATCGTGTCGCCCGTCGGCGAAGAGGATCATCTCGCCATCGGGGGACCACGCGTTCAGTTCCTCGTTTCCGTCACCATAGGTGAGACGGGTGACGGTTCCGGAGGTCAGCTCCATCACGTAGACGTCGTTGTCGCCGGCTCGGTTCGAGACGAACGCGAGTCGGGTCCCATCGGGAGAGTAGAGCGGAGCGCTTTCGTCAGCCTCGTGGGCGACCAGGATTCGTGCGACGCCCCCCGTGGAGGGAGCAGTCCAGATTTCGCCGCTGCTCACGAACGCGATCTCCGAGCCGTCTGGTGACGCAGTTGGCTGGTACAGAGACGGCCGAGCGTCCTGCGCATCCAATTCAGGCGCCATGCCTGGCGTGCTCAGGACCGCGAGCGCCACCACGAAACCGCGCTCAGATCGGAGCACGCCCTTCAGCAACCCCTTCATGTCGTCATCTCCTCTTCACCAGCCGCATGTTCTCGGGAGGCGTCGACAATACGTGCGCAGGAGATCTGGACCAATGGGCGAACGCACGAAGGCAGCCCTCCGACAGAGGGCACGTGATCGTTTCCCGATGACGACTCTGGACAACGCGGCAAGATGCGGGACGTGCCGAACCGGCCCCATGCATCAGCGTCCGTCGGGGTTGGATAACCGAACGCCCCCGCCCCACGATGGGGCGGAGGCGTACAGTTTCGGGATGACTCCCAGACGAAGCCGACGTAGCTACATGCTCAACCGCCCTGCTCGGAGACCGTGTTCGCCTGCGCCTCTCGCACCATCTCACGGACGTCCTCGAGAAGCTGCCGGGCATCATACACAATCCCGTCCTTGATCGTGTACGTGATGCCGCCCACGCGCTCAACTTCACCCGTGTCGTCATTGAGCCGCGGCGTGCCGGTACCGTAGAGCACCTTGAGATTCGCAAGTGGGTTTTCCGGTACCACGATCATGTCGGCCTTCGCGCCCACTTCGAGCACGCCGAACTGCAGGTCGTTCTCCATGCCCTTCGGCTTGTGGAGTTGCAAAGCGCCATGGTACGTGGCGGCCCGAATGACCTCGAGCGGATTGAAGCCCGCTTCGCGCAGAAGCTCGAGCTCACGGATATAGCCGAAGCCGTACAGCTTGTAGATGAAGCCGGAATCGGACCCGGTGGTCACGATGCCACCCGCATTCTTGTAGTCGTTCAGGAACGTCATCCACTTCCTGTAGAACTGCTGCCAGTGGTACTCGTCTTCAGAGGTCCAGTCGAACCAGTATGAGCCGTGGGCCTGACGGCTCGGCTGATAAAAGTCCCACTGGCTGGGCAGCGTGTACTCCTCGTGCCACTCGGCTTCGCGTGCGCGCATGACGTCACGGCTCGCCTCGTAGATCGTCATGGTCGGATCGATCGCAAAATCCAGCTCAAGGAAGCGCTCGATCAGCTCATTCCACGCGTCGGAGCCAGGCTCGGCCGACTGGTTCCAGAGCCGACCCACCTGACCGAAGCGGTGCTGCTCGTTTTGGTAGTTGTAATCGGCCGGGAAGTCCTGGATGGTCTGACCTTCAAACAGAGCCTCGAAGAGACCGTAGTAGTGAGTCATCATGTCGAGGCCGAGCTCGGCCGCATCGAGGGCGTTCATCCGTGCCACACCAGTCTGGGCGAGGTGGGCGACGGTACCAAGGCCGTACTGATGCGCCTCGTCGATGAGGGCTTCCATGATCGCCGGCGGATACGACGTGAGCTTCAGGCCGTCGATCTGTGCGCCGTCCACCTCGACGTTCGCTGCCCATCGCACCCACTCTCGGGCCATCTCGGGGGATGTCACCGGGCCACGATCCCACGCCTCACCCGGTCGGACGTATACGAACATTCGAGGTGCGACTATTTCGTTGGCCTCGGCCAGGGCCTTCTGCTCCAGAGACCACATCATCGGACCGAAACCCACACCGCGGGCCGTCGTGACCCCGTTGCCCATCCAGAGCTTGTGCGTGTACTCGGGCTGCGGGGCCTTTCCCGGACCCCCCGTGTGGACGTGCATGTCGACAAGCCCGGGCAGGATGTACATGCCCGAGACGTCGATCTCCTGCGTCGCGCCACCGGGGCGGCGCTCCTGATTGATCGGGGCCATCGGGAAGCCGACGGCCCGGATCTCCACGATTCGGTCGTTCTCCACAACGATGTCGACCGGGCCCAGAGGAGGGCTGCCCGCCCCATCGATGTACGTCCCACCCCTCAGGATCAGACGCTCGTGAGGCCCGTCACCCTCGTCTGCCCGGCGAGGGTTGGTGTCTTCCATTCCGCTCTGCTGAGCGGCGATACCGGTGCTCAAGACCAAAACGGCAGCGACCGCTCCCAGGAGCTGTCCCAGCGGAGAGTGCCTTTTCATGATTCCTCCAGATGCCCTTCGTACGCGCGGCGGCTGACTCCATCAGAGCTCCGCAGAGAGTCGACAAGATCAGTGAGCTGCGACGATCGCGCTACGGTGGGCTACAGAGAGAAAGACGCTCCGCGGCGTTCGTTCGGTGCACTTCCATCAACGAAGACGCGATATTGTCAGTCGTCCCAAAGATCACCTGACTGAACGCCCGTGACCGATACGACGCATGACATCCCGGCGGAAGTCCTCGAGGAGGTCGAAACCCTCCGAGTTGAACTGAGGCGTCACTCGTACCTGTACTACCACGAGGCACGTCCGGAGATCAGCGACACGGAGTACGACGAGCTGTTTCGGAGACTCCAGGCACTCGAGAGACATTATCCATCTCTGGAGTCCCCTGACTCACCGACCAAGCGCGTCGGTGCTCCTCCACAGGCCAGGTTTCAGACTGTCGAGCACGTCGCCCCGCTGCTGTCGCTCGATTCATCAGAGAAGTCTGAGGACTTCGTCCGCTTCGACGAGCGCGTGCGTCGGGCACTAGGAGAGGGAGTCACCCCCAGATACATCCTCGAGCCCAAGCTGGATGGAGCGTCGATCGAGCTTGTGTACGAGGAGGGTGTGCTCACGCGAGCCGTCACTCGCGGAAATGGTCAGGAGGGCGAGGGTGTCACCGAGAACATCCGGACCATCTCAACCGTTCCGCTCCGTCTTCGGACCGACGTCCGACCGGCACCGGCACTTCTATCCCTTCGTGGCGAAGTATTGATGTACATCTCGGACTTCGCCGACTTCAATGCACGACTGGCTGAAGCAGACATCGAACCGTACGCGTCCCCGCGGAACTCGGCCGCCGGATCGATCCGCCAGCTGGACTCTCGAGTGACAGCATCCCGTAAGCTCGACCTTCTGGTGTATGACGTGCTCGCCGTGGACGGCACGTCCTTCGACTCCGACACTGCCGGGGTCGAGGCGATTCGGGAGTGGGGCTTCAGCGTGCCCGAACGCATCCAGACGGTGACAACGGTCGATGAGGTGCTCGCGTACCATGCGGCGTTCGAGAGCGATCGCGACGAGCTGGACTACGAAATCGACGGGGTGGTGATCAAGCTCGACGATCTCGCTGCTCGAAGAGCGATGGG
The DNA here is from genome assembly GCA_002390225.1 of Gemmatimonadales bacterium UBA4456. Lineage (GTDB taxonomy): Bacteria > Gemmatimonadota > Gemmatimonadetes > Longimicrobiales > Gaopeijiaceae > UBA2589. The sequence goes on along the minus strand of DGOW01000050.1, from coordinate 8,353 downwards.
GGCTACCTCACACCACCCCCGTTGGGCGATGGCACTGAAGTTCGCGCCCCGCCAGGAGGTAACGGTCATCGAGAAGATCGATATCCAGGTCGGTCGAACCGGTGTCCTCACACCCGTGGCGTGGCTTCGGCCGGTGGTTGTCGGGGGTGTGACAGTGTCGCGCGCCTCGCTCCACAATCGGGAAGAGCTCAGACGAAAAGACCTGCGCGAGGGCGACACCGTTCGAATCCAGAGAGCAGGCGACGTGATCCCGCAAGTCGTCGAGGTCATTAAGCATCACGACGAGCGTGCCGAGCCCTTCGAGATGCTCGACCGGTGTCCGGTCTGCGACACAGAGGTCTACCCGGACGGACCAAGAACCATCTGCCCGAATCGGTTCGGCTGCAGCGCTCAGCTCAAAGGTCGGATCATTCACTTCGGGTCCCGCGCCGCACTCGACATCGAAGGTCTGGGCGACGAGACCGCGAACCTGCTGGTGGATCGCGGCATGGTGACGCAGCTCGCGGAGCTCTTCGACGTCACCCCAGACCAGCTCGTCGACCTCGAAGGCTTCGGTGAAAAATCGGCCTCCGTTCTGGTCGATGCGATCGCGGCGACGCGCACGCCAGACCTCCGACGGTTCCTGATTGCCCTCGGCATCCCCGAGGTCGGTGTGACCGTTGCCCGCACTCTGGCAGAACGTTTCGGCTCATTCCACGCAATCCGATCTGCCACGATCGACGAGCTCGTAGCGATCGACGGCATCGGGCCGCGCATGTCTGAAGCGATCACGGACTTCTTCGCGGACGAACGCAACGCGGCTGCTGTCGATGCCGTGCTCGCCCGCGGCGTGGAGCCGCAGACCATCGAAGTCACGGCATCGGACCTCCCCGACCTGGGCACGGCTGTGTTCACCGGCGCGATTCCTGTACCGCGTGTGGTCGCGGAGACAGCATGGCAGTCGGTGGGTGGGCGCACGTCCGGATCGGTCTCAAAGAAGACCGCCTTCGTCGTCGCGGGGGATAAAGCGGGATCAAAGCTCGCCAAAGCCCAGAAGCTCGGCGTCGAGGTGCTGGACTTCGATCAGTTCATCGTGCGACTCGAAGAGCACGGTGGATCGCTCGAGGGAAGCGATTGATGGAGAACCCCCACGTTGCCGGGACGCTGACCACGCGTGTCGAAGGGGGTCGGCCAAGACCGGTTGATCATCTACCTTACCCGGCCTTCACCTCCGAGGAGTGGGTTCATGCTTTCCATTGACCTGACCGGTAAGCGCGCGCTCGTGGCCGGGATCGCCGACGATAAGGGATACGGGTGGGCCATTGTGCGTGCTCTGGCACAGGCCGGCGCGTCCGTGTGTGTGGGCACATGGCCGCCCACCATGCGGATCTTCACGAAGAGCCTCGAGCGCGGGAAGCTCGATATCTCACTGCCTGGCGGTGGAGAGATCGAGTTCGAGCGCATCTATCCGCTCGACGCAGTCTTCGACACACCCGAAGACGTTCCGGACGACGTTCGTCAGGATAAGCGCTACGTAAACCTCGAGGGATACACGATCCAGGGGGTCGCCGACGCGCTCCACAGCGATTTTGGTGACGACTGTCTCGATATCGTGGTGCATTCCCTAGCGAACGGTCCCGAGGTCCAGAACGCGCTCATCGATACGAGCCGTTCCGGATACCTCGCCGCCGTCAGCGCGAGTGCTTATTCGCTCGTGAGTATGGTGCAACGGTTCGGCCCATTGATGCGACCGGGTGGCTCTGTCGTCTCTCTGTCCTACCTCGCTGCTGAGCGGGTCATTCCCGGGTACGGTGGCGGAATGAGCTCCGCGAAAGCCGCGCTGGAGGGAGATACCCGGACCCTGGCGTTCGACGCCGGGCGCCGATTCGGCATCCGCGTGAACACGATCAGCGCGGGCCCGCTCGCGAGCCGTGCGGCCAAAGCGATCGGCACTATCCAGAAGATGGTCGAGTACTACGAGCAGAACGCCGCGTTGCCCGAAGCGAACACGGCCGAGGAGGTCGGCACCGCCGCAGCCTTTCTCTGCTCACCGCTTGCTTCAGGCATCACAGGTGAGACACTGCACGTGGACAAGGGCTACCATGCCATGGGGATGCAGGCCGAGACCCAGCTCTCGGAGGACTGAGCCGACGGACGTCGTATGACGGATACTCCGCAGCCTACTGGTCGCGATCTCCCGTCGATCCGCGTGCACCCTCCTGGCCCCGAATCGGCCGCGATGGGCGCCCGTCTTCACGAGGTCGAGTCCCGAAACGTCACCTACGTCAGTGATTCCTGGCCTGTCTTCTGGACCAGAGCGCTTGGGGCCAACGTCGTCGACGCAGACGGCAACGTCTTCGTCGATCTGACGTCAGCATTCGGCGTCGCGCTCCTCGGTCACGCCAGCCCTGTCGTACAGGAAGCACTGCAGGCGGGCGCTTCCCTGATCCACGGTATGGGCGACATCCACCCACCCGCCCCGAAGCTCGAGCTTCTCGAGAAGCTCGCCGCGATCAGCCCCTGGCCCGACGCCAGGGTAATCCTCTCGACGGGTGGTTCCGAGGCCGTGGAAGGGGCGCTCAAGACCGGCGCTCTGGCGAGCGGGCGCTCCGGATTGCTAGCGTTCGAAGGCGCATATCACGGCCTCACGGCTGGATCGCTTTCCGTCACGCCCCGGGCACACTTCCGCTGGCACTTCGAGGACCGACTGTACGGTGGCGTCGCGTTTGCACCGTACCCCGATCCGATCCGCGACCCCACACCAGATGGAGCCCGCTCACTCGATGCCATACGCGCCGCGCTGATCAACGGGGCACCGAACGGAGACCCGATCGGGACCATCATAATCGAGCCGGTTCAGGCGCGGGGCGGAGCCCGGATCCCTCCCGAGGGATTCCTGGCCGAGCTGTCCAGCCTCGCGAAGGAATACGATGCCCTCGTAATCGCCGACGAGATCATGACCGGCATGGGGCGCTGTGGAGCTACGCTCGCCTCACCAGGGCTTGGACTCGATCCTGACATCGTCGTTGTCGGCAAGGCTCTTGGTGGCGGCATGCCTATCTCCGCGAGTATCGCACCCGCACGGGTCATGAACGCGTGGCCAGCCAGCGACGGAGAGGCAATTCACACCAGTACCTTCCTCGGTCACCCTCTCTCGTGCACGGCCGCATCCGCCGTGCTCGACACGATCCAGTCGGCGGACGTTCCAGGACAGGCAAGGAGTCTGGGCGTGACCCTTCTGGATGGACTGCGAGACCGTGTGGGTCACCTGCCCGGTGTTGCCGACGTGCGCGGTCTCGGCCTCCTGCTGGGCATCGAGTTCGTCGAAAGCGACGGTCTGACACCAGCCCTCGGTCGAGGGGCCAGAGTGGCAGAGGCCGCACTACCCGAGGGGCTGATCCTGCTGCCGGGTGGTGATCACGGACACGTACTTGAACTCACCCCACCGGTAACGCTGACACCCGAGCAGATCGAGCATGCGATCCGTACGATCGGCAATGTCGTGGAACGCACACCATGAGGTGCCGGCGCTCAGTCCTGCTTCTGGTGCTCGCGATCGCGACCGTGACTCCACTCCCTGCCTTCGCCCAGGTCCCGGTTCTTCTCGTTCCCGGATGGTTCGACACTGAGCGGGATCTAGCGACGGTTCGGATTCGTCTGCTCGGCGCTGGATGGCCGAGCGACCGGGTGCATTCGGTGACGTTCAAAGAGCCGACCGGTAGCAATCGAGACCACGCACTCGAGATCGAGGCTGCAGTGCAGGGGTTGCTCGCAACGACCGGAGCAGACGAGATCGACATGGTCGCGCATTCGATGGGCGGACTCGCCACGCGTTGGTATATCCTGACACGCCCGGATCACCCCGTGCGCCGGACCGTCTTCCTGGCCTCACCGCACCGCGGCACCCTGTCGGCGTATCTGGCCTGGGGTGGAGGACGTGACGAGATGATGCCCGAAAGCCCCCTCCTCGACTCCTTGAACGCCGAGCAACCGGTCCCGATCGGTGTCGAGGCGATCACCATCCGGACAATCCTGGACACCCATATCGTACCGGGTGAGAGCGCGACCCTGCCCGGCGTCCCGGACCACGAGCTTTGCTGCCCCACGCACGCTGGCCTCCTGCGACACGAAGAGGCTTTCAGCCTGCTGGTCAGCTTCCTGGAGCAGCTGTGATGTCATGGCGCGGCGTACTCTTCGACCTCGATGGAACGCTCGCCGATACGCTCGATCTGATCCTGCGCAGCTTCCGCTATACCATGAGACAGCATCTGGGCAGCGATCCACCAACGGACGCGTTCCTGGCATCGATGGGCAAGCCCCTACCGATCCAGCTCTATGACTACGCGCGTTCCGAAACGGAGCGCTTGGCCATGCGCGACACCTATGTGGCCTATCAGCGGAACATTCACGACGAGATGGTGACCCCCTTTCCGGGGGCGGTTTCAGTGGTCCGTACTCTACGTCAGCGCGGGACCCGTGTCGGCATCGTCACGAGTAAAGGTCATCGTATCGGCCAACGCACCATCGAGGTGTGCGGTCTTCAGGACGATATCGAGCACGTGGTCTTTGGCGATCAGGTCGAGCAGCCCAAGCCCCATCCCGAGCCGGTCCTCAAGGCGCTCGACGCGCTGGACCTCTCAGATGACCCCGGCTCTGTGCTCTTCGTCGGCGACTCCCCGCACGACGTCCGAGCCGGGCGACTAGCAGGGACGAAAACGGCGGCCGTGGGTTGGGGACCTATCGACCGCCGTATTCTGGAAGCGGAGCAACCGGACTTTTTCGTTCAAGACCTCAACGACGTACTGGCGGTCACATCTTCAGACCAGTCCGGTTGAGGAGGTATCAGCTACGCTTCCCGAATTCCGTATTCCGTGTCCGTTCGTGCTTACCACTCCGGGATCAGATGCCCTTGTTCCAGGAGGTGGCAAAGTCGATTTGCTCGGCGAGATCGAGATCCTTCTCGCTGATCCCCCCGACCGCCTCGGTCGAAAGGGTCAACGTGACCGTCCCGCCTCGCAGGTCGATGTCAGGGTGATGCTTACGGCTGTCGGCAATCGTCGCCACTCGATTCACGAAGACAATCGAGTCACGGAATTTCTTGAACACGAACTCCTTCGTTAGCCGGTTCGACCGCCGTTTCCAACCCTTGCGATCGCTCATCCAGCCGCGAACGGACTCCGGGTTGAGTTTCGTCATCTTCTCCGCCACCTGCATCCCTCGACTCCGTCTGATCGGACCATTCAGGACGGCTCTCGACACTCGATCGATCACCACAATCGCCTGCCCCTGCATCTCCCACGACACATCTGTTTCCAAAAACGTTGAGAGGGGTTGAGCCACCCTTGCACCTCGTTTACTATTTTGCCCCTCCTGAAAAGGAGGACTTTGCATGCCCCTATCGTCTAGTGGCCTAGGATATCGCCCTCTCACGGCGGAGACCGGGGTTCGAGTCCCCGTAGGGGTATCACGGCTGAGGTTTGGGCTATTCGCCCGGATCTCAGCCGTTTCAGAGGTCGCATAGCTCAGCTGGTAGAGCGCTACGTTCACATCGTAGATGTCGCAGGTTCGAGTCCTGCTGCGACCATCGGGACCCGGACCACGAGTCCGGGTGTGCGTCATTCCGACTCTCCGATCGCCCCGCGTATCAGCGACCGCTGCCCAGTACCGACTCGGTCAGCTTTTCGTACTCCATGTGAAACGCAATACAGACCACTTCACGGTCATTGATGCGATTCCACGAGTCCTCGGTCGGATACATCGCGATAAAGTCGATGATCGACTCCTCGTACGTCATGCCGATGGCGGCCTCGAAGCGCTCGTAGCATCCGAGGCTGGACGATTCATCGACCTGTTCGTCACCCGGAAACGGACCAGCAGGGAGATCGAAGAGGGCGTATACCTCGTTATCGTGCGGCGTCGAGCAGGGCAGGCCAGGAACCTCTGTAACCTCGTTCACACCCATCTGGGTGTCGTCGAAGCAGTCGCCGACCTCCATGGCGAATGGGTCAGCGGCCTGTGGCGTCACGGCGGGTGCGTTGTCCTCTCCGTCTGCGCAGGCGGTGAGGGCCGAAGCCACAGCTAGAACGAACAATCCGGTGCGCCTCATCTTCGTCTCTCTTCCTCGGGCGTTGATCAGGCGCGGGAACCCAGGATCGCCGTAGCCAGACCTATGCCGATCATGACCGCCAGGACGCCGACGACTATCGAACCCAGCGCGTATCCACCCGCGCGCAGCACTTCACCGGCTCGGACCAGCGTCACGGTCTCATAGCTGAACGTACTGAACGTCGTAAACGAGCCGAGCACCCCGATCGCAGCGAACTGCCGGATCTGATCATTCGGCGCGACCGCCTGCAGCCACACGAGCAGGAAGCCCAGCACGAACGAGCCCAACACGTTTACAGTGAAGGTCCCCCATGGCATCGACTGTCCCGCAAAGACCCCTATCCACTCGGATACGTAGTACCGCGCAATCGCCCCCAGCGCGCCACCCGCTCCCACAACTAGGGGCGTCACCTAGACAGCCGCCGACCCGACCGACGACGAGAGGAAGGAGTCGATCGCTTCTGAAATCTCCTTCGGCGAGTCTTCCTGGATGTAGTGCTTTGCGTCGAGTCGGAAGATCTCCGTGTGCGTAAAGACCTCACGAAATCGCTCCATGAACCTGCGGGTGAACATCGGATCGAGAAGGCCCCAGGTCAGGAGCACGGGTGCGTTGGCCAGCACCTCCTGGACATCGCGCTCGAGCTCGGCGAGCCACGAGGCCGCGCTCATCAGCTGGACCGGAAATTCTGCCGCACCTACCCGGCTCTTCGGCGTCGGCATCGCTTCCCGGTAATGGTGCAGGACCTCATCCGGCAGCGGATGCCTCACCCCCAACGGGATGACTTTCTCGACGAAGAGGTTATGAGAGAGGATCCGCGTCTGCATGGGCGCCATGGACATGACGTAGGCGAACGTCTTGCCCTGCCATGAATCGAGAGGCCAGAACCACGTATTGCCCATCACCAGGGACCGGAGCCGAGCGATCTCGTCGACCGCGACTCTGAGGCCAATCGGACCTCCCCAGTCCTGACCCATAATCGTGAGGTTCGACAGGTCCAGGTGTCGGACCAGGTCACGAACGATCCCGGCGTGCTCACCGGGCGTGTACCCGTAGTTCTCGGGCCTAGCCGACAATCCGAAGCCTGGGTAGTCGACGGCAATACACCGGTACTTCCTCTTGAGTCGGATGATGATCCCGCGGTACAGAAAACTCCAGGTCGGGTTACCGTGGAGAAACAGGATCGGGTCACCCTCACCCTCATCAATGTAGTGCACCGCTCCAGCGTGGCTCTCAAACCACTTCGACTCGAAGGGGAAGAGACGCGGGTCAGGCGTGAAGGGAGGGACGTGGGCCAAGGCTAGCCTCGCTGGTAAGACGATCGGCGTACGATCGCCCCCTACGAAGCTCGAGGAAAGACCGTGTCACTCCCCACGCGAACGAGGGTCACCGAGCGAACCCGACGACCCTCGTTCGGGAGAACCGGCCTCGCCGGCTCAACCCTGAAGCGGAATCAGCCCTCCGTGGACGGGCCCTCTTCCTCAGTCGTCATCATCGGCGGCACACCATCGTGGTCGATAACGAGCACGACGCGACGATTCTCCCAGCCGTCGACACCCGGACCCCAGTCGCTTGATACCAAGCGGCGGGTGTCTTCACCGTAGCTGACCGCCTTCACACGGTCTTCGGTGAGTGCCGTACCCTCGACCAGGTACGCGGCAACGGCATTTGCACGCTGCTCACCGAGCCAGAGGTTGTAGTTCTCGTCGCCGGACGGATCGGTGAAGCCCTCGACCGTGATCCGAGCGTTCGGGTAGTACTTCTGAGCGACCGAACCAAAGCGAGCGAGAACGTCTTCATCTTCTGCCTCGACCGTGGCGTCATCGAAGCCGAAGTAGACGGGTACGTTGAAGCGCAGCTCGTCTTCGATACGGGCGATCGAGACCTCGAAATCCCGCTCCATCTGCTGGAGTTCCTGTTCGAGGGCCGCGAAGCGGCGGTCGACGTCGGCGAAGCGGCCGTCCATGTCGGAACGGAGTTCGTTGTCGCCGGCTGTCATCTCGCCCTGCATCTCTGCGCGAAGAGCAGACAGGCTGGCGTCCATCTCGTCGGGGCTCACCGTCTTGCACGCTCCGGCAGAGCCAGCGAGAGCGAGAGCGGCGAACAGACCGAGCTTCGGATTGAGGTTGAGCATGCTCATGTGGTGAGCTCCCTTCTGGTGGTGCGGATCATCGATTCAGAGAGAGGAGTCGGGCTCCCCCCCGGACGCACCTGACGTGTTGCAGGAACGGTGCCAAAAGCCGACAGGTCCCTGAAAGCCTCGGAAGACAA
>DGOW01000057.1:784-14613 GCA_002390225.1 Gemmatimonadales bacterium UBA4456 | reverse complement strand
CGAGCCGTTGGCGAGCCGGTTCCAGGCGAGTAACCCGAACGAGACATAGGTAAGGACGCTTCATGCCAGTCTTTTCGTACAGTGCACGGCCCGCTTCAGGCGGGGAGATACAAACCGGTGAACTCGACGTCTCGAGTAAGAATGAGGTCTTCGCTCATCTGCATCGGGAGAGGCTGATCCCGGTCTCGGTCCGGGAGAAGCCGAAAGAGATCTCGTTCAATTTTGGGAGTGGGGTCTCCACGCGTGACGTCGTGATCTTCACGCGACAGTTCGCGACGATGATCAACTCGGGTCTGCCGCTGGTGCAGAGCTTGGACATCCTCGCAGAACAAACGGAAAATCTGGCACTTCGCAAGACGATTGCCGACGTGCTTTATGACGTCGAATCAGGCCATACGCTGTCCGATGCCATGGGCAAGCACGAGAAAGTGTTCACAGAACTGTACGTGAACATGGTCGCTGCTGGTGAGGCCGGCGGTATCCTCGACACGATCCTGCTCCGTTTGGCCACGTTTCTTGAAAAGAACGATGCGCTCATTCGGAAGATCAAAGGCGCCATGATCTATCCCGGCGTGATCTTCTCTGTCGCTGGTGGAGCCGTGGTGATCTTGCTGCTGTTCGTCATCCCGACGTTCCAGCAGATGTTCGCGTCGGCGGGGATCCCCCTTCCTCTCCCGACACAGATCGTCATCAACATGTCCGAATTCCTCCAGGCGTACTGGTGGGCATGCGGTGTCGGAGCGATCGCATTCGTCGTGGGTTTGCGACAGTACTACCAGACGGACAATGGACAGCTGGTGCTCGATAGGCTGTTACTAGGGATGCCTGTCCTGGGCGATCTCCAGCGCAAATCAGCGGTGGCCCGATTCACCCGCACGTTGGGTACGCTGGTCTCCTCGGGTGTGTCGATCCTCGAAGGACTCGAAATCACGGCGAAGACTGCGGGCAACCGCGTCATTCATGATGCCGTGATGGGGTCGCGGGCCTCGATCGCGGGTGGTGAGACGATTGCCGCTCCGTTGAAGGAGTCCGGCGTGTTTCCGCCGATGGTGGTTCAGATGATCAATGTCGGCGAGCAGACCGGCGGCCTGGACGAGATGCTGACGAAGATCGCGGACTTCTACGACGAAGAGGTTGACGCGGCGGTCGACGCACTGCTGTCCGCCCTGGAGCCGATCATGATCGTCGTGCTCGGTGTTGTCGTCGGTGGGATGATCGTTGCCATGTACCTGCCGATCTTCGACATGATGAACGCGGTGCAGTAAGCCCCAGTGAAGGTTCAATCCGTCTGACTCAGGAAGCCATAGACCTCAGAGGTCCTTGGCTTTTTGGTTTGTGGCGCGCGGCGCCAGGGCAGCGCCCTCACGTTCACACGCGAAGGGCTGTGCGAAGGCCCACGTCAGTTCGTGGATCCGGCTTCGACTGTAATGGCGATCAGCGCCAGGGTGGCCCAGATACCTTGGTGTGCCCAGATCCGCCGCAATGCCTTACGGACGTCGGCATGACGGTGCTCGTTGATGACGATGGTCATGTGACCGCTCTCATCTTTTCGCTCTTCTAGCAACCTGTCCTGCAGGAGCTGGTTCGCCGTCGTCTGTTACTTGCCGGGAGCGGTGGCGAAGCCACGGAGTTTCGACGCGCGGGTTTGGCTTCCAGCGCTGTCGAGCTCTTTCAGAATTGTCTTTCGCGGTGACATTGGAGTTCGGTGGATCGAAAGGTGATGGTCCGAGCATTCAGTTAGAGGTCAGCACGAGCCATTGGCTTGCGAAGTTGCAGCTGTTGGGGGTAGACGCTCGAGGGTGCAGAGGTCAGGATGTTGCGTCCCGTTTGAATGCTCTGGAGTGCCTGTGCCCATAGACATGCCGACCGCGCTGATGCTCATCGGAGCGGGCTTCGTCGCCGGGACCATCAACTCGATCGCGGGCGGCGGGTCACTGCTGACCTTGCCCCTCCTGATCTTCATCGGATTGCCTGCGACGGTCGCGAATGGCACCAACCGGATTGCAATTTTCGTGGGTGGTATTGGGGCCACGACGAGCTTTCATCGCCGCAAACTGATCCCGTTCGCATGGGTGAAATTCGGGCTCCCCCCGGCTGTGATCGGTGTCGCTCTTGGTGCCTGGGCTGCGATGGAGGTGGGTGATGTAGTGTTCGAGGGTGTGTTGGCGGTCATCCTGGTGCTCGCCGCCTCCTGGATGATCTGGCATCCGGTCACGCCGCCGGAGCACAGCGAGATCCTGGAACCGGACCTCTCGAAACGCTGGTTCCTCAGAGGGGCGTTCTTGCTTCTGGGGTTCTACAGTGGCTTCATTCAGGCGGGGGTTGGCTTCCTCTTCCTCGCGCTGCTTTCGGCGAATGGACTCGATCTCGTACGAGGCAACGCGGTAAAGATCCCGCTCATCCTCGCCTTCACCGGGCTCGCGATTCCGCTCTTCGCCCTAGGCGGAAACCTCAACTGGGCCGCGGGTCTATCGCTTGCCGGCGGGCAATTTTTTGGCGCGAAGCTCGGCGTGCATCTTCAGGTGCTGAAGGGGCAGGCATGGATCCGGAACGTGTTGACCGTGGCCATTATCCTGTTCGCACTTCGGTTGGTGCTCGGGTTGGTGCTCCCATAACGCAAAGGGGTCGGCCGGACTGATTCCGACCGACCCCCTCCAACATTCAGGCGTTGACGCCTTACTTCATCATGCCGCCACGTGATCCTAGTACCGGTAGTGCTCCGGCTTGTACGGCCCGTACTTGGGCACGTTGATGTACGACGACTGGTCGTCCGACAGCTCTGTGAGTCGCGCTCCCAGCTTGTCGAGGTGGAGGCGTGCGACCTTCTCGTCCAAATGCTTCGGGAGCACGTAGACCTTCTTGCCATACCCGTCCGTGTTCTGCGCAAGCTCAATCTGCGCGATCACCTGGTTAGTGAACGACGCGGACATCACGAAGCTCGGATGACCCGTCGCGCAGCCCAGATTCATCAGGCGACCCTCGGCGAGGATCAGAACTGAGTGCCCGTCCTCGAACGTCCACTCATGGTACTGCGGCTTGATCTCCGTCTTCACGATGCCGTCGACCTGTTCGAGACCAGCCATGTCGATCTCGTTGTCGAAGTGACCGATGTTCGCGACGATCGCTTTGTCCTTCATCGCGGCCATGTGCTCCGCAGTGATGATGTCCTTGTTACCGGTCGCCGTGATGAAGAGGTCAGCCGTGCCGAGCACGTCTTCCATCCGTACCACCGTGAACCCCTCCATGCATGCCTGAAGAGCGCAGATCGGATCGATCTCGGTGATGGAGACACGGGCGCCCTGAGCCTTGAGGGCCTGCGCGCACCCCTTCCCGACGTCCCCGTATCCGAGGACGACCGCGCTCTTGCCGGAGATCATGACATCTGTCGCGCGATTCAAACCGTCAATCACCGAGTGCCGGCAGCCATACAGGTTGTCGAACTTGGACTTGGTAACGGAGTCGTTGACGTTGATCGCCGGGAAGAGGAGCGTGCCGTCCTGCTCCATCTCGTATAGACGATGCACCCCGGTCGTCGTCTCTTCGCTGACGCCGCGAACGTCTTTCACGAGCCGCTCGAAACGGCCCGGATCGTTTGTCAGCGTGCGGCGGAGTAGGTCGAGGATGACGCCCCACTCCTCAGGCTCCTTGTCGGCATCGAACGCTGGAACGTTGTCGATAGTTCCGTACTCAGCACCCTTGTGGAGCAGCAGCGTGGCGTCCCCACCGTCATCGACGAGCAGGTCTGGTCCGGTCCCGTCAGGCCACTCGAGCATCTGGTCCGTGCACCACCAGTATTCTTCCAAGGTCTCACCCTTCCAGGCGAAGACTGCCGAGCCCTTGAGATTCTCGAGTGTCCCTCCACGACCCACGACCACTGCGGCGGCTGCGTGATCCTGAGTGGAGAAGATGTTGCAGGATACCCAGCGCACGTCGGCACCCAGATCCACCAGGGTTTCAATGAGTACAGCCGTCTGAACGGTCATGTGCAGCGAACCAGCCACCTTCAGGCCCGCGAGAGGCTGTTGTGGACCGTACTCCTCACGTGCGGCCATAAGGCCGGGCATCTCCTGCTCGGCCAGGCGAATCTCATTACGACCCCACTCCGCGAGGGAGAGGTCAGCGACCTTGAACTGGAGGCCGTCTTTCTTATCCGTCACGGTTTTCTCCGGCATCGCTGCCGTCTTCGCGGTAGTCTTTTCAGGCATCACTGCAGTGCTGGTCATGAGTCCTCTTTCGGTGATCGGCGTCGTTGCCGAGTGGGTCACGCTGGTGAAACAGACTGGGCGCCTCAGACACGGGCCGAGGCAAGGAAGAGCAGGGGGCCCGTCGCGTCCGGGTCGGGCGCGAGGGGCTGAAGGCGGATGGAGCCGAAGCGGGCGTCAGCCAGCCACGCCTCCATTCGCTCGAGTTCGAATCCGGGCCAGACATGGCCCATGGCGTCGGAAAAGCCGGCGCCGCGGTCGTGGCGGCGCATATCCAGCACCAGGAGGCGGCCACCCGGCGCTAGTGTGCGTCGCACCTCCGCGAGCACGGCCCGCGGATCGACGACGTAATGCAGCACGAGTGCGAGGATCGCCAGGTCCAGTTCACCGTCGGCTATGGGTAGCGACTCCAGTTCGCCACAGCGCAGGTCCGCGTTCTCGACGTCTTCCAGCCGCGCTTTGGCGGTGCCCAACATAGCCTCGGACCGATCTACGCCGATTGAGCGGCGGGCGAACGGCGCGAGACGAGCTGTGAGCGCTCCGGTTCCGCACCCGAGGTCCCCGACGACCCATGAGGGCTCGACCAGCGCGAGGAGAGGGGCCAGCCCTGTCGCCGAACCGAATAGCTCTGCTCTGGTTCGGTCCCATTCCGCTGCTGACTCTGCGAAGAAGGCAGTCGCGCGCATACGCCGTTTTTCCAGGACCGGACGCGCCCGCTCTCCATCTGCACGACACAGGGATGTGCGCCCCACTTCGTGGTGCACGATCCTCCACAAGGAACGCGCCGCATCGTCAAGCTGTGGACTGAGGTGGTAATGCCGGTTTCGGCCTTCAGCTCTGGCTTCGACCCATCCCTCTGTTGCGAGGGTCTTCAAGTGTCTGCTGATCGTCGGCTGAGGCGCCTGTAACACTGCGCAGAGCTCGCTGACCGTGAATTCGCTGCCGTCGAGAAGCGCGAGGATGCGCGTGCGCATCTGGTCGCCGAGCACACTGAGGCACTCGAGAATCGGGGCTGAGGTAGATGTATTCATAGATCCGGATATGAAGATACGATTGTGAGTCGGTTGTTCAAGGGGTGTGGGGTGGTAGCTTTCGTCCTCCCCGAACAACCCCGACTCGCCGCAGGAAGCACGGCTTGGCTCACGACCATCCTCCACATAGCGACGTCGTCTACCCGTCCGCTATTCCCTTCGTTTTCACGCACCTCGTCTGCCTGACGGCGATCTGGACCGGTGTGCCGGGGAAGGCCCTGGTCCTCGCCCTCGTCCTCTACCTTTTGCGCATGTGGGCGATCACGGCGGGGTACCACCGGTATTTCAGCCACCGGTCTTACAAGACTAGTCGCGTCGTTCAGTTTCTGATCGCCGTTCTTGGGCAGTCATCGGCGCAGCGTGGTGTTCTCTGGTGGGCCGCGGTTCATCGTCATCACCACCTCCACTCCGATACGGAGCACGACGTCCACTCGCCCAGACATCACGGCTTCTGGTACGCGCACCTCGGTTGGATCTTCAATCCGGTCAACTCGACACCGGATTACGGAACAGTGAAAGATCTGACCCGTTATCCTGAGCTTGTCTGGCTGGATCGAAACACATATTTGCCGGCCATGCTTCTGGGGCTGGCGGTCTGGGCTTTCGGTGGCTGGGCCATGCTGGTCGTCGGTTTCTTCTGGAGCACGGTGCTCCTGTTCCACTGTACGTTCTTTATCAACTCGCTAGCCCACGTTTCGGGCTCTCAGCGTTATCTCACCGGTGACGACTCCCGGAACAACGTCTGGCTCGCTTTGATCACGCTCGGCGAGGGTTGGCACAACAACCATCACCATTATCAGAGCTCGACCCGGCAGGGCTTTCAGTGGTGGGAGATCGATATCTCCTACTACGTATTGAAGGTCATGTCCTGGTTCCGCTTGGTCTGGGATCTTCGCGCACCCCCTGAGGCGATCCTACGCGGAGAGCGACCGGTCGGCCGAAAGGTGGTCGAGAAGGTGGCCGAAGAGCTCGTCGGGGCGTTCAATGTCGAAGGAATCTCCTCGGCTGTGCGTGACGCATGGGATGAGGCACACCCGATCGATGACCTGGCGGACGTCGCCCGGCGTGCACGTGCCCAGGTCGAGGAGCGGCTGGAGGAATTGTCACTTCCGCACCTTCCGACCGTTCCTGAACTGAGGGAGAAGGCAGAAGAGATGTTCCATGAATCTCCGTCACTCGACGCCATTGTGAACCGGGCCCACGAGATGCTCGCACGAGCCGTTGCCGAACACCTCTGTGAGCGGGCGCTAACCACCGGGTGACTCACAATCGCTCTCGATGGTCGCTTGCCCCGGCTGATGGCCCGGGGCATTCTACCCAGCTTTGAATCCTCGGCCGCGGCCCCATTCCGCGGTCTTTTGACACCCACCAACGGGCGCACGCATGGAGTCTTTCCTCAACAACGTTCTTCAGCCGATCGTGGACTTCGCGAACGACTGGGTCATCAACATCGGTCCGACCATCGGTGGCGAGCAGATCGCCATCATGGTCATCCTGCTCCTGGGGACCGGGCTCTACCTGACGATCCGAACCGGCTTTGTGCAGATCACCAAACTGGGACACGGCTTCGGAGTAACGACGGGGAAGTACGACGACCCTGACGACCCGGGCGACGTCTCTCATTTCCAGGCACTCACGACGGCCTTGTCTGCCACGGTGGGTATCGGGAACATCGCCGGCGTGGCGATGGCGATTCACTGGGGTGGTCCGGGTGCACTCTTCTGGATGTGGGTCACGGCCTTCCTGGGTATGGCGACCAAGTTCTCGGAGGTGACGCTGGCTCAGAAGTACCGGACCACGGACGAGTTCGGGAATGTCGCGGGTGGCCCCATGTACTATATCGAGCGCGGTCTTGGGTCGAAGTGGAAGCCGATGGCGGTCTTCTTCGCTGTCATGCTCGCGTTCACGGCGTTCTTCACCGGGAATGCAGTGCAGGCCAACACCGTTGCCGACCAGATGAACAGCGCGTTCGGCATCCCGACCGTCGTCATGGGTGCGATCACGTCCGTGATCGTTGCCGCAGTGATCCTGGGCGGTATTGGCCGAATCGGTAAGGTGACGGCGTTCCTCGCACCGTTCATGGCAGCGATTTATGTCTTTGGCGCCCTGTTGATCCTCATGATCAACTTCGGCAGTGTGCCAGGCGCGTTCGCTACGATCGTGTTCGAGGCGTTCAACCCGCAGGCCGGGGTGGCCGGTATCGGGGCCGGGATCTTCGTCGTGACCCTGATGTGGGGTGTTCGTCGTGGGCTATTTTCGAATGAGGCTGGACAGGGCTCTGCGCCGATTGCTCACGCAGCAGCCAAAACCGATGAGCCAGTGTCCGAGGGTGTGGTCGCACTTCTCGAGCCCCTCATCGACACGATCGTCATCTGCACACTGACGGGTCTAGTGATCATCATCACCGGGGCGCACGAGCAACGCTTCCCCACCGAGGTGACTCTGGGTGGTGGCGACATCACGTGGACGGCGGAGGTGGAGCCAAACCGTTACGGCGGCGTGGCAGCCCCGGAGACGATCGAGATCGCCAACGGTCGTCACGTGAGCACGGGTGTCGGTGCAGCGTTGGTGTCATGGCATGAGGTGGGCGTGGACATGCTGTACACGGACGAGGGCCAGACGCAGCTCTTCAGCGGGACTGTGTATCCCAATCGTGGTGAGGCGGTCGCCGAGGACGGCACGATCTACGAGTCGTTGTATGGTGATGCCGTCGAAAACGGCGCCCCGGTGACTGCGGCTGCGTTCCGTCAGGGCCTCGCACCTCTCGGTGACTGGGGTCACTTCATCGTCGTGCTCGGCGTGCTCCTCTTCGGAATCTCGACCGCGATCTCCTGGAGCTACTACGGTGATCGGTGCGCCTATTATCTCTTCGGATCGGCGGCCATCCTTCCATACAAGGCGCTCTTCGTGTTCGCGCACTTCATGGGGGCAGCGATTCCGCTGGCGGTGGTCTGGGCGTTAGGTGACGTGGCGCTCGCCATCGTGATCTGGCCGAACCTCATCGCACTGATCTTCCTAGCGCCGGTCGTGGCGGAGGAGACACGGAGCTACTTCGAGCGGAAGCCGTATGAGACGATCGCGAAGAAGCGTGCTGCGATAGGTGACTGATCCGCAGGCCCGTGAACGGGTCTGGATCGAATGATCTGAGCCGCGGGTCGGTCCCTCAGGGCCGGCCCGCGTCTTGCTTCGACCGCATGCCGCGTTGACCAAGGCCGTGGCGCAGCCCGGGTTGACGCGGGCACCGGTCCTCGAAAGAACGACACATCACGGTAATTATTCCCGATCATGCCAGAGAACCGGCGTTCTCGAGTGCCTCCCCATCGGTCGTAGCCCGGTCGATGGTTGGCTCCATCCAGCCGCCTTAGCCGGGCGCACGCGACAGCGGGGGAGGGTGGGCCACGCCCCTCAGCAGCTGTCCGAGGGGCCAGATGGTCGACATGTCCTATCTGCTCACGGACGCTTGTCCGTCCCTTCGGATGGTGGGTCTTTCCGATCTTCTGACTGACGCGCACCCGGGCGCGTTCCAACGAGGCCGCCCGGCACGACCGTTCCATACCCGAACCGATCCGCGAGTCGATCGACGACCCGACTGAGGTTTCGATCTCGATCGGTCTCCTGCTGCCCGACCGCAGCATCGAAGAGTGCGAGTTGGGCGCTCTGGTCGGGCTGGACGAGTCCGGACAGGCCGACACCGAGAAGTCTGGCTGGCACATGGCGGTCCGCGCGCAGTTCTCGGAGAAGCGATCGGGCTACCTCGATGATTGCCTGGTTCGACTCCACAGGCTCCGGAAGCGTGCGGCTGTGTTGGCGGGTGTTGAAGTCATGGTCCCTTAGCTTGACCGTGATTGTTCGAGCTCTGATTCCCTTCTTCCGAAGCGTGGAACCGACGGAGGTTGCGAGTTCGAGAAGTCGATGATCGAGGTCTTCCATGCGATCGAGGTCCTCGAAGAAGGTGCGCTCAGACGAGATCGACTTCCTGTGCTGGTGAGGGTCGACGTGACTTCGATCGATACCGTGGAGTCGGCGGTGGAGCCACTCACCCCGTCTCGGTCCGAACCAACGCTCGAGCCACTCCTGCTGCACGACTCGGGCGTCAGCGACGGTCACCAGACCTTTCTTGCTCAGCTCTTCGACGAGTGTGGGCCCGACACCTGGCAGTTCAGAGAGGGGGAGGGGATCGAGGAAGTCCTGTTCACTACCCGGTGCCACGATGTGGACACCCGCGGGTTTGGCCTTCGTCGCAGCCAGCTTCGCGATGACGCGTCGGGTACCGCCACCGAACGAGACCGAGATACGAGTGCGCTCGAGTACTTCGCCACGCATGCGCCATGCCGTCTCCTCGAGAGTCTCCGACGCGAAGAGGCGCTCCGTACCCGTCAGGTCGAGGTAGAACTCATCGACCGAGGCGGCCTGGACAACGGGAGAGAGCTCCTTGAGCACGGTTTGGACCTCTTTGCTTCGGCGAGTGACCGAGTCTCTCGGAACACCGACGACGGTCGCGTCAGGGCAGAGTCGCAAGGCTTGGGAGGTCGGCATCGCGGAGCGGACACCGTACGCTCGAGTCTCATACGATGCGGAGGTGACGACACCACGCCCCGATGGTGATCCCCCCACGATCAGAAGTGGTGCCTTACCTACACCCTCCGGGTCTTCGAGACGAGCGACTTGGACAAAGAACGCGTCGCAGTCAACGAGCAGAATCCGTCTGGGTTGTGGTGATTCTGACACCGGTGCGCGGCTTCTCTGAGGTTTGCTGACCCGGACAGGGTCGGTAGTTTCCAAGGCCTGGCCGACCTCAGTGAAGGTAGCGCGACGACTGCGAGCCGGGCACGATCCTGCGGAACCAGTTTCACCACCGAATTCACGCCAAGGAGTCCGGCAACGATGGCTTACCCTTTCCAGCTTCCTGACCTCGGCTATGAGCACGACGCGCTCGAGCCCCATATCGACGCGCGAACCATGTCGATCCACCATGGCAAGCATCACGCCGGGTACACCAGCAAGTTGAACGCTGCCCTCGAAGGGCATACAGACCTGCACGGCAAATCAGCGATCGGACTCGTTTCCGATCTTGATGCCCTGCCAGAAACAATTCGCGGCGCTGTCCGCAACAATGGTGGCGGCTTCATCAACCATGCGCTCTTCTGGGACGTGATGACTCCGGGAGGGGCAGATGCTCCCTCTGGCGATCTCGCAGCCGCGATCGATGCTGCGTGTGGCTCCTACGATGAGTTCAAGGCCCGCTTCCAGTCGGCGGCTGGTGCGCAGTTCGGCTCCGGGTGGGGCTGGCTCTGCTCTGATGCGTCTGGGACGGTCTCGGTGGTCGCCACTGCGAACCAGGACAGCCCGCACATGCATGGGCTTACGCCGATTCTGGGCGTGGATGTGTGGGAGCACGCGTATTACCTGCACTATCAGAACCGTCGGCCCGACTACCTCGGAGCCTTCTGGAACGTGGTGAACTGGGATCGTGTGGCGGCCCGCTACGATGCTGCCAGGGGCGCCTGACCCGGTATCCGGGGCAGGTAAGGCGTGATGGAGGGGCGGCTCTGTGAGGAGTCGCCCCTTCTTCATGGGAGGTTCGATGATTGCGCGGTGGGTCTCAGAGTCACTCAGGCTGTGAGAGGTAACAGGTCTGGCGTGGCGTTAGGACCATGATCCTTGTGCAGACGAAAACATCCGTTTAGTACTTTAAGAAATCCTCACCCTTAGCCCGCGAACTTTCCTTCTGAACCTCGAACGGATGCTCACGGAACGGGCTCACGCCCGGTCCTTTCGAACGTTACTTCTCGGCTTCGCCGTGTTCGCCGTCACTGCGTTTTCAACGCTGTCGGCAGACGCGCAGACGCTGAGGGGCTCGCGTGCGTCTATGGACCGCCAGGTCAGTGTCGCTCGTCAGCATGACTTCACGTTTATCGACACGCCTGAACGCGTCCGTCATTTCGTGGATCAGGGGTGGCTGGTTCGAGTCGAATCGACCCGCGACTTCATCGTTAAGAACGACGTGCGCTATCCCTACGCCCGGCCCGAGGTAGATCTCTTCGCGAAGCGTCTGGGTCGGCAGTATCGCCAGGCATGTGGGGAGCAGCTTGTCGTCACGAGTCTGACACGTCCGACGACGCGTCAGCCGCGAAACGCCTCGGATCGCTCAGTACATCCCACCGGCATGGCGCTCGACCTCCGTTACAGCTGGAACCGGGCGTGCCGCGAATGGCTACAGGGTGTTCTGTCGAGCCTCGAGCGGCAGGGGGTGCTCGAGGCCACGCTCGAGAGCAATCCGAGGCATTATCACGTCGCTCTCTTTCCGCAGCAGTACGCTTCGTATGTGCAGGCCCTGCTCGCACGCTCAGACGGCGTGCCCGAACTGCGCGAGTACCGCGTTCGGCGGGGTGACTCGCTGTGGATGATTGCGCGTGAGCACGGAATCACGGTAGGCGAGCTTCGGGACGTGAACGGTATTCAGGGAAGCCGTATCTTCGTGGGCCAGCTTATCGACGTGCCACAAGGCGGTTGATTCGCGCCACGGAGCACCTAGTTCCGGCGGAGCTTTCTGCTCTGGAACGCTACCAACTGATGACCTCTCTGGTCGTACCGCGCCCAATCGGGTGGCTGTCGACGCGGAGTGACGACGGCATTCTGAATCTGGCCCCATACAGCTACTTCGGAGCCCTGTCCGTCAGTCCGATGCTCGTGGCCGTTTCGATCGGTCACAAGAAGGAAGGCCTCAAAGACTCACTCGTGAACCTGAGGCGTCGAGGAGCGTTCTGCATGAACGTCGTTTCGGAGGAGCTACTTGAGCCGATGAATGAGTCCTCAGCAAGCGTCCCGCCAAACGTCGATGAATTCGTGCTCACCGGGCTGACCGCCGTCGATTCGGATTGCGTGGACGCTCCCTTCGTAGCGCTGGCTCGCGCAGTTCTGGAATGCGAGGTGCAGCAGGAGGTCGATTTGCGCGGAGCCCCGAACACACTCGTCATCGGGGAAGTCATCGGCATACGGCTCGACCCGAGCCTGGAGTCGGAGAAGGGGACGCGACTCATCCTTCCCGAGGACCTCAAACCCGTAGGCCGACTCGGTGGAGCGGCCTATTCCGTGGTCGACGAAGTCCAGCGAGTGCTCCGGCCGGATCGACGCTGACACTCGAGGGATCTCAACGACTCGAAAGCTTGCGGCGAGGCCGACTGATCAATCGCCTGGCCCGCCCCAGAGTAGTTGCATCCCCTCCCGGTACGGCATGAAGAGCGGTTCCGCTCCTTCTCGATCGATCCAGACGACTGCCTCGTTCCCGCTGTCCCCCAGAAGTCGCAGATTCGCTCCGGGCCCGAGGTCTCGCGCGTAGACGATGTTCGCCTCTGGAAGGGCAGGGGCCCGCCAGGCGACTACCTCGAGTTCCAGTACGCCGAGCCGGTCAGAGCGGGCCTCACGCCTGCACCGAGCATCTGGGGAGACCGAGGGGGACACCCGGATCCGATTACCGGGCGAGAGCAGTTGTACCTTGAGATGCGAGGGGGAGCCGGGGCGTGAGTCGAAGTCGAGAGAAGGTGGGGTGCCGTTGGGCGTCACTCGCCAGCGGGCGTACCGATCGACCTCGCACAGGTCGTTCCTGCGAAGGGCGGTCTCGATGGAATCCCGGCGCATACCTGATGCGGCGAGTTGGGCCGAGACCCGGGAGGCCCAGCTGCCGTGCACGAAGATGATGGTTTTTCCCGTCGCTCCGACGCGCGGGCCGCCCTGCCTGCCCGCAGGTATCTCAAGATCCTGAGACAAATCCGAACTCTTTGGACTCATGGCTGAGGTCAGCGTCGATATACCCAGCACCAGACCAGCTGTCAGTGTCATCCCGACGGCCCACCGGGCAAACCGCGGGCCTGATCCGTCTCCGGCCTTGAACGCCGTCGTGGATGCGATGGCGATGAGGCCCATCCACCCGGGGATCGACTCGTAGGTCATCCGAGGGCCGAAGTGAATACCGTGATGCCAGTACAGAGCGTTGGCCACAATCACGGACGCCGCCCACAGCCCAGGCAACTGAAGGCGTCCCCGCATCTGCCGGGGCGCGAAGAGCAAAGCCCCCGCGACCAGAAGTGTCACCGGCAGCGGAGACTCGATCAGTCTCACACCCAGCTGGAGGAGGTCGGCTCCTGTATAGCCCAGCGCCTCCAGCACACCGTAACGGTTGCCCCACGGATCCACATGGAATCCTAGGGAGTGCGCCGGACCGAATGCGGCAGAGTAGCCGAGCCGCAGCGGATGACCGAAGAGCAACGAGTTCCACCAGAAAAGAAGGGCGGCAAAGGGTGTCCCACCGAGTAAGAGACCTGCAAGCCGTGAGACCCATCCGGGGGTATCTTGCCGCTTCATGAACTCAGCCCCCCACACGACTGCGATCAGGGTCGTGCCGCACACCAGACCCACCCAGGGTCGTGAGGAGACGGCACCACCAGCCGCTGCACCGGCCGCGAGCGCCCAGAGCATGGCCGATGACCTCGTGGAGGCGTCCCGTGACGCGATACATGACGCGGCGAGCAGCGCTAAAGACGCAGTCGCGGTGGTGTGGCTGAGGTAGGTCGCGCCCAGCAGCAGCCAGAACGGAGAG